>NZ_CP022413.2:1360000-1960000 GCF_002222595.2 Blautia hansenii DSM 20583
TAATACAGTGAAGAAATAAGGGGAGGGAGACGGAATGAAAGAATTATTGATTATAGCTGTTGGAGCAGCGGTGGTAAATAATGTTGTTTTAAGTCAGTTCCTCGGTCTTTGTCCCTTCTTTGGAGTTTCTAAGAAAATAGAAACGGCAGCGGGCATGGGAGGAGCGGTTATCTTTGTTATTACCCTGTCTTCACTGGTAACCAGCTTAATTTATCAGTTTGTTTTAAGTCCTTTGGATATGGGCTATATGCAGACGATAGTATTTATTTTAGTTATTGCGGCGTTAGTTCAGTTTGTAGAAATGTTTTTGAAAAAGGCAATGCCGGCGCTGTATCAGAGCCTTGGTGTTTACCTTCCTCTGATTACTACAAACTGTGCGGTTTTAGGTGTTGCAGTTATCAATGTGCAGAAATCTTATAATGTCTTGCAGGGAACAGTAAACGGATTTGCCACAGCAGTGGGCTTTACCATTTCTATTGTTTTAATGGCAGGGCTTCGTGAAAAAATGGAGTATAATGATGTTCCGAAATATTTTCAGGGATTTCCGATTGTGCTTTTGACTGCCGGATTGATGGCCATTGCTTTCTTTGGCTTTTCAGGAATTATTTAGGAGGTGTGAACTATGATAACAGGAATTATCATTGCGGCAGCTCTGGTAGGCGGCGTAGGGCTTTTCATCGGACTTTTTCTGGGAGTTGCCGGAAAGAAATTTGCAGTAGAAGTAGATGAAAGAGAAATACAGGTAAGGGAAGAGCTGCCCGGCAATAACTGCGGAGGTTGCGGATTTCCGGGATGTGACGGACTGGCAGCAGCCATTGCAAAGGGAGAAGCGCCTGTAAATGCCTGTCCCGTAGGTGGAGCGGCAGCAGCGGCAAAGATTGCAGCGATTATGGGGCAGGAAGCAGGAGAAAACATTCGTATGACAGCTTTTGTAAAATGTGCCGGTGATTGCGAAAAAGCCGGAAAAAGCTACGATTACACCGGTGTAAAGGACTGTAAAATGGCTGCTCTTATGCAAAACGGCGGAGAAAAAGCCTGCTCCTACGGATGTCTTGGCTATGGCTCCTGTGTAAAAGCCTGTGGTTTTGATGCTATACATATTGTCAACGGTATTGCCGTGGTAGACAAAGAGAAATGTAAGGCATGCGGAAAATGCGTGGCAGAATGTCCGAAGCATTTAATCGAATTAATTCCATATCAGCAGAAGCAGGCTGTGGCATGCAGCTCCAAGGAGAAAGGAAAGGCAGTCATGAGCGCCTGTGAAATCGGTTGTATCGGCTGCCGTAAATGTGTCAAAGAGTGTCCGAGCGAAGCCATTACAGTGGTAGACAATGTGGCACAGATTGATTATGAAAAATGTACAAATTGTGGAAAATGTAAAGAAACATGTCCACGCCACATTATTCTGTAAGATAAGAATGCAAATGTATCAGTCGCATATTTTGCGAACATACATTTGCATTTTTTATTTGGCTATGTTAAGATAGGACACAGAAAATAAGAACAGGAGAGTAATTCATGAAGAAAAAGGATTTGTTTCTAATTTGTATTCTCTTGGCAGCAGGAATGATTGGTTTTGTTGCGTTTAAAGGCATTCAGAAATCAGCAGCTTCAGATAAGCAAATGCTGAAAATTTCTGTGGATGGAGAAGTCTGCGGAGAGTATTCTTTAAAAGATAAACAGGAAATTAAAATCGGGGATACCAATGTATGCCAAATTGAAGAGGACGGAACAGTGTCCATGACAGAGGCGGACTGCCCTGACCAGCTGTGCGTAAAGCAGGGGAAAATCAAAGCGTTTGGAGAAAGTATCATCTGTCTGCCAAATAAAGTGGTTTTGGAAATTGTAACAGAGAATAAAAAGGCAGAGGAAATTGACAGTATAGTGAAATAGAAGCGAGGATTTGAATGAAAAAAACAGCGTATATCGGACTGCTCTGTGCATTGGCAATTATCTTGGGATATGTGGAAATGCTGCTTCCTTTGTTTCCCTTTGCACCGGGAGTAAAGCTTGGAATTACAAATTTGGTAACGGTATTTCTTTTATATAGCTTTACTTACAAAGAGGCTGCTCTTGTCTCCTGCATCCGAATTGTGTGCATTGGATTTATGTTTGGAAATTTGTTTTCTATTGTATACAGCCTGGCAGGAGCTTTTTTAAGCCTGTTTTGCATGACTTTGGCAAAGAAAATAAAAGGCTTATCTATGGCAGGAGTCAGTGTAATCGGAGGTGTGACACATAATATAGGACAGCTTATCATAGCAGCTTTGGTGGTGGAAAGCGGAAGTGTCTTTTTCTATTTTCCGATTTTACTTTTTGCAGGAACAGTAACCGGACTTTTAATAGGAATTGTATCTTCGGAAATTTATAAGAGAATACCGGGAAGGATAGGAAATGATAGCGTATTTAAAAGGTGAAATTGTTGAAATTTTAGAAGACAGAGTAATTTTGGAAGCGGGAAATATAGGATATAATCTTTTTATGCCCATGGCAGGAGTAGATGGGGTTCTGCGTACAGGTGATGAGACGAAGATTTACACTTACTTAAATGTCAGGGAGGATGCCATGCAGCTGTATGGTTTTCTTACCAAAGACGATTTGAATGTTTTCAAATTGCTGTTGGGAGTAAATGGTATCGGACCAAAGGCGGCGCTTGGAGTCTTATCGGGACTGTCCGCAGACGAGCTGCGCTTCGCTGTTTTGGCGGATGATGTGAAGACCATCTCAAAAGCGCCGGGAATTGGGAAGAAGACGGCACAAAAGCTGATTTTAGAATTAAAGGATAAAATGAGTCTTCAGGAAGCGTTTGACTTAAAATCAGAGCATGTGCAGGAAAGCGCAGGAAGCCTGAGTGATGTTTCTGATATTAAGAAGGAGGCAGTAGAGGCATTGACTGCTCTGGGATATTCCGGAGCAGATGCCCTTCGTGCGGTAAAGCATACAGAAATTACAGAGGGTATGAGCGTGGAGGATTTATTAAAACAGGCATTGAAAAACATGTTTTAAATAAAGAGGAAAAATCATGGAAAAAAGAATTATTACCACAGATGTGATGGAGGAAGACCTTCGCACAGAGGGCAATTTAAGACCTCAGCTTTTAAATGATTATATCGGACAGGAAAAAGCAAAGAAAAACCTGAAGGTTTATATTGAGGCTGCAAAGCAAAGAGGAGATGCCTTAGACCATGTGCTGTTTTACGGACCTCCGGGACTTGGAAAAACAACACTGGCAGGAATTATTGCCAATGAGCTGGGCGTGCACATGAAAGTAACCAGTGGGCCTGCCATTGAAAAGCCGGGAGAAATGGCGGCAATTTTAAATAATTTGCAGGAAAATGATGTGTTGTTTGTAGATGAAATCCACCGCCTGAACAGACAGGTGGAGGAAGTGCTTTACCCTGCAATGGAAGACTATGCCATTGATATTATGATTGGAAAGGGTGCGACTGCCCGCTCCATTCGTCTGGATTTGCCGAAATTTACACTGGTAGGAGCTACAACAAGAGCAGGACTTTTAACCGCTCCTCTGCGTGACCGATTTGGTGTCGTACATCATCTGGAATTTTATACAGAAGAGGAGCTTCAGACCATTATTATTCGTTCTGCAAAGGTTTTGGGCGTAGAAATTGACGAGGCAGGAGCTTTGGAAATGGCAAAGCGTTCCAGAGGAACACCACGACTTGCAAATCGTCTTTTGAAAAGAGTACGAGATTTTGCACAGGTAAAATACGATGGGAAGATTACAAAGGAAGTTGCGGATTTTGCTATGGATTTGTTAGAGGTGGACCGCTACGGTCTGGACCAGACAGACAGACTTTTGCTTACCACCATTATTGAACGGTTTTCAGGAGGACCTGTGGGGCTGGATACCCTGTCAGCCGCAATCGGCGAGGATGCAGGAACCATTGAAGATGTGTATGAGCCATATCTGATTAAAAACGGATTTTTGCTTCGAACTCCAAGGGGAAGAACCGTAACAGAATTGACCTATCATCATCTGGGAATAAAATAATGGTTGTTTTTCTCGGAATTTCGATTATAATAGACAATAAGGAACGTAAGAAAAGGCGGGAGGATTAGATGGCAGTTAAGAATACAACCCAGGTGCTGATTGGAGGAAAAATCATCACTTTAAGCGGATATGAAAGTGAAGAATACCTACAAAAGGTTGCAAATTATATGAACGGAAAGCTGACAGAGTTAGGACAGCTTCCGGGATACAACAGACAGTCACAGGAAACCAGACATACCCTGCTCAGTTTAAATATTGCAGATGATTATTTTAAGGCAAAGAGACAGGCGGAAATGTTCGAGGAAGAACTGGAAGCCAAAGACAGGGAAATGTATGATTTAAAACATGACTTAATCAACAAACAGGTAGAGCTTGATGAAGCAAAGGAAAAGGCTCAGGAAAGAATACAGGAATTGCAGCAAAAAGCAGCAGAGCTGGAGAAGGAGCTGGACGAGCTTTTAAAATAATATAGAAAAGAGCGATGGGGTGGGCAGTTGTTGTTTGCCCCATTTCTATTATTTGAAAAAGAAAGGATATTTGAATTATGAAAGCAGAATTGTTAGCACCGGCAGGCTCTTATGAAGGCTTGCAGGCAGTTGTAAAGGCAGGTGCAGATGCTGTTTATATTGGAGGAAGTATGTTTGGCGCAAGAGCATACGCCAATAATCCTCAGCAGGATGAAATGCTGGAGGCCATTGACTATGCCCACATACACGGAAAACAAATCTATTTGACGGTAAATACCCTTTTAAAGAATAAAGAGCTTTACGGACAGCTCTATGATTTTCTGGCTCCGTACTATCAGCAGGGAATTGATGCGGTGATTGTGCAGGACTTGGGCGTGCTGTCTTTTTTGAAAAAAGAATTTCCCAACTTTCCTATTCATGCCAGTACACAGATGGCGGTGACAGGCGCAAGGGGAGCGGCGCTTTTAAAGGAAGCAGGAGTATCCAGGATTGTAACGGCAAGAGAGCTGTCTTTAAAGGAAATTCATGAAATTTACAAGGAAACAGGGATGGAAATCGAAAGCTTTGTCCATGGGGCGCTTTGCTACTGTTATTCCGGCATGTGCCTGTTCAGCAGCATGCTGGGAGGCAGAAGCGGCAACAGAGGCAGATGCGCTCAGCCCTGCCGTCTGCCCTATACAGCATATAAAGGCAGAGAGCAGATTAGTCAGGAAGAGCAGGCATATCTGTTAAGTCCAAAGGATATGTGTACCGTTGACATTTTGCCGGAAATTTTACAGGCGGGAGTCTATTCCTTGAAAATAGAAGGCAGAATGAAGCGTCCGGAGTATGCGGCAGGGGTGACCTCCATTTACAGAAAGTATCTGGATTTGTACGAGAAAAATCCCAAGAATTATGGAGTTACATCTGAGGATAGGCAGATACTCCTTGATTTATATCAAAGAGACGGCTTTAATCAGGGCTATTATCATTCTCATAACGGAAAAGAGATGATGGCGGTGGTAAATCAGAAGGAGCAGAATAAAAAACAGAAGATTGCGGGAAAACGGAATGAGCTTCTCTTTGAACAGTTAAAGAAAGAATACTTGGACACAAAAAAACAAGAAAAAATTAATGGGAATTTTATCCTTTTTGCCAATTCTCCTGCTATACTGGATTTAGACTTTCAGGATATTCATGTTCAGGTTATGGGAGATACCGTAGAGGAGGCAAAAAAGCAGCCTTTGTCAGCAGACCGGGTAGAAAAGCAGATGAGAAAGACAGGGCAGACGCCTTTTGTGTTTGACACTTTGGAAATCATGACAGACGAAGCGGGATTTCTTCCTATGCAGAGCATCAACGAGCTTCGAAGAAAGGGCTTAGAAGAGCTGGAAAAAGAAATTTTAAAAAAGTATCGCAGAGCTTTGCCTGAAAGAACAGAAAACAGCAGAGAGAAGAGTTGTGAAGCATTTGGGAAAAATCCTGTTTTCTATGTTTCTGTGGAGACAAAAGAACAGCTGGAGGCTGTACTGGAGGAAAAGGATATACAGGGTGTGTATTGCCATATCTCCATGTTTGATAAAAAACAGCGTTGGAAAGAGGCTTTTGAGACCATGTATCAGGTGCATAAGCAGGGAAAAGAATTTTATCTGGCGCTGCCGTACATGCTGAGAGACGGACAGCTTGCTGATGAGGAACAGGAGTTTTTGAAAATGGCAGAGCAATGTGAAGGATTTCTGGTGAGAAATTTAGAAGAGCTGGGATATTTATCCAAGCTTGGACTGTTGCAGAAGGCTGTTACTGACTATTCTGTGTATGCGTTTAATGACAATGCAAAGAATACGCTGGATAAATTAGGCGTTATGCGTACCACAGTTCCACTGGAGCTTAACGGAAAAGAAATTCATGCAAGAGATAATGAAAACAGTGAAATGGTGATTTATGGGCATTACCCCATGATGATATCTGCCCAGTGCATTAAGAAAACCTGCGGAAAATGTGATAAAAACAGCAGCCTTGTGAAATTAAAGGACCGTTATGGAAAATACTTTCCCACAAGGACCTTCTGTGATTTTTGCTATAATGTGATTTATAACAGTGTTCCCACAGGGCTTTTAGAGGAAGCACCGCAGCTTTTCGGAGAGGGATTTGCGTCATTGAGACTGAATTTTACTGTTGAAACAAAGGAAGAAATGAAAAATCTGCTGGATATGTTTCTTGGAGCATACGCACAGGAAAACAAAAATGTGAAAAAGAAAAACCCGAAAGAAATGCCGGAATTTACAAAAGGGCATTTTAAAAGAGGGGTAGAGTAGGTGAACAAGTGTTAAATTTAATTATTGAACTTTCAAAATATTTTTTATTAATTCTCATTGTACTTTATACCTTTGAAAGCTTTACCGTATTTAAGTATGAGGATGATTATGACAAACGTTATATTTTAAGAAAACAGCTTCTGATCATTGTATTCTTGGATTTTACCGCTTTTTTGGTTATTTTTTTAAAGACAGAGAAAGTGGAGATTATTTATCTTTTTGGGGCGTTGCTGCTATACCTGATTACTGTGCAGGCCTTGTATCGCATTTTCTATAAAAAGGCGTCTATCTTGCTTTTAAATCATATGTGTATGCTGCTGTCTATTGGGTTTATTATGCTGTCCAGACTTTCTCCGGACTCAGCCATTCGGCAGTTTGCCATTGTAGCTGTGGCTACGGTCATTGCTATGATTATACCGATTATGATTAAAAAAATGTATTTTTTGAAAAACTGGACATGGTTTTACGCTGCATTAGGCTTGGGACTTTTGCTGGTTGTACTGATTTTCGGTAAGAATGTTAACGGGGCAAAAATCAATATTGACCTTGGCTTCTTTGTGTTTCAGCCATCTGAGTTTGTAAAAATTATTTTTGTGTTTTTTGTGGCAAGTCGTTTATATCGAAAAAGCGCTACCTTTAAAGACCATGTAATCACAACTGCCATTGCGGCGGTCTATGTGCTGACTTTGGTGCTTTCCAGAGATTTGGGAAGTGCGGTTGTATTTTTTATTACTTATGTCATTATGCTTTATGTGGCAACCAAAAAACCGTTTTATCTTTTGGCAGGATTGGGAAGCGGAAGTGCGGCGGCAGTGATTGCCTATTTCCTTTTCTCTCACGTAAGACAGCGAGTGGTGGCTTGGAAATCTCCTTTCAGTGTCTATGAGGGGGCGGGATATCAGATTGTGCAGGGGCTATTTGCCATCGGTGCAGGAGGCTGGTTTGGCATGGGGCTTTGTCAGGGCTCGCCGGAAATGATACCTTTTGTAAAACAGGACTATATGTTTGCGGCAATTTGTGAAGAGCTGGGAGGACTGTTTGCTATTTGTCTGATTTTAATTTGTATGAGTATGTTTCTTTTGGTTGTAAATATTTCTCTGCGGATTAAGAAAAGATTTTATAAGCTGATTGCATTGGGACTGGGAACAGAATATGCCTTTCAGGTATTTCTTACCATTGGCGGAGTGACGAAGTTTATTCCTATGACGGGAATTACGCTGCCCTTGGTCAGCTATGGAGGAAGTTCTGTGTTAAGTACCATTATCATGCTGGCAATTATTCAGGGATTGTATATTTTAAGAGAAGATGAGGACGAAGAAATTGAAAGACAAAAATAAGAAAAGCGCAAAAAAGCTTCAAAAAGAAGAGGAAGCTATGAAGAAAAAGCGCAAAAAAAGAAAACGTTCCAAAAACAAAGAGTATACGATTATCAGCTATTTCTTTGTAGCTATTTTTATATCCTTAATTGGATATATGGTATATTTTAATGTGGAAAAACGAGAGGATGTTATCAGCAGTCCGTATAATACCCGTCAAAACCAGTTGGCAGACAGGATTACCAGAGGAAAAATTCTATCCTCAGACGGACAGACTCTCGCATATACAGAAACTGACGGAGAGGGTAATGAAACAAGAGTTTATCCTTACGGAAATAAGTTTGCCCATGTGGTAGGCTATGACTGTAATGGAAAAAACGGAATTGAAGCGCTGGCTAATTTTTCGTTGATGTCTTCCCATAATAATTATATTGAGCAGGTGAAAAACGAAATTCTGGAGAACAAAAATCCGGGTGACAGCGTGGTAACTACCTTAAACACAAAATTGCAGGAGGCAGCTTATAATGCCCTTGGCTCTTACAACGGCGCTGTGGTTGTTTTAGACCCAAAGACAGGTGCTGTACTGGCTTCTGTAAGCAAACCGGATTTTAATCCGAATATGGTAGAGGAAGATTGGGATGCCTTGGTAAATGACTCTGCAAACAGCAGTCTTTTAAATAGAGCTACACAGGGGGCTTATCCGCCCGGGTCTATTTTTAAAGTGGTAGATGCGTTGGCATATTTGCGGGAGCATGGAACGATTGATGGATTTTCTTATAATTGTAAGGGAAGCATTACGGTAGACGACCATAAAATTCCTTGCTTTGGCGGGGAGGTTCACGGCTCGGAGGATTTTACAAAAGCATTTGCAAAATCCTGTAATACGGCATTTACACAGATCGGACTTGATTTAGGAGCGAAAAATCTGCAGGAGACAGCAGAGAACCTGTTGTTTAACAGTAAGCTTCCAATTCCTTTGGAATATAACAAGAGTAGATTTGACCTTGGAAGTGCGCCGGGAAATCCACTGCTGATGCAGACGGCCATCGGACAGGGAAATACGCTGGTATCACCGATGCACATGGCTATGATTACCGCTGCTATTGCCAATGACGGAAAGCTTATGAAACCTTATTATATAGAAAAGGTAGAAACGGTCAGCGGCCAGACAGTAGAAACTACAAAGCCGTCTGTCTATAAAGAGCTTATGACAGCAGAAGAAGCAGGAGTATTAAAAGCATTGATGACGGAAGTGGTAAAAAGCGGTACGGCAACAAAGCTTTCAGGAGAAAGCTACTCCGCAGCGGGAAAAACAGGTTCTGCGGAATATACGGGAAGTGACGGAAAGATAAAGACACATTCCTGGTTTATTGGATTTTCTAATGTAGAGGAGCTGGACTTAGCCATTGCCGTAATTGCAGAGGGCGCCGGAACAGGAAGTAAGGTAGCAGTTCCGGTAGCACATCAGGTGTTCAACGCTTTTTATTATAATTAGTGGCTGTAAATTTCTTGCGCCTGCGAAAAAAAAGAGGTATACTACCAATAAAGAAACACAACGCAGACATACTTGTATGTCTTAAGCAGGAGGAAGTGCAATATGATTGAAGCAACGAGCTGTGGCGGAGTGGTAATATATCGGGGCAAGATACTGACCTTGTATAAATCTTATAAGCACAAATACGAGGGCTGGGTACTGCCGAAAGGAACGGTAGAAAAGGGCGAAGACTATAAGGATACTGCCCTGCGGGAAGTGAAAGAAGAAGCAGGAGTATCAGCCAGCATCATTAAGTATGTGGGAAAGAGTCAATATAGTTTTTGTGTGCCGGAGGATGTAGTAGAAAAGGACGTACATTGGTATTTAATGTCTGCCAACAGCTATTACAGCAGACCGCAGAGAGAAGAATATTTTGTGGATTCCGGTTTTTACAAATTCCATGAAGCTTACCATCTGTTACGTTTTTCAAATGAAAAGCAGATTTTGGAAAAGGCTTATAGTGAATACCTGGATTTGAAAAAAGCAAATCTTTGGGGAAATAGAAAGTATTTCTGAGTAAGCATGGAAAAAGAGGACTGTCGCAGGAAGCAGTAGCAGGCTTTTGTGACAGCCTCTTTTTAAAATATAGGAGTGGAAAATATGTTAAACTGGTATAAAAAACTCTATGTTGGCGATAATGCAAAAAAGAAGAAAAGACAGCTGATGTTTAAAATTAACGCAGGAGCAGGAGTGTTTGATGTGTATTTGATTACCTTTGCCTGCAATTCTCAAAATCAGCTGGAAATTTTTTCAGCCAATGAGCTGAAGCAGAAGGCAAGACGGAAATTTTGTCCCGTGATTATCGGGCTGTGCTGCGGCTATGAGGAGGCATTGGAGATGACCAGAACGCTTGTGGAAGAGGCATATAAGGAGACAGGTACGCCTAATGTGAGAAAATGGCTGGAAAATAAGATAAAAGAGGAAGGCAGCAGGTGAGAGAATGGCGATGCTACATATTTTATTGGGAATTTTGAAAATAGCAGGTATTCTTCTGGCAGTTCTTTTGGGGCTTTTGCTGCTGATTTTAAGCTGTATGCTCTTTTGTCCTGTTGTTTATCAGGGGGCAGGAGAGAAAAATCAGGACAGCTTGAAAGGAAGCCTAAAAATTTCGTGGCTGTTTCGTGGAATTTCTTTGAAAGTATGGTATGAAGAAGGTACACATTATTCTGTGCGGATTTGCGGTATTTCCACGGAGCAATTTAAGAGGATTTTTAAAAGGCGGGCAGGAAAGAAAACCGAAAAAAAACAGCCAAAAGAGCTTACTGCCGTGCAGGAAAACAGTGGCGAAGCCAAGAAAAGGGAGTATACAGGGCAAAGCCCAAGGGAAGCTGTTCAAAAGGAAACAGAAAAAGCAGAAGAACAAGTTTCTCCAAAAGAAAAGTCGAAAAGAAAAGGAATAGGGCGGTCTTTTGCGGATTTTCGATTAACAATCGAAAAAATCTGTGATAAAATAAAAAAAGTAAAAAAAATTTTAAAGTCAGAGCAGATGAAGCAAACAAAAGCATGGATGCTGAAAGAAATCAAGTCCTTGATTTTTCATATAAAACCGAAAAAATTGCAGGGTAATATTCGCTTTGGATTGGAAGACCCTTGTCTGACAGGAGAAATTCTGGCTGTTGCAGGTGTATTTTATCCACTGTATGGGGAATATTTTACAATAGAGCCCTTTTTTGAGGAACAGATTTTAGAAGGAGAAATATCTTTTCGAGGACGCATTTACGGTATTTATTTTGCGCTTCTTGCATGGCGCATATTTCAAAACAGAGAGCTTCGTTTTATTATAAAAAAATTTAAGTATCTTTAAGGAGGAAACAGAATATGGCTTCAGAAAACAATTTTCAGACAACAGTAGAGTCGCTATTTAAAGGGATGGATAGTTTTATTACGACAAAGACGGTGGTAGGTGAGGCAATTACCGTGGGAGATACCATTATACTTCCGTTGGTAGATGTTTCCTTTGCAGTGGGAGCAGGCGCTTTTTCCGGTGAGAAAAAGAATAACGGCGGCGGCGGAATGGGCGGAAAGGTTTCTCCAAGTGCTGTTTTGGTGATTTCCAATGGCATGACAAAGCTGGTAAATATTAAAAATCAGGATGGTCTTACAAAAATTCTGGATATGGTTCCTGATTTCCTGAATAAATTTTCAGAAGGGAAAAAAGAGCAGGAGCCGGAAAAAGAAGGATTAAAAAAAGAAGAAACGGTTTCTGAGGAAGAAGAATAAGACAGAAGAGCTGCTGCGGGTAATCTGCGGCAGCTTTTTGCATATACTATAAAAAGAGAAAAGAGAAGGAAAAAGATATGAGTCGTGTATGCGGACTGTTTTTGTTTGGAATAGGGATTGGATTATTTTTAGCGCTTATTTTTCCAAAATCTCTTTTTATGGTGATTATGGCAGTGCTGTGCTTGCTGGCAGGATATAATCTGTTTTGCAGTTGTTCATAAATAGAAGAGAATAAAAAAACAGACCTTGTCGCATGGACAAGGTCTGTTGATGTGTCAATCAGTAATTAAGCTCTTTCAACTTTACCGCTTCGTAAGCAGGAAGTACAAACATACATTTTTTTTGCGTTTCCGCCTTCTGTTTTAACTCTTACAGATTTAATGTTGGATTTCCACATTTTGTTTGATCTTCTATGAGAATGGCTCACGTTGTTTCCAAAATGAGCACCTTTTTCACAAATTGCGCACTTTGCCATGGTAGCACCTCCTTAGAAATATAATAAGTCTGTATAACAAACTCACAACATAGCTTATTTTAGCAGATGATATTTGTTTTTGCAAGTAAAATTATAAAAAAATTAAATTATTATTTCGTTTTTGGAAAAGATATGTTAGAATAGCATATATAAAAAAGTATGGAGGTATCCGTGCATGAATGGATTTGTTGATACAGGATTAGGAAAAATTACAATTGATACTGATGTAATTGCAACTTATGCAGGCAGTGTGGCAGTGGAATGTTTTGGAATTGTGGGCATGGCTGCTGTAAGTATGAAGGACGGCCTTGTAAAGCTGTTAAAGAAAGACAGCTTAAAACACGGCATTAATGTTATGATTGCAGATAATAAGATTACACTGGAGTTTCATGTAATCGTGGCTTACGGAGTAAGTATTTCTGCTATGGCTGATAACTTAATCAGCAATGTAAAATACAAAGTAGAAGAATTTACAGGCCTGACTATTGAGAAGATAAATATCCTTGTAGAAGGCGTAAGAGTAATTGATTAATAAGGAGGAAACTTGTTTTGAATACCAATACCGTTGATGCGAAAATGCTTGGCCGGATGTTCCTTTCCGGAGCGAAAAATCTGGAGGCAAAGAAAGAGTGGATAAATGAATTAAATGTTTTTCCTGTGCCGGACGGCGATACAGGAACCAACATGACACTGACCATTATGGCGGCAGCGTCTGAGGTAAGCGCATTATCAGATTCTACTATGAAAACTCTGGCGAAAGCAATATCTTCCGGTTCTTTAAGAGGAGCAAGAGGAAACTCCGGTGTTATTCTTTCACAGCTTTTAAGAGGATTTACAAAATCAATCGAACATCATGAGCAGGTAGATGCCATGGCATTTGCCAGAGCTTTTGAAAAAGGTGTGGAAACTGCGTATAAAGCAGTTATGAAACCAAAAGAAGGTACAATTTTAACTGTGGCAAAGGGCGCTGCGGTAAAAGCTCTGGAAATTGCAGAGGACAGTGAAAATCTGGAAACATTTTTTGCAGATGTAATTGCAGAAGCAGAGGAGGTTCTTTCCAGAACCCCGGAAATGCTTCCTGTTTTAAAAGAAGCAGGTGTAGTAGATTCCGGCGGACAGGGACTTTTAGAAGTGTTAAAAGGTGCTTTTGACGGATATCTGGGCAAAGAAATTGATATGAATTTCGAAAAACCGGCTCATGCAGTGATGAGCAAGCCAATGTCCGCAGAGGAAAGCGATATTAAATTCGGTTACTGTACAGAATTTATTATTATGCTGGAAAAAGAATTCTCTGAAAAAGAAGAAAGAGCTTTCAAAGAATACCTGTTATCCATTGGTGACTCTCTGGTAGTCGTGGCAGATGATGAAATCGTAAAGGTGCATGTACATACCAATGCGCCGGGTGATGCAATTCAGAGAGCTTTGACCTACGGACAGCTGTCCAACATGAAAATTGACAATATGCGCTTAGAGCATCATGAACGTTTGATTAAAGACGCTGAAAAAGTAGCTGCACAGCAGGCAAAGGCAGAGCCGGAAAAAGAGGTTGGATTTATTTCCGTATCTGTGGGAGATGGTATGGGAGAGATTTTCCGTGAATTGGGAGCAGATTATCTCATTGAAGGCGGACAGACCATGAACCCAAGTACAGAGGATGTGCTTCAGGCAATCTCTCATGTAAATGCAAAAAATATATTTATTTTTCCAAATAATAAAAATATTATTCTGGCTGCAAATCAGGCAAGAGACCTGACAGAGGATAAGAACATTATTGTTATTCCGACAAAAACCATTCCTCAGGGTATTACAGCGTTGATTTCTTATGTGCCGGATAAAACCGTTGAGCAGAACACAGAAGAAATGTTAGAAGCTATGACACATGTGAAAACAGGTCAGGTGACTTATGCAGTGCGTGATACAAAGATTGATGACAAAGAAATTCGTCAGGGCGATATCATGGGCATTGGCGATAAGGGGATTTTGGCAGTCGGACAGGGTATCGAAGACATTACCGTAGAAACATTAAAAGAGATGGTAGACGAAGATACAGAAATTATCAGCATTTATTACGGGGCTGATGTAACAGAAGAAGATGCAGAACAGTTATGTGAGCGTCTGGAGGAGTTATATCCTGATTTTGATGTGGAAATCAATCAGGGCGGACAGCCGATTTATTACTACGTGGTTTCCGTAGAATAAGAGATGAACAGAGGAGCTGTTGGGGTTGTTGCACTTATGCGATAGCCTTGACCGCTTCTTTTTTATGAGGATTTTTCAGATGAAGGAACAGGAAAGTATTCGCAATATAAAAGGAATTGGAGAAAAAACAGAAAAGCTTCTGGCAAAATTGGGAATTACCACAGTAGGTGATTTCCTCCGTTATTATCCAAGGGAATATGATGAATATACAGAGCCTGTCGGTGTTTCTCAGGTGACCGCAGGAAAAAAATGTGCGGTTATGGGAAGGATTACAGGAAAAGTGGGCGTGCGAAATACAGGCAGACTTACCATAGTGACTGCCACGTTAAAAGAAGAAAATTCTTTCTTGCAGCTTACGTGGTACAATATGCCTTTTTTACGCAATACCTTGCGGTCCGGCGGGTTTTATATTTTCAGAGGAATGGTAACGGACAAAAACGGGCGAAAGACCATGGAGCAACCGGAGATTTTCAAAAGAGAAGATTACAAGGCGCTGCTTCACAGTCTCTACCCCATTTACGGGCTGACAAAGGGATTAACCAATAAGCTGATGGTAAAAACCATACATCAGATTTTGGAAAATAAAGAAATTGTGCAGGAATATCTTCCGGAGGAGTATAGAAACTATTATCAGTTGGCAGAATATAACTATGCAGTTTCACATATTCATTTTCCAAAAGATAAGAAAGATTTACTTCTGGGGCATCATCGATTAGTTTTTGATGAATTTTTACTTTTTATTCTTTCTATTCGAATGATGAAGGAAAAAACACAGGACATGCCGAATTCTTTTGCCATAAAACCGGTATGGGAAACAGAGAATGTAATTGATGGACTGCCGTATCCATTGACAAATGCACAAAAGAGAGTGTGGAATGAAATTGAAAGGGATATGACAGGACATACGCTGATGTCCAGACTGGTACAGGGAGATGTGGGAAGCGGAAAAACCATTATGGCATTTCTGGCAATGCTTCTGGCGGCATTTAACGGATATCAGGCTGCGCTCATGGTTCCTACGGAGGTTTTGGCAAAGCAGCATTTTAAAGAAATGGAAAAGCTGCTCAAGGAGCATCAGCTGCCGCTAAAAGCCGTTCTTCTGACCGGCTCGAATACCGCAAAGGAAAAAAGGGAGAGATGTGCTCAAATTGCTTCCGGAGAAGCAAAGCTGATTATCGGAACCCATGCGCTGATACAGGAAAAGGTAGAATATGAAAATTTGGCATTGGTGATTACCGATGAGCAGCATCGTTTTGGGGTTCAGCAAAGGGAAGACTTATCCAAAAAAGGAACAAGACCTCATGTGCTGGTCATGAGCGCCACGCCAATTCCCAGAACATTGGCAATTATTTTATACGGAGATTTGGACATTTCTGTCATGGATGAGCTGCCGGCAAAGCGATTACCTATAAAAAACTGTGTGGTGGACACTTCTTACCGTCCAAGAGCCTATCATTTTATTCAAAAGCAGGTGGAGGAAGGACGACAGGTGTATGTCATCTGCCCTATGGTAGAGGAAAGCGAAGGGCTGGATGCGGAGAACGTCATTGATTACACGCAAATTTTAAAGGAGGCTCTGCCCTCTGATATCTCTGTTGCGTATCTTCACGGAAGAATGAAGGCAGGAGAAAAGAACAAAATTATGGAAGCGTTTGCTGCAAATGAAATACAGGTGCTGGTATCTACCACGGTTATTGAGGTAGGGGTAAATGTTCCCAACGCAACGGTAATGATGGTAGAAAACGCAGAACGCTTCGGACTTGCTCAGCTTCATCAGTTAAGAGGAAGGGTAGGCCGAGGAGAACATCAGTCTTACTGTATTTTCGTGCAGGGAGGACAGGATACGGAAACAAAGGAGAGATTGGAAATTCTGGTGAAATCCAATGACGGCTTTCAGATTGCAGGAGAAGATTTGCGCTTGCGGGGACCGGGGGATTTTTTTGGTATACGGCAAAGCGGCTTAATGGAATTTAAGATTGCAGATATTTATCAGGATGCAGAGATACTAAAAGAAGCCGGTGAGGCGGCAGGAGCAATTTTAGCTTTAGATCCGGATTTATCATTGCCTCAGCATGAAAGATTAAGGGACAGACTTTTCTCTTACGGAAAAGAAAGAATGGAAACGCCGGGAATATAAAAAGAGATTTCCTTCTTTTTACTTTAAGAATAAGCAGAAGAAAATCCCTTTTTCTAGTTGTTAGACTTTACTAGTGATTTCGTACACTAGAACTGCTGAGTGCTTCCGTTTCCAGACATCTGACGTTCCTGAGCTTCAATCATTTTTTTGACCATATATCCCCCAACGGAACCGTTCTGTTTAGATGTTAAGTTACCGTTGTAACCATCTGTAAGAGGTACACCTAATTCGTTTGCAACCTCATATTTGAAGCGGTTTAATGCTCCCTTTGCTTCCGGTACAACTGCTTTGTTTGAAGAATTATTGTTAGACATTTTAATTTCCTCCTTTGGAATTTATTTTTGTTACAATGCTAGTATGTGATTTAAAAAAGTTTTTACACTAGAAGTTCTTTCAAGTTTTGACAAATTATGTGAATTGTATTACAATGAGTATTCGGATTTGGGGTTTCAAGTCGATTTTTTTTGTGAAAGTACACAAAATTTGTAAAAAATGTATAAAATGATAAAAAATAATTGCAAAAAGTTAGTGCTTTTGCTATAATAGACTCTGGAATACAAGAGAACCGGATGGTTTGATTGAATTAAAATAAATAAGGATTGATGTAAATGAATGTTGGAATTATAGCGCATAACAGTAAAAAAGCCCTGATTGAGGACTTCTGCATTGCTTATAAGAATATTTTGGCAAAGCATGAGATTTATGCAACAGGGACTACGGGACGCAGAATTGAAGAGGTTACAAATCTGCGTGTCCACAAATTCCTTCCGGGAAGCATGGGAGGAGATAAACAGTTTACAGAAATGATTGAGCGTGGAGATATTGATATGGTAATCTTTTTCTACAATCCGGCGATGATTGACGGTACGGAACCGGATGTATATCAGATATCCGGCTGCTGCGACCAGTACAATATTCCTATTGCAACGAATATTGCAACGGCAGAGTCTCTGATATTGGGACTGGAGCAGGGAGATTTGGATTACCGCTTAAACCGATAAAAGATACTGAAGAAGGAAAAACAGCTTATGAGAGTCATTGCAGGAAGTGCAAAAAGTATGCCTTTAAAAACAATTCCGGGCTTGGAAACAAGACCGACCACAGACAGGGTGAAGGAGACGTTATTTAATATGCTTCAGCCGTATTTGTGCGAATGTCGATTTTTGGATATTTTTGCGGGAAGCGGCGGAATTGGAATAGAAGCTTTAAGCAGAGGTGCACAGTTTTGTGTTTTTATTGAAAAAAACAGAAAGGCAGCAGCCGTAATTGAAGATAATCTGAAATTTACCAAACTGGCAGACAGAGCTGATGTATGGTGCAAAGATATATTTCAGGCAGTTGCTTTTTTGGAAAATGAAGAACCGTTTGATTGTATCTTCATGGACCCACCTTATAATCAGGAATTGGAAAAACAGGTTTTAGAATTTTTAAGAGATGTAAAGTTTGTAAATGAAGATACAAGAATTATTGTGGAAGCTTCTTTGGAAACAGATTTTAGTTATCTGGAGGAGCTGGGTTTTTCCATTGATAAAATCAAAAGATACAAGACAAATCAGCACATTTTTATTAGAAAGGCATAGAAAATGGTACGAGCAATTTATCCGGGAAGCTTTGACCCGGCAACTTACGGTCATCTGGACATTATTAGACGGGCAGCAAGCTTATTTGATGAGGTTGTTGTAGGAGTTTTGAATAATTCTGCAAAAAGTCCGTTGTTTTCTGTGGAAGAACGTGTTAATATATTAGAGAATGTAACAGAAGATATTCCCAACGTGAAAATTCAGGCGTTTGACGGATTATCTGTTAATTTTGCACGAAGCTGCGAGGCAAAGGTAATTATTCGTGGTTTGAGAGCCTTTACTGATTTTGAATATGAATTACAGATGGCACAGACAAACCGCGTGTTGGCAACTGATGTGGATACTATGTTTTTGACTACCAGTCTTCAGTATGCGTATTTAAGCTCTACTACATTGAAGGAGGCAGCGTCTTTCGGTGCGGATATTTCAAATTTTGCACCGGATTTTGTAGTACGACAGGTGGAGGAAAAATACAGGCAGAGGCATTTGGGAAAAGAATACAATAAGGAGAAATAAAAGATGAGCAGCAGAATTGAACAGATTATTGAAGAAATCGAAGAATATGTGGAAAGTTGTAAATATCAGGCGTTATCTACAACAAAGATTATTGTAAATAAAGAGGAAATCGAAGAGCTGTTAAGAGAGCTTCGTTTAAAAACACCGGATGAAATCAAAAGATATCAGAAAATCATCAGCAATAAAGATGCGATTTTAGCAGATGCACAGGCAAAAGCAGACAATATCATAGAAGACACCAAAAAACAGGTGCAGGAGATGGTAAAAGAGTCTGAGGTTATGCAGCAGGCTTACGCACAGGCAAACGAAACAATCAACAGTGCAAATCAGCAGGCACAGGCAATTATTGACGCAGCTACCAATGATGCAAATACACTTCGTTTAAGCGCAGTATCTTATACAGATGAAATGATGGCAAATATGGGACAGCTTGCCAGCAATATGTTAGAGGATGCAGCAGCAAAATATAATGATTTTGTTCAGGCGCTTCGCAGCTCTTTAGAGGTTATCAACCAGAACAGAGCCGAGTTATCTCCGCAGCTTGTTCGGAGCAATGAAGCTCCGGTTCAGGAAGAAGCTTCTGCACCTTCCTATGAGCCGGATGGTTTCGACGAAGATGAAGATTTAGATGATGACTTTGACGATTTTGACTAAGCAAAAGGCAATAGCAAAGGTACAGAAAAAGTTGCATATTTTTCCTTTTAAATAAGAGGAAAAGGGCAGGTCTGTATCAGCAAGCATGGACTTTGTCTGTGCGGCTACGCTTAAACCGCCAAAGGAAGTAAAGGCAAGGATGAGAGGATAAAGAAGGTCAAAGCTCCAAGAAGCTTTTGATAAAGCGGCATTTCCGGTAGTGATTTCCGTAATTCCCTGTAAGAAATAGCCGAGGGTGGGGAAGGAACGAAGGGCTATGCTGGAAATTCCCTGAAGGATGGAAAAAATTAAAATATATCCTCCCAGCTTTGTAATTGTTTCAAAACCGTTCATAATAGAGGTATCCAGAATATTTCCGAGAAAATCGGAGCCGGATATCTCTTTTTTTGTTTTTTTCAGATAAGAAAATTCCGAGCTTTTTTGAGGGCGAAACAGAAGGGAGCATAAAAAGCCGGAGCTGTAAAGAATAAAATATGTAGGGAAAATCAGGCGGGTATTTTTAAAAAGTCCCACACATAAATAGGAAGACAGGAAAGAGGGACCGGGAAAACAGGCAAAGGTCAGCAGATAGGAGGCTTCCTGTTTGGAAATACGGTGTTCTGCGTAAAGGTCTGCGGTGATTTTTGCGCCCATGGGATAACCGCAGAAAATCCCCATACATAATGCGTAAGCGCCGGATGGAGACAGGGCAAAGGCTTTTTTCCAAAATTTTTTCGGGGCTTCAAAAAGTTTGTCCAGCAGCCCTGTTTTGATGCAGATATTGGATAAAATCATAAAAGGCAAAAGCGAAGGCAAAAGGGTATAAAACCACAACATAAGCCCTGCCTTGGCATAGGAAAACGCCTGAGAGGGAAATAATAAAAGAAAAAATAAAAAGAATAGTAGGGCAAAAGGAAGAAGAATTTTTTTCATGATAAAATCCCGAGGTTTTTATCTAAAATATATGTGAGAAGAAATAGAATATTCAAGTTTTTCCGGAAAGCTTGCTATTTTTTTCAATCTGTGTAAGAATGAAGAAAGAAAAGAAACAGGAGGAAACAAAAATGGCAGTATTAGAACATTTACAGCCTGAAAGGGTATTTTATTATTTTGAGGAAATCAGTAAAATTCCTCGCGGCTCAGGAAATACAAAGGAAATCAGTGATTATCTGGTAAGCTTTGCAAATTCTCATAATTTACGCTGTATTCAGGATGATGATAATAATGTAATTATTTTTAAAGAGGCTTCCGAGGGTTATGAAAATGCGCCTGTGGTTATGCTTCAGGGACACATGGATATGGTTTGCGAAAAAACAGCAGACAGTACACATGATTTTACAAAGGACCCGCTGCAGCTTCGGATAGAGGGTGATTTTGTTTCTGCAACCAACACAACCTTAGGCGGAGATAACGGAATTGCCGTTGCTTACGGACTGGCAATTATGGAAGATACCACCCTTTCCCATCCGGCGCTGGAGCTGGTTATTACCGTAGATGAGGAAATCGGACTTTTGGGAGCAGCCTCTGTTGACACAACGCCTTTAAAGGCAAAATATTTAATCAATCTGGACTCAGAAGAGGAAGGATATATTTGTGCAGGCTGTGCAGGAGGAATGACAGCGGTTTCCGAAATTCCTGTTCGCTATCAGGAATATACGGATTATAAATGGAGAGTAAAAGTATCCGGACTTTTAGGTGGTCACTCCGGTGCAGAAATCGATAAGAACAGAGCAAATGCCACATTGCTTTTGGCACGTTTTCTGCATGAAGGAAAAGAACTTGCAGAGTATTCCGTTTCAGAGCTTTTCGGAGGACAAAAAGACAATGCCATTCCGAGAGAGGCAGAGGCATTAGTGCTGGCATCCAAGGAAGACGGAGAAAAGCTTTCTGCTTATGCGGCAGCCTATACAGAAGCCCTGAGAAAAGAATATACAGGAAGTGACGAAGAGATTACTGTTACCGTAGAGGAGGAAGGACAGGGCACAGAGCCGGTGCTTCATCCGGTAAGTCAGGAAAAAGCGCTGTTTTTCCTTTTGAATTATCCAAACGGCATTCAGAAGATGTGTGGGTTTATTGACGGTCTGGTAGAGACCTCCTGTAACGTGGGAATTACAAAACTGACTCCTGCTGTATTGAGCTGCTCTGCCAGTGTGAGAAGCTCTGTGGGAACGGCAAAGAAAGCGCTGGCTGATAAAATCGGATATCTGACAGAATTTTTAGGCGGTACTTTCACCATAGAAGGGGAATATCCTGCATGGGAATTCAAACAGGACTCTAAGCTTCGTCAGGTGTTGGTGGATGTATATGAGGAAATGTATCAGAAAGAGCCTGTTGTGAATGTTATTCACGCCGGCCTGGAATGTGGTTTATTCTACGAGAAAATTGCAGGACTGGACTGTGTATCTATCGGCCCTGACATGCAGGATATTCATACTTCCGAGGAGAAGCTTTCTATCTCCTCCGTAGAGCGTGTATGGAACTATTTATTAGAGGTTTTAAAAAGAATAAAGGAATAATGTCATAATTGCCTTCGTCTGCACATAGAATGATATGTAATGGTAAGCGTGTAGTTACCGGAGTATCTTGTGTGCAGACGGAGGTTTTTTGTGCTGAAAAGACTGCTGTTTTTATGTGTGATTTTGTTTTTGAATGTAAATCTTACAGGAGAATTAAAGGAAAAGGCTTCTTTGGAAGAGTTGAGGCAGAAAGGACTTCCTGTAAAAAGCATGGAAAATGCAGGGATTTCCAAAGAGGACATGGAAAAATATCTGGTTTTTTGGGAGGATTTAAAATGTTTTCCTGTTGCAGGGAGAATTAACGCAAGGACGGAGACTTTTTCTTATGAAAACAGCTGGCATGAAAAAAGGCACTATGGAGGGGAACGATTTCATGAGGGCTGTGATATTTTTCCCAAGGAGTCAAAAACAGATTATTATCCGATTTTAAGCATGACAGAGGGCAGAGTGGAGAAAATCGGCTGGCTTCCTCTGGGCGGATATCGCATTGGGATTCGAAGTCCGGGAGGCGGGTATTTTTATTATGCACATTTATCCTCTTATGCAGAAGACTTTTCGGAAGGCGACAAGGTAAAGGCAGGAGAAATTTTAGGATTTTTGGGAGATACCGGATATGGAGAAGAAGGGACGAGAGGGAAATTTCCGCCCCATCTTCATCTGGGAATTTACATAGCAGAAAAAGAAAGAGAAGAATATCCTTTAAATCCTTATCCGGTACTGCAGTTCTTACAGGAGAGGCAGAAAAATTTTTTCTATTAAAAAGAAAAGAAGTATGCTATACTTTAATGATAGTTAAGGAGTCATGTTTTATGGAAATACGTTTATGGCGTGAATTGCTCATTCCTTATGAACTGGCAGTGAAGGATTTAGTGATGAAATTCAAGCTGCTGCAAAAAGAACACAGGGAGAAAAACCTTTATTCTCCCATTGAACAGGTAACCGGTCGTGTTAAGTCTATTAACAGTATTCTGGAAAAAATGCAGGCGAAGCATGTTTCCTGGGAGGAGCTGGAGGAGAAGATTGAGGACATTGCCGGTGTGCGGATTATCTGCCAGTTTTGCGAAGACATTGAAAAGGTGGCGGCTTTAATTCGAAACCGCAGCGATATGAGGGTACTGGAGGAAAAGGATTACGTGACACAGGGAAAAGACAGCGGTTATCGAAGCTATCATATGATTGTGTCCTACTGTGCAGAAACCTTAGCCGGAAAAAAGGAAATTCATGCAGAAATTCAAATTCGGACCTTGGCAATGAATTTCTGGGCAACCATAGAACACTCTTTGCAGTATAAATATAAGGGAAATGTGCCGGCAGACCTTGCAGGCAGATTGACGGAGGCTGCAAATTCTGTGTTAAAGCTGGATGAAGAAATGTCTCTGGTGCGCAGCGAGGTGATGGATGCACAAAAATCCATGCTCCATCAGTCTAATCTGGTAGCAGATATTTTGAATAATATAGAAAATCTCTATTATTACGCAAACAGAAGGGAAACAGGTAAAATATTGGAAGAATTTTATCGTGTATATGAGGAGAAAAATCCTCAAAAGCTGGAAAGCTTTTACAAAGAATTGGATTTTATTGCAGAAGGATGCCGTGCACAGGCGTTGACATACGAAGATATATAGAATAAAGGACAGAGAAAGTATGATAAATTTACCGGAAGAATACGAAAAGGAAATGCGCAGCCTGCTGGGGGCAGAGTTTGAGGAATATAAGAAAATCTATGAACAGCCTGTCCGACAGGGACTGCGTTTTAATCCCTACAAGCTGACAAAGCCTGTATGGGAAGAAATCATGCCTTTTGAAAAAGAAGAAATTCCGTGGGTAGAAAACGGATATTATATTCACGGAGGGGAAGGAAATCCTGCAAGACATCCCTATTATTTTGCAGGTCTTTATTACCTTCAGGAGCCCAGCGCCATGACGCCTGCAAGCCGTCTGGAGATTCAGCCGTATGATAAGGTACTGGATTTGTGTGCGGCTCCGGGAGGAAAGGCTACGGAGCTGGTAGGGAGATTACAGGGAAAAGGTTTTTTGCTGGCAAATGATTTAAGCAACAGCAGGGCAAAGGCTCTTTTGAAAAATCTGGAGCTTACCGGTGCGCCGAATTTTTATGTCACCAGCGAAGAACCGGCAAAACTGGTAAAAAGCTTTCCGGAATTTTTTGATAAAATCTTGATTGACGCACCCTGCTCCGGTGAGGGAATGTTCCATAAAGAACCGAAAATGGCAGAGTATTGGCTGGAGAAATCACCGGACTATTATGCAGAAATTCAAAAGGAGCTGATTGTGCAGGGAGCGCAGATGTTAAAGCCGGGAGGGAAAATGCTTTATTCTACCTGTACGTTTTCCAAAAAGGAGAATGAGGAGACCATTGCCTATCTGCTGGAACAGTGCGAAGACATGGAGGTGCTTGCTCCTTTGGGCTATGGGGGCTTTTCGGAAGGCTTTCCTTTGGAAGGGAAAAGTGAGGAAATGTGTAGCCAACTGAAAAAATGTGTGCGAATTTTTCCACATAAAATGGCAGGGGAAGGACATTTTCTGGCTCTGTTACAGAAAAAAGGAAACGGAGAAAAAAGTGTGCCGAGAAAAACAGTGGCTGCAAAAAAGGATGAAAAACCAGATGCTTGTGTGGAAGAGTTTTTAAAACTGGTGTCCTTTGATTTCTCTGAGGGAAAGCTGAAAAAGGAAAAGGATAAGGTATATTTTTTACCGGGAGACGGAAATATGCCAAAGCTTCGGTATCTGCGTACCGGTCTTTATCTGGGAGAGATACGAAAAAATCGTTTTGAGCCCAGTCAGGCTTTGGCAATGGCATTGTCACCGAAGACCTTTGCTTCCTGCGTTCTGCTTTCCTCCAAGGATATTCGTACTGTGAAATATTTAAAGGGAGAAACCATTGATGTGGCAGACTTAAAGCCTGCAAAGGAAAAGGGCTGGCAGCTTGTGTGTGTAGACGGTTTTTCTCTGGGCTTTGGAAAGTTGGACAGAGGAATTTTGAAAAATAAATATTATCCGGGCTGGAGAATGCAGTAATGGGAAAAATAAGATTAGATAAATATCTGGCAGATATGGGACTGGGTACAAGAACAGAAGTAAAAAGGGATATCAAAAAGGGCAGGATTTCCGTAAACGGAGAAATTGTCAAAAGTCCCGAATATAAAATAGATATACAGACAGACGTGGTTTTGGCAGACGGAAAAGAGATTGCTTATGAGGAGCTGGTTTATTATATGTTAAATAAGCCTCAGGGCGTGGTGTCTGCCACAGAAGACAGACGGGATAAGACGGTGCTGGATTTGATTTCTGAGAAAAAAAGAAAAGATTTGTTTCCGGTAGGGCGTCTGGATAAGGATACAGAAGGGCTGCTGCTGATTACCAATGACGGCGAGCTGGCGCATAATCTATTGTCTCCGAAAAAACATGTAGATAAAAAGTATTTTGTCCGTTTAAGGGATGCGCTGTCAGAGGAAGATAAAAAGCATTTGGAAGAAGGCGTTGATATCGGAGAAGACAAGCTTACCCTGCCTTCTCATGTTTTTGTTTTAAATGAGAAAAGAGATGAGGCAGAGATTGTTATTCGGGAAGGAAAGTTTCATCAGATAAAGAGAATGTTTCACGCAGTGGGAAATGAAGTGGTGTTTTTAAAACGGCTGTCTATGGGAAGTCTGACATTGGATGAAGCTCTTTTAACAGGAGAATATCGTTTGCTGACACCACAGGAGATTGAGAGGTTGAAGGAAAATGCTTGAAAATATAAAAGCAGTGATTTTTGATTTAGACGGGACATTGGTAGACTCTATGTGGATGTGGAAATCCATTGATGTGGAGTATTTGGGAAGAAAAGGAATAGCCGTACCTGAGGATATTCAGGCATTTCAGGAAGAGCTGGAGGGTATGGGATTTACAGAAACCGCTGTTTTCTTTAAGAACAGATTTCAGATTGAAGACTCCTTAGAAGAAATCAAAAAAACATGGATTTTCATGGCGGAGGAAAAATACTGTAATGAAGTTCCCTTAAAAGCGGGAGTAAGAGAATTTTTAGAAGAGCTGAGAAACAGAAATATCCGTATTGGAATTAGCTCCAGCAACAGCAGAGAATTAATTCAGGTAGTTTTAAAAGCCCATGGAATTGCAGAATATTTTGACTGTATCACTACCTGCTGTGAAGTACCAAACAGCAAACCGGCGCCGGACGTCTATTTAAAGACTGCCGAGGGATTACAGGTTGAGCCAAAGGACTGCCTTGTCTTTGAAGACGTTCCTATGGGAATTATGGCAGGAAAGAATGCAGGCATGCAGGTGTGTGCTGTGGAGGATGCTTACAGCAAAAGACAGGAGGCAGAAAAACGCAGACTTGCGGACTATTACATAGAGGATTATTATGAGGTATTAAATTTATGAATACAAAATTTTTGCCTGTGACAAAAGAGGAGATGGAAGCAAGAGGCATTTGGCAGCCGGATTTCGTCTATATTTGCGGTGATGCTTATGTAGACCATCCCTCTTTTGGCGCAGCCATTATTACCAGACTTTTGGAAAGTCGTGGATATTCTGTGGGAATGATTGCACAGCCGGACTGGAGAAAAAAGGAAAGTATTGCTGTTTTCGGAGAGCCCAGACTGGGATTTCTGGTCTCGGCGGGAAATATGGACTCTATGGTTAATCATTACACCGTAGCCCAAAAGCATCGAAAACAGGATGCCTATTCTCCGGGAGGAAAAATGGGACTACGTCCGGACAGAGCCGTAACGGTATACAGCAATTTAATCCGTCAGACGTATAAGCATACGCCGATTATTTTGGGCGGTATTGAGGCTTCCCTTCGAAGGCTGGCACATTATGATTATTGGTCAGACGGAATGAAACGTTCTGTTTTAATGGATGCAGGTGCAGATTTGATTTCTTACGGAATGGGAGAACACAGTATTCTGGAAATTGCGGAAGCATTGGACAAGGGATTTCCTGTAAGTTCCATTACGTTTATTCCGGGAACGGTTTATAAGACAAAAGAAATGCCAAAAGGAGAACTGCTGCCCTCTTATGAACAGCTTTGTGAAAATAAAAAGGCCTATGCAGACAGTTTTCGTATACAGTATGAAAACACAGATGCGTTTTCCGGCAAGGTTCTGATAGAGGATTACGGAAACAGAGGCTATGTGGTACAAAATCCTCCTGCCAAGCCATTGAGTCAGAAGGAAATGGATGAGGTTTATGCTTTGCCTTATGCAAGAACCTACCATCCCATGTATGAAAAGCAGGGAAAAATTCCCGCAATCGAAGAAATCAAGTTCAGTATTACCAGTAACAGAGGCTGCTTTGGCGGATGTAATTTCTGTGCACTAACCTTTCATCAGGGCCGAATTGTACAGACCAGAAGCCATGCCTCTATTATAGAAGAGGCAAAATCTTATGTGACGGAAAAGGATTTTAAAGGATATATTCATGACGTGGGAGGACCTACGGCAGATTTTCGTCATCCTGCCTGCAAAAAGCAGGAGACAAAAGGGGTGTGTACCAATAGGCAGTGTCTGTTTCCAAAGCCCTGCAAAAATCTGAATACAGACCACAAGGATTATCTGGAGCTTCTTCGGAAGCTGCGAAATATATCCGGTGTAAAAAAGGTCTTTATACGCTCCGGTATTCGTTTTGACTATGTAAATGCAGATACTTCTTC
The DNA here is from genome assembly GCF_002222595.2 of Blautia hansenii DSM 20583. Classification (NCBI taxonomy): domain Bacteria; kingdom Bacillati; phylum Bacillota; class Clostridia; order Lachnospirales; family Lachnospiraceae; genus Blautia; species Blautia hansenii. Next base: position 1,387,577 of record NZ_CP022413.2, read on the forward strand.
TGCATTTTTGGATGAACTGGCAAAATATCATGTCAGCGGACAGCTTCGTGTAGCGCCGGAGCATGTATCTGACGAAGTGCTGTATTATATGGGAAAACCGGAGCATGCAGTTTATCAGCAGTTTTTAAAAAAATTTGAAAAGGCAAATGCAAGGTCAGGGAAAAAGCAGTATGTAGTTCCGTATCTTATGTCTTCCCATCCGGGGTGTACTATAACAGAAGCCGTGAAGCTGGCAGAGTATGTGCGGGATATGGGATTTATGCCGGAGCAGGTACAGGATTTTTATCCTACGCCGTCTACGATGTCTACCTGTATGTATTACACAGGGATAGACCCAAGAACAGGAAAGAAGGTTTATGTACCGAAAACCTTCAAAGAAAAAGCCATGCAGAGGGCTTTGCTTCAATATAAAAATCCGGAAAATTATGAGCTGGTAAAAGAAGCTCTGCTGCTGGCAGGAAGAAAAGATTTAATCGGTTTTGACAAGAAATGTCTGATACGTCCGAGAGGAGCAGGGAAGAAAGAGCAGCGCAGAAATAAGCCTGTGGAAAAGAAAAAGAAATCCATTCGAAACGTACATAAAAGAAAGGGTTAGCTTATGAAAATCGCAGTGATTACAGGGGCTTCCTCCGGCATGGGAAAGGCTTTTACAAAGCAGATTGACGAAAAATATCAAGAGCTGGATGAAATCTGGGTAATTGCCAGAAAAAAAGAAGGCTTAGAAGGATTAAAAAAGGAAATTTCCAAATTGCGTATTTTGCCTATGGATTTAACAGACAGACAGGCTTTGGAGGAATTTTCCACACTTTTAAAAAGAGAAAAGCCGTGTATTCAAATTTTGGTGGAAAGTGCGGGAATGGGAATTCAGAAAAAAATAGAAGATACTGCTGTGGATGACCTGCGTAGGATGACAGAATTAAATTGTACGGCGCTGACAGCATTTGTGGCTATGTGTCTTCCTTATTGCGAAAAGGGCAGCCGTATTTTATGTCTTGCAAGTGGTGCTGCTTTTGTGCCACAGCCGAGTTTTGCGGTGTATGCTGCTTCAAAGTCTTATGTGCTTTCTTTTGCAAGGGCTCTGGGAGCAGAGCAAAAGGGCAGAATTGTGGTTACAGCCGTATGTCCGGGACCGGTAGATACCCCATTTTTAGAGAAAATGGGCGGAAAAGAAAATATGCCTTTTTATAAGAAGCCTTTTATAGCCGATGCAGAAGCAGTGGTGAAAAAGGCGTTAAAAGACAGCGAAAGAGGACGGGAGATTTCCGTGTATGGTTTTGCAATGAAAGCCTTGCGGGCAGTCTGTAAAATAGTACCCATAAGGCTTCTGATGCGTTTTATGTAAAAAGAAATCCCTAAGGAGCGATAAAAATGAAAAATACAAAGAAAAAAATAGAAAAAGGCGAATTTGGTTATATTAAAAATCAGCAAAAAAGGCGTGTGATTTATACAGTGCTTGCCTTTATACCGCCTTTACTGATTTTTCTGGCAGGACTTGCCATATATGGAAAAAGAGAAAATGTATTTACTGCGTTTGCGGCAGTGGCATGTCTGCCTGCCTGTAAGTTTGCTGTTGGCATGATTATGATGTTTATGCAAAAGCCCATGAAAGAAGAAGATTATCAGGAAATTGAAAAGCACAGACACGGATTGGTATGTGGATATGAATTTGTAGTTTCCGCTTATGAAAAACAGTCTTTTTTAGACTCCGTTGCAATCTGCGGAAATACTGTGGTAGGCTATACCAGCAGAGAAAAAACAGATACAGCTTTTGTAGAAAAACACATACAGGATATTTTAAGGCAGAATGGATTTTATGTCAGTGTGAAAATCTTCAGAAAGCTGGGAGATTATACCAAACGACTGGAAACTATGTGGGAGCATCGGGAAGCGTTGGAAAAGGATATTAAATTCAAGCCGGATCCGGACGAACCGGAGCTTACAAGAAATGAAAAAATAAAAAGGGTAATTGGTGCAATTTCCCTTTAGGAGAAGCCATGAAACAATTAGTAGTCAAAGAAATAGAAAGCGGTCAAAGACTTGACAAATTTCTGGGGAAATATTTAAAAGAAGCGCCGAAAAGCTTTCTTTACAAAATGCTTCGAAAGAAAAATATTACGTTAAATGGAAAAAAAGCCACAGGAAATGAAAAGTTGCAGCCCAATGATGAAATCAAGCTGTTTTTATCCGATGACACATTGGAAAAATTCTGCGGGGAAGAAAAGAGCAGCAGTCGGACAGAGTTGGACATTGTATACGAGAACAATCATGTGCTGTTTGTGAATAAGCCGGTAGGAATGTTGTCCCAGAAGGCGGAAAAAGAGGATGTATCTTTGGTGGAATACATCACAGGCTATTTATTAGAAGAAAAATTTTTGACAAAGGAAGATTTAAGAACCTTTCGACCGGGAGTATGCAACCGTTTAGACAGAAATACCAGCGGTATTGTGGCAGCAGGAAAAACGGTTCAGGGCTTGCAGGAGATGTCTCAGTGGTTTAAGGAAAGAAATCTCCATAAATATTACCTGACACTGGTAAAAGGAAAGGTAGAGCGACCTGCCCATGTAAAGGGATATCTCTGGAAAGACGAAAAGAAAAATAAGGTAGCTGTATTTCAGGAAAAGAGGGAGGGGAGCCTTCCCATCGAAACGAAATATGAGCCCTTGGGTATTTCCAAAAACGGAGATACACTTTTAAAAGTAGAGCTTTTAACAGGGCGTTCTCACCAGATAAGAAGCCATCTGGCAGGATTGGGACATCCGGTTATCGGAGATTGGAAATACGGAAGCAAGGAGAAGAATGAAAACTTTCGGAAAAAATACGGAATTGAATTTCAGTTGCTTCATGCGTGGAAATTGAGCTTTCCCAAAACAGAAGGGATTTTGAAAGAACTGTCATTAAAAACAATTACGGCTGATGTACCTGAAAAGTTTCAAAAAGCTTTAAAAGGGGAGGGGCTTTTGGAATTTACATCAGAGAAAAATAAGGGAGATGTTAAAAAACATGAGTAAACCAGATGTAAAAAATTCAATATGGAAAGAGCTGTGGGAATATATCAAGATGATTATTTTTGTGGTAGTTGTGGTATTGATTGTGAATAATTTTTTGCTGATTAATGCCAGAGTGCCATCGGAGTCCATGGAAAAAACCATTATGACAGGCGACCGTTTCTTTGGAAATCGTCTGGCATATTTATTTGATGACCCGGAGCGCTTTGATATTGTGGTTTTTAAATATCCGGATGATGAGAGCCAGCTGTTTGTGAAAAGAGTAATCGGACTGCCGGGGGAAACAGTAGAGATTAAAGACGGAAAGGTCTATATCAACGGCTCCGAGACATCTTTGGACGACAGCTTTACACCGGAGACACCTACGGGAGATTATGGCCCTTATGTTGTGCCGGAGGGCAGCTATTTTATGTTGGGAGATAACCGTAATCATTCCGGAGACTCCCGTTTCTGGAAACAGCCTTATGTAGAAAAAGAGAAAATCGTAGGAAAAGCCATTTTTCGGTATTTTCCAGGTGTTAAGATACTGAAATAGGAGAAAGGATATGGCAACTTGGAATTCCAGAGGGCTTCGAGGCTCTACCTTAGAGGAATTTATTAACAGAACCTGCGAGCAATATCGGGAAAAGGGACTGGCGCTTATTCAGAAAGTGCCCACTCCCATTACGCCGGTGCGTATTGACCAGCAAAGCCGGCATATTACTCTGGCATATTTCGACCAGAAAAGTACCGTGGACTATATTGGTGCTGTGCAGGGAATACCGGTATGCTTTGATGCAAAAGAGTGCAGCACCGATAATTTTCCTCTGCAAAATATCCACGCACATCAGGTGGAATTTATGAGGGATTTTGAAAGACAGCAGGGAATTGCATTTTTGATTTTATATTTTTCCCACAGGGATGAAATTTACTATATGCCTTTTGCACAGGTGTTAAAATTCTGGGAACGAGGCAGAAACGGCGGCTTAAAGCATTTTAAATACACAGAGCTGGAGCCACAGTGGTTTTTAAGAAAAACGGGAAATATTCTGGTGCCTTTTTTAGAAGGAGTGCAAAGAGATTTGGAACAAAGATAGAGAGTGATTGCATCATGCAGTTGCTCTTTTTGTTTTTTTCCTAATACAAAAGCGTTGACAGAAAATAAGGATTGTGGTAAAATTCAGAGGAAAAGTGAAATTTTTAACGAATTTCCTTGCTGATTTAAAGTGATATTTCTATACTACGAAAAACAACAGGAGTGATACGTAAAATGAAGAACACACACAGAGATAAGATTGTAGTTATTGGTGCCGGAAATGTAGGAGAAGCCATTGCTTACACATTGATGGTGAGAAAACAGGCAAATGATATTGTGTTAATTGATGTAAATGAAGACAGAGCAAAGGGCGCTGCCATTGATATTGCACACGGAACCAGCTTCCATAAGCAGGTATGGGTAAGACAGGGCGGCTATGAAGAATGTAAGGATGCACAGATGATTATCATCACAGCAGGAATTGCAAGAAAACCGGGACAGACTCGTCTGGAGCTTGCAAAGACCAATGTATCCATTGTTCGCAGTATCACAGAAAACATTATGAAATATGCGGAAAATCCACTTCTTTTGGTTGTTTCCAATCCGGCGGATATTATTACAAAAGCCGTTCAGGAAACCTCAGGACTTCCTGGAAACCGTGTAATCGGTACAGGTACTTCCTTAGACACAGCAAGATTTCGTTATAATATAAGTACAAAGCTTCATGTAAACGTAGAAGATATTCAGGCTTACGTAGTAGGCGAGCACGGAGACAGCCAGGTTGCCGTATGGAGCTCTGCTATGGTAGGCGGTTTCCCATTGGAAGATTATGCAAAACAGGTGGGAGTGACACTTGACAAAAAGGAAATTGCAGAACATACTAAGAATGGCGGTGCAGAGGTTATCGGATTAAAAGGTGCAACCTTCTACGGAATTGCCATGTCTGTTTCCAACATTGTAGAAGCAATTATGAAGGATGACAGTGCAATTCTTCCGGCTGCATGTGTTCTGGATGAAAGCTTTGGTGAATGGGCAGGCGTTGCCGTTTCTTTACCATGCCGTATCGGATGGGAAGGAATTGAAACCTGTCTGAGAATACCGATGAATGAGGAAGAACAGGCAGCTATGAACAAATCCGTAGCAATTTTAAAAGATTTCTGGGCACAGGTAAAAGAACAGTAGAAAAAGGAGATTATGACAATGGACAAAAAAGAATTTGCATTAAAACAGCATGAAGACTGGAAAGGAAAAATCGAGGTTATCAGCAGAGCAAAAATCCAGACACCGGAAGAATTGGCAGTTGCTTATACACCGGGCGTTGCTGAACCATGTCTGAAAATTTCAGAAGATGTAGATTTGTCTTATAAATATACACGTCGTGGCAACATGGTAGCCGTAGTGACAGACGGAACTGCTGTTCTTGGTCTTGGTGATATCGGACCGGAAGCAGGTATGCCTGTAATGGAAGGAAAATGTGCATTATTTAAAACATTCGCAGATGTAGACGCATTTCCGTTATGTGTACGCTCTAAAGATGTAGATGACATTGTAAAAACAGTCAGCTTATTAGCAGGAAGCTTTGGAGGAGTAAACTTAGAAGATATTTCTGCTCCAAGATGTTTTGAAATCGAAAGAAAATTAAAAGAATGCTGTGATATTCCGATTTTCCATGATGACCAGCACGGAACAGCAGTTGTAACAGCAGCAGCTTTAATCAATGCTTTAAAATTAGTTGGCAAAAATCTGGAAGATATTAAAGTAGTTACTTCCGGTGCAGGTGCAGCAGGTATTGCCATCATTAAACTTTTAGTAAGTCTGGGACTGAAAAATGTAGTAATGTGTGACCGTCAGGGCGCTATCTATAAAGGAAGAGAAAACTTAAACGCAGAAAAGATGGAAATGGCTGAAATCTGTAACCAGAACATGGAAAAAGGTACTTTAGAAGAAGTATTAAAAGGCGCAGACGTATTTATCGGTGTATCTGCACCAGGTACTGTTACAGAAGAAATGGTAAAGAACATGGCTGAAAAACCAATTCTTTTCCCAATGGCAAACCCAGTTCCTGAAATTATGCCGGAGCTGGCAAAAAATGCAGGAGCAGCCGTAGTAGGTACAGGAAGAAGCGATTTCCCAAATCAGATTAACAACGTTTTGGCATTCCCGGGAATTTTCCGTGGAGCATTAGACGTTCGTGCAAAAGATATCAATGATGAAATGAAGGTTGCAGCAGCTTATGCCATTGCAAACTTAATCGAAGAAGATAAATTAAATCCGGATTACATCATTCCAAATCCTTTTGATGAACGTGTAGCGCCGGCAGTAGCAAAAGCAGTAGCAGAAGCAGCCAGAAAAACAGGCGTAGCCAGAATTTAATTTTTAATTTCACAGTAAAACAGGACAGGAGTCATTATATGAAACGTGAGCTGTTTCATGTAACGGCTCCTGTTTTATTTGAGTATTATTTCTGTTTGTGATAAAATGATTCTAGAAACAGGCTGAGCCTGACTTGAGGAGGAAGAGAATGGAAAAACTGAATTACAGGAGAACCTTTTTTATTGGACTTGCATTTTTGTCCATCTGTGCATTTTGGCAGATGTATGATAATGTTATTCCATTAATTTTGCAAAACACGTTTCATTTAAATGAAACTTTTACGGGAGCTGTTATGGCAGCAGACAATATTTTAGCAGTTTTTCTGCTTCCATTCTTTGGAACCTTGTCGGATAAGGCAAATACCCGCCTTGGTAAAAGAACGCCTTTTATTATTACGGGAACTTGTGTTTCGGTTTTGTTTTTAATGCTGCTGCCTTTTGCAGATAAAAATCAGAATTTTATCATGTTCGTGGCATGTCTGGCGGTTTTACTTGTAGCTATGGGATTTTACCGCTCTCCGGCAGTGGCGCTGATGCCGGATTTAACACCGAAGCCATTGCGAAGCAAGGCAAATGCCGTAATAAATCTGATGGGAGCGATTGGAGGCGTTTATACCCTTCTTCTCATTCGTTTTCTGGTAAAGGGAGGAGCAAGACCGGATTACATAGCCGTTTTTACAGGTGTGGCATTTCTTATGGCAGCAGCCGTAATTTTATTAGTGCTTACAGTAAAGGAAAAGAAAATTGCGGCAGAAATTGAAAAAGAGGAAATCCAAGAAGAGGAGCTTGCAGGGGAGGCAATAGCTGAAAATACAAAAGAACTGCCGAAACCGGTGAAGAAGAGTCTCTATATGATTTTACTTTCGATTTTCTTTTGGTTTGCGGCTTATAATGCAGTTACCACAGCCTTTTCCAGATATGCGGTAAAAGTATGGGGACTGGAAGGCGGCGGATTTGCAGACTGCTTAATGGTCGCTACGGTGGCTGCAATTTTCAGTTATATTCCTATTGGAATGATTTCGGAAAAATTCGGAAGAAAGAAATGTATACAGGGCGGTCTTTTGCTTTTGCTTATCAGCTATCTGTCCGCTGCATTTTTTCCGGTTTATCATCCGGCAATTAACATCGGATTTATCCTAATCGGTATTGGCTGGGCGTCTATCAGCGTCAATTCACTGCCTATGGTAGTGGAAATTTGTTCTCTGGGAGATGTGGGAAAATACACGGGAGTGTACTATACCTTTTCTATGGCAGCGCAGATTTTCACACCGATTTTTTCCGGATTTTTAATGCAGCATATTTCTTATCGTGTATTATTCCCGTATGCCTGTGTCTTCACAATTTTGGCAATGATTACCATGTGCATGGTAAAACACGGAGACAGCAAGCCTCAGGCAAAGAAAAAGGTATGGGAACATTTTGATGTGGAGGATTAAGGTATGAAAATGAAAACAGCAGCAGCAATTACCGGTGTTTCTTATTTAGGACTTGTAATGCCGAGGATGTTTCAAAGACCAAAGCAGGGGAAAAAGATTTATTACGCGCACAGAGGCCTGCATTATAATGCAGGAAATGCCCCGGAAAACACTATGGCGGCTTTTGAAAGAGCAGTAAAAGCAGGATATGGGATTGAGCTGGATGTACAGCTTACAAAAGACGGACAGGTTGTGGTTACCCATGATTTTCATCTGCGGAGGAACTGTGGGATTGATAAAGAGGTGGATGAATGTACTTATGAGGAGCTTTGTCAGTATCCTGTATTTTTCTCAAAGGAGAGAATTCCGCTGTTTACAGATGTGCTGAAGCTGGTAGACGGAAAAGTGCCTTTGATTGTGGAATTAAAATATAAGGACGGAAGTAAAATCTGCGAAAAAGCAGATGAAATTTTGCAGAATTATGAAGGGGAATACTGTATTGAGTCCTTTCATCCGCAGGTTTTGCTCTGGTATAAGAAGAACAGACCTTGGATTTGCAGAGGACAGCTTTCTATGAATTATCAGAAGGAAGAAGGCTGGCATCATCCTCAATATTATATTATGCGGCATCTATTGCTGAATTTTTTGACAAAACCGGATTTCATTGCTTATGACTGGAAAGCAAGAAAAGGGATTTCTCTGTGGATATGCAGAAATCTTTTCCGATGTCCTGTCTATGCGTGGACAATTAAAAGCAAAGAACAGTTAAAAGCGGCAGAAAAATATTTTGATTATTTTATATTTGAAGGTTTCAGACCTTAGAAGGATTTGGAGAATTTATGGCAAAAAAAGTATATGCAGTAAAAAAAGGAAAGAAAACAGGAATTTTCGCCACTTGGGCAGAATGTAAGGCAAATGTTGACGGTTATTCGGGGGCGCAGTTTAAAAGCTTTGCCACAAAAGCAGAAGCGGAGGCATATTTGGGGAATATTTCTAAAGAAGACAATCCATCGGAGACAGATGCAGATGCCTGTATTGCTTATGTGGACGGAAGCTTTGATGCAGCACAAAAGGCATATTCCTATGGCTGTATCCTTCTTTATCAGGAACAGAGAACAGAGCTTAGTAAAGCTTTTTACAATACAGAAGATGTGAGTATGAGAAATGTGGCAGGGGAATTGGAGGGCGCAATGGCTGCCATGGAATATTGTGAAAAGAACCACATTTCCAAACTGCATCTGTATTATGATTATCAGGGAATTGAGTCCTGGGCAACAGGAGAATGGAAACGGAATAAGCCGGGAACCATTCGTTATAAAGCTTTTTTTGATACCCTGCAAAATGTGCAGGTGATTTTTCATAAAGTAAAAGGTCACAGCGGAGTGGAGCTAAACGAAGCTGTGGATCGTTTAGCAAAAGCCGCACTGGGAATTGGATAATTCCTGTAACAGTTTTCTTCCGATGTTCATGCCGGAAAATGCGTGGATTCCGAGTCTGGCAACAGGCATAATACCCAGAAGAGAGTTTGTGAGAAACATTTCGTCAAACTCTCCGATGTCTTCCGGCAGAATGATTTGTTCTTTTATGGTGTAGGCATCATAAAGGTATTCTCTTATAATACCGGGGAGCATCCCACAAGACAGGGGAGGCGCTACAATTTCTTCATCTTTTACAAAGAAGACATTGGTGGTAGCGCCTTCTGCGATTTCTCCTCTTGTGTTTAGAAAAATAGGTTCTTGAATACCCATTTCTTTTGCACGGCGTTTTTCCATAATACAATCCCCATAATTTAAAGTTTTATGATAAGTAAAAGGAGAAGTTTCATTTCTTCTTACATTGGAAATGGCAGTGGCAAAGCCTTTTTCATAATCTTCTTTTTGATAAGTATTTGTCCGTGTGGTTACGAAAATATTTTCTTCGGAAACTGTAATTTTTAAGACTTTTCTTCCTTCCTGCATTTCTTTTTCTGCAAGGGTCATGTTTACTTTTTCTTCGATTTCAGAAAAATCAATATTCAGATTTAAAAATTTCAGCGCCAAAAGAAGCCTCTTATAGTGTTGGGGTAAAAATTGAGGAAAACCGTTTTCAACAGCAATGGTTTCAAAAGCGCCTAATCCAAAATAATATCCTTCATCCGGTATAAACATTATTTTTCCTCCCATAAAGCTTCTAAAAGAGCTTTTGCTTTTTGCAGTGTTTCTTCGTATTCAAATTCTAAATCAGACTCACAGGTAATTCCTCCGCCAACGCCCAGATGATATTGATTATCCTGATGAACGGCAGTGCGGATAATAATATTAAAATCGCAATTCCCATCAAGAGAGAAGTATCCCATAGAGCCGGTATACAGGTTACGCCTGTCATGCTCCAGCTCATCAATAATTTCCATGGCACGTATCTTCGGCGCTCCGGTAATTGAACCGCCCGGAAAGGCAGCTTTGATTAAATCGGAGGCAGGAAGCTTCTCCTTCAATTTGCCTATAATCGTAGTAACCAAATGAAAAACAGTGGAATATGTTTCTACTGCAAAATGCTCGGTTACTTTGACACTTCCCGGTTCACAGACATGGTTTAAGTCATTTCTTTCCAAATCTACAATCATTAAAAGCTCACTGCGGTCTTTGGAGGAGTTTTTCAGTTCCTCCTTCAATATTTTATCTTCCACAGGAGTTTCTCCCCGTTTTCTCGTGCCTTTGATGGGGCGTGTTTCAATACAGCGGTCTTTCACTTTCAAAAAACGCTCCGGTGAAGCACATACAACCTGAAAAGTATTGCATTGGAAAAATCCCCCAAAAGGAGAAGGGTTATGAGTGCGTAGATAACGGTATACTTCATAGGGAGGTTTTTGACTCTCTATGGTGAGCTGCTGTGTCATATTTGCAATATAAATATCGCCTTCTATGATGTAAGAAATCATTTTGTCAATGGCTTTTTTATAATCTTCTTTTGTAAAATTAGGTGTAAATGGGGCAAGGGCAGAATGTTTTTTCGGCCTTTTATAAGAAGTACATTCTTTGATTTCCTGTTCCAAATCGGCGATTGCCACATCTTGATTTTTTGTTTTTCCTCGTGCAGTAATATAGAGAGTTTTTTCGATTTTGTCATCAATAATCAGAAGGTCATAAAAAACAAATAAGGCATCGGGAACAGAAAGCTTTTTGGGATGACGGCTGGAAATCTGTTCAAACTTTCGTCCATAATCATAGGAAAAATACCCCAACGCACCCGCAATAAGAGGAAGGCTTGTAGGATTTTCTTCTTTTTGTTTTTCAAGATATTTCTGCATACCTTCTTCAAAGGTTATCTCTTGAGGAACATCATTTTCATAGAAAATGCCGTCACACTCTTTTAAAATAAGATAGGGATTTAGGCCGATAACAGAGTATTGACCCATGGCATTTTCTAAGGAAGAGTCTAAAAAAATTGCCATATTTTCGTCTTTATATTTTTCAAAGATGTCTTCGGATTTTTTGTAAAAATCCAGTTTTTTAACTTTTGTAGCCATTATTTTCTCTCCATTTCTTACATATTTTTGTGAAATTTTTCAGCAGCTCATGGCCGTATTTGGTAAGCACTGCTTCGGGATGAAACTGCACTCCGTAGATAGGAAAGGTTTTATGATGCAGCGCCATAATTACGCCGTCTTCAGAAAGCGCATCAATTTTCAGGCAACCCGGAAAATCGTATCCGGAAACAATAAGGGAGTGGTATCTGGTTACAGAATAAATTTTGGGAAGATCTTCAAAAAGTCCTGTCTGATTATTGCGTATTTCTGTAACTTTCCCGTGCATGGGTTTTGCACCTTTCTGCACGGATGCGCCGAAGACTTCTCCGATAATCTGATGCCCCAGACAAACACCTAAAACAGGAACTTTTCCTGCGGTTTTTTCCAGAATTTCTTTACAATTTCCACAGTCTTTGGGGCTTTTGGGACCGGGAGATATAATCAGTCCTTCTAAATATTCATCAGCTAGCAGCCTTTCTATTTCCGACAGAGTGATTTTATCATTTCTTATCAGAAGAACCTTTTCTCCACATTCTTCCAGATAGCATGCCAGATTGTAGACGAAAGAGTCGTAATTATCAATCATTAAATACATGGTTTCCTCCTTACAGAGTGCAAAAAAGACTGCCAAAAACAGGCTCCTTTTCAGAACCTCTTTTGGCAGTCTTCCATAAATGGGCACACCTGATATTTTTATTTTTCTTATTGTAGCATGGTTTTTTCTCACTGTCTATTTGTTTTCATGGCAAAATAATTGTAAAATTGAAAAAAATGTTGAGATTACTGTGAAAGAGGTCTATAATGAGTCGTAAAAAAGAGAATATCTCAGATAGGAGCAGACATGAATTACGAAGAAGCAAGAGTATATTTGGATGAAACCTCCAAATACGGAAGTGTACTTGGCTTGGAGAATATGAAAGCACTGTTAGACAGACTTGATAATCCCCAGGAAAGTTTAAAATTTATTCACATTTCCGGAACAAATGGCAAGGGAACGGTGCTGGCATATCTGTCCACGATTTTGCGCAAAGCAGGGTATCGGACAGGGCGATATATATCTCCCACACTGTTTTCTTATCGAGAGAGAATTCAGGTGAATGAAGAAAAAATTGAAAAAGAAGCTTTGGCGCAACATGTAACAGCTATTGCAGCTGCGGTAGCTGATATGAAGGAAAAGAAAGCAGGGACTCCCACTGCTTTTGAGATTGAGACAGCCTTGGCTTTTTTATATTTTAAGGAAAAAAATTGTGATATTGTAGTTCTGGAAACAGGACTGGGAGGGGCTTTAGACGCTACAAATATTATTCAGACCACACAACTAGAGGTAATTGCGCCAATCAGCATGGATCATACCGATGTGCTGGGAAAAACATTAAAAGAAATTGCCGCTCAGAAGGCAGGAATTATTAAGCCGCATACTACAATGGTAACTGCTGTTCAGGAGGAAGAAGCGAAAGAGGTGCTTCAAAAGGTTTGCAAAGAAAAGGAAAGCCGTTTTTGTGAAGTGGAAAAAGATGAAATCAGCGATATACAATACGGGTATATTCGACAGAGCTTTTCCTATAAGAACTGGAAAAACGTAGAGATTTCTCTGGCCGGAGAATTTCAGATACAAAACGGAGCATTGGCTTTGGAAGCCGTAAACCAGCTTCGCAAGCTTGGACTTTCTTTGCCGAATGAAGCAGTATATGCAGGTATGAAAGAGGCAAAATGGGTCGGAAGATTTACGGTAATGTCTCAAAACCCGCTGGTTATTTTAGACGGAGCGCACAATCCGCAAGCAGCGGAAGCTTTAAGAAAATCTTTGGAATTATATTTTAAAGGGAAAAAGCTGTATTATGTTTTTGGGGTTTTTCAGGATAAGGACTATAAGAAAATTATTGAGCTTACCGCACCTCTTGCAGAACATATTATTACGGTGGAGACACCGGATAATCCTCGTGCCCTTCCGGCAGAGGAGTTGAAAAAACAGGTGGAGAAGATAAATGCTTCAGTGGAAACAGGTGAGAGTATAGAAGCAGCAATCGAGAAAAATTTAAGCTATATGGGAGCCGAGGATGTGTTGGTTGTTTTTGGTTCTTTATCTTTTCTTGGTATAGCAGCCAAGGTATTACAGGGCGGAGGAAGAAAAAATGGATAAGAAAAAAATTGAAGAAGGCGTAAGATTAATTTTAGAAGGTATCGGAGAAGACATAAACCGAGAAGGACTTTTGGAAACACCGGACCGCATTGCCAGAATGTACGAGGAGCTGGCAGCAGGTTACACAGATAATGCGTCAGAGCATTTAAAAAAGAGATTTCATGTAGATAATAATGATATGGTAATGGAAAAAGATATTCCTTTTTATTCTTTTTGTGAACACCATATGCTTCCGTTTTATGGGAAAGCAGCGGTTGCTTATATTCCCAACGGAGAAGTTGTGGGGCTGAGCAAAATTGCCAGAACATTAGAAGTTTTTGCAAAGCGTTTTCAGCTTCAGGAACGTCTGACCGCACAGATTGCAGATGTGTTTATGGAAGAATTAAAGCCTTATGGTGTTATGGTTTTAATTGAGGCAGAGCACATGTGTATGACAATGCGTGGAATTAAAAAGCCGGGAGCAAAGACAGTGACAGTTGTTACAAGAGGCGTTTTTAATGAGGATGAAAAGCTTCAAAACCAATTTTACAGAATGTTGGAGTCAAGATAATATGGAGCGTATTGATAAAATTTCGGACCATCCTTTATGGAAATGGCACATGGCACAGCTAAAGGAAGCAGAAAAGGATAGAATTTTCTGCAAACATGGGATTGAGCATTTGCTGGATGTGGCAAGAATTGCATACATAGAAAATCTGGAGCAGAATTGCGGTGTCTCTAAGGAATGGATTTATACCGCAGCATTGCTTCACGATATCGGAAGATTTTTACAGTATTCCAAGGGAATATCTCACGAAGAAGCAGGGGCAGAGCTCGCAGAAGAAATATTAAAGGACTGCGGATTTAAGCAAGAGGAAAAAAAGGAAATTCTTTTGGCAATTACAGCTCACAGAAATATGGAAACGAGACAGGATAAGAGCCTTGCAGGGCTGATTTATCGGGCGGATAAACAGTCCAGAATGTGTAAATTTTGTCCGGCTTTTTCCGAATGTAACTGGTCGGCAGAGAAGAAAAATAACAAGATAGAAATATAAAAGCAAAGAGGTAAAAGAAATGATGAAAATCGGAAATCGCTTTTTTGATGTAGAAAATGACTGTAATATTATGGGAATTTTAAATGTAACACCGGACTCTTTTTCAGATGGCGGAAGATGGAATAATATGGAAAAAGCAAAACAGCATGTGGCTGATATGATAGAAGAAGGCGCAGGTATTATTGATGTGGGCGGAGAGTCTACCCGTCCAGGACATGTGCAGATTACTATACAGGAAGAAATCGATCGTGTTGTTCCTGTTATTGAAATGATAAAGGCAAATTTTGATATTCCCGTATCCATTGACAGCTATAAAAGCGAGGTCGTAGAGGCTGCATTAAAAGCAGGAGCTGATATGGTAAATGATATTTGGGGTTTAAAATATGACAAAAAAGTTGCTCGGTTAATTGCCAAATATCAGGTTCCTTGTTGTTTGATGCACAATCGGGATAACACAGATTATAACAACTTTGTAGAAGATATGTGCGAGGATTTAAGAGAGTCCGTAGCCATTGCAAAGGCGGCAAATATTCCGGATGAACACATTATTTTAGACCCCGGTGTAGGCTTTGGCAAAACTTATGAGCAGAACTTAATTGCCATTCATCAGCTGGAAAAATTGAAAGAAATCGGCTATCCTGTTTTGCTTGCCACTTCCAGAAAATCCGTAATCGGACTGACCTTAGACCTTCCTTCTGATGAGCGTGTGGAGGGAACCATTGTGACTACGGTCATGGGGGTTGAAAAGGGCGCAGCCTTTGTGCGTGTTCACGATGTGAAGGAAAATTTGCGGGCAATTCGCATGACGCAGGCAATTTTAAGGGAGTGTAAAGCATGATGAAATATGATGAAATCCATATAGAAGATTTGGAAATTTATGCCAGACATGGGGTGTTTCCGGAAGAAACAAAATTAGGACAGCGTTTTATTGTATCTGTAATATTATACACCAATACCAGAAAAGCAGGAACGACAGATGAATTGGAATGTTCCATTGATTACGGTTCAGTCAGTCATTTTATTACAAGATTTATGCAGGAGAACACCTATAAATTGATTGAGGCAGCAGCAGAAAATCTGGTAGAAGCGTTATTATTCGAATATCCGTTGCTGGCAGGCGTTACCTTGGAATTAAAGAAGCCGTGGGCGCCAATCGGTCTGCCGTTAAAGTATGCCTCTGTAAAAATCAGCAGATTTTGGCACAGAGCATATTTGGGCATGGGCTCTAATATGGGAGATAAAAAAGCATATTTGGACGGAGCAATTGAAGCTTTAAATAAAATAAAAGGCTGTCAGGTGGAAAAGGTATCCGAATATCTGGTGACAAAGCCTTATGGCGGAGTAGAACAGGATGATTTTTTAAATGCCTGTGCTCAGATAAAAACACTGCTTTCTCCGGAGGAGCTTTTAGATGTGCTTCATGAAATTGAAAAGGAAGCCCATAGAGAGCGGATTGTACGTTGGGGACCACGTACACTGGATTTAGATATTTTATTGTATGATGATGTAGTAATGGAAACAGATGATTTGATTATTCCTCATATTGAAATGGAATTGCGTGATTTTGTTTTAAAGCCTTTAAGTGAAATTGCACCAAATTTACGCCATCCTGTTTCAAAAAAGACAGTGACACAGATGTTGAAGGAATTGCAGTAAAAATTTGGAAGGAGAGGGGAAAGAGATGTTATTGACGAACTATGTAAGTGCCATGGAATACTGGAAGGGGCGTGTAGACAGCACCACAGATTATGATGCCTTTCGATGGCATCAATGGGTGAAACCTTTAGACTTAAATCAACAGGAAGAGCTGCCGGAAAGTAAGCTGGCCTTTGCCTTTATCGGCTTTTGCAGTGAGCAGGGGGTAAAGCGGAATAAAGGACGTGTGGGAACGGCTTTGGCTCCGGATTTTATCAGAGGTCAGATGTCAAATCTTCCGTGTACTTTTTCGCAGGAGGTAAAATTTTACGATGCAGGAAACATTCTCTGCGATGAAATTTCTATGGAAGAGGGACAAAGACTTTTAGGTCTGGCAGTGGAAAAGCTTTTGGAAATGAAGATGTTTCCTATTGTACTGGGAGGAGGTCATGAGACCACTTTCGGACATTTTCAGGGACAAATGGCAGATTTAAAAAAGGAAAATCATCCATTGGACATGGGAATTATCAATTTTGACGCACATTTTGATTTGAGACCCTATGATAATGGACCGTCCTCCGGTTCTATGTTTCGTCAGATTGCCGATATTTATAAGAAGGAAAATGCAGAGTACCGCTATTTGCCCCTTGGTATTCAGGAACACAGCAATACAGTGAGTTTGTTTAAATATGCCAAAGCGTTGGGGGCAAATTATATTTTGGCGAAAGAGATACAAAATTCTAATTTTTCTACGGTATTGGAAAAGGTAGACACTTTTTTGTATAAGTGTAATTCTGCCTATATTACCATTTGCACAGACGTATTTTCTTCTGCATTTGCGCCGGGAGTCAGCGCTACACAGGCTTTAGGATTGGATCCGGAGGTGGTGCTTCCTATTATCAAACATATTTTACGCACACGTAAAATCCGAGGATTTGATATCTGTGAGATTTCTCCCCGTTTTGATCAGGATAATACTACTGCAAAATTAGGGGCAGTTATTATCTTTGCCGTGGTAAATACGTTATGTAAGTTAAATGATTTGTCTTTGGAGATGCTGGATGAATAATCGGAAGAACATGTCTCTTGTATATCCGGATTTCCTGTGATAAACTGAAAGAAATATAAAATTGTAAAAGTAGAAAAAGGAGAGTCAGCTATGTATACAATGGAAAATCAATACTTAAAGGTAAAAGTATGTGAAAAAGGAGCAGAGCTGCAAAGCATTTTTGATAAAGAGATGGGAAAAGAAATTCTCTGGACAGCAGATGCAAAATTTTGGGCTCGCCGTTCTCCTATCTTATTTCCAAATGTAGGACGCCATCATGAAAACCAGTATTTTTATAATGGAAAGGTTTATGAAGCAATTCAGCATGGCTTTGCAAAAGATATGGAGTTTTCCTGTGTTGAAGAAACAGAGAATACCTTATCTTTTATAATTCAGGACACAGAGGAGACAAAGAAATATTATCCGTTTTCCTTTGCTTTAACTATTACATATAAAATTCAGGACAGAAAATTGGATGTAATCTGGAAAGTAGAAAATAAGAACACAGAAACCATGTACTTTACTATCGGAGGGCATCCGGGTTTTAATGTTCCGATTTTAGAAGATACTTGCCAGACAGATTATAAGCTGTTGTTTAAAAACAAAGGAGAAGTGGAGTATTGTCAGGTATACGGAATGACAGGTACTGCGGATGAGAAAAAAACATATAAGCTTCCTTTAGAGCCTTACGGTGAATATGAAGGCTGCAACGTTACAGAAACTATGTTTGAAAACGATGCTTTAATCTTTGACAATTCCCAGTTATCCTGTGTGGGAATTGGATATCCGGACGGAACACCGTATATTATGATGGACTGTACAGGATTTACAAATTTCGGAATTTGGAGTCTTCCGGGAGCGCCTTATATTTGTTTAGAGCCTTGGATGGGAAGATGTGATAATTACGGATTTAAAGATGACATTTCTAAAAAGCCGGATATTGTAGCATTGAAGCCGGAAGAAACCTTCCAGCATGGATACAGTGTAACCATATATAACAAATAAAAGAAAGAAGATGTAAAAATGTTAGACGCAAAAGTAACAGAACTGATCAATACACAAATCAATAAAGAATTTTACTCTGCATATCTTTATCTTGATTTTGCAAATTTTTATAAGAGCAAAGGTTTAGACGGATTTTATAATTGGTATATGGTGCAGACACAGGAAGAAAGAGACCATGCCATGTTGTTTCTGAAATATCTTCAGAACAATAATGCGGAAGTAACTCTGGAAGCGGTTGACAAGCCGCATATGACACTGGAAAAGCTGATAGATCCTTTAAAAGCAGGATTGGCTCACGAGGAGTATGTGACAGGACTAATCAATACCATTTATGATGCGGCTCAGAGTGTAAAGGATTTCAGAACCATGCAGTTTTTGGACTGGTTCATTAAAGAACAGGGAGAGGAAGAAACAAATGCTCATGATTTAATTACAAAGATGGAGTTATTTGGAACAGATCCAAAGGGACTTTATATGTTGGATAATGAATTGAAAGCCAGAGTGTATACAGCTCCTTCTTTGGTGATATAAGTGTCTGTGGAAAGACAACAAATGAAGTGAAAAAGAAAGGGTGTGACAGAAAAAAGAGCACCCTTTCTAAAACATATAATCTAATGAAAAATTCTTTTGCGGTTGTATACTAAATGCAGATACATCGCATCTTTAGCGCCGATGACATCATGGTTTCGAATAGCTTCGGTGATATCCACATGTGTTTCGATTGTTTCCTGTATTAAATTACTGTTTGTCAGTTGTATAAAAAGAGGAATAGAACTGTTGATAACAGGAATAAGACGGGGAACAACAAGATTTTTGCTGCTCATAGCAATGGCAGTGTGAAATTCAATATCTTTTTCTGTATGATTTTTCCCGCTTAGGAGCAATTCTTCGACTTCTTTACACAATTCGGAAATTTTTTCAATATCCTGTTCTGAGGCATTTGCAGCAGCCATTCCCGCAATGGAGGGTTCTAAAAGAAAACGCACTGCCAGTAAATCCTCTGCAAGTTTCTGCTTATTTTCTATAAATGTAAACCCAAGGGGGTCATTGATTACGCCTGGAGAAGAGGCAACATAGGTACCGGAGCCCTGACGAATGGTTACGATATTTCGAGAAGCCAATAATTTCATTGCTTCTCGGATAGAACTGCGGCCTGCTCCCATTTTTTCAGCGAGTATGGACTCGTTGGGGAGCTTATCATTTGGTTTAAGATGATTATTCAAAATATAAGAAACAATATCATCAGACAGCTTTTCGGGTAAACTTTTTTCATTATCACTTGTAGAATTCATCATATCATTTTCCTTTCTTTCTGCTTCTGAAAATCTACCATTATAGGATAAAATACAAAAAAATAAATGTCAAACGGAAATATTTTTAGGTTGGTTTAAAGCTTTTATAGTATAATTTAATCACTATTATAAAAATTTCGGAGGAACAGGATATGAGATTATTACTTGCAGAAGATGAAAAAGCACTCTCAAAAGCGCTTACTGCAATTTTAGAAAGAAATAATTATTCCGTAGATGCTGTTTATGACGGACAGGCGGCTTTGGAATATCTGGAGGCAGATAATTATGATGGTGTTATTCTTGATATTATGATGCCCAAAATAGATGGAATTACGGTGTTAAAAGAAATCCGAAAGAAGGGGAATTTAATTCCTGTTTTGTTATTGACAGCAAAATCTGAAGTGGATGATAAGGTAGAAGGCTTAGATGCCGGAGCCAATGATTATCTTGCAAAGCCCTTTCATTCAAAAGAATTACTGGCACGAATTCGTGCTATGACACGTGTGCAGACAGGACAGACCGGTTCAATTCTTAAAATGGGGAATGTAACCTTAAATCGTGCAGCTTTTGAGCTTTCTACATCAAAAGGAAGCTTTCGACTGGCAAACAAAGAATTTCAGATGATAGAGCTTATGATGAGCAATCCGGGAGTTTTGATTTCAGCAGAACGATTTATGGAAAAAATCTGGGGATATGACAGTGAGGCAGAAATCAATGTAGTATGGGTATATATTTCTTATTTGAGAAAAAAGCTGGCTGCGTTACAGGCAGATATTCAAATTAAAGTTACCAGAAGTGTAGGATATTCTCTGGAGGAAATAAAATGATTGCAAAACTGCGGAAAAAATTGATTTTTGTGTCTATGGTTTCTCTTTTTATTGTTCTTTTTGTACTTATTCTTTCTATTGGAATTTTAAATTACAGAAAGCTTGTGACAGATGCGGACCATGTACTTTCTATTTTGGCAGAAAATAACGGAAAGTTTCCGGAAAGAGAAGAACCGAAGGAACCGCCAAAGCCTGAAAAAAATTTTTCTGAAAAAAACCACCTTCTTTCGCCGGAATTACCTTATGAGTCAAGATATTTTTCAGCAACTGTAAATAAAGAAGGAGAAGTGCTTTCTGTGGAAGCAGGGAAAATTGTCACGGTAAACGAGGAAACAATTATCGAATACGTACAGGAGGTTTGGCAGAAGGGAAAGCAAAAAGGCTTTATTGAAAACTATCGTTTTTTATTAAGCCGTAATGACACAGAAATACGTATTATTTTTTTAGACTGTGGAAGAAGCTTAAACACTTTTCGAATGTTTCTTTTTATTGCTGCTTTTGTGAGCTTTTTAGGATTTTTAGCAGTGTGTCTTTTAATGATTTTTTTATCTGCATATATTGTAAAACCGTTTTTAGAAAATTATGAAAAACAAAAGCGGTTTATCACCGATGCCGGACATGAATTGAAAACTCCTCTTACAATTATTGACGCAGATGCAGAGGTTTTAGAAATGGATTTCGGAGAAAATGAATGGCTCAGTGATATTCAAAATCAAACAAAAAGGCTGACAGATTTAACAAACAATTTGATTTTATTGGCACGTATGGAAGAGGAAAGTATGAAGCTTCCTATGGTAGAATTTCCTTTATCAGATGTGGCAGAAGAAGTTATAGGAAATTTCCAGACACTGGCAAAAGCTCAAAATAAATTTCTTCACGGAAAAATTCAGCCAATGATTTCTATGAAGGGAGATGAGAAAGCAATTCGCCAGTTAATCGGGATTTTACTGGATAATGCTGTGAAATATTCAGATGAAAAGGGAGAAATATTGCTGACTGTGGAAGTACAGAGAAATCACATTTTTCTTTCTGTTTTTAATACGACAGAATTTATAAATAAAAAAGAAATTGCTCATTTATTTGAGCGGTTTTATAGAGCGGATAAGTCTCGAAATTCGCAGACAGGGGGGTATGGCATCGGGCTCTCTATTGCCGCTGCCACAGTGCGTGCGAATAAAGGCAAAATTTCTGCAATTACAGAAGATGAAAAATCTCTTAGAATTACAGCGGTATTTCCAAATGGAAAAAAATAAATTCTATTTTAAGTTTGATTAAGGTTTCTTCTTTATACTATGTCATGAAGAAAAACAATAGAAACAGGAGGAACTTATGGCATATCAAGCTACATTTAAAAGATACGAATTAAAGTATTTGCTGTCAAAGAAGGAAAAAGAAAAAGTTCTTGAGGCTATGGCAGCATATATGGAATTAGACAAATATGGAAGATGCACCATACGAAATATTTATTTGGACACAGATAATTTTCGTTTAATCAGACGTTCTTTGGAAAAACCGGTCTACAAGGAAAAGCTTAGAATACGCAGTTATCGCAGAGTAGAACCACAAGATACGGTGTTCGTAGAATTAAAAAAGAAATATAAGTCGGTTGTATATAAACGCAGACTGGTGCTTTCAGAAAAAGAAGTCATGGAAAGCTTTCGAAAGGAAACGCCATTACCGCTCCATTCACAAATCGGAGATGAAATTGAATATTTTCGGGAATATTACGGACATTTATATCCGGCTGTTTTCCTTTCTTACGAAAGAGAAGCTTATTTTATGAAAGATGGTTCTGATTTTCGTGTTACCTTTGATGAAAATATCTTGTACCGCAGAGAAAATTTTTCTCTTGGCAGTTCTGTTTACGGAACACCTCTTTTAGAAGAGGGTCAAACATTAATGGAAATTAAGACATCAGGGGGTATTCCTCTTTGGATGAGCCAAATTCTTACACAGTGCCATATTTATAAAACTTCATTTTCAAAATATGGACTGGCATATAAAAATATGATAGCCGAGAAAATACAGGGAGGAATAAAATATGCTTAATCATTTGTTTAAAGGAATTTTTGATACAAGTACAACGGAGGTAATTGCAGTATCTGATTTTCTTCTGTGTGTGTGTTGTGCCTTGATAATCGGTCTGTTTCTGGCATTTGCCTATATGTACCGTATCCGCTATACGAAAAGCTTTGTGGCAACCTTAGCTGTGCTGCCTGCTGTTGTATGTGTAGTAATTATGATGGTAAACGGGAATGTAGGTGCTGGTGTAGCTGTTGCAGGAGCATTTAGTCTGGTGCGGTTTCGTTCTGTGCCCGGCTCAGCAAAGGAAATCGGAGCAATCTTTCTTGCAATGGGAACCGGTTTAGTAGTAGGAATGGGCTATTTAGGATATGGGATTTTAGTAGCTCTCTTATTGGGCAGTGTCAATATGATTTATAATTGTGTTGGCTTTGGTGCAGGGAAGAAAGCGGAATTATATAAGACATTACATATTACAATTCCGGAGGACTTGGATTATACAGGAGTTTTTGAGGAGATTTTACAGACATACACCTCTCAATATGAGGTTGTTCGAGTGAAAACCACAAATATGGGAAGCTTATTTAAACTTACTTATAATTTGACTTTAAAAAACAAAGAACAGGAAAAAGAGTTTATTGACGAATTGCGTTGCCGAAATGGAAATTTGGAAATTACCATGTCAAAGCAGGAAACGGCAATCGGAGAATTATAAGGAGAATAATACATGAAGAAAAAAGTATATATGCTTCTGCTTGCTCTTGGAACGATATTGCTGTGTAGTTGCCAAAATCAACCGGTGTCAGAAAGCAAGTCTGACGGACAGACGGAAGAAAACAGCGTAGAGATTGACCTTACAGGAAACAGCGCAGAATGCACGTCAAAAGCAGTTGAAGTATCAGAAGGAAAGGTACGAATTACAGACGAGGGTACTTATACTTTGTCGGGAACATTGGAAGGAAGCGTTATCATTGATGCAAGTAATACCGATAAAGTAGAGTTAATATTAAAAAATGCGGAAATTAACAGCGCTGACTTTGCCGCTATTTATGTGCTGTCAGCGGATAAGGTTACAATTACGACAGAGGAGGAAACACAAAACAGTCTTTCGAATAGCGGAGAATATCAAAATATAGATGAAAATCAAGTAGACGGAGTTGTTTTTTCAAAAGCCGATTTAACTCTAAAAGGAGAAGGAATATTAAATATTCAGGCTTCTTATGGACACGGAATTGTGTCCAAGGATGAATTGATTTTCAGCAGCGGTACTTACGATATTACTGTAGCATCCCATGGAATTACAGGTAAGGACTGTGTAGAAATTACAGGTGGAGCTTATAGCATTACAGCAGGGAAAGACGGTATTCATGCAGAAAATAAGGATGACAGCAATTTGGGTTATCTCCATATAGGAGACGGAGAGTTTACGATAAATGCAGGAGATGACGGAATACACAGTGCGTCACAGGTTATGATTGCAGGCGGAAAAGTGGATATTACAAACAGCTATGAGGGAATAGAGGGACTGAGTATTGATATTACAGGAGGCGATATACAGATTACGGCAAGTGATGATGGAATGAATGCCGCAGGAGGAGCAGACGGCAGCAGTACAGGAGGAAAAGAGGAGGATATTTTTGCTGTTACAGAAGGCGCTTATATACAGATTTCAGGAGGAACTGTCTCAGTGAATGCTTCCGGAGACGGATTGGACTCTAACGGAGATTTGACGATTTCAGGAGGAAAAACTTATGTATCTGGTTCACAGGAGGGAAGTAACGGAGCAGTTGATTATAATGGAAAAGGTACAATAACCGGAGGTATTTTTGCTGCCGCAGGAGCATCGGGTATGGCACAGAATTTTCAGGAAGCTTCTACGCAGGGAGCAATATTGATTTCTACGGAACAGCAGGAAGCGCAAAGCTCTGTGGTTCTTTATGACAGCGAGGGAAAGGAATTGCTTAACTGGCAGCCTTTAAAGGCATATTCCAGTGTTCTTGTCAGTTGTCCGGAAATCAAGGAAGACGGCACTTATCAGCTAAGTGCAGGCAACAGCAGCAGTGAAATTACCATGACCGGTCTGATTTACGGAACAGAGCAAATGCAGGGAGGAGCTATGGGAGAAAGGAAAGCTCCTTTCGAGGGAGGACAAATGCCTGAGGGACAACCGGGAGAGCCACCAGAGGGGCAGGATAACAGAATGCCTCCGGCTTAAATTTTATAAGATTAAGATAGCAATCAAGTCTGATTTGAAGTATAATAATAACAGAAACGGAAAGGAAGGGAATAGAAGAATGAAAGTATTATTATTAAACGGAAGTCCCAGAAAAGAAGGGTGTACTTTTACAGCATTAAATCAGATAGCAGAGTCATTAAACAAACAGGGAATAGAAACAGAAATTTTTCAGGCGGGAAATGCTGACATGGAAAATGTAAAAGAGGCTGCGAAAAAATTGGAAACAGCCGATGGACTGATTGTAGGTTCACCTGTATATTGGGCTTCTCCCACAGGACAGATTATAGAGTTTATGGATAAACTTTCTTCATTGGCAGGAAAGCACATGCTATATAAACCGGCGGCAGCTATCGCATCAGCAAGACGTGCGGGAACAACGGCAACCTTGGAGGTTCTTACAAAATATTTCCAATTTTTCCAGATGCCTGTCATTTCATCAAATTATTGGAATATGGTTCATGGAAATACACCGGAAGAAGTAATGCAGGACGAAGAAGGACTTCAAATTATGAGAACGCTGGGTACCAATATGGCATGGGTTTTAAAGTGTCTGGAAGCAGGAAAAAATGCCGGTATTAAGAAACCTACACCGGAAGAAAAAATCAAAACGAATTTTATAAGATAAGGAAATAGGCGAAAGGTTGGAGTAAAATCAGCTTTTCGCCTTTATTATAGAAATTATTATTCTTCGTATTGAAAAATAAGAGATATGCTCTGTATTTCGCCTGTTCCTCGCATTTCAATGGGAATGTATCCACAAAATTCCCAGCCGTTTTCTATACGCTCACGGATAATGTCTTCTGCTTTATTAAATCCATAGCTTGTTCCTTTTCCAAAACCAAAACCCCAAAATTCAGCTTTTATTTTTACAAAATCAACTTTTTTCATTCTGTCACTCCTTTTTACGAAATTACATAATACATTTTAATTATATCATAAAAAAAGATAAAAGAAAGAAATTTTAAGCATAACAGTATATAACAGTTGACAAACAGTTATATACTGTTATATACTGTTTGTTAACAGGAGGAAAACAATGAAGATTATAATCAATAACTCATCGATGGTACCGATTTATGAACAGCTCATGGAGCAGATAAAAACAATGATTTTAAATGAAGAATTAAAAGAAGACGAGATTTTGCCTTCTGTGCGCTCTTTGGCAAAAGAATTAAAAATAAGCGCTCTTACTGTAAAAAAGGCGTATGACAATTTAGAGCAAGAAGGATTTACCGTTACGGTTCACGGAAAGGGCACTTATGTGGCAGCGGGAAATAACGCTGCAAAAGCAGAGGAACGAAGAAGGGAACTGGAGACGGACTTGGAAAATATTATTCAAAAAGGAAAAAGATATGGTATTTCCAATGAAGATATCCGTTCTATGTTTGAAATGATAATGGAGGATGAAGAAGAATGCTGAAAATAAAAGATTTGAAAAAATCCTATGATTTATTCCAACTGGACGTGTCTTTTGAAATCCCAAGAGGCTGTATCACCGGCTTAATTGGGGCAAACGGAGCAGGGAAAAGTACAATTTTCAAAGGGATTTTAGATTTGATTTCCATAGACGGAGGAACGATTGAAATTTTTGGAAAAGATTATAAAACTCTTTCCAAGAAAGAAAAGGAAAAACTGGGTGTTGTACTGGCTGAGTCAGGATTTAGTGGATTTTTGACGGTTCAGGATGTGGCAAAGATACTGGAGAATATGTATTCCCAATTTGATAAAGCCATGTTTTTCGATTATTGCAAACGGTATCAATTACCTTTAAAGAAACAGATAAAAGAATTTTCCACGGGAATGAAAGCAAAGCTGAAAATTTTAACTGCAATTTCTCATAAAGCAGAATTTTTGCTTTTGGATGAACCTACCACAGGCTTGGACGTTTTGGCAAGAGAGGACTTGCTTTCCATGCTCAGGGAATACATGGAGGAAAATGAAAACAGAACAATTTTAATCAGCTCACATATTTCCACAGACTTAGAGGGTTTATGTGATGATTTGTATATGATTGATAATGGAAAAGTAGTGCTCCATGAGGAAATTGACACGCTGCTGGGACAGTATGGATTATTGAAGATTTCTTCTGAGCAGTACGACACCTTAGATAAAAACTATTTGCTTCGGAAAAAGAGAGAAAGCTGGGGATATGCCTGTCTGACCAATCAAAAGCAGTTTTATCTTGAAAATTATCCTTCTTATACAATGGAAAAGGGAAGCATAGATGAGGTAATTACTATGATGATAAAAGGAGAAAAGATATGAAAGGATTATTTATAAAAGATATTGCTTTGATGAAGCATAATAAAAGATTATTGATGATTATATTTTTGACGGTACTTTTTTTACTTATGTCAGGCATGAACAGCAGTTTTCTCATGGGATATATGCCATTTATCTGTTGTATTCTGACCATGGGCACTATCAGCTATGACGAATATGAAAACGGACTTCCCTTTCTGTTTACATTGCCGGTTTCCAGAAAAGAGTATGTAAAAGAGAAGTTCTTACTGGGGTTTTTAACAGGAGGGGCAGGATTTCTCGTGAGTTCGGTAGTAACTACTGTTATGCAGTGGGTTAAGACACCGGAAATGGAATTTTTGCAGTGGTTTTTATTTTGCGGATGCTTTTTAATATTTCTGGCAATTTTTCTGGGGCTGATGATACCAATTCAGCTTAAATACGGCAGCGATAAAGGAAAAATCGTTTTTCTGGGAACTTTTTTGATTTTGATTGCTCTGTTTTATCTGATTACAAATATTTCCGAAAAGCTTTCCTTGGATTTGGGAGGGGTAAAACAGTTCTTGACAGGGATTTCTGACGGACAGTTTTTTGTGGGAGGTATACTGTTAGCGGTTGTTGTTTTAGGTATTTCTTATTATGTCAGTATTTGTATTATGGAGAAAAAAGAATTTTAGATTTTGAAGTTGACATTTTTTATTTTGAGGCTATAATAGTTTTAGATAAAACAGTTTTATTTAGAACTATTATAGCTGTTTTTTTATGGAAGGGGTGTGAAAATATAGATGAAAAATGCGTCCGATATGCTGATGTTGGTTCGTTATATGATGAAGCTGTATGAAAAATATTTGGAAGATGTACAGATGAAGCACCGGTTGTCCCATATAGAAATTGCCATTATTGGATTTTTGTATAATAATCCGGAGCGAGACACAGCAGCAGATATTGTGGAGAGGCGTATGCTCCCCAAAGGAAATGTATCTGCCGGTGTAGAAACTTTGGTACAAAAGGGGCTTTTAATGCGCAGGCAGGACCAGACAGACAGGAGAAAAATTCATTTATCTCTTTTGGAAAAAGCAGTTCCGATTGTTCAGGAAATCGAAGAAATCAATAAAAAATTTCGCCGACAAATTTTTAAAAACCTTTCAAATGATGATTTGAAAACTTATGAGAAAACAACGGATTTTATTTTAGAAAATCTAAAAGAGGTTTTAGAAAGGAAATGAGAACCATGACAAACCACAAAGATTTTTTAGGGAAAGAGCCGGTAGGTAAATTATTGTTAAAGCTGGCGCTTCCCACAGTAACCGCCCAGATTATCAATATGCTTTATAATATTGTAGACCGTATTTATATCGGGCATATTCCGAAGGTAGGGGCTATGGCGCTTACAGGAGTAGGCGTGTGTATGCCGTTAATTCTGATTGTAGCGGCATTTGCGGCATTAGTCGGAAACGGCGGTGCGCCAAGAGCTTCTATTTTTATGGGAAAAGGCGATACAAAATCAGCAGAAAAAACATTGGGTAACTGTTTTTCATTACAGATTATCATTTCTGTTTTATTGACGGTTGTCCTGCTGATTTGGAACAGAGATTTTCTTTTGGCATTTGGAGCCAGTGAAAATACCATTGAATATGGCGTAAGCTATATGAATATTTATGCGCTGGGTACGTTTTTTGTTCAGCTTACATTAGGAATGAATGCTTTTATTACCGCTCAGGGCTTTGCCAAGACAGGTATGCTGTCTGTGTTAATCGGTGCAGTGGCAAATATTGTGTTGGACCCGATTTTTATCTTCGGTCTGGATATGGGAGTAAGAGGCGCTGCTCTGGCAACCATTATCTCTCAGGCGCTTTCTTGTATCTGGGTGGTATCCTTCCTCTTTGGAAAGAAGACCTTCTTAAAGATTAAAAAGGAAAACCTGAAATTAAAAAAAGAATTTATTCTTCCGAGCTTGGCGCTGGGTTCTTCTGTGTTTATTATGCAGGCAAGTGAAAGTATTATTTCTGTGTGCTTTAATTCTTCCTTGCTGAAATACGGAGGAGATATTGCAGTAGGTGCAATGACAATTTTAACCAGTGTTATGCAGTTTGCTATGCTTCCTTTGCAGGGACTGGGGCAGGGAGCACAGCCGATTATCAGTTATAATTATGGTGCACGTAATGTAAAACGTGTAAAAAAAGCTTTCTGGCTGTTATTAAAAGTAAGTATGGCGTATGCTATTTTATTATGGGGCGGTGTAATGCTGTTTCCACAGGGCTTTGCAAGCTTGTTTACATCTGATGCGGCGCTTTTGGCATTTACAAAAGACGCATTGAGAATTTATGTGGCAGCGTTGTTTATTTTCGGAATTCAGATGGCATGCCAGATGACATTTATGTCTATCGGAAATGCAAAGGCTTCTATTATTGTAGCGGTTATGCGTAAATTTATTCTTTTAATTCCGCTGATTTACGTGATGCCGGCAATTTTAAAACAAAACCAGACCATGGCAGTTTATATGGCAGAACCTGTGGCTGATGTGATTGCCGTAACCTTTACCGCAATTTTATTTGCAGTTCAGTTTAAAAAAGCTATGCAGGAAATTTCAAAACAGTAAAAAGAAAGGCAGAAGAGTATAGAGAAATCTATGCTGTTCTGCCTAAATTATTTTTCGATAATTGTTTTATATGTTAAAATAAAATGAGATATTTTATTGAAAATTCGTAGTATAAAGATGGAGGAGAAAGGAGGAAGGCTTTGGAGGATTTAAAAATTATTGCATTATTTTATCAACGTTCGGAGCAGGCAATTATAGAATTGTCCAATAAATATGGGGCAATTTGCAGGAAAGTGGCAAATAATATATTAAATAACCGACAGGATACAGAGGAATGTTTAAATGATGCCTATCTGGGAGCATGGAATACTATACCACCGCAAAATCCAAATCCGCTTTTAACATATATTTGTCGTATTGTTCGGAATTTAGCGATTAAAAGGTATCATGCAAACACTGCGGCGAAACGAAATAGTACCTATGACATTGCGCTGGATGAATTGGAAAACTGTTTTCCGTCTGCGGATACAGTGGAAACGGAATGGAAAGCCAAGGAAATCACCGAAAGTATTAACCGATTTCTTGCCTGCTTAGAGCAAGACAATCGTGTTATGTTTGTGCAGCGCTATTGGTATTCCGCTTCTATTACAGAACTTGCAGAGCTTTTTCATACAAGCAATCATAATGTATCTGTTCGGCTTTCCAGAATACGCACAAAATTGCGAAAACATTTAATGAAGGAAGGGATATTTCTATGAGAAAAGAGAAAATTTCTGAAATTATCAGTGATATAAATTCTGAATATATAGAAGAAGCAGCTGTATATAGCGGAAAGAAAAACAGACAGGGGCACTATGCCTGGCTAAAATGGAGTGTTGCTGCTGCAAGTATTGTATTGATTGTATTTTTAGGGACAGCAATTTTAGGGCGGACATACACCGTTACCTTAGAGAATGGAGATACCATAAAATTTGTAAGAAATAAGTTTTCGGGAAATCGTGTCGAAGGAAAAATAGAGTGTGATACAAGAGATTTAACAGAAGAAGAAATTCAACAGCTTTTTCATGATTTGCCTGTTAAAGCCTATGGATTGTTTGATGTTGACAATCATCAATTATTTCTTTTAAGGGGAATGATAGGTGACGTAAGACTTTATGTAACTACGATAGACTCCCTATTCGATGATGCAGAAAATATGGGATATACAGATACTTCTGTTATAGAAGGAATTCCTGTCCATGGAGGTTATTCTTATCGCAGAGAAGAAAATCTGGAGGTTGTTTGCAATGCCGGTTTTACTGTGGGGAATAGTACGGTATATCTGGAATGTACAGAGGAATATAAAAATGCAAAGACAGCCAGAAATCAGATTGCACAAACTGTTTACCATTTGATTGAAAACGGAGAAATTAATCTGGAACAAATCATAAAATAGTTTTATACTTGGATTAAAGAAATAGTAGAGAAAGATGAGGAAAGATATGCAGTATAAAACATTTAAAGATGAAATTCAATTATCCAGACTGGGCATGGGTGTGATGCGCCTTCCCATAGCAGACGGAAATGATGCACAGATTGATTATGAGAAAGCAGAGAAGCTTATTGCTCACTGTATGGAGCAAGGAGTTAATTATTATGATACAGCCTACATCTATCATGGGGGCAAGTCTGAAGAATTTCTGGGGAAAGCTTTGGAAAAATATCCACGGGACAGCTTTTATATAGCAGATAAGTATAATTTTCAGGCGCAGCCGGATTACCGCAAACAGTTTCAGGAACAGCTTGCAAGACTTGATATGGATAGAATTGATTTTTATCTGCTTCATGGAATTCAGGATACTTTTGCAGAACAAATGATTGGAAACGGTTGTATTTCTTATTTCGACCAGATGAAAAAGGAAGGGAAAATTAAATATTTGGGATTTTCTTTTCATGGAACAGCAAAGCTTTTGAAAGAGCTTTTAAAACTGTATCCTTGGGATTTTGTACAAATTCAGTTAAACTATTATGATTGGTATTTTACAGATGCCAAGGAGCTGTATGAAATTTTAACGCAGGCTCAAATTCCGATTATGGTAATGGAACCTGTTCATGGAGGACTTTTGGCAAATCTTACAGAGAAAGCGGCGGATAAATTAAAATCAATAGATACAGACCGTTCTTTGGCATCATGGGCTATGCGATGGGTAATGGAGCTGGAAAATGTTCAGGTGGTTTTAAGCGGAATGTCTGATGACAGTCAGCTTTATGATAATATCCAAACATTTTCAGAGGCAGCTCCGTTGGCGGTTGAAGAACAGGAGAAGATTAAGGAAGCAGCAGAAATGCAGAAGGCTACCATTACAGTTCCGTGTACAGAATGCAGATATTGCACGCCGAATTGTCCGCAGGGACTGGATATTCCATGTTTGCTGAAACATTATAATACAGCGAAAGTAGGCGGAGCATGGAGAATTCGTGATTTGAAGCAGATGTCGGAAGAAAAGAGTCCGTCTGCTTGTATCGGATGTAAAGCCTGTACAGAGCATTGTCCGCAGGGATTTGAAATTCCGAAGTACATAAAAGAGTTGGAGGAAATGCTGAATAATTTGTAAAAGCTGTGTATTATCGGTGGGTTGACACCTAAAATCTGATATGTTTTTCGAACGAAGGTGTCGGAGGTTGGCAGACAACAAAAAAATCAACCATGAAAAGGGAATGTTTCATGCTGCGGCATGAACATTCCCTTTTCTAAATATTACAGGATAAAGATTTTGATTTTTAAAAAATATGAGGGAGCAGTGTAATATTTTAGGTAATTCCTGTGTCTAAGAAGTGAAAGGAGGAAGATGAAATGTCGGCAGAACAAGTAATAGAAAGATTGATTATGGAATATGGCGATGCAATTCTGCGAATGTGCTATCTTTATTTGAAAGATTATCATTTAGCGGAGGACGCAGCACAGGAAACCTTTATAAAAGCGATGAAGCATTATGAAAGCTTTCATCAGAAATCCAGTGAAAAGACATGGCTTACAAGGATTGCAATTAACTGCTGCAAAAATATGATGCGGATGAATTGGTTTCGGTTGGGGCGTGGATATCTGGAAGAAGACGTACAGGTATCTGCTGCTAATTTAATAGAAAATGTGTTGGAAAGAGATAGTATGACCAGAGCTATTCAAAATATGGAAATTCACGACAGAGAACTCATTATTTTATATTACTATCAGGAGTTGTCTATGAAAGAAAGAGGTGGCACAGGTAATTGGAAAATCGGAAAACGTGACAATACAACGTATGAACAGAGCCAGAAAAAGGCTCAAGAAAATTTTGATGGAGGTAGGTTATGGAACGTAAAGAAATTAAAAGAATAATAGATACGGAACTTAATGAGATTGTGTTTACAGATATCATGAAGAAAAAAAGTTTTTGAAAATTCAAAGAGGCGAATATCTCATCCGATGCTGCGATATGCAGCTATGATTATACTGACTTTTATGATTGGCGGAACGACGGTATTCGCAGGTTATTATTTTTTGAATAAAGTAAATGTCAATAAAATAACTCTTCCGGAACTGGATGCAATGCAGATTGTAGAAATTACACCTCTTAAAGCAGAAAAGGATGAATATGGATATATTCATACAGAGTTTTCTGATTACACTGCGTTGCAGTCAAATATTGGGATTGATTTGCTCGAAAGTAAATACGCAACGGAACAATCCTATTTGCAGGGAAGTATGGAGACAGACCAGAAAAATTATGCAATTATAAAAATGAAGAACTACATCATAGAAGAGATGTATTATTCGCCAATATCGCTGTCAATGGATTTAATTTTAAGTCAGGAACAGTTAGAGCAGGGATGGGATACAGACTATTTGGGTTTTTATGAGTATGTGGAAAGCTATACATCTAAACAGGGATACAAGGTAAATCTCATTCAGGACACAACAGAAGAAAATGTGGAGAATAACTACGTTTCAGAAAAATGTGCAATTTTTGTGGCTGACGGTGTCCGATATACTTTGTGCGGAAGAACTTCCATGGAGACGATAAAAGAGATTGTGGATAGTATGGAATATTAAAATTAAAAAACTATATACAAAAAATATTTTATAATATATAATTCCATTATACATTATGAACAAATAAGAGGTTGTGATTTTGATGGGATATGTTAGACTTTACACAGAAACCACGTCTATGAATAGTTACTATTATGAAGAATTGAGTGGAGAAATTTTTTTGTTTGAAAATAAAAGAGGTGGAAACGGACTTTGCATGGGAACTATTGCAGGAATTTCACTTGTGATATTTACGTTTGTAAGAAAAATAGAGAAGTCTATTCCCTTTGATGCCAATCTGTTGTATTGGATTTCCACGTGGATCGGAGTTATTTTAGGTGTATTTATTTCTGGATATATGTTGAAACGTGCAAAAAGAAAGATTGAAAGAAATGTAAGAATTTATCCTTGTGGATTAGAAGAACTGCGGACAATGGCAAAGCAGAACCGGAAATGGTTTTTTAAACATATTGTATTGGTTTTGAGCATGGGCGGGATGTGTGCAGTTTCTCATTTTCTAATGATTTGGGTTGTCCCCTCTGTTCCGATATATGCTTTTTTTAATTTACTAATGTGTCTGATGACGATGTTAATGCTGCTTTCTTTTGCAGGAAGTCATCCGATAAAAGGCTGGAAAATTGCAGGAAAGATATTAACAAAGAAGGAAAAATAATACGATATAAAACAGAAAGAAAATTTTCATTTTCCTTAAAATATCAATTAAGTATTTTGGTAACGCTGTATTTGGGATATTTATTAAATGCTAAGCTTTATACGGTATTGGCTCAAAATATTTTTTTGAAACATCTTATCATTTGGACCTCAGTTTCTGCGATAATATTGTTGCTTTTTTACCGGACAAATTTTGTTTTGATTTTAGTAATATTTTTAGCCAGTGTAATTGCTTTATCTGCTATGGCTGCTGCAACAAGACCTGTTTTACGGGCAAAAACATATAAAAGGTTAGAGAACAGAAAAAAATAATCGGAAGTTGATTATGGCAGGGTGATAACGTGATATTCAAGTTTTATATTGATTTAAACATGAAAATACCATCTTTATTAAAAAATACATAAATCCGAAGGAGTTTTCAGTAGCTGATATTGTGGAGGTTTTGGTATAAGAGGAAATGACTTCTTAATGGCTGCAATCGTTATTCCAGTGATTTTCATTCCGGTAAAGAGACACAGAAATACGTGCTGGCGAAATTGTTATTACAGAAGTAAAGATTTACAAAGAGGAAAAAATTCTTTTTTTTAATAATGGAGAATTAACAGCAACGGATTTTTACGGAAGAAGATAGTAGTATAGGACTCTCTGATAAATTTAAAAAGAAAACGGTTGAATTTTATGTTAAGACAAAAAGGGATTAAAAAATGCGTGAGGTTTTATAAATTTGTATTAGGGTAGAGTAAAAGAGAAGAAAAGGAGAAAATAGCATGGAACTGAAAAAGGTATGGATGTCCTCGGAAACAAGAAAAAAAAGCCGATATGGGTATCGGACGGTGGGGAAAATATTGGGAATTGTATTTTTAATGACAGCTTTACTTTTGATAGGAACATTTCTGTCTCTTTCTTTGGGATTGCCACAGCAAAGCTCTTCAATGATTTTGGTGCTTTTGGCTAGTACACTTGGGATTGTGCTGACTGCAAGGTTGGGACGGCGGGGAATGCAGGATGCCACGATTTTTTTTCTTACAGAAAATGACGGTTTATGGATTATGGATGCCCGCAGCATACCTAATTATGGAGATGGATTTTTGGGCTTTGCAGTTGGTGCGATGGAGACGCAGGCGTTTTTGCGTTTGCAGGGCAAAAAGCCATATCTTCCCCAAGGTGCAGATGAAATCCTGAAAGTATGGGGCATTAAAGAAAATAACAGTCATTATGTTATCCGATGCCAGTCACGTCATCCAAATAAACGTGTGACCCGGCATACATATTTTCTGGTTAAGGGACTTCAGGATGAAGAAATGCTATTGAAGGAGTTCGAGAGAAGAAAAACCTGGGAAAACACACTGGAGCCGGCTGAAAATCGAAATATGTGGTATATTCTACTGAGCGGAGTGGGGCTTGCGGTATGTGTTATTATGTGTGTCATGAGTCATCCGGCTGTTGCCAGAATGCCTGGAACGATTTATTTTCCCTGT
Source organism: Blautia hansenii DSM 20583 (assembly GCF_002222595.2). Lineage (NCBI taxonomy): Bacteria > Bacillati > Bacillota > Clostridia > Lachnospirales > Lachnospiraceae > Blautia > Blautia hansenii. The sequence goes on from NZ_CP022413.2 coordinate 1,423,106, forward strand.
ATGGGAGCCTCTTTGATAGCATTTTGCTTTTTATTTTACTTTATTATCCGTCAACGCCGAGGGGAATAAGCGAGTTAGGTTTCCGCATCTAAAGAGGATACTATAAAAGAAAAAAGAGAAACACAGGGGGCGTTAAGAGATTGTAAAAGGAGGTGTCACATGAATTTCACAGACGAAAAAGACTATCTTATGCGTATGATTAAGGAAATGGTAAGTGTCTTGTTTTCTCTAATGTTGGGGAAGAAATATACTTCTGTTGAATTAGAAAATGAAGACAAATTTCAGGTGTCAGGGAGACCACTAAAAGATTTTAAAGCTATGATTGACCGAGGACAGATTAATGAAGCGGAGAATATTCTTTTAGATGAAATGGATTATACCAATCAAGATGATGTGATAACGGCTGCACTTTTTTATCAGTATTTATGTGAGAAAGAAGAAGGTTTTTTGCAGGAACATCAATATTCAAAAGAGGAGGTACTTTTTGGAGCAAAAGATTTATTAGAGAAATCAGGATATCATGATTTACTTGAGATTTTGCAGGAAAAAATATAGTTTATCAGTTATGAAAAAGAAGTTGTTACAGTTAAGGGCATATCAATGTTTCTGAACAATGCTAAATGTGACAACTTCTTTTTGTGTATTTAAGGATGCTGCTGAGAATTTAAAATTTCCTGTTCTTCAAAGTAGCGATCTGCAATAAAACCGGCAGACTCTGCCCAAAGTGTATTTTCAGTGTTTTGCAAAGCTTTGTAAGTCTTAGAGTGGTAAAAAGCTACGGTGGCTTCAGGAAAATTCATACCTGTTGTTTCTTGGATAATGTCTATAACATCTCGAATTTGTATACATAAATTCATAGTAATGTCTTTTCCATTGAAAAAATATTTATTACTAATCATGAGCAATCTCCTTTCGATATTCAAAATATAGATATTCTAAAGCACGTGGTGTGTGGAAAGACACTTGATTGTTAATTTTACTATAACGAAGTCTGTCTACTGCTTCATGTGATTTTAAAATACCTGACATATAAAGTTGAACGGTTTCCATTGTGTTATCATCGGCCACCGGACCTATGACTATATCATAATTATGTTGGATGCCGCCATGTAATCGATTGTTTTTGATAAATTCTAACCATTCTGCATCAAGAGTATTAAAATGTTTGATATTCAGTGAATTAGAAGGATGAAAAATGTATTGATATACGTATTCGCTGCCAGAAAAAGTTCGCATATATAAACGATGCGCCCATTCTTTAGCTTGAGTTTCTAGTACAGTACAATAAAATCCACGACCGAAGTCTCGTCGATTGCGTCATTTTCTGATAGATTGTGTATTTTTGCATAATTTTCTAAAGCTTGAATAGATAAAGACTCTACATCTGATTGCATGCTCATTTTTTACCCCTCCATTCTAATAACTTTATTATAACAGAATTGTTTTTTATAGCCAATAGCAAAAGTTTATCCTTAAATGATAATGCTTTGCTTTTGATTTACAATAAATATATTATGCAAACTAAAAAGCGGAAGTGGAAAAAACATTGCTCCATTTTTGCTTTTTCTGTTATAATGGGCTGGGAGGCAGATATGAAAGAAAAAATATTAATTGTAGATGATGAAACAGAAATCGCAGATTTAGTCGAGTTATATTTGCAAAATGAAGATTTTCTCGTATATAAATTTTACGATGCAGAAGAAGCGTGGAATTTTATGGAGAAGGAAGAGCTGGATTTGGCTCTTTTGGATATTATGATGCCAAAGATTTCAGGCTTAGAGTTGTGTAAAAAAATACGTGAACGATATAATTATCCTATTATTATGCTGACGGCAAAAGGAGCGGAAATTGATAAAATTCAAGGCTTGACTTTAGGAGCGGATGACTATATTACCAAGCCTTTTCAGCCGCTTGAGGTAGTGGCAAGAGTAAAGGCGCAGCTGCGCAGATATAAGCGTTATAATATGGGAACAGTGAAAGCAGAGGAGATTTTAGAGCATAAAGGATTGATTTTGAATAAAAAAACGCATGAATGTTTCTTAAATGAACGTTTATTGTCTCTTACACCCACAGAGTTTTCTATTTTAGCTATTTTGTGCGAACAAAAAGGCAATGTAGTCAGTGCGGAGGAGCTGTTTCATCAGATTTGGAAAGATGAATATTACAGCAAAAGCAATAATACCATCACCGTACATATTCGTCACTTAAGAGAAAAAATGGAGGACTCTTTTGAAAATCCAAAGTATATTAAAACAGTGTGGGGGTGCGGCTATAAAATTGAAAAATGAGAAGAAAAATATTTGTAAAATTGTGAAAATTATTCTTTTGATTTTGCTGTTCCTTTTGGGAATTTACGGGGTTTACTATCTATTTGATACGGTTTTTAACGGCATGATTTTAGATTGGATTAGCAATCATTTCGTTCATGAGGAACGTACCGGATGGTACGACGGAGAACAAAAGGTTCAATATATTTATGAGCGTGTGGATTGGCAAGCATTTAAGTATATTGCAGTTGTTTCTTTTGTTTTTTTGGCAGGTATAATTGGAAGCTCTGTATATATTATTTTGCATTTTTCCTTGAAAAAACAACAGAAAAAATTGATTTCCAGAACAGCGGAAATGATACATGATTACATGAAAAAAGAATGTGATGTATCGGAAATTTTCCCTCAGGAATTTTCAGAAATAAGTACACAGTTGGTTCAGATAAAAGCAGATATGGAAAGAAAAGAACAGTATTTGAAAATGGAAACTCAGAAAAAGAATGACTTAATTACTTATCTGGCACATGATTTGAAGACACCGCTTACATCGGTTATGGGGTATCTGAATTTACTGGAAGATGCACCGGATATGCCCCTTGCTCAACGCGAAAAATATACTCATATAGCCAGAAAAAAGGCAGAGCGTTTAGACAGTCTTATTCAGGAATTTTTTGAAATTACCCGTTACAATTTACAGAATATTACGCTGGAAAAAGAGAATATTGATTTATATTATATGCTTATACAGATGAAAGAAGAATTTTATCCTGTTCTGGCACAGAAGGGAAATACAATAGAATTGAAAGTGCCGGAGGACTTACAGGTTTACGGTGACGCAGATAAGCTTGCCAGGGTGTTTAATAATATTATTCGGAATGCCGTTTCTTATAGTTATCCGTCTTCTGTTATTACGATTGAGGGAGAGAAAAATTCAGACGGAGTGTGCCTTTTCTTCCGAAATAAAGGAAAAACAATTCCAAAGGAAAAGCTTTCCAGAGTATTTCAGAAATTTTTCCGAATTGATGAGGCACGCAGCTCAGATAGTGCAGGGTCAGGTCTTGGACTTGCTATTGCAAAAGAGATTGTGGAGCTTCACGGGGGAAGTATTTCTGCTATAAGTGAACAGGAGGAGACGGTTTTTCAGATTGTACTTCCGGAAAAGTAATGAGTTGCAAGTAAACAAATGGAGGTATTATGTATGGAAAAATTATTTTATCCGGCTATTTTTCATAAAGCAGAAGAAGGTGGTTTTTGGATTTCATTTCCCGATTTACCGGAATGTTTTACAGAAGGAGATGATATGAAACAGGCTTATGAAATGGCAGTAGAGGCTCTGGGACTTGCGTTGGTGAACCGAAAAGAGGAGAAAGAGGAAATTCCTATGCCCTCCGAAATAGATAAAATTCAAAATGAGGAAGGTATTGATTTCAGCTTAGTCTTTCCAGAAAATAATAGGTAGAATTGAATTAAATTATTAAAAATTATAGAATTACAATATAGAAAAATCAAAATAGAGAAAGGTATAGAAAATGTATATTGATTTTAAAAAGAATTGTAAAGAATACCTAAAAGAAGCCAAGAAAAAAGGCTATCAAAAATATGGATTTGTAGAATTTCAGGAATTTAGGGGAATTGTTATTACAAGTTTACAGAAATTAAATAATCCGTTAGAGGAATTATTGTACTATAAATTTGTATATCAAAAAAAGGAGATGAGATTTTATCATATTGCAACAGAACTAAAAGAAGTAGCCATATCTGGAATAGCTATTTTGAGTTTTTATATGACAGTGGCTTCTATGTTGGGAGAACATAGTATGAAATATTTGTCATTCGGGTATGCACTAATAATGTTATATTGTGGAGTGGAGATGTCCATATTTCAGTATAGCAAAATAGACTATTTTCTTTGCGAAATTTTTGCGAGTATAAGTGAAAGAGACTTACAATAATTATCCACAAGTCAAATTAAAATCATACATAATTAAAGAATATACCTTTTCAAATCTTAAGGAAATCTTAGGATTTTAACAACAGAATATTAAAACACCTTTTCTTTCTTTTTGGTACAGTAGATTTATAAGAAGTACAAAAGAAAGAAGGGTGTTTTTTATATGAGTAAACGGAAACAAAGAAGAAAGAGAAGAAGAAAAATAGGATTAATTTTCTTGGCAGCAGTGTTGGTTTTCTTGCTTTTGCCAAATAAAAAATCGGAAGTTTTCAGCAAGGGAAAGGAAGAAATTTCTTTAGGAGAACTTTATAGTGAGGCTGCGATACTGCTGGACGAAGAAGGTCAAATTTTAGGAAGAAAAAATTCAGAAAAGAAAATTTATCCGGCTTCGCTTACGAAAATTATGACAGTGCTTTTATCCATAGAAAAGCTGGATAATATACGGGAAATAACTGTTTTAAGAGAGGAAATCTTTCCTGAATTATATGCACAGGACGCTTCTATGGCAGGATTTTTGCCGGGAGAAAAGGTTACTTACAGAGACCTTTTATACGGAGCGATGCTGCCCTCAGGGGCAGAATGTTGTGTCGCTTTGGCAGAAGGTTCTTGTGGTTCAGAGAAAGAATTTGTATCAGAAATGAATAAGAAAGCAAAAAAACTGGGAATGAAAAATACACATTTTACAAATACTACCGGCTTACATGATGATAATCATTATACAACAGTTGAGGATTTATCACGCTTACTTTGCTATGCTATGAAAAATCAGGACTTTTCTAAGATTTTTACTGCATTTTCATATTCTGTGCCTGCGACTAACAAACATCCGGAGGGCTTTACTTTTTTCAGTACATTATCACAGGAGTTGCAAAAAGCAGGAGTAAAAGATAGCTGTATTTTAGGAGGAAAAACGGGCTATACCTCAAATGCAGGGCTTTGTCTTGCCACAGCAGCAGAAATAAACGGAAAAAAGTATTTTTTCATTACCGCTCATGCACAAGGCTCGCATAATACAGAACCGTATCACGTGTTAGATGCGCTTTCTGTTTATGGAAAACTGGAGAAATAATTTTAGCTGTGTCTTCTTTTCAGTATCTGTGCTATAATTTGCAGTATATACAACGGATTATATAAGCAATTTATAACCCCCACCGGAAAGGATTAAATATATGAATTTATATGATAACATTCTATCTTTTAAAGGCACATGGAGAAGGTATCAGGAGCGTGTCTTGAATTTCTCGGATGCTTATCTCTCCGACAAAAAAATACATATTGTAGCCGCTCCCGGCGCAGGCAAGACAACCTTAGGCATTGAACTTATCAGGCGGACACAAAAGCCCTGTCTTATCCTTTCACCGAGAATTGTTATTCGGGAGCAGTGGTTGGAAAGAATAAAAGACGGCTTCTTAAATGAGCGGCTTTCGCCCGAAGATATTCTTTCCAATGACATGAAAAATCCAAAGCTCATTACTTCGATTACCTATCAGACTTTATTTTGCGGCATGACACGCTATGCCGGAATGACTGAGGAAGAGGAAACAGAAAATCAGGAAGCTATGGATTTTTCTCATTTTGAGCTTCTCAGAACAGTGAAAGAAGCAGGGATAAAAGTTATATGCTTAGATGAATGTCACCATCTGAAAAACGAATGGTGGAAGGCGTTAGAAGATTTTATGAAGGAAATGGGGGAGGTTACGGTAATCTCCCTGACGGCAACACCTCCTTATGATGCAACGCCGGTGCAATGGGAACGTTACTGTAACATGTGCGGACCTGTGGACGAAGAAATTACAGTTCCTGAGCTGGTAAAGGAGAACAGTCTTTGCCCTCATCAGGATTTTGTGTATTTTAATTATCCCACAGGGGAAGAACAGGAAAAGGTAGACTTTTTCCGACAAAAGGCAGCTCAAATGATGCAGAAACTCATGGGAGATGCACGTTTAAAGGAAGCTGTGGCATCTCACAAAGGGTTAGAAGACGTACAGGGATATTTGGAAAAGCTGCTGGAAAATCCTGCATATTTATCTTCTTTGCTGATTTATTGTCAGGAGCAGAATATTCCTTATGCCCGCAGATGGCTGAAAATTTTAAATGTCAAAGAGCTTCCGCCTATGTCTGAAAAGTGGATGGAAATTTTGTTACAGGGCTTTTTATATGATGATGTATCGGAGTTTGTGTGTCAGGAGGAATATCGGGAGGAGCTTATTCGGCAATTAAAAGCTCATGGCTTGATAGAGAGAAAGAAGGTTGCTTTTTTCGTAAATCAAAAGCTGGAAAAAACTTTGATGAACAGTGCGGGAAAATTAAAAAGTATTTCTGAAATTTGTAAGCTGGAATATTCTTCTGTGGGTAATCAGTTACGACTTTTGATTTTGACAGATTATATTAAAAAGGAATATGCAAGAAAATTAGGAAAGCCCAATTTCCTGCCGGACAGTCTGGGTGTTCTGCCTATTTTTGAGATGCTGAGAAGGGAGAATCCGGATTGGAAGTTAGGTGTTTTATGCGGAAGTCTGATTTATATTCCGGATACAGCGCTGGCTGCTCTGAAACGCATTTCCTGTTCTTTTGGTATAGAAAAACTTCCTTCAAAAGCATTGTTAAATGAAAATGGAGAATGTTTGGGTTACAGTGAGATTTTGCTTACGGAAAATACCCATTTGTGCACACAGATGATTACCATGCTTTTTGAAAAAGGAGAAATCGAAATTTTAATCGGAACAAAATCACTGTTGGGAGAAGGCTGGGACTCTCCCTGTATCAATGCTTTGATTATGGCAAGCTCTGTGGGTTCTTATGTGTTGGGTAATCAGATGCGGGGAAGGGCTATCCGTGCAAGTAAGGATAATCCTGACAAAACCAGTAATATTTGGCATTTGGTCTGTATGACAGATACGAAGGAGTCCTGCGAAGTGACAGAAGATTTCCGTACACTGCAAAGAAGGATGATGGGATTTTTAGGAGTGAGTTATGACGGAACGGTGATTGAAAACGGTATGGAGCGTTTAAATACCATTACTCCTCCTTATACTTACCGACATCTTATGGAAATCAATGAAGACATGAAGCTGCGGGCGTGTATGCGGGAAGAATTAAAAGCCCAGTGGCAGCAGGCAGTTCATATTCAGGGAAATATGGAAGCCGTAGAAACCTGTAAAATGAAGAAAAAGCTTTTAAATCCCAGCGCTTCTTTTTTCAATGCTTTGGGTATGATTGCGTTAAGTGTTGCAATTCGAATGAGTCAGGGCATGATACGGGGCGCTTTTCGCAGAAGCTATGGGCAGCAGGGCATTACAGATTTTATTTTTACCGTGGCAGCAGCCGGAATTTTTCTCTGGGGCGTGTGGCGGCTTGTGCATTTTTCCGGTCCTTTAAAGCGTTTGCGAGAAATGGCAGAGGGAATGAAAGCGGCTCTTGCAGAGTCTCAAAATATTACGTCTTCCTGTAAAGTCAGTGTGTATGGAGAAAACGGTGTGGATTATCAGGTGTTTTTAAAGGGCGGAACAACAAGAGAGAAAGAGCTGTTTGCTCAGTGTATGGAAGAATTTTTGGCAGCAGTGGATAATCAGCGTTACCTTTTGTATGCGCCGCAGGCATTGGGAGCTATGACGAAATATTATTGTGTGCCCTCTGTTTTTTCTAAGACAAAGCAGGAGGCTCTCTTCTTTCAGAAGGTTATGTCTTCTCATTTAGGCAAATATCATCTGGTATATACCAGAACACCGGAGGGAAGAGCTGTGTTGCTAAAAGGAAGAGCAGAAGCCTTTGGCAGTCGAAATGAGCGGATTTTAAAGAGAAAAAAGGAAATAAAAGGAGCTTTGGAGTAGTTCATCTTTCGTTGACAAGTTTTTTCTCTTCCAGTACAATATAAACTGGTGTGAATTTTACTTTCACCAGTTTATAGAGTGGAGATTATAAGATGAACAACACATTAGAAATAAAGATACAGGATTTAAAAAACTTAAACAAAGAGGAATATCTGCTGGTAGATATTCGGGAAGAAGCAGCCTTTGCCCACGGTTTTATTCCCAATGCAGTGAATATTCCTCTGTCAAGGCTTCGGGAGAAGCCGGAGCTTCTGCCAAACGACAAAAAGATAATTTTATACTGCGCCAAAGGAATTTTAAGCTATGAGGCAGCAGAGGAATTGGAAGAAAAAGGGTATGATGTCGCACATCTTGCAGGTGGATATGGGGCATGGCTTTTAGACAGCTTTTCCACAGAGGAGCGATATCCGGAAATTGAAAAAAGCATTAGAAAGAAATTTCATAAAACGATTTTCAGCCGTTTTACAAAAGCCATTAATGAATATGAGCTTGTAAAAGAGGGAGATAAGATTGCCGTGTGCATTTCCGGCGGAAAAGACTCTATGCTTATGGCAAAGCTGTTTCAGGAGCTGCAAAAGCACCGAAAAGTAAATTTTGATGTGATTTTTCTGGTAATGGATCCGGGATATAACGAAACCAACCGAAAAGTAATTGAAGAAAATGCGCGGCTTTTAAATATTCCCATTACAATTTTTGAGACAAACATTTTTGAAACGGTGTATGAGATTGAGAAATCCCCCTGCTATCTGTGTGCTCGTATGCGCAGAGGTTATCTGTACAGTAAAGCAAAAGAGCTGGGCTGTAATAAAATTGCTCTGGGACACCACTATGACGATGTGATTGAAACCATTCTCATGGGAATGCTTTACGGAGCACAAATCCAGACCATGATGCCAAAGCTTCACAGCACAAATTTTGAGGGCATGGAGCTTATTCGCCCTATGTATTTAATCCGTGAAGATGATATTAAGCATTGGCGAGACTACAACGATTTACACTTTATTCAATGTGCCTGCCGTTTTACAGATACCTGTACCACTTGCAGAGAAGACGGAAGCACAGGCTCAAAGCGTATGGAAATCAAAGGACTAATTAAAGAGCTAAAGGAAATCAATCCTTTTATCGAAGGAAATATTTTTAAAAGTGTAGAAAATGTAAATTTAAGCACTGTGATTGCATATAAGGAAAATGGGGTAAAACATCATTTTCTGGAAAATTATGACACCGCAGAAAGGACCGAAGAAAATGGATAAGAAACAGTTGCAGACACTGCTGGAACAGGTAGCCAACGGAGGCGTGAAACCGGAGGAAGCATTGCTTCAGATTAAAACAGAGCCGTATAAAGATATGGGATTTGCAAAGCTGGATACGCACAGGGGTATTCGTCAGGGAATGGCAGAGGTGATTTACGGCGCAGGGAAGACAAAAGAACAGATTTTAAAAATTGCACAGGCAATGCTCACAGAACAAGAAAAAACAGTGCTGATTACCAGAATGAGTCAGGAAGCAGCTGATTATGTGAAGCAGTATTTAGATTTAAAATATGACGAGATGTCACGTACCGGAAGAATTGGAAAAATTCCAACGCCGGACGGAGCAGGGAAAATCGTCATTGCCACAGGGGGAACCAGCGATATGCCTGTGGCTGAGGAGGCTGCGCTTACCGCAGAAATATACGGAAATGAGGTAATACGCCTCTATGATGTGGGAGTAGCGGGCATGCACCGTCTGATGGACCATGTAGAGGAAATCATGAGCGCAAGAGTGATTGTAGCCATTGCCGGTATGGAGGGAGCGCTGGCAAGCGTTATCGGAGGCATGGCAGACTGTCCGGTAATCGCAGTGCCTACCAGTGTGGGATACGGAGCGAATTTCGGCGGTTTATCAGCGCTGCTGTCCATGCTGAACTCCTGTGCCAGCGGCATCAGCGTGGTAAATATTGACAATGGTTTTGGCGCAGGATATTTAGCCAGTATGATTAACCATTTGGACAGCAAGAAAAACTAAGGAGAAAGAACATGACAAAGCAGGAAAAAGCGTTAGAAGTCATTGAACGTTTGCGAAAGGAATATCCGGATGCCGGCTGCACACTGGATTATGACGATGCGTGGAAATTGCTGGTCAGTGTGCGTTTGGCTGCACAGTGTACCGATGCCAGAGTAAATGTAGTTGTTGAGGATTTATATGCAAAATATCCCGATGTGAATGCTCTGGCAGAAGCGCCCGTAGAAGAAGTAGAGAAAATTGTACGTCCCTGTGGTTTGGGAAAAAGTAAAGCAAGAGATATTTGTGCCTGTATGAAGATTTTAAAAGAGGAATATCAAGGGAAAGTACCGGATGATTTTCAGGCTCTTTTAAAGCTTCCGGGAGTGGGAAGAAAGAGCGCAAACCTGATTATGGGGGATGTGTTCGGAAAACCCGCCATTGTAACCGATACGCATTGTATTCGCCTTGTAAACCGTATCGGATTGGTAGAAAATATCAAAGAGCCGAAAAAGGTAGAAATGGAATTATGGAAAATCATTCCTCCCGAAGAAGGAAGCGATTTCTGCCACCGCCTTGTATACCATGGCCGGGAAATATGCACTGCCAGAACAACACCTCATTGTGAGAGCTGCTGTCTGGCAGATATCTGTGAGAAAAACGGAATTTAAAGAATTTCGTCAAGCTGTTCTTCTGTCAATTCGATATGGTAAAAGAGCTGATAAAATTCAGTTACTTCTTTTCGTATGTCTTCGGTATAGACTTCCGGATAGACAATGCTTCCAAGCCACGGAATACCGATAAAACGATTAACAGAAGGAGGATTGTTGATATAGCTGTATGGAATATCGGGAATTTGATAAACCTGATTATTCTTTACAGCTTCTAAATCCTGCCATGCAGGGTCCTTTAAAAGCTTTTCATAAAGTTCTTTTGTGTCTGCCAAAACAATGTCAGGGTTCCAAAGGAAAATCTGCTCTAAGGAAACTTCACTTCCGCCGCCCGTAGAGGCTGCGTCAACTCTTGCAGCATTCACAGCGCCGATTTGTTCCACAATATCTCCGTGAATAGAGCCGGAAGCATTGGTATTTAAGCCTTCATTTCCGGAAGCCAGATAAATGGCTTTTTTTTCATCCTCCGGTATGGAGGCTGCCTTTTTGGAGGTATCTTCTAAAAGTTCCTTGCAATATTCTGCAAGCTCTTCACATTCTTTTGTATTGCCCAGTAATTCGCCCAGCTTTGTATAAGCGCTTTCCATGGTAGGCAGAGTGGCTTCAATAAAGACAACAGGAATACCAAGCTGTTCACTTAAAGAGTCTAGCTCTTCTCCTATATTTTCCTTTGGTTCTCCGATATCAATGACAAGCTCAGGAGAAGCTGCCAAAAGAGCTTCCATATTCAGATTGGCATTTTTCCCGTAAAACTGACCGAAAACAGGGAGGAAATAATAACTGTCGTCAATATATCCTTTTGCTGTTTCGGGAAATTCTCTGGCAAGACCACAGAGCAAATCCGGCGCTGCGGTATATAAGACCAACTGCGCCACAGGACCGGAGGGCGCAATTTTTTTCAATTCCTTTGGAATGGTTACGGTTCTTCCGACAGAGTCAGTAAAGGTACGTGTTTCTTCTGTTTCGGTGTTTTCTTGTGTCTGCACTTCTTTTACCGGCTCTTTTGCAGGTTCTTCTTTTGCACAGCCGGTAAGACTAAAAAGCAGTGATACAGACAATAAAATAGTAAATAGTTTCTTTTTCATAAATTCCTCCATAAGTATAAATTTTAAAATCAGATTTTCGGAATGCACACAGGCTGCGGAACATCAGAAGAAGTATAAAGCTGTATGGGAATATTGTATATTTCTTCTAATAGAGAGGCTGTGAGTACTTCCTGCGGTTTTCCCGGTGTCATAGCAGTTCCATTATGTAAAACAAGCACCTTGTCTGCAAAAAGAAAAGCATGTTCCGGATTATGAGTGGAAAGCAGAACAAGATATCCAAGTGCAGAAAGCTGTTTTAACTTCTTTAAAAGACGGATTTGATTTCCATAGTCCAAATTTGAGCATGGCTCATCCATAATGAGGATTGGCGCTTTTTGAGCAAGGGCTCTGGCAATCAAAACCATTTGTTGTTCCCCGCCGCTTAAATGGGAAAAAGAGCGGGAAGCGTATTTTTCCATACCCATAAGGTGAAGCGCCTCCATGGCAGCTTCTTTTTGCGCCTCCTTTGGTGTGGAAAAGGGAGAAAGGCTGGCAGCAGTTCCCATGAGAACCGTATCAAATACGGAAAAAGGAAAGCTCTGCTTATGCAGCTGGGGAATATAGGCAATGGATTTTGCCAGCTCTTTTTCCTTTAAAGCTTTTACATTCTGTCCGTCAAGAGAAATCATTCCTGTATAATTTTTTTGCAGATTTAAAATACATTGAAACAAGGTGCTTTTTCCGGCACCGTTTTTTCCCAATACACACACAAAGCTTCCTGTATCAAGAGAAAAATCAAGGTCTCTTAACAAGGGAGCTGCTTGGTAGGAAAAATATAGAGAATGTACGGATAAATTCAAATCATCACCTCTTAAAAATTACTTTCTTTCTTCAAAATCAGATACAAAAAGATAGGCACACCTACAAAGGCAGTTAAAATTCCAATAGGAATTTCATTGGTAGATAAAAGTCTGGCACAATTATCGGTTACCACAAGGAAGCTTCCTCCTAACAGGAAAGAAGCAGGCAAAAGCTTCTGATAATCGTTTCCTACCAAAATTCTTCCGATATGAGGAATAATCAGTCCAATCCAGCCAATCATGCCGCTTACGGATACTGCTGCTGCGGTAATGAGCGTAGCACAGAAGATAACAAGAAACCTCACTTTTTGAATAGAAACGCCCATACATCTTGCTTCCTCATCACCTAAGGTGGCAATATTCATCTGCCAGCGGAAAAGATAGAGGGGAATAAGTCCCAAAATAATCAAAGGCGCTGCAAAAAGAACATCGTCGGGACGAATGGATGCAAGGCTTCCCATCAGCCAGTAAGTAATGACAGGCAGAACATTATCTGTATCAGCCACCAGCTTCACCAAAGAAATAGAGGAGGAAAACAGGGAGCTGATTAAAATGCCTGCCAATACCAGAGCAAGGGTGGGATTGCTTTTTACTCTTCGGCTAATCAAATAAACAACAAGCACTGCCAAAAGCCCAAAGAAAAGTGCGGTGGCTGAAACTGCCTGATAGCTAAAGCCTAATAAAAGTCCTAAAGCAGCGCCAAAGCCTGTTCCGGAAGAAACCCCAAGCACATCGGGAGATACCAGAGGATTTTGAAACATTCCCTGATATACCGCTCCGGCGCAGGACAAGCCTCCGCCTATCAGCACTGCCATAAATACTCTGGGAAGTCGTATCTGAAAAAGAACCGTTTCCAACTGAGCTTCCCAAGTAGGTGAAATCGGAAAAATTTTGGAAAGCAGAATTTTTACCAATTCCAAAGGGGAAATGGGATAGCGTCCCAGAAGAAAAGAAGAAAAAAAGCAAACAAAAAATAACAGAGTGAACCATAAAATCCAATGCTTTTGTTTTTTCTTTTTCATGTGCAAACCTCAGTTTTTATAAAATTTTTTAAGGCAAGCTTTACTTCTTCCCGATTAAACGCTGTCAATTCTACAATGACGCTGTGAAACTGCTGTGTCATATCCTTGTGCAGCTCTTGAAGCTTTATGGCTTCCTGCTTTTTCATTTCAACTCTTGTCATCATAGAAGTCAGATTTTGAGGACTTTTTATGACACCTACACAGCAGACATCGCTTTCTAGCAAAGCGTAGAGAGCATTTAAAAATTCGGGAACGAGAAGCTCTGTTCCTCCAATTTCGTCCAGACATTTTAACGGTGTCTTTTCATTTAACAGTGTAATTGCAGTTGTCTGAAAAACATGTAAATCTTTTTGCCAGCCTGTGTCCGATTTTTTTATGAACAAATCGGATGCTTCTGCCTGATATGTGGCAGTAAGAGGATGTTTGCTGCTCCAGGGAAGAAGACGAAAGCCTCCGGTAGTACCATCGGGAAGAAGCTGTCTTTGAGCAAAAAAACCGGATATAGGAAATTCCATTTCCTGTAAAACCTCCATAAGAAGGGTGGATTTCCCTATACCGGAAGTTCCCGTGAGAAAAAAATGGTGCATGTGAAATACCTGCCTTTATCGTCTCGTTTATTTTAAATAGGTAACCTTGGAAGGCTCAAAAAATCCTCGTGCATCCGGATTTTGCTCCGGTTTCCCCACAGCAACCACAGCCAGAGGGATACTTGTAACCTGAAGCAGCTTCTGTAATTTTTCTACTCTATCCATTACAGGATAAAATCCGCACCAGCAAGTGCCGTATCCTAAATCCGTTGCCTGAAGGAGCAGATTTTCAATGGCAGCTCCGCAATCCTGCGGCCAAAAAGCATTGCAAATATTTTCCTGCAAGTCAGGTCTTCCACATACTACAATGGCAAGGCTGGCAGTGTGTAACATGGAAGTATGAGGGCTGATTTCAATAATCTGTTCTTTTATCTTGGGATTTTCAACTACAACAAATTCCCATGGTCTTGTGTTGCAGGCGCTGGGCGCCATCATGGCAGCTTCCAACATGGTTTCAATATCTTTTTGAGGAATAGCAAAATTTTCTTTATACTTTCGAATGCTTCTGCGTGCACGAATAACTTCTGATGTATTCATAATTTAAAACTCCTTTCTTTTTTCTATCCTATTATAAAGCTTTTTGGAAAGGAAATAAATCTATTTTAGAAATTTATTACTAATTTACTACCATGGCAAGAAGAACGGTAAGGCAAAGATAAAAAAATATTCTGACAGATAACAGGAAAATAATGACTATTCAATTTTCTTATGGTATACTAAAAAATAATAATAGACAAATTTAGAAGTCGTAAGAAGGTGAAATACGATGTGGAAATATTTAGCTCCAGTCATTGTGGGGGTTATTGTAGCACTGTTTTCAGAAGATATAGATAAGATGTTTAACGGGAATAAAAAACTAAAGAAAGTTATATTAGTATTTTGTGGTGGTGTAATTATTATTTGTATGATATCTGCGGTTCTTTCTGTTTTGAACTGATAGCATCCGGTAACAAGAAAAGAGGAAATTGTGGAGGTGCAAGGTTATGAAAAAATATGAATACAAATTTGTTGAAGTAAAGAAACAAATGGGTTTAGCAGGCATTACATTTGAAGAATGTAAAAAAGTAATAATTTCAGAAGCAGAATGCGGCTGGCGATTGAAACAAATTGTTACGCCAATCAACGAGAAATCAGGGGTTAATACTCCTGTTTGTTATCAAATTATTTTTGAAAGAGAAGTATAAATTAGAAGTTGTGGGAGAGAACAAGATATGAATTTAACATATAAGAGAGCAACGCTTGAAGATATAGATATATTGACAGAAACAAGAATAGAGGTGTTAAGAGCAGCTAATAAACTTTCTGCCGATACTGATATGAGTGAAGTTGAAAGACAATCTTATAATTATTATCAAAAAGCGCTTTGTGATGGCTCTCATATTGCATATTTGGCTTTTGATGAAAATCATTTTGTAGGGGCTGGTGGTGTTAGTTTCTTTCAAGTAATGCCGACTTACCACAATCCAAGTGGAAACAAGGCTTATATCATGAATATGTATACTAATCCTGAATATAGAAGAC
Organism: Blautia hansenii DSM 20583; assembly: GCF_002222595.2. Taxonomy (NCBI): domain Bacteria; kingdom Bacillati; phylum Bacillota; class Clostridia; order Lachnospirales; family Lachnospiraceae; genus Blautia; species Blautia hansenii. Next base: position 1,438,823 of record NZ_CP022413.2, read on the forward strand.
TGGGAATTGCTTATAAAACATTAGATATGCTGATTAGAGATACTAAAGGCAAGGGGATTACAGCTATTTCATTAGAAGCAACTGATATGGGGCGACCATTGTATGAAAAGTATGGATTTGTAAAAAAGAATGATGAAATGGAATTACCAGAGTGATAAATCCCAGTTTGTAGTGCAGTAAATTATGATTTGGAGGTGCATATATGAAATGTCCATATTGTAATGAAGATATGGCAAAAGGATATATACAGTGCAGAGATGGTGTTAATTGGACAGAGAAAAAACAATTCATTGCTGCTTTGTCTGCATTGGGAAAAGGAAGAACATCGCTTGCGAATGGGGGTGCTGAAAATAAACCCAATTTGTAGTGTAGTGAATTTTGAATTTAACGAGGTGAATAAATATGTGTATCATCTGTGATAGAATTAAAATGATTAAGGATGGTGTTAATCCTTATTTTGTGAAAGAATTATCAACGGGATATGTTGTTATAGGAGATAATCAGCATTTTAAAGGCTATACATTATTTCTCAGTAAAGTTCATAAAACAGAATTATTCGACTTAGATTTTTCAACAAAAATGAAATTTTTAGAAGAAATGTCTGTTGTTGCAGAAGCAGTTTCAAAAGCATTTAAAGCAGATAAAATAAATTATGAATTGCTGGGTAATGGAGATACACATCTTCATTGGCATTTGTTTCCGAGAAAAGCAGGCGATATCGAGAATTATGGGAACAACGGGAAAGGTCCTGTTTGGTGGTATCCAATGGAAAAAATGTACGATGACAGTAATCGCCCTTCTCATAAGGAATTAGAAGAAATGAAATCAAAACTATTATTTGAGTTGGATAAGTTAATATAAAATAATTTTCGGTAGGAAGCCTCCCTGCTTAGAGGAGACTTCCTGCGGCAGCCTTTTTAGATTTCACAATCATAAATAAAAAATGTCATTTTTGAGCGCTGCTGATTAACAGTAAAAATATGCTCTTTTTCACATCTTCGTACCATTCCCTGATGTTCATAAAAACCGTAGTTGCAGCTGGTATCGGTATAGAGATAAAAGCTGTCTAAATGCTCCTTCTTAAGATATTGGAGAAATCGCTGGTATAATTGTTTCCCCACGCCTTTCCCCCGGCAGTCAGGACTAATGACGAAAAGCGCCAGCTCTGCGGGATAAGGTCTGCATGTGGCAAGTAATTCCTTATCAATACCATTTACACTGCCAAAAATTTCGGAGGCATTTCGCCCTTCTTTTGTCAGGTAAAGGGAGATGAGAGAACAAATTTGTTTCCATCTGTATGAAATAGGGCATTTATGAACGGCAATATTTTTTCCAAGAATAATTCCCACAGGTTTGCCGTTTTCCACAGCTACCTGAGAAAAGGTTTGATTGGCAAGACAACTGCTCAGAAATACTCTGGCAAGCTTTTGGGCTGTTTTTGGACTGGCAAATTTATCATAATTCCAAGTTTGGCGAATAATCCCTTCCAATGCAGGGATGTCTTCTTTTCTGAATTCTCTAAATTCCATTTTCATCATCCTTCCTGTTTCCATAAAGTTTTTTGTTTTTTTCTTTGCTGTACTGTATAATAAAGTATACAGTTAGTGTAGAGTCAATAGGAGATTAAAAAAAGAATGAAAAAAAGTACGAAATTGCTTACCACGGCAGAATTTGCCAAGCTTCATGACGTAAATAAAAGAACGCTGCATTATTATGACAGTATTGGTTTGTTTTCTCCTGCTAAAAAAGGGGAAAATCAATATCGTTATTATGAAACCTCACAGAGTATGGAATTTGAATATATTCGGATGCTAAAAGAATTGAATATGAGCATGGAAGAAATCAAGAAATATATAGAGTATCCAAATTCAAAGGATTTTCTGCAATTAGCAGATGCAAAAATCAGCGAAATTGACAGGCAGATGGAAAAACTCATAAAAACCAGACATATTCTTTCTGAAATGAAAAGTCAAACAGAAAGCTGCGAGCAATTAAAGGGAGGAGAAATTTTTTTAACGGAGTGCGAGGAGGAGCAATATCTGACTACACCTTATAATTTTGAAGAAGAGTTTTTAGAGGAAGCATTTGCTCATGTAAAAGAGGTATGGGGAATAGAGCAGTGCCGCATGGGAATAGGAAGCTATCTTTCTGTGGAAAAGGCAGAAAAAGGAGAATTTCAGGAGTATGACGGGCTTTTTACGCCGGCTTTTGGGAAAGTTCCCAAAGAGGGCGTGCTGATAAAACCAAAGGGTACTTATTTGTGTGCCTATTTGAAAGGGAGCTGGAATAATTTGCCGAAGCTTTATGAGAAAATATTTACTTATGCAAACAAAGAGAACCTGCGCTTGACAGGCTTTGCCTATGAGTGGGGGATGAATGATTTTTCTGTATCAAAAGAGGAAGATTATATTACTCAAATTATGATAAAAGCGGAACAAATGTAACTTTTCTTGGAATTTCGCATAGAATATCCATAATTCGATAATAGAAAGAATTGCTATGAATAACAATCAATATCCTTTTATAAACACACCTTTGCCGTATGATTATCAGGCATTAGAGCCTTATATTGATGCCACAACAATGTATTTGCACCATGAGAAGCATTTACAAGCCTATATTGATAAACTGAATAAACTCCTTACCAAAGAGCCAAAGCTGCAAGCATGTACGTTGGAGGAACTGACACAAATGCCCGGTGATATTGGGAAAAACAGCGGAGGCGTATATAATCACAGGTTTTATTTTGAAGGTCTTCAGCCTCCAAAGAAAGTCCCGCACAATCCACTGTATGAGGAAATTGAAAGCCAGTTTCAGAGCTTTGAAGCATTTCAGAAAATTTTTAAGCAGACGGCATTGTCTGTATTTGGTTCGGGATATGCGTGGCTGGTATGGGAAAGAGGAATGTTTCGGATTATTACAACTGCAAATCAAGACGTTCCATGCTTGAATAAAATGTCTCCTGTACTTTGTATTGACGTGTGGGAGCATGCCTATTATTTGAAGCATTATAATTTAAGAGGGGATTATATTGATAATTGGTTTAAAGTCATAAACTGGGACATAGCGCAAATGCGTTGGCAGCAGGGTGAACCCTTTAAGGCTTCTGTCATAGAATAAAGAAAAAAGGATTTTTTTATGGATTATAGTAATTATGAAAAAGTAGTCGGAATTATTGAGCGTATCACGCATGGAAATTCCTGCTGTACCATGGTGATTTCCCTAAAAGTTGAAAATAAGGAAAACGAAACAATCAATTTTATTCTCACAGGAGATACCACAGTTATTCACAATGTACGTTTAAGACCGGGAATGAGGATTGCCGCTTTTTATGACACAAGCTTGCCTGCGCCCGCCATTTTTCCTCCCCAGTATCAGGCGGAGCTGATTACGGCGCTCAGGCAAAATCAAGAGGTTATGCTGGCTTATTTTGATGAAAACTTAGAAGCGCAGGGGCAGTCTTTAAAGCTGAATTTAAGTCCTATGACAAATATTTCTACCATTAATGGTCAGAGATATGCCTGTGCGCCTATAAACATGGAGCTTTTGGTGTATTACACTGCTGCAACGAAAAGTATTCCTCCACAGACTACACCGCAGAAAATTATTGTGCTGTGTCCTTATGAATAAGAAAGCTGCCTGTATGACATATTATTTATTGTATGGGAAATGGTGTCCTGTGCAATAAAAACGCTGTGCAGAGAATGCACTGCGGCGTATAGGAGTAGTTTATGAAATCAATTTGGAGAGAAACCTGTGAAATAGAAGAACGAAAACCTTTAGATGAGAATATAGAAACAGAGGTTGCAGTGATAGGCGCGGGAATGACGGGAATTTTAGCTGCTTATTATCTGCAAAGAGAAGGAAAAGATGTCGTGGTTTTGGAGGCAAAGAAAATAGGAAGCGGGCAGACGCAGAATACAACAGCAAAGGTTACGTCCCAGCATGGGTTGATTTATCATTCTTTGTTAAAACAATATGGCAAAGAAAAAGCGCAGCAGTATGCGCTGGCAAATGAAACGGCAATCCGTGAATATCAGAATATCATTACAGATTTGCAGATAGACTGCGATTTCGAATATAAAAATTCTTATATTTATTCCAAAAGCCGAAAAGAACTGGAAGCAGAGGCAAAGGCAGCCTGCCTTTTAGGGCTTCCTGCGGCGCTTGCTAAAGAGGAGCTTCCATTGCCTTTTCCTGTATGGGGCGCAGTGGAGTTTCAAAATCAGGCACAATTTCATCCACTGAAGTTTTTAAAAGCCATCAGTGAAAAAGTGAAGGTTTATGAGAATACAGAAGTGGAAAGGGTAGAAGGGAATAAGCTTATAACAAAACAGGGAAGTGTGCAGGCAGAAAAAATTATTTTTGCCTGTCATTTTCCTTTTGTGAATTTTCCCGGAATGTATTTTGCAAGAATACATCAGGAACGTTCTTATGTGCTTGCTCTAAAAGATGCGTCACAGGTAAACGGTATGTATATGGGGGCAGAAAAGGGAGATTATTCTTTCCGTAATTATGGGGAATATTTGCTGCTGGGAGGAATGGGACATCGCACAGGGAAAAATGCAGGGAGCTATGAAGCGCTGCGAAAGGCAGCAGAGAAATGGTTTCCAAACAGTCAGGAAATTTACCATTGGTCAGCGCAGGACTGCATGACATTAGACAAAATCCCCTATATAGGGCAGTATTCCAAAGAAAATCCGGATTGGTATGTTGCCACCGGATTTCAAAAGTGGGGAATGACAACTGCTATGGTGGCGGCGCTTATTTTCCGTGATTTGATTTGCGGACAGGAGGTCTTTTACAAAGACGTTTTTTCGCCTTCCAGATTTTCTTTGGGCAATTTACCTGCGCTTTTGGCAGAAACAGGACATTCCATAAAAGGACTGGGAAAACGTGTGCTTTTTATACCGGGAAAGGAAGTCGAAGATATCTTGCCGGGACAGGCAGGAGTGGTGCTGTACAAAGGTAAAAAAGCCGGCGTTTATAAGGACATGGAGGGCAAAATTTATGCCGTGGATATCCGATGTCCTCATTTGGGGTGCCAGCTGGAATGGAATGCAGCAGAATTAAGCTGGGATTGCCCCTGTCATGGCTCACGGTTTGATTATCGTGGAAACTTATTGAACAATCCGGCTCAGAAAAATATCTGACAATATCAATCTTCTAATTTTTCTCTTAAAACAACAGCCTTGGAAGCAGACCTGCGGCGCTCATCGCTTAATTTGGCATAGTGTTTCTTTGTAGTATTGACGTCAGAGTGTCCTAAAACGTCTGCAACCAGATAAATATCACCGGTTTCCCGATAGAGGGCAGTGCCGTAGGTGCTTCGCAATTTGTGGGGTGTAATGGTTTTTACCGAAACAGCAGAAGCATATTTTTTTACCATTTTTTCTACGGCGTCTACGCTGATACGTTTTCTCTGACCGGAGAGAAAGAGCGCATCCTCATGGCCGGAGAGGGGAGTAATGCTGTTTCTGGAAATTTCCAGATAATCCTTTAAAGCTTGCTCCACTTCAGCGCCAAAATATACAATCATTTCATTGCCGCCTTTTCGAAGAATACGGATGCCGTTATTTTTAAAATCAATATCACCAATGTTTAAGCCCACTAATTCGGATACACGAACACCTGTTCCTAATAGAAGAGTGACAATGGCAATGTCACGGTATTTTTGTTTATTATAGTGATAAAGCTTTACACCGGATAATTGTTTTCCATAATTTTCGATATAGTCCAGAAGATTGGCAACTTCATCAGGGTCCAGCTGGATAATGGCTTTTTCTTTGATTTTCGGCATATCTACAAGGCGTACGGGATTTGATGTCAATAATTGGCGTTTACACAGATAATCATAAAAGCTGCGAAGGCAAGACATTTTTCTGGCAATTCCGGTACGGGAATTGGTTTCTAATTTATTGTCCGCAGATTGATAAGCCTTTAGATATTCCTGAAATTCTTCAAAGTCCACAGGCTCAAGCAGGGATAAATCCTGAATGGAGATTTCAGACAGAGATTTTTCCTTTAAAGAAGGATTTGTTTCTTGTAAAAAACGGAAAAAAACACGTAAATCATAAGCGTATGACAAACGGGTTTTGTCTGAGGTCGTGGGTTCTTTAGCACGGAAATAATCCTTGACATAAGGAGGAAGCTCTGTTAAAAATTCACGAAGCTTTACAGTATTTTCAATTTTTTCTTGTTCACGATATGTAATTGGCTTTGCCATAAAGTACCTCCCAAAATATGATTTTCAAGAGTAGTTTAACATGGTTTCTGTGAAAAGTCCATAGTTTTTCGGTTAAATCTGTATTTGTCCGCTAAACTAATCGAATAAGAAAAACACCTTTTAAACTGCTGTTTTCAATTTCAAAGATGTTTTTCTTCTGATTTTTTCATTTTTTTAAATTTTTAAAAAATTATTTTATTTTTTATGCAAATGTATTCTCATCTAATAAAATGGTAAACGGTCCTTCGTTAATCAAAGAAACTTTCATTAACGCACCGAATTTTCCTGTTTGCACTACGGGAACAAATTCTTTTACTTTTTCTACCATATATTCATAAAGCTGTTGCGCCTTTTCAGGTTCTCCCGCATCAAAGAAGCTTGGGCGGTTTCCCTTCTTACAGTTGGCATATAAGGTAAATTGTGATACCAGAAGGATTTCTCCGTTTACGTCTTTTAAGGAAAGGTTTGTTTTTCCGTTTTCATCTGTGAAAATACGAAGATTTACCATCTTTTTTACGTATTGGTCTATGGTCTCTTTGGTATCGTTTTTGCCGATACCCACCAGAACCAAAAATCCTTTTTGAATTTCTGCGATGCTTGCTCCCTCTGTTTCTACGGAGGCATGGCTGACTTTTTGTATAACCAGTTTCATTTACTTCTCTTCCTCTTCTGCTTCTTTTTTCTCTGCCTTAGCCTGTGGTTTTTCAGAAACGGGATGTTCCTCTGAAAAATGGATAGGTTTTAAGGTTTCCGGATTAATATAGGCAATATCCTCATAAAAAGCTTCTTCCGTAGGCATTGCTTTTTTCTTTAACTCATGGTTTCGGAAGCACTTAATTCCTGCCATAAAGACTGCCCATAAAGGAACACCGATAATCATTCCCGGAATGCCCATCAGACCGCCGAATAACAAGATTGCTACGATTACCATAAAGCTGGATAAGCCCGTGGAGTCTCCCAGAATTTTCGGCCCTAAAATATTTCCGTCAAATTGCTGTAAAAGCAGAATGAAAATCAGGAAATACAGACAGTGCATAGGATTAACCATTAAGATAATAAAGGCGCTGGGAATTGCCCCAAGGTACGGTCCGAAAAACGGAATAACATTGGTTACACCTACTACTACGCTGACAAGAAGTCCATAAGGCGTACCGATAATGCTGGTACCGATATAGCATAAAATACCGATAATAATGGAGTCTACGATTTTACCGCTGATAAATCCGCCAAAGGTACGGTGGATGAAGCGGAATGCCGTTACAATGCTGTTGGCGTTTTCTGTATCAAAAATTGCATATACCAGCATTTTGGACTGAGTGACAAAAGCCTCTTTTCCTGCCATCATATATACAGAAATAATCAATCCGATTAAAAGATTTTTAATGAAAACCAATGTTCCGAATACACCTGTGGTTAAAGACTGAAGAAGCTGCTTAATCTGTGGCAGAACTTCAACGTTTAAAAAGGTTTCGATTTTGGGAGAATAACGGTTCAAGTAATCAAAAACCGTAGTCTGCCATTCCGGATTATCCTTTAAAAGTGACTCCAGCCAATGGCGGATATTCTGCACATAGCGGGGGGAGTCATTGATAATGCTGATAATACTCTCCAAAATACTTGGCATAATCATGGCAAGCAGAGAATAAATCACAAGACCTGCAAAAACCAATGCAAAAGCAATACAAATATAGCGGATAATTTTTTTATGCTTTTTATCCAAGGCTAGATGGCGCTTTTCTTCCAAAATGTAATAAATTCTTCTTTCCTGAAAGTTCACTACCGGTATTAACAGGTATGCAATAATCGCACCGCAAATAACAGGCATTAAAATACTTGCCAAATTCTTAATGCGCCCAAGAAAAATATCCATACGAAAAATAATAAAATAAAACAAAAGGCTGGCACAAATAACTGCAAATGCAGTTGTACCCCAGTATAAATACTTTTTATTCCAACGAAACTTCATACGTTTCCTCCTTTCTTTTCTTTATATAACGTGCAAATATTACCACGTACGCAGGCGAGGAAGCGCTTGCAAAGCATTTTCTCGACAAGCCGTGGGTTGCCGGTATAAACCGACACATTTATGTGGCGGCAAGCCAATATTATTGGCTTGATTTGCACAACGTGCAAATATTATACCACGTATTTCCTTCTTTGTGTTCACAAACACAGAAAAAATCTTTCTTTTTTTCATTATCTATGCTATGCTCTCTGAGTAAGCAGAATGATATTTGAAAGGATAGATTTATGACATTACAGAAATTATTAAGCCTTACCAGAAAGGCGGTAGATGAATTTCAACTGATAGAGGAAGGAGATAAAATTGCCATTGGGGTTTCGGGAGGAAAGGACAGCCTTACCATGCTCTACGCCCTTCACGGTCTGATGCGCTTTTATCCAAAGCATTTTCAGCTTGAGGCAATTACAGTTGATTTGGGGCATAAAGACTTCTGCGCCGACAAAATTCAACGATTATGTGACAGCTTGGAAATTCCTTTTACTCTTGTAAAAACAGATATTGCTCCGATTATTTTTGAGGAGAGAAAAGAACAAAATCCCTGCTCTCTCTGTGCCAAAATGAGGAAGGGTGCATTGAATAATGCGGCGAAGGATTTAGGCTGTAATAAGGTGGCTTACGCCCATCACAAAGATGATGTAGTAGAAACCATGCTGCTTTCTTTAATTTACGAAGGAAGATTTCACACATTTTCTCCGAAAACGTATTTAGACCGTATGGATTTAACGGTTATTCGTCCTCTGCTTTATGTAAATGAAGCGGATGTAATCGGTTTTAAAAATAAATATCAGTTGGATATTGAGAAAAGTCCCTGTCCGGTAGACGGATATACCAAACGGCAATATGCGAAGGAGCTTTTAAAGACACTTACAAAGGAAAATCCGGGAGCAAAAGAAAGAATGTTTACGGCAATACGAAACAGTTCGATTTCGGGCTGGAGTAAATAAAGAGGAGCTGTCGCTTTAAATACATATTTCGAATATTTATACATTTTACGCTCAGTCTGCGCTCACTTTGAACTTGTAATTTCAAGGTGTGATTGACAAATTTGCTGAAAATATATAAATATTTTTGAATAATGTTAAAGAGACAGCTCCTCTTATCTTATCTTAATTATTTTTTGTCAGATTTTACGGTTCTTTAATTCCAACATTTTTTTAATCATTTCTACACAGCCGTCAATGCCGAAAACACCGCTGTCCAGACACAAATCATATCCGGCAGCCTCTGCCCATTTCTTGCTGGTGTAATAATTATAATAGCTTGCTCTTTGCTTGTCGGTTTTACGTATTCTATCCTTTGCCGCTGAGTCAGAGAGCTCATATTTTGTTGCAATACGGCGAATTCGTTTATCTAAATCCGCATGAATAAATACGCTGAAAGCGCCTTCGTAATCGGACAGAGCATAGTCTGCGCAACGACCTACCATAACACAGGACTCTTCCTGAGCCAGTTTTTTAATCGCATCAAACTGAGCCAGAAAAACCTTATGATTGATGGGCATATCTGCAAAAGCTGCGGAAGAATAACCAAAGGAATATGTATCCATGACTAAGGAGTATAAAAAGCTGTTTGTGGGCTTTTCATCATGATGCTCGAACAATTCCTCGCAAATACCGCTGTCCTTTGCTGCTTGATTTAATAGCTCTTTGTCATAGCATTTAATACCTAATTCCTCTGCAAGACGCATTCCGATTTCACGTCCTCCGCTTCCGTATTGACGTCCGATTGTTATAACTGTATTTCCTGCCATAACCACCACTCCTCTCTTTTATGCAATGCTGATTTTGTTCTTACTGTTATTATAATCCATTTTTTGGTGAATGTATATATTTTTTTGACTATTTTCTGAAATTTTTTAGCAGTTTTTCAAAATACTCTGGAAGCGGTGCAGTAAACTCCATATATTCATTAGAAACAGGATGAAGGAAACCAAGAACCATAGCATGGAGTGTCTGCCCCTGCAAATTAGGAAGGGCAGATTTTTTCGGTCCGTAAACAATATCACCTAAAAGGGGATGCCCGATACTGCTCATATGTACACGGATTTGATGGGTACGGCCTGTTTCCAGCTCACATTCTACATAAGTAAACCGGTCAAACCGCTCCAGAACCTTGTAGTGAGTGGTTGCAGGCTTTCCGTTTCTTACGTTTATTGCCATTTTTTTTCGGTCGGTAGGATGTCTTCCGATAGTTCCTTCGATTGTGCCGAAGTCCTCTTTTAATCGTCCATGAACAATGGCACGATAGAGGCGTGTAATGCTGTGTACTTTTAACTGCTCTGCCAGACTTTGGTGTGCCAAATCTGTTTTACATACGACTAAAGCTCCTGTTGTGTCCATATCAATTCTATGCACAATTCCCGGTCTTAATACCCCGTTTATTCCCGAAAGCTGGTCTTTACAGTGAAACATTAAAGCATTTACCAATGTTTGGGAATAATGCCCTGCACTGGGATGCACCACCATTCCCTTTGGTTTATTGACTACCAGAAGCTGCTGGTCTTCATAGAGAATATCAAGGGGGATATCCTCCGGTACAATATCCGGTTCTTTATTTTCCGGAATAAAAATACGAACTTCATCATCTTCTGCTACTTTTAAGCTGGCTTTGGCTGTTTTTTCATTGACGCTGACATTTCCGTCTTTAAGCTGTTTTTGCAGAAAAGAGCGGGAATAATCGTTCATAACCTCAGCCAGATATTTGTCAATTCTCTCTCCGGCGTATGCAGAGTCCACCTGCAAACAAAGCTGTTTCATAAATCAGACTCCTTTATTTTTCCATTTTAAAAATTCAAAATCTTCGTCTTTGTAATAAAATAGGACAACGATAAATAAGAAAACCATACCTACACTTACGTAGATATCCGCCACATTAAAAACAGGGAAATCAATGGGCGCAAAGTAAATAAAATCAATCACATAATCAAGCCGTACTCGGTCAATCAGATTTCCGATGCCTCCGGCAGTGATTAAGAAGCACAGTAATTTCAGATAAATGTATTTTTTATCTGCGGGAATTTTCCATAAAACATAGCAGACGCCAACTAAAATCAGGCTGGTTAAAAGAACCAGAAAGATTTTCCGGTCTTGAAAAATCCCAAAGGCAGCTCCTCTGTTTTCCAGATATTGAAAATATAGCACATCGGGAATTAAAGGAATGTCTGCTTTGCCCTTTAAATTTTTAACAGCCAGAAGCTTTGTAAGCTGGTCAAAGCCTGTCAATAATGCAACTGCAACAAACAGTTGGATAAAAGAGAAGATACGTTGTTTTTTTCTCATAAAGCAGCCTCCTTATTTTCCTTACATATTTCCGTTATGGCTTCCGTTAAATCCTCATCGGAAAGGGAGGTATCAATTACTGCATTTCCGCATCCCTGAAGAAGAATAAAACGAATATGACCTTTGTCCATCTTTTTATCTGATTTTGTAGTCATGAGAATATCCTCGCAGGATAAGCCGCTTACTTTTACAGGTAAATGAAATGCGTTTAATTCTGTAAGAACTTGCATATATTCTTCTTTTGATAAGAAGCCCTTTTTCAAAGATAAGTAGGCAGCCGCAGCGCATCCGATGGCAACACAGTGCCCGTGATGAAGAGAGAAATCTTTTAATTTCTCCACTGCATGTCCGATAGTATGACCGAAATTCAAAACAGCACGTTCTCCGTGCTCTAAAGGATCGTTTTCAACTACGGTCTTTTTAATAACACAGCTTTTGTAAATCATTTCTTGACAAATAGCAGGCTGTCTTTCTGTGATTTCCTGTTTATGGTCCAAAAGCCATTGGCTGTAATCCTTGCTGCGTATAAAACCGTGCTTTACCACTTCTCCCATTCCGCTGATAAATTCTGTTTCCGGCAGTGTTTTGAGAACCTGTACATTTGCATAAACAAAAAGAGGCTGATGAAATGCGCCTACCATATTTTTATACTGACCGAAATCCACTCCTGTTTTGCCTCCGATACTGCTGTCAACCTGAGCAAGCAGTGTGGTAGGAATTTGTACGAAATCAATGCCCCGCAGATAAGTGGCTGCGGTAAAACCGGTCATATCACCTACTACACCCCCGCCTAAAGCGGCCAGTAAATCGCCTCTGTCAAAATGATTGACAATTAAATGCTCGTAAATTCCTTCGATTTCTTTTAAGTTTTTGTTGGCTTCTCCGGCAGGAAGAACATAAGAGGTATAAATAAAATCTGTCTTTTTAAGTTCTTTTTCTACGGCGTCCAGATACAGAGGGGCAACGTTGCTGTCTGTTACAATACAGATTTTTCTTCCTTTTTTGTTTAACGCATTTAATTTCTCTGAAAGCTTTTCAAAGCTTTTTTCAAAGAAAATATTGTAATGAAAATCTCCGGCTTTTTTTACTTGTAAAACTTCCTGTTCCATTGAAAAATCCTCCTGTCTAACAATATTTATATAAAATCACATGGCTGCGATTTTTTTTCGTTTTACTGGTTACAGAATGAAACTGAAATTTGCCTTTTCCACGAACAGATACAATATCTCCCTCTTTCAATACATAACCGTTAGAGACAACGCTTTTCCCGTTTATGAATACTTTTCCGCTTTCAATATAAGAAATCATACTGCTTCTGGATGTGCGAAATGCCAGACCGATGACACTGTCCAGACGAGGGGAAGCAACCGTACCGGAAATTTCTTCTCGTTTGGGAGTTGGAAGCTGATTTTCTTCTGTAATTCTCTCTGCTTTTACAGGAGTATGTTTGATACGGCATATCTCATCGATTAAAAAATCGACCATAGAGGTGTGACAGAAAACAAAAGCGCCGTCTTCTTCTACTAATATGTCACCGATTTTACATCGCTCAATTCCCAGATTTAAAATAGAGCCCAGATAATCACGGTGTGTTAAAGTATCAGAAAATTTCCTGTTTAAAGGAGAGATTTTGATACAGGCAATAGGATAATCTTCTTTACAACAAAAAGCATCAGATACGAATGCCGCCATCTGACGCTCTGCTGTTTCATAGCCTCCGAATAACAGAACCTGAACTCCTGTATCTGAAAAAGAAAGGCTGTGAAGGATATTTTGTTCATTTAAATCTAAAAAATCAGAGTAAGTAAGAATTCCTCTGTAATAGGATTTCTTACTTAACTCTAACATACGCTTTTTAAATAATTCTTCTTTTTCCATAAGGCAAAATTAAATCCCCTCGTACATAGAAGCACCTGTGATGTCGTTGAGTAAGTCCTGAGAATCACCGGTAATATCCACACCTTCCGGTGTTAAGATGAAGATGTAAGAAGAAACCTTACGAATACTTCCCTGAATAGAATAACTTGCACCGGAAGTAAAATCAATAATATGCTGGGCAAGATTGATATCCAGACCTTCCAGATTTAAAATTACAGTGCAGTTATCTAACAGTGCATCTACGATTTCTGTGGCATCATCAAACTGTTTTGGCTTGATAACACAAACCTCACTGGAGGAAGCCGGTTTCTTCACATTATACATAGGTGTGACTTTGCTGGAAGCAGTGGAAGTCTGTTTTGCAGATTTTGGCTGTTTTGTTGCAGCAGTCTGTTTTTCTGCTTTTTTGTAGCTTTTTGAGGAAGGAATATCGTCAAAATCATCATCAAAGTCATCGTCTAATTTTTTGAAAAATCTTTTTTTCGGTTTTTCATCTTCAAAATCGTCATCTAAATCATCCAGAAAATCTTCATCGTCGAAGTCATCGTTTACTTTCACAGCATCTATAAATTTACCTAAAATATTCATTTTATAAAATCTCCTATCTGTTATATGGTATAATTTCTTTCCCCGAAGATACCTGTTCCCACTCGGACATGGGTAGCACCTTCTTCAATGGCAACCTCATAATCGCCTGTCATGCCCATACTCAGGACATCCATAGTAACATTATCAAAGTTTTTTCCTTTAATGTCAATACTTAAATTTTTTAATTTTTGAAAAATCCATCTGTTTTCTTCCGGATTTTCCACATAAGGCGCAATGGTCATAAGCCCTTTTATGGCAATATTGGGAAGAAGTGATATTGCTTCAATAAGAGGAAGCAATTCAGATGTACGTACACCGAATTTACTTTCTTCCTCTGCTACGTTTACTTCGATTAGGATTTTTGCCGTAACCTGTTTTTTCTGAGCCGCCTTGCTGATTTCTTCAGCAAGGCGCAGAGAGTCAACAGAATGAATGATACAGGCTTTATCAACAATATATTTTACCTTGTTTCTCTGTAAATGTCCTATCATGTGCCAATGAAGAGCAGAAGGAAGTATTTCTGCCTTTGCGGTAAGCTCCTGTACTTTATTTTCTCCGAAATCTCTTACATTTAAGGGGAGGAGTTCTTCTATCATAGAAACAGGCTTTGTTTTGCTTACTGCAATTAAAGTAACCTCCTCACGCTTTCTGCCCGCTCTTTTGCAGGCTTCTTCCACACGTTTTTCTACTTCTTTATAATTTTCACAGACGCTCATTGTGGTCTCCTTTCTCTGAATTAGTAAGTACCGGACAGAATATCTTCTTCCTGAACCTTTTCACCGTCCAGAACAATATAATCAAAAGGCTGAAGTCCGTAAGAAGTACCCTGTTCTACGATGCAGTATTCTTCATTTTGGTCAAGAATTTCGATTTGGCGGAATACAGCATAGCCCTTGTTCATACCGTATACCCCCTCCAGATAATCAACCTCTCCCATGACAAAGGTCTCGTTGGAGTCCGGTTTAATCAAAACATCGCCTTCTTGGAAGGTTTCCTTATCCACATAGCAATATCCGCCGGGAGTATCTGTCGTATCATAAGTAATTTCATTTCCTTCCTCGTCAATTTCCTTGTAAATGACAGGTTCTATAAATTCTGTGGTAGACGCTTTGTTTTTCTTCTGCAATTCTCTGATAAATCCTTTTCCTTCTGTGTTGTTTCCATTGGCAAGGAAATCTCTCGGAATGAGATAAAATTCTTTTGTCACAATAGAACTTACCGGTATTTTTAAACCGCTTCTGGTATTGACAACCAGCTCAATTTCAAGAAATCGGTCTGAAGCATAACGTGCCATACCATTTTTTAAATGAATTTGTGCAACCTTTTGGTCTCCGATTGTCACAATGGATAAAGCTCCGTTTTGGCTTTCTCCGTCTTTTAAGAATTTTACCTTAATGCTGCTTCGGTCTGCAATGGTAGCAGCCAGCTTGTCTGTAAGCGGAACCATTAAGGTCCATTCCTCACTGGTAATCACCTTATAGACCGGGTCGCCTTTTTTAATCTTTTCGTTGGTTAAAAGCTCTGTTTTTTTATAAGCTTTTTCATCAAAGTCACTTTCTTTTAAGGCTTCCGGTGTTTTTTTCTCATAGCCGTCTGTGGAGTAAACCACAACGCCTGCTTCCGGTGAAGTGAAGACCTTTTGATTTCCAAGAGAAACGGATGCGCCTACGGCTTGTCCCTTTAGAACATTGCTGTCCTCCTCGGCAGCTTCTGTGGAAGTATCTGTTTCGTCCATTATGCCGGAAGCATGAAGAATATTTCCTTGCAGCTCATATTTGAAGCTGTATGTATCATAAAAATCACTGCCTTGAAAGCCGTAGGAAAATTTTGCCATGTTTGCCCGCATCTTTTCCAACTGTTCTGCAGAAAGCTCTACGTCAGCAGCTTCTGTTTTTTTGTCATCCAATGCGTATACAGAGCCGTTCTTCCTTACCTGCATACCTTCTCGTGCATAATAATTAATATAACCGGAGCCGCCTGCCGGCACAAGCTGTTCCTCACGAAGCGCCAGTGCGCTGCATACAGGGTTTTTCGTTAAAGGCCCTACGGTAACCTGATAGGAGGTTACATGGTCGGAGGTCGCATATAAAACAACGGTAATTATCATGTAAAGCAGCAAAACACCAAACATAATGGTTGTAATATTAAAGGTCAGCAGCTTTTTTAAAAATAAAAAAAACTGCTTGAGTTTTTTTAAAATTTTCTTTCCGATTGACAACTTTAATCTCCTTTGTTCTAATTGTCTTTTCAGCATTATATTATATTTTAACATTTTCTATATGGAAGCACAATAGAAAAAATTTTGCATAAAACAGGATTTTGCGGACACACTAAATAAGGATAAAGGAGGCTTCATTTATGAATAGCAGAGCTTTAGATTACACAGCATTAGTAATTGCCTTAATCGGTGCAGTGAATTGGGGATTAATCGGATTTTTCCGGTTCAATCTGGTAACCTTCTTATTCGGAGATATGGTATGGGTAACCAGAATTATTTACGCACTGGTTGGAATTTGCGGATTATATCTTTTTACCCTATTCGGAAGAATTCAGGCTTTTGGAGAAAAGATGTAACAGCACTGCAAAAAGCCACCACGCAAAATCAAACTTGTGTGATGGCTTTTTGTATCTTTCATGTTTTTAAACTTTTGTAGAATTGTATAATAGGAAAATCGCTAATTACATAGAAACGAGAAGCATCTCTTTTGCACATTCCGGCAACTGAGAGGCATCTTTTGATACACTGAGTACAAAAGAAACCTGATATTTTTCACCCATTGTCTGCAGGCGTTTTAATACATCCGCAAGTTCTTCATCTGTTACTTTTGAGATTTTAAGAAAGCTGTCTAAGAAAATCTTTTCCAAATCATTGTCCTGTGAAAGGATACCGGAAAGAAATCCTATAAATTCACTGCTGTTTTGAATATCAAATTCAGATAAATCAATCAGACGTACTTTGTTATTTAACTCATACATGTGTTTTTTGCTCTTATCAAGATAAACAAATGTACCTGTTGCTTCTTTAATCTCCGTATTTACTTTGTCTAAAAGTATTTTTGTTTTTCCTTTTCCTTTTTCGCCTACAATTAACTGAACCATCGCAATTTCCTCCTTAGCCGCACGTAATATGTATATTTACCAAAAACGTGGTTATCGTTAAAATAATTATAGTGCATATTGTTCGAAAATTCAATGGTAAAATGAAAAAATATAGTAATTTTTTATCTATTTGTCTGGCTCAGCATTTCAGACATTCTTTCCATCAAGGCGCTTTCTGTTTCCGCATGAAATACAATGGAAATATAAAATTCACCGTATTTATTCTGGGTTAATAAAGCCGCATAATTGTTGGATTTTGAAGTGAAGGTTTTACCGCCTAAGACAGTAACGTCTTTTGGTATTGTTACCTTTCCGGCAGTAAAAGGATTATCACTGTCTAACCAACGCTGTTTTAATTCGTCTTTTGGAGTGGTGTAATTGATTGTATAGTCAGGCAGGGACATGGCGTTTAGCAAATCAGGATATTTTAAAAATTCATTGAGCAATAAATAAATATCATAGACCGTGGTATACTGCTCATCTGAGGTATATCCTGTGGAATTTGCATAATGTGTATTGGTCATGCCCAGTTCTGTTGCTCTTTCGTTCATCAGGGTAACAAAAGCTTCCTGTGAACCGCCCGTAAGTCGGGCAAGAGCCTGACAGGCATCTTCGGCAGAAGAAACAAGAACGGCATTTAAAAGCTGTTTTACTGTAACATGATATCCTTCCTGTAAGCCGCAGCCTCTGGCTTCTTTTCCATATACTCTGTCATCGCCTTCAATGACTGCTTCGTCCTCCAAATTTAAGCGTTCCACGGCAAGTAAAGCAGTCATAAGCTGCGTAACCTTTCCCGGCTCTGTTTTTTCATATAAATGATTGGAAAAGGGAATTGTGCCCTCTCCAAGTGAGAAAAATCCTGCCATTTCTTCGGAAATGTTCTGAATACCTTCCAGCTGGGTAAAATCTTCTCCAACGCAGAGATTGCGGGAAAGCCCGGGAGCTACCAGAGCGTCTTCTCTGGCAGAAGTTCCAAAAGCCTGTATACTTTTGTTATAAGGATGCTCATCCTCAAAATTTTTATCTTTGGATAACAAAACAATTCCTAAAATCACAAAAAGAACGATAATCATAGCAGCCAGCTTTAGAAAAAGCACTTTTTTTCTTTTTTTATTTATACATTTCACGCCAATCCAGCTCTCCTCTTCCTAAGGAACGAATCATCATTTCAGCAGTTGCCAGATTGGTTGCCATAGGAATATTATGGGTATCGCACAGCATAAAAATACGCTTTACATCCGGATCCTGCTTTTGCGGAGCTAAAGGCTCACGTAAGTAGATGATTAAATCCATTTCATTTTGCTCAATCATAGCGCCTAACTGTTGTTCGCCGCCTAAATGTCCTGCAAGAAATTTGTGAACCGTAAGATTGGAAGCTTCTTCAATCAGTCTTCCGGTAGTGCCTGTGGCATATAATGTATTTTTTGACAGAATATTTCTGTATGCGATGCAAAAGTTCTGCATCAGTTTTTTCTTTGAGTTGTGTGCAATCAATCCGATGTTCATGATTTTTCAACCTCCCTGTAAGTTCTATATTTTTGTAATCCCACATTTAATACGAGTCCCATTCCGATGTAAAGGCTGACAATAGAAGTCAGTCCATAGCTGACAAAAGGAAGGGGAGTTCCTGTGTTTGGCAGAATTTTTGTTACTACGGCAATATTGATGAAGGTCTGTATTCCGACTAAAGATGCAACGCCGCAGCAAATTAGTTTGCCCGAAGCATCCTTTGCCCGAAGACTGACACGGATACATTCTAAAATTACCAAAAAGAGCATAAGCAAAATGGCAGTACAGCCGATAAAGCCAAGCTCTTCTCCTGCCACAGAGAAAATAAAGTCCGTCTGATTTTCAGAAACAAAATTTCCTTTGTTGGCAGATGCCACTTCATTGTTGTTAAGTCCTTTTCCTGTAAGCTGACCGGAGCCAATGGCGGTTACAGAGTTTTCCTGCTGTAAAACATCATCAGAATAAGCGTCATCTTCAGAGTTTAAAAACGCCATAATTCGGTCACGCTGATAGTCTTTAATCAATTTTTGGTCAGGCTGGACAACAATAAACAAAAAAACGATTGCCATAGGAACCGCTATTAAAAGAATACTGCCGATAATTTTATAGCTTAATCCTGCAACATAAATCATGATACAAAAAAGTATAGCAACCGTAATGGTATTTTTCAAGTCCGGCTGTGATAAAATTAAAGACAACGGAATGGCAATTAAGACAACTGCTTTGACCAGAGTTCGCAAAGTGTTCAAGTCTTCTTCATGGTCCATAAAAAATTTGGCAAAGAATAAGATTAAAATAATCTTAGCTAATTCCGTAGGCTGAAACTGAAATCCTCCGATACTTAACCAACGTTGAGCTCCGTTTGCATCAGTACCCATTACTTTTACTAAAAGAAGTAAAAGTATGTTACCTCCGTACATAATCCAGCTGAAATTTAAAATCCAGCTAAAATCTATGAGGGATACAATTACCATAACGATAAGCCCTAAAACCATTCCTAAAAACTGTTTCTTCTGCAAACTGGGGTCTGCGCTTCCTACCAGCAGAACCCCCATTGAGGTCAATGCCATAAGAACAATTATCAATCTGAAGTTGTAATCTTGTAATTTATATTGTCTAATCATGAAAACACCTATTTTTCTTCTGGTCTTTAAAGTTTCCTTTCATCATCTCTGAAATAACATGCCCGGAGATGAATTTTTAATATCTGTCTGTAACGGAATATATGCTGTTACCGTTGCCGTATCTTTTCGATAACGGATTTCAACCTTTTGTTCGTGTACAGCAAAATATTTGTTTACAGCACGAATTAAATCATTTTGCAGCATGGTCATCATTTGTGGAGAACATTCCAGCCGCTCAGAAGTAAGGAGCAGCTTCAAGCGGTCTTTTGCAACAAAACCGGATGGTCTGCATGGAAATCGAAACATTCCTAATCCTCCTTCTTCTATTTTTTGAAAATACCGGAAATTCGTTTAAAAACACCTTTTTTTGTACGGAAATCCATGAAAGGAACATCTTCTCCGGATATTCTCCGACAGATATTTTCAAATGCTTTTCCCGACAGAGAGTCTTTGCCGCACAGAGGCTCTCCCTGATTGGTAGCAATTACCACTGCCTCGTCATCAGGAATAGCGCCTAATAAATCCACGGCAAGAATTTCAGAGACGTCCTCTACGGACATCATTTCTCCACGCTTAATCATATCCATACGAAGACGGTTAATGACTAATTGAATTTGAGGCATTTCGTTTGCCTGTAAAAGTCCGATAATTCGGTCAGCATCACGAATGGCAGAAACCTCCGGAGTGGTTACTACAATGGCTCTGCCTGCTCCTGCAATGGCATTTTTGAAGCCTTGTTCAATTCCCGCAGGACAGTCCAAAAGAATATAGTCAAATTCTTCAGAAAGAGCCTCGGTCAGCTTCACCATTTGCTCCGGTGTAATCGCAGTTTTATCTTTTGTCTGAGCGGAAGGCAGTAAAAACAGATTGTCACACTGCTTGTCCCGAATAAGCGCCTGCTTCATTCGGCAGCTTCCTTCAATCACATCAATGAGATTGTAGACAATGCGGTTTTCCAGTCCCAGCACAACATCCAGATTTCTAAGTCCGATGTCGGTGTCTACCACAACTACCTTTTTATTCAGCTTTGCCAGACCTAAACCGATGTTCGCTGTCACTGTGGTTTTACCCACGCCGCCTTTCCCAGACGTAATTACAATAATTTCACTCATACAAAATCCTCCTGATACCCTCTTTTTCTTTTTCGTATGTGCCTTACAGAGTTCTGTTTAGTCATTGTGCGTTGTTGTTGTGTCACTGGCTGTTGCAGCGCCTGTGACAATGTCAGACTCATCTGCAAAATTGTACTTATAATTGAGAATATCTTTTGCTACACTTGCCGCATTACCGGAAGAATATCCGTTACCAATGCGGACTGCCACGCCTACCTCCGGATTGTCATAAGGAGCAAATCCAATAAAGAGACCGTGGGACGGTCGGCTCATATCCTCCTGAGCTGTACCTGTTTTCCCTGCAACAGAAAGCTTCATAGAACTTAAAATAGGACTGTTTTTTGCAACACCGCGCATACCTTTGTGTACGGCATCCCAAGTGCTGCTTGCTACATCCATTTCTCCTTTTACTGCCGGCTGGTAGTCTTCTACCAAATTACCGTCAGCATCTGTTGCTTTATCAAAAAGGGTAAGCTCATAGCTGGTTCCCCGACTGGCAATAGTTGTTACATATCTGGCTAACTGGGAAGTTGTCATATTGTTCTTCGCCTGTCCAAAGGAAGTACGGATGGCATCTTCTTCTGAAACCTGAGGAGATACCTCTGTAATTTCCAAGCCGGATTTTTCGTTTAATAAAAACATATTTGCATATTTCTGAAGCTTATCAATACCAAGAGAGTCAGAAAAACTGCCGTTTTCATCTGTTCCCAAATCATAAGCCACCTGTCCCATAAATACATTACAGGAATTCGTAATACCGGATACCACATTCATATAGCCGTGTCCGGAGCGGTTCCAACAATACGGACCGTTTGGGATTTTATCAAAACGACCGCCGCAGACAACGCCGTAGTTGCTGTCAATAATACCTTCTTCCATACCGGCTACCGCAGTTACGATTTTAAAGGTAGAACCGGGAGCGGTAAGCTGCTGGGTTGCTTTGTTATAAAACGGTCTTGATAAATCCTGAGACAGCTTTGCAAAGTATTCGGTGTCCATGTTGTTGGCAAGACGATTATTGTCATATCCCGGATATGTGACACAGGCAAGTGTTTCTCCGGTTTTCACGTCTGTCATTACAAGAGAACCGGAGCACGGGTCTAAGGCAAGCTGTGCTGGCGTAATTTCCAAATTGCTGATTTTCTCTATCATAAAATTATACGCCGTCATAGAGCCGGATTTCAAGGCATTATAAGCTGTTTCATCTGCTTCTAAAATCCCCTGATCATATAAAAGCATACAAAGCTGTGCACCGGAAATCATATCGGAATGGAGCATATACTTATAAATAATCTTGGAAAATCCTGTATCATCAGCAAGAGAATTGGTGAGATAGTCTGCTAAAGCCGTATATACCTGAGAGGAGTCCAAATAATCCCCCTCTGCGGAAAACTGTGAAATATCAATCCAGTCTTTTCCGGCAGCATAAGTCAGAAATTCTTTTAAGCTGATACTTTCGTCCTTGGACCATGCAATATAAGTAGGATCTGCCGCATCAATGGCATCCATGGATAAAATTTCTTTCTTTCTTGTTAAAAATTCATTGACAATATAGCTTTGATATTCCTGCATTTCTTTGGAGAGGTCTTTATATGCCACAGGCTTTTCCTTGGTAAGCTCTTCTTGTATCTGCTGGAAAACCTTTTCCTGCTGTTGCTGGAATACGCCGTATACAGTTTTTTCCAACTCTGTGGCATCCTCTTCTTTAAAATGGCTGATATCCAATACACTGTTTTCGATTAGCGCATTATACACATCGTAGATAGGAGTTTTAATGGCCGCAGTATCCATCCCCTCTTCTACCTTAAATTCTTTTGCATTGATAATATTAGAAACCAAAATACCGGCAATTTTCTGCTCTAAGACGTTGTAGGCAATGCGCTGTAAGTCCTTGTCCAGCGTCAGATAAATGTTATTTCCTGATTTTGGATTTTTTCTGGAATTTTTAACGGTTTCCAAAGCCTTTCCCATGGTATCTACAAGAACCTTGTCAGAACCGTCTGTTCCCCGCAGCTGGGTTTCCATTATTTTTTCAATTCCTGCTTTACCGATAACGGCGTCAGCGGAATACTTGTGCCCCTGCTCCTTTAATTCTTTCAGTTCGTCAGCATCTGCTTTTCCTGTATAGCCGATAATCGGCGCAAAGGCTTCTGCTTCATCATAAACACGGATAGAGTCTTCTTCAATATCAAGTCCCTGTAAATCATCCTTGCGCTCCATGATTTCCGCTACGGTTTCTTCGCTGACATTTGTTGCCAGTGTTACCGGAACATATTTTTTAAAGCTGTTGGTAGAAAGAATGTAACGGATTTTCAGGATATCTAAAGTTTCCTCTTTTGTAAAGGTTTCCGGCAATCCGTATTTTTCCAGCTCTTCCTTTGTATAAGGCTTTTCTTCATTGATAAGTCCGAAACGTTTTTCATTGGACATATCAGCTATCATCTTGTCAGGAGTTGCATTGAGCTCCTCTTTTTTCAGTTTTTCGATGTTTGCCTGTCCATAAACGTCCGCTTTAAAACGATTGAGGTTAAAGCCGGTGGTATCAAAGGCATAGTTGCCTTCTTCGTCCAGAACAATATGGAAATCCACACTTAAAGCTTCGTTGTGTTTCTTTAATATATTAATCACTTCATAAGCAATGTGGTTCAAAGTGAGATTTCGTTCTCTGGTAGTTTCATAAGTTCCGTTGTCCTCCAGAATAACGGAATAGGAAAGCTGATTATAGGCGAGAGGCTTGCCGTTTCTGTCGTAAATAATTCCTCTGGTTCCCTTTAGTGTCCGTTCCTTTGTAATGCTTAAATTAAAGTTTTCCGCATACTCCTTTCCGTGAATAATCTGTAAGGAAAAGAGTCTTTGCAGAAGTACGCCAAACAGAATACAAAATACTAAAATAAGTACAGTAGTTCTTTTTAACCCGATTTTTTTCAATAGTTTTTTTATTTTTTTAGCCAAATGGAATCTCTCTCTTTCATTTCCAGTTCTGTCATTTTCTTGTTCAATCTAAATAAAAGCTTATAAAAAATAACAGTTATCAATACGGTATACAGCATTTCAGGAATAGCAATCCTTCCAAAATAGTAAAAAAATTCTAAGCGTCCCCGCATTAAAAACTGCATGCCATAGACCATTGTCCCATACAACAAATCTCCCACGGCTACTAATAGCATAGGAACACGGATTTCTTCATCATAAAAAATCTTACAGCAGCAGCCGGTAGCATAACCGATGCACAGATAGATAAGAGCATAGAAGCCTAAAAGGTTTCCGTAAAAAACGTCCTGTAAAATTCCGCAGAAAAAGCCAATCCAAAGTCCGGACAGCTTTCCCTGCATAAAGCCAAAGGCAACGGTAATAATCAGCAGAAGATTAGGAGTAATAGAGCCAATGGACAATGCCTGAAAAACAGTTCCCTGCAAAATAAAGCATAGTAAGATAATGACCGCTTCTACTATTCTTCGTTTGACTCTCATTCCGTATCCTCCTTCTGCTGTTTCAGTTCCTTGATGACTAAAACTTCACTTAAATGTTCGAAATCAACGGCTGGCGTTAAAGTTCCTGTTTTTGTCAGATTGTTCGGGTCTTCTTTGATATCGCTTACATATCCGATGAGAATACCTTTTAAAAATTTATCACTGACATCAGAGGTGACAATTTTCTCACCTTCCTGAATTTTATTGTCTTCGTCTTTTAAATGAATAAATTGAAGTTTGCCTTCGTCTATGAGACGCAAATCTCCTGCCACAATACAGCGGTCAGAGGTGCTCATGGTCATGGCGCTGACATTGCTGGTGTCATCAATAATAGAACGTACTGTCGCCCAGTTTTTTCCTACTTCTGTTACAATGCCTACCAATCCGCTTCCTGCAATGACGTTGCAGTCTTTCTGAATACCGTCCTCCGTACCTTTGTCAATGGTAAAATTAGAAAACCAGTTTCCGGCATCCTTGGAAATTACATTGGCAGCTACCTTGTCGTATTCACTGTAACTTTGATCCAACTGGTACAACTCCTGTAAGCGTTCAAGCTCTGTCAGTCCCTGTGTAAGGCGGCTGTTTTCCGCAGTCAGTTCATCTACTTTTTTCTGAAGTTTTTTATTTTCTTTTACTAAAGTCTGCTTTTCCTGAAATCCGGCTGTTGCGTTGTCTAAGACCTTTCCGACCTGATTAATTCCTTTCTGAAAAGGAACAATGACATAGCCTGCCGCATTTTTGAGGGGTGCAACGGGAAATTTCACTGCCGCTGCAAAAATCATAAGGCTAATACAAATTAAGCCCATAGCTATGAGGACATGTTTACTTTTAAATGTCCAATTACGCTTTTTTTTCATAATTTAAAACCTCAGCTTTTCTTTTTGTTATTGAACCCACTTGTGTAAGGTACGATTTCCGATGATTTCTTTTAATCCGCATATTGTACAATGCTCATAGTATCCGGATAAACGCACCTTCTGTCCGGTCTCCTGACTTAAAAACCAGTCGATATCAGGAATTCTGGTTGTTCCTCCTGCGAGAAAAATACCTTCCTCCAGAATATTCTGATAAATCTGAGGAGGTGTCCTTTCCAGAAAAGAACGGATTTCCTGACAAATCGTATGAACCGGTCCTAAAATGGTTTCATAAATCATATCAGAGGGGATAATTCCCTCTCTCGGAAGACCGGAAAGGCTGTCAATGCCGACGATTTTTCTGGCTTCTTTAATATCTTCTTTTAAATATGCCAAAGAAAACTTCAATCTTCTGGCAGTTCTGTTTCCGATATGAAGATTGTAATTTTTCCGCACTTCGTTTACAATCGCTTCATTTAACTGCGCTCCGCCCATAGCAATAATTTTGCTCAGAACGATTTTTCCTCTTTCGATTACAGAAATCTCTGTACTTTGCGCTCCGATATTTACAATCATGCTTCCCTTTGTATTATTGATGGGAATTCCAAGAGCCACCGCATCGGCGATGGTCTTGTTTACCATATAAATTTTATTTTTTCTGTTGGAATTTCCAATGGTATAGTAGGCACGCTGCTCTATTTCCGACAAATCGGAAGGAACAGCCAGGTATAAATTATTATTAAATAATCCACCTGCATTTATCTTTTCGAGTAAAGCCTGTAAAACCATCTCAGTATGATTGACATCTGCAATTTTCCCGTAAGCCATAGGTGAAATTACAGATACATTAGACGGATTTTTTTCAAAAATCTTATATGCTTCATTTCCTACTGCCAAAATCTGATTTTGGTTTCGAATGGCTATCATGTTTTTTTCTGTGATAATGGTATCATTATCCTGTGAATAAATTTTAACTGTACTTGTTCCGAGGTCTACTCCAAACGTTTTGTGTAATAGCACTTGAATGCTCCCCTTTATCTTTTAACATTTAAAAAATCCCCTGTTCACGAAAGCTTAAATATTTACAATCCCCGATAATAATATGATCCAGTAAAGGAATTCCCAATAGCTCCCCCGCTTCCTTTACTCTCTGAGTAAAATCAACATCTGCCTGACTGGGTGTACAATCGCCGCTGGGATGATTATGTACCAGAAGAATTCCCACTGCATGATAGGAAACCGCAGAAAGAAAAATTTCTCTGGGATTTGCCAAAGAACTGTTGACTGTTCCTTTAAAAATCATTTCATCTCCCAACAGATGATTTTTGGTATCCAGCATCATACAGATTAAAAGCTCCTGCTCCTCATGGCGAAGCTGCTCCATATAGTAATCTGCAATACTGGCAGGATGGCGGAAAGACAACCCTTTTTTGGCAGTTGCGGTGGCAATTCTTTTGGAAAGCTCTCCGATACATTTAATCTGTATTGCCTTTACCTTTCCAATGCCTTTGACTGCCTGAAGCTGTGCAAGGCTTAGTTGATGCAGTCCCAAAAGTCCTTCCTTATCTTTGGAGAGCTTTAGAACTTCTTCTGCCATCTCCACAGACGGGCTTCCTTTTGTTCCTGTTCTTAAAAGGACTGCTAAAAGTTCGCTGTCCGTTAAACACTCTGCGCCCATACGAAGACACTTTTCATAAGGTCTGTCTTCCTCGGGCATTTGATTAATCGTTGTATATTTTGTCATACTTTGTTATAAGCTCTTCGGCAATTGGCTATAACAAGTTTTATTGTAGCACAGATTAAAAACGATGTATATGCCTTAACAAAAATTTATGATTTTTTTCATAATTGCTTCGCCTACTTTTAAACCGTCCATGGCTGCGGAGGTAATTCCGCCTGCATAGCCTGCTCCTTCGCCGCAGGGGTAAATTCCGCAAATTGCAGACTCAAATGCTTCATTTCGAAGAATTCGTATCGGCGAAGAGGTTCTGCTCTCAATTCCACTTAAAACAGCATCTTTTCTTGAAAATCCGGGAATGATTTTTTCAAAAGCTTCTATCCCTTCGATAAGCGCTGCGTTTAACTCTTCCGGAAGCAATTCTCTTAAATTGGCAAAGGTATACTTGCCTTTCATACAGGGAAGTACGCTGCCAAAAGCCTCTGATGTTTTATTTTCCGTAAAGTCACCGTATAGCTGAAGCGGAATACTTCCTTTTCCCAGTGCATAAGCCTTTTCTTCCAGTCTTCTTTGAAAATCCATGCCTCGAAGTACGTCTGTTCCCGGAAAATCTTCCGGTGTTACCGTAACAATTAAGGCGCTGTTGGCATTGGCAGAGCCACGGTTTTGATAGCTCATACCATTGACAGCCAGCCTTTTTTCCTCAGAAGAAGCATTGACTACAAAGCCTCCCGGACACATACAAAAGCTGTAAACACCACGATTATTTTTGCACTTGTGGGTGAGCTTATAGGATGCCGCCCCAAGGTAGGGAGAGCTTTCCTGCCCGTATTGATAAAGATTGATTAAGGTCTGGGGGTGCTCCGCACGCAGACCTACGGCAAAAGCCTTTGCCTCCATAGGCAGATTTTTATCTTTTAACAGGGTAAAGGTGTCTCTGGCGCTGTGACCGATAGCCAGAACCAGACAATCAGTTTTTACTTTTTCAGTATCGTTTACAGTAATGGCTGATACTTTTCCGTTTTCAATTTGAATATCTGTCATCTTGGAGGAAAAACAAAATTCTCCGCCGGCATTTTTAATGTAATTTCGCATATTTTTTACAATACCGATTAGCATGTCTGTGCCAAGGTGCGGCTTTTGCTGATATAAAATTTCCTCGGGAGCGCCGAATTTTACAAATATTTTCAGAACCTCTTGATTGCGCCCTTTTGTGTCTTTTACTAAGGTATTCAGCTTTCCGTCAGAAAAAGTGCCTGCGCCTCCTTCTCCGAACTGTACATTAGACTCTTTCTTTAACTCTCCTGTTTCCCAGAATTTTTCCACGGTTTTCAGGCGGTTTTCTACGTCTTCGCCTCTTTCAATAATCAAAGGCTTTAAACCTGCTTGTACCAGATAATAGGCACAGAAAAGTCCGGCAGGTCCGCTGCCCACAATGACAGGTCTTTGAGAAACTTCTGTATTTGTTTTTAAATAAGAAAATCTCACAGGAGTTGTTGACATAATATTTTTATTGTTTACCTTTTTTAGAACCTGTTTTTCTTTTTTTACTTCTGCTTCAACGGTATAAACAAAGAAAAGCTCCGGCTTTTTCCTTGCATCTAAGGACTGGCGCCGAATTGTCCATGAAAGTAAATCTCCCGAGGAGATTTTTAAGAGCTTTTTGATTTTATTTTCCAAATCTTCTTTTGTATGAGAAACAGGAAGTTTTATCTGTTGAATTTTTACCATAAAGCAGCCTCCTTTCCTGCACATGCACCGCTGGACCATGCCCATTGAAGATTGTAGCCGCCGCAGATACCGTCTGCATCCAATAACTCTCCTGCCAGATACAGGTTGGGAATTTTTTTACATTCCATGGTTTCAGGAGAAATTTCTTCCAGAGAAACACCGCCTTGACATACCTGTGCATTAGAAAACGGCTTTGTCCCCACAATTTCCACCGGAAATGCTTTTATTTTCTCTGCCAGTGATGAAATTTCTGTTTTTTTATCTGCCAGAACTTCAATCAGTTTTTTGGGAATAAGACCGATACAGAGTTCTTTTGTTGTTTTGTATGGACAAAGCTCCTTTCTTTTCAGGAAAAGCTCTTCCAGTTCTTTTTTGGTAAAATCAGGTAAGAAATCAATCAGCAAGGTAACGGAACGTTGTTTTTGCAACAGCTTGGCTGCCAGAGCGCTGAGCTGAAACACCGGAATACCGGAAACCCCATAATCCGTAAGCTGTAATTCTCCTTCTTCTGTCTGTAAGGTTTTCTGCTCTGCTTGTAACTGTATTTTTCCGTAAATACGAGTACCAGCCCATTTTGAAAAGTAATTTCCTTTTCCTTTTAATGGAACCAAAGCAG
This sequence comes from Blautia hansenii DSM 20583, assembly GCF_002222595.2. Lineage (NCBI taxonomy): Bacteria > Bacillati > Bacillota > Clostridia > Lachnospirales > Lachnospiraceae > Blautia > Blautia hansenii. The sequence continues at coordinate 1,468,009 of NZ_CP022413.2, forward strand.
GAAGGGGATTTATAACTTTTAAGCCTAATTGTTTTGCCAAAGTATAGCCGCTGCCGTCTGCTCCGTCAATTTCCGAAGCGCAAGAACCGCAGGCAAGAATAACAGCGTCGGCGGGATACTGCCATGTATCGGTTACCACTGAAAACTTTGGGCTTTCTTTTGTGTCTGAAATTTTAATTTCTTTTACATGCTCTTTGCTCTTGATTTTTACTTTTAAAAAGCGGGCTTCCATTTCTAAAAGCTCCTGTACGCTGGAGGCCTGCATACTGGAAGGATAAAAATATCCGTTCTTTGAAACAGGATAAATACCGATTTCTTTAAAAAAATCCAGCGTCTGTTCAAAAGAAAAATTTTGCAGAACATTCCAGAGAATTTTAGGCTGTTCACTGTGATAGCAGCTTTTTTCCAGCTTTTCATTGGTAAGGTTACAGCGGCCGTTTCCGGTTGCCAGCAGTTTTTTCCCTGTTTTTTCATTATGCTCTAAAACTGTGACAGCTGCATGATTTCTGGCTGCCATAATGGCGGCAATCATACCGGCAGCTCCACCGCCTACAATACAGACCTTTTTCTTTTCCATAATTTACTCCTGTGGCAATGTAACCAGATTTTTATCCGCAAGCTTTTGTAAGGACATTAAAATACCTAATTTTGCATGATACCAAGTAAGACCACCTTGGAAATACACGGTATAAGGCGGTTTAATCGGTCCGTCGGCAGAAAGCTCAATGGAAGAACCCTGCACGAAAGCGCCTGCTGCCATAATTACGTCACTGTCATAGCCCGGCATTGCCCATGGCTCCGGCTCTACATAACTGTCTACCGGTGCAGCCGCCTGAATACCCTTACAAAATTCAATGACGCCTTCCGGTGTACCAAAAGTAACAGCCTGAATAATGTCGTGACGGCTTTCTGTACTGTTTGGTGTAACCGAAAATCCTAAACGCTCGTAAATATTTGCGGCAAAAATCGCTCCCTTTAATGCACCTGCGGTAACAGTAGGGGCAAGGAAAAATCCCTGATAAAAGGAAGGATTAACGCCTAAAGTAGCGCCGACCTCTTTTCCAAGACCGGGACAGGTAAGACGATAGGCTGCATTGTCTACATATTCTTTCTTTCCTGCAATGTATCCGCCGATTGGCGCAAGACCGCCGCCGGGATTTTTAATCAGTGAACCAACGATTAAATCGGCGCCTACATCACTTGGCTCTATTTTTTCTACAAATTCACCGTAGCAGTTGTCTACCATACAGATAATGTCCGGTTTAATTCCTTTAATAAAAGAAATCAGTTCTCCGATTTGGGATACAGAAAAAGTAGGACGTGTGAGATATCCTTTGGAGCGCTGAATTTCCACCATTTTTGTTTTGTCTGTAATGGCATTTCGAATACCCTCATAATCAAAGCTTCCGTCTTCTAAAAGCTCTACCTGACGATAAGTAATGCCGTATTCAGCCAAAGAGCCCTTGGATTGACGAATACCGATAACCTCCTCTAAGGTATCGTAAGGCTTTCCAACAGGAGAAAGCAACTCATCTCCCGGTCTTAAATTTCCTGCAAGCGCCACAGATAAAGCATGCGTACCGCAAGCAATTAAAGGGCGCACTAAGGCTGCTTCTGTATGAAAAGCAGCTGCATAGACTTCTTCTAAGGTGTCACGTCCTAAATCGTTGTAGCCGTAACCGGTAGAAGAATAAAGGCAGCCTTCGCTTACTTTATTCTTCTGCATAGCATGAAGCACCTTTAACTGATTGTATTCTGCGTTTTCATCAATCTCCTGAAAACGTTCTTTTAATTCTGCTTCTATTTGATTTCCAAAAGCAAGCACTTGTGGGCTGATGCCTAAATCACGGTACATTTCCATCATTTCCTGCATGGTAATACTCCTCTTTTCTTACAGTTTTCTAATATATAATCTAAAATCTTATCCTCCTGATAAGCAAATTCCTGTTTATTTACCCAGATAACGTCTTTCTCTCGTTTAAACCAGGTAAGCTGCCGTTTTGCAAAGTGGCGGGTATCTCGTTTTAAGATATAAACAGCTTCATCAAGGGTACAGCTTCCATCCAGATAAGACAAAATTTCTTTATATCCTAAGCCCTGCATGGAAACCATGTCTTTGGTGTATCCCTTCTTGGCAAGCAGGGATACTTCATCCACCAGCCCTTCTTGCAGCATTGCGTCTACACGGGCATCAATTCTTTCATACAGCTTTTCACGGATATCATTTAGAACAAAATATGCCACATTGTAAGGAGACTCTTTTGAAGCCTCTTCTTCATTGTGAGCAGAAATCGGTTTTCCCGTAAGCTCAAAATACTCCAACGCCCGAATGACTCTTTTTACATTATTTGCATGAATTTTCTCTGCTGATTTCGGGTCTATCTGCTGTAATCTTTCATGGAGATATGTACAGCCCTTTTCCTCTGCCAGCTTTTCCAGTTCTTCTCTTACCGGTGACTTTTCAGACTCTTTTGAAAAATCAATATCCTTTACCACTGCCTGAATATAAAATCCTGTGCCTCCGGCAAGAATTGGAATTTTTCCTTTTGCATAGATTTCTGACATAGCCTGCTTTGCCATTTCCTGAAACCGCACTACATGAAATTCCTCGTCCGGTTCCAACACATCAATCAGATAATGAGGAACACCGCACATTTCTTCTTTTTTGATTTTGGCAGAGCCGATATCCATGTGTTTATATACCTGCATGGAGTCTGCGGAAATGATTTCTCCGTTGACTGCTTTTGCAAGTGCAATCGAGAGCTTTGTTTTTCCTACTGCCGTAGGACCTGTTAAAATAATTAAAGGTTTTTTCAAAATCTTCACCTACACAATTCGTTTAAACTTTTTCTCCAGCTCATATTTTGTCATGGAGATAATGGTTGGCCTTCCGTGAGGACAGTTGTATGGATTTTCCAGACTGAGAAGCTCGTCAATCAAAGCATCTGCCTCTTTTACGGAAAGACGGTTGTTTCCCTTTACCGCAGCCTTACAAGCGGCTGTTGCAATACGCTCGGCAAGGATATCCGGCGTTTTGGAAACGTGTTCCTGCTCTAAACTGTCTAAAATCTGTATAAAGAGCTCCTGTACAGAAACACCGTAGATATTTGCAGGAACTGCATGAATACTATATTCCTTGCCGCCAAATTCTGAGATTTCAAATCCAAACTCTCGGAAAATTTCCAGATTTGCCTTTAAAAGGTTACTTTCCTGTAAATTCAAAGAAATCAAGGACGGCGGCGATATCATTTGAGAAAGAATTTCTTTCTTGGCAAATTCTTTTAAAAAGCGTTCATATAATACCTTTTCATGAGCGGCATGCTGGTCAATAATATAGAATTTATTGTCATATTCCACCAGCCAGTAAGTATCGAAAAGTTGTCCGATAATCCGATGATGAATACGGGCTTCTTTTGATAAAAGCCGGTTGTCAAAAAGCTCCAGCTGTTCTGCTTTTTCTACTGCCTGCTTTTCTTTTGGGAAAGCTTCTTTCTTCTGTTCTTCCGGTTTTGCCTGTATTTCGGGCTCTGTTGGTTTTATAGGCTCGTTTACGTTTATAGGTTCTGCTTTACTTTCTGTTTTTGGCTCAGCGCTTGCCGGGCGAAGCCCTACGGGAGCATATACAGGTTTTTCTTCTGCAATTCTGTTCTTTTCAAAAGGTTCGGGAACCGGTATTTTTTCTTCTTTGATTTGAGCTTGCTTTTCTCCAACGGCCGGCTTTGGCGTAAGAGAAACCTCAGGGATGATTTCTTTCCCTGCTAAAGCATCTGTAATTAAATCATAGGTAGCATTATAAATCGCACTCTGGTTTTTAAAACGAACCTCCATTTTGGTAGGATGCACATTGACATCTACATCTTCCCCGTGAATATCATATTGTAAACAGACAAAGGGATATTTATGCTGCATCATGTAAGGCTTGTAAGCTTCTTCAATGGCTTTCATCAAAAGCTTGCTTTTCACATATCTGCCATTGATGTAATAATTTTCAAAGTTGCGGTTTCCTCTGGCAATGGAAGGTTTTCCGATAAAACCGCTGACAGAAAGACCGGAAACTTCATATTGTACAGGAAGAAGCTCTCTTGTAATATCCCGTCCGTAAATACCGTAAATTACATCCTTTAAATTAGCATTTCCTGAGGTGTGCAGACGAAGCTGTCCGTTTACCATGTATTTAAAAGAAATATTGTGATGAGATAAGGCAAGCTGTTCCATATAGCTGCTCACATACCCTGCTTCTGTCATCGCTGTTTTTAAAAATTTCTTTCTGGCAGGAGTATTAAAAAATAAATTTCGCACCAGCATGGTGGTTCCGTTTGGCGCTCCCACATCTTCCAGAACCTTTTCCTGTCCGCCTTCAATTACATAGCGCACACCCATGAAATCCTCCGGCGCTTTTGTAATCACTTCCATCTGGGATACCGCTGAAATACTGGATAGAGCTTCCCCTCGAAATCCCAGAGAAGTAATCTGAAGCAAGTCTTCTGCCTGTGTGATTTTGCTGGTTGCGTGGCGTAAAAATGCCAGAGGTACTTGTTCCTTTGGGATACCGCCCCCGTTGTCGGTAACACGGATAAAGGAAATACCGCCCTCTTTGATTTCTACCGTAATTGCCGTAGCCCCTGCGTCAATGGCATTTTCTACCAGTTCTTTTACTACGGAAGCAGGTCTTTCTACCACCTCTCCCGCAGCAATTTTATCAATTGTATTCTGACTTAAAACTGCAATTTTTCTCAATTTTTATCACCATCTGTTTTTCAGTTTGTTTTGAAGTCGATATAAAATATTTAAAGCATCTACCGGCCGCAATTCATCTAACTGTATGGATTTTAACTCTTCAATGACATCGTCATCCTTTACTGTATCAAAAAGAGAAATTTGCTCCATATCTACCTCGTCAAAATGAACGGCCGGTTTTGTCTTTTGCTTTTTGTTTTCGGAAGCAATATTTTTTACAGTGGCTGTAATATCTGCACTGACAAGCTCCTCTACCAGTTCCTTTGCCCGTTCAATAACAGAGTTAGGGACACCGGCAAGCTTGGCAACCTGAATACCATAGCTTTTATCTGCTCCGCCTTTTACGATTTTTCTAAGAAAGACAATGTCATCGCCTCGCTCTTTTACTGCAATACAGTAGTTGTTTACCCCTGCCAGCTTTCCTTCTAATTCTGTCAGCTCGTGGTAATGGGTAGCAAATAGAGTTTTGGCGCCTAAAATTCTGGTATTGCTGATATGCTCAATCACTGCCCATGCAATGGAAAGTCCATCAAAGGTGCTGGTTCCTCTGCCGATTTCATCCAAAATCAAAAGGCTTTTTGAGGTAGCGTTTCGCAGGATATTGGCAACCTCTGTCATTTCCACCATAAAGGTACTCTGTCCGCTTGCCAAATCATCCGATGCGCCTACACGGGTGAAAATACGGTCTACAATTCCGATATTGGCTTTTTCAGCAGGCACAAAAGAACCGATTTGCGCCATTAAAACAATCAAAGCAGACTGACGCATATAGGTGGATTTTCCTGCCATGTTCGGTCCTGTAATAACGGCAACACGATTTTTCCCGTTATCTAAATAGGTATCGTTTGGAATAAACATATCGTTGGAAATCATTTTTTCCACTACCGGATGTCTGCCGTTTTTAATATCAATAACGCCTTTGGTATTGATTTTGGGGCGGACAAATTGATTGCGAGATGCTACAAGAGCTAAAGATGCGTAGGCATCCAGCTTGGCAATGGCACGGGCTGTTTTCTGAATACGCTCTACTTCTGCCGCAATTTTTGTTCGAATGGAGACGAAAGCTTCATATTCCAGTGCATAAAGCTTGTCCTCCGCACCTAAAATCATATCTTCCAGTTCTTTTAAGCGTGGTGTGATATAACGCTCTGCATTGGTTAAGGTCTGCTTTCTGGTGTAGTAATCAGGAACCATGTCCTTAAAGGAATTGGTGACCTCCAGATAATAGCCGAAAACCTTATTGTATTTGATTTTTAAGGTACGAATACCTGTTTTTTCTTTTTCTTCTGCTTCCAGCTCGGCAAGCCATACCTTGCCCTTTGTTTTGGCTTCACGGAAATGGTCGATATCCTCCTGATACCCTTCTTTGATAATGCCGCCTTCTTTCATGGCAAGAGGGGGCTCGTCCACAATAGAGGCTTCCAAAAGCTGATATAAATCCTGTAAATCATCCATTTCCTCATATACTTTTTGGAGTTCCTCACACTGGAACTGGGACAAAAGCTGACGTATGTATGGTATCATGGAAATAGAGCTTTTAAAAGAAATCAAATCTCTTGGGTTGGCAGACTGATAGCTGACACGGCTGATTAAACGCTCCATGTCGTAAACAGGACTTAAATATTCCCGTATCTCTTCTCTGTCCATTTCATGACAGTTAATTTCTTCCACGGCATCTAAACGTGCGTTAATTTCTCCTTCATCGATTAAGGGCTGTTCAATAAAGCTGCGCATCATACGAGCTCCCATGGCTGTTTTGGTTTTATCCAGTACCCATAAAAGAGAACCTCTTTTTACCTTTTCCCGCATGGTTTCTGTAAGCTCCAGATTACGCCTTGTGGAGCTGTCAATGAGCATATATTTGTCTGTACTATACGGAGTAATCTGACGCAGATGCTCCATGGAGTTTTTCTGTGTTTCCAGAAGATAAGTAAACAAAGCTCCTGCTGCAATTACCGCACAGTTATAGTCCTTTAATCCCAAGCCCTCCAGTGTTCCCACATGAAAATGTTCTTTTAAGGTACGGGCGCATAAATCATCGTCAAAATACCAGTTATCCAGAGCAGAAAGAGAAATATTCAAACGGTTTTTCAGCTCGTCAATTTCAATGCCGCTCATAGTAAAGGCTTCGTTGCACACAAGCTCTGCCGGAGAAAACTTATAAATTTCGTCCAGCAGTTTTCGGATTTCATCGACCTCCGTAACCATGAACACACCTGTGGTAATATCCGCAATGGCAATGCCAAAGCGGTTGGAAACATAGACCACGGACATGATGTAATTATTTTTTGTTTCATCAAGAGCCTGTGTGTTTAATGTAGTTCCCGGTGTTACCACACGGATAACCTCTCTTCTGACAATTCCTTTTGTTTGCTTGGGATCTTCCATCTGTTCACAGATTGCTACTTTATATCCTTTGCTGATTAAGCGATTTAAATAGACCTCTGCCGCATGAAAAGGTATTCCGCACATAGGCGCGCGTTCTGACATACCGCAGTCCTTTCCCGTTAAGGTAAGCTCTAATTCTTTGGACACGATTTCTGCGTCCTCGAAAAACATTTCATAGAAGTCCCCTAAGCGGTAGAATAAGATACAGTCCTTATATTCTTCTTTGGTTTTTACATAATGCTGCATCATTGGTGAAATCGATGCAATATTTACGTCTTTTATTGAAATTCCCATGTATTTTCCTATATTTTTTCCTTTTAAAAATTTTTCCATATCATAATATCCTTATTTCCATATCTAAGAAACAAGGATACTTATCATATTCTTATATTCGGTTAACATCTTATCAAATTTAGGAATATTATTCAAGACAAAACAGAGTGTGTCGGTATCTTTGTTATAAATTTGAGTTTTCCTATGCAAATATAAAAACATTTCCAAATACAACTATGGAGCGGAATTCAGGAAATCCCGCCCCAACTATTGTCATAGAACATATTATTTTAATTGTCTACATAATATCTTCCCACAAATCAACTTTTTCTGTTATATCTTGGTTATTCTGTAAATCAATACAATCATAGTCTAAACAGCCATTCGCATCAATATAGGAACAAACTCTGACAACTGTAGGAGTATTTTCTACCATTGTAATTACATCAAAATAATCTTCATACTGTTTGTCAGAATAATTTGTGTCAAACGCATTAATATTTTTTTTAACTTTAGTAAAATTAATTTCTGTTAAGCGGCTTTTGTCAATCACATTTCTTCTAATTATGTATTTTCCATCTTCTTTATCATAAACAATCTTATCAGTTGTCTCATATCCGTTATACTCAAACACATATCGCTCTATAAAACTTTCACCACCGTTATAAACATAGCCTTCTGGAACATACAGTCCTCCGACAAAGTTCTCTTCTTTTATTGGAGTAAAATCTTCCCCATTTCTTTCAGGATTTTTTCCTCTCCACAAAATAACAAATATCAGGCAACATATAAGTCCGATGCCAACTATGCCAATAAATTTTTTCATGCGTGTCACCTCCTACAACCATTTGCTTTAGATTTTAAAGCTTTCTATATCTTTCTTAGACATATTTTTTGTTGTTTTTCATTTATATAATAACATATTTTTCTTTGTATTTAAAGACTATATTTTAGAGAAATGTATATTATCTGTTAATTCTTAATAACACATGAAATATCAGTTGCAATTGCAAGAAAACGCCTTTTGCTCTACAAAAATAAGGATATTCCATATCTCGCATTAAAAATGGAGGTAGGGAGTATCCTTACTTCTTTAAGATGGTATTGTTTCTTTTTTATCCTACTTTCGTTCCCATATAATAAAAGCCACGGCATTCATCTAAACGTACCTGACAGAGTTGTCCGATTAAAGAAGTATCTCCCTCAAAATGTACCAGCAAATTATTAGAAAGACGTCCTGTCATCAAATGCTTGTCCTGACTGTTCTGTTCTTCTACCAGAACCTCCATGACCTTTCCGGTGTCTCTTGCAGACATTTCTCTGCCAATGGACTGTACGGTTTCCAGAAGGCGGTTAAAACGGTCTTTTACCACGCCCTCCGAAACTTGATTTTCCATAACGGCAGCAGGCGTTCCCGTACGTTTGGAATAAATAAAGGTAAAGGCGCTGTCATAGCGGACTTTTTTTACTACGTCAACGGTTTCCAGAAAATCTTCTTCTGTTTCTCCCGGAAATCCTACAATAATATCTGTGGTAAGAGAAATATCAGGAATGGCTGTTCTGATTTTTTCTACCAGATTTAAGTATTTTTCCTTGTCATATCTGCGGTTCATCTTCTGCAAGATATCGCTGCTTCCTGACTGTAAAGGAAGATGGAGATGCTTACAGATTTTTTTGCTGTTTTTCATAACCTCAATGAGCTCATCTGATAAGTCTTTTGGATGAGAAGTCATGAAACGAATGCGTTTAAGACCTTCGATTTTTTCGATTTCTGTAAGAAGCTGGGCAAAGGTCATTGGCTCGTCTAAATTCTTTCCGTAGGAATTTACATTTTGCCCTAAAAGCATAACTTCCACAACACCGTCTTTTACCAGACGTTCAATTTCTCTTACAATATCTTTTGGATTTCTGCTGCGTTCCCTGCCTCGTACATAAGGCACAATACAATAGCTGCAGAAATTGTTGCAGCCAAACATAATATTGACACCGGATTTGAATGGATATTTTCGCTCTACCGGAAGGTCTTCCACGATTTTGTCTGTGTCTTTCCAGATATCAATAATCATACGGTCAGAAAGCAGAGAAGAAACCACTAACTCTGCGAATTTATAAATATTATGGGTACCGAAAATCAGATTGACAAAGGAATAGCTTTTTTTCAGCTTTTCCACTACCTGAGGCTCCTGCATCATACAGCCGCATAAGCCAATCATCATGTGGGGATTTTTCTTTTTCAGACTGTGGAGATAACCCAGTCGTCCGTATACACGGAGATTTGCATTTTCTCTTACAGTACAGGTGTTGTAAATTACGAAATCTGCGTTTTCGTCAGGAACCTCCACATAGCCGATGCGTTCTAAAATTCCCACCAGTTTTTCAGAGTCTCTGGCATTCATCTGGCATCCGAAAGTCGTAATATTGGCAGTAAGCGGTCTTCCCAGTTTTTCAGACTGTTCTTTTACAAGTTGACGTGCTTTTTTCATAAACCAATACTGACGCTGAGGTTCTTCCACGGGAGCTTCCTGACTTAAATCCATAGCGTCAATTATGTTTTCCATTTCATCATTAAATAAAAGTGTTGTATTTTCCATTAAATTCATCCTTTAATTGATTATTCTTGTTTCTGTAATTACTTTGTCGGGAAAAATATCCGTAGCTTCCGCAGGTACTTCTTCTACAATCTGGAAGTCAAAAGCTACGGCTGCTGTTTTGTGCTTTCTATGTACGGACAAATAGCGGTCATAAAAACCCTGTCCATAGCCGGCTCTGTGACGGTTTTTGTCAAAGGCAACGCCGGGAATAATTAAAAAAGCGTCCTCATCTTTTGCTTCTTCTCCCCATGCAGGCTCCGGTATCTGGAAATACCCCGGTGCTAACTGCTCAAAGCTTTCCAGATAGTAATATTTCATTTCATGAGTGCCGGTTACTTTGGGAACTGCCACTCGTTTTCCTGCTTTCCATGCGGCTTCAATCATGCCTCGTGTGATGACTTCTTTATTGTAGTCTACATAAGCGTAAATGCAGTCTGCTTCCTGAAACTCCGGAAGGGAGATAACGGTTTCACAGATTTTCTCACTGTATTTTTCTGCTTCCTGCTGAGTAAATTCTTTTCGTCTTCTGAAAATATATTTTCTAATTTCCTTTTTTTCTGCCATATTTCTCACCTAAATTGATAATCGTTCCATCTTTTTCCTGAATGTCAATATTATCTAACTGTGCACGCATATTCATGCGGATTGCCGCAATGTATTCTGCACGGAGTTTTCTCTGCTCCTCTTTTTCTTCCAGTGTTAAACCTTCTCCTTTTGATTTTCTTGCTAATTCGTTAATGCGGTTAATGGTGTTTTGATCCATCGTGGTTTCTTTTCTCCTTTGCTTATAGATTTTCAAATAATTCCTGTAAAATATCTTGTTCTTTTTTATCTGCCAGAAAAAGTGTTCCGTACTTTCTGCCCTGCATGATTTTATGTATGACATGGAAGTCTGCGCCGTTGGCAATGACCATGTCTGCTCCTGCACCGGTTGCAATACGGGCAGCGGAAAGTTTGGTTGCCATTCCTCCTGTTCCCACCTTGCTGCCGGTAGAGCCTTTTCCCATTTTCATTAAATGGTCATCCAGTTTTTCTACCACATCAATAAACTCTGCATTTGGGTTGACATTTGGGTCGTCTGTAAACAGTCCGTCAATGTCAGAGAGCAGGATAAGCATATCCGCATCCACCAAAGCAGCAACTAAAGCAGACAGCGTATCATTGTCACCGAAGGTATTGACAAATTCAATTTCATCCGTGGAAACTGTGTCGTTTTCATTTACAACAGGGATTGCGCCCATATCCAGAAGGCTTTGAAAAGTATTTCTGGCATTTTCTCTGGTAATATCATTTACCATGGTGTATTTGGTAATCAATACCTGTGCTGCTGTCTGGCTGTATTCTGCAAACAGCTTCTGATAAATCATCATCAGCCTTGCCTGTCCGATGGCTGCACATGCCTGTTTTTCAGAAAGACGGGAAGGCTTTTCCTGTAAGCCCATGGCAGCACGACCTACGGCAATGGCGCCGGAAGACACCACAATGACTTCCTTCCCCTGATTGTGTAAGTCTGCCAGCTCCCGAACCAGTATTTCCAGTTTAATCAAATCCAGTCGTCCGGTTTCTTTATGGGTCAGTGATGAAGAACCGATTTTGATTACAATCCTTTTTTTATCTTTTAATTTTTCTCTGATATTCATGTATTTTCCCTCTTTGGTTCATTTTCACATCATTTTATATTACACTATTTTTGTCTATAAGTCCAGAAGGGGATTTTGGTGTATTTTAGCTGGAATAATTCTCCAGAAAATTATAAAGCTCATCAGTGGTTTTAATCTGCTTTCCCAGCAGCACTTCACCTTGCAGCTCTTTTGGCAGGGCTTCCAAAGGAATGTCGGTATATTCAAAAACCTGATTTTGAGAATTTTCGTATACAACGATATATCCCTCCTCAACCTGAAGCTGATAGCCTGCGTTTTTTGCAGGAGCTTCCTCCTGACGGAAAACCACCTTGTCTGTGCCGTAAGAATGAAGCTTGAAGGACTCCTTCTGCAAAATCCCATCCTGATAATGTTCCAGAACAAAGGTCTTGTTTTTATAATTGACAGCGGGTACGGAAACCTGCTGCTTTGCAGAGGCATTTGTTTCTTCTAAAGCATAAATCCTGTCTTTTAAATCCGTAAGCTGGTAAGTAATCAGAAAACCCACAGTAAAGAAAAGCGCGATAAGGAAACAGCCGACACCATAGATTATTCTTTTCATAAGAACCTCCTTATTTTTGAATACTTATAGTATCGGCTGATTTTCCTGTTTTATTCACTTTTCTTAGCGTGTAATTCCAAGGCTTGCCAGAATTTCCTCCTGCTTTCTTTCCATTTCTTTTGCCTCTTCAGGTTCCATATGGTCATAGCCCATCAGGTGCAGCATGCTGTGGGCAATTAAAAAGGCAAATTCTCTTATCTGCCCATGTCCGTAGCTTTCTGCCTGTTCCTGCATTCTGGGAATACAAATCATAATATCTCCTAAAATTAATTCTCCGCTTTCCGGATGAAAACAGGTATCATCCTCCTCAGCAACAGAGAAATCTGCCGGAGCTGTAAAATCCAGCATAGGAAAAGAGAGAACGTCCGTTACACGGTCAATATTACGAAATTCCCTATTTGTCTGTTGGATTTCCTCATTTCCGGTTAAAACAAGGTTGATTTCCGTTTCATAGGGGCAGCCTTCGTAGTCAAGAGCAGCTTCTATTACTTTTTTTGCAAGCTCTTCGTAATCAAAATCCAGATTTTCCTCATATTCCATTTCCAAATTCAGTGTCATCGTTCTTTCCTCCTGTCTTTGCGAGGCTTCTTTTCTCTTTTTTCGTTTGCTTCTTTTTTCTCGTAAGCGTCATAGGCCTGCACGATTTTTTGTACCAGCGGATGACGCACTACATCCTTATTGGTTAATTCACAAAAGGCAATGTCCTCAACTTTTTTCAGTACGTGAAGGGCAACATCCAGTCCTGATTTCGCACCGGAAGGCAAATCCTTTTGGGAAAGGTCACCGGTAACAATAACTTTTGAGCCAAAACCAATACGGGTAAGAAACATCTTCATCTGAGCAGGTGTGGTATTTTGGGCTTCATCTAAAATAATAAAGGCATTATCCAGTGTCCGGCCTCTCATATAGGCAAGAGGCGCTACTTCAATTAAGCCCTTTTCCATGTTTTTGGCAAAGCTTTCCGCTCCCATGATTTCATACAGGGCATCGTAGAGAGGACGAAGATAAGGGTCGATTTTGCTTTGTAAATCTCCGGGGAGAAATCCCAGCTTTTCCCCTGCTTCAATAGCAGGTCTTGTTAAAATAATTCTGCCTACCTCATCATTTTTAAATGCGGTGATTGCCATTGCCATAGCAAGATAGGTTTTTCCTGTTCCCGCAGGACCAAGGCCGAAGACAATCATTTTTTTACGGATTGCATCGATATATGCCTTTTGCCCCAAGGTTTTTGGCTTAATGGGACGTCCGTTTAAGGTATGGCAAATACATTCCTTATCTATTTCTGTAATTACAGAAGTTTTTTCTTCGGCTGCGAGAGCCAGCGCATAATTTACATTCTGCTGGGTAATGGTATTTCCTTTTTGGGACAGTGTCAAAAATTCCCGTATAATCTTTACTGCCTGTTGGCAGGCTGCCATAGGACCTAAAATACGTAGCTGTCCGTCTCTGGAGATAACGGTGACGCCCAAGGTCTTTTCTATTTTTTTCATGTGCTCGTCAAATTGCCCGAACACATTTCGCTCATGCTCTGCGGGTAATTCTATTTTTTCTTCACAAATATTACTCATTAATGTCAAAATTCCTTTCTGTTTGCTGCGGAAGAATGTCTGTGGGAGCTTTTTTCCCTGCTTTTTCAACAGCCAGAAGTGTGCCGCTGGCTGTGCAGATATTTTTTTGTATGTTTATTTTAACATGATTTTCGGATATTTGAACCCCTTTTTCCTCTAAACTTTTTAAAAGTATGCTTAAATGACTTTCTACTTTTTCCCTTGCCTCTTTTTCAGTATAGACAAACTCCCCTGTTTGGTATTCATAATCTGTGCTGCTTCCGTAGAAAATGGGAAGCTTGAAATTTTCTGTAAGATAGAGCTGTTTTAGATTTGTTGTGGTATCAAAGGTTTCCCATGGAGGCTTTCTCTTAAAATCAAAATAATAATCGCCCACCTGAAGCAGATACCCCTTTTTCTGTTTTCCTGTGTAAATCGGCTTTTGATAAGTCATGGAAAACTGCTGATAATATTCTAACGGATATTCTACATAAATGTCCGCATCAGCGTCTGTATATTCGTATTTTTCTATTTCCTTGCTGTCATTTAAAATGTCCAGACGGCCGCTTACTAAGATTTCGCCTTTTTTACAAAGCTCCCCTGTCTTTTTCAGAGAAGTTCCTTTTCTGGTAACCATAGAAACAATTTTTCCTGTTTTGTCAGCGATTAAATCGTAAGCGCCTTTTTCCGGTATTTTTTCCTTGTAAATATTGTCGTTTTCTTTGATTTCCAAAAGCAGACGGCTTCCTGTGATTTTTGCGGAAACCCACGTGATATTTGGAAATTCACCTCTTAATTTTTCAGCAATCAAAGCGCAGTCCAATTTTTTTTTCGATGCTCCGTGGTGTACGTCAATTTTTTCTAAATAGCCCAGAATACTCTGTGTACTGTTATGTACATTTCCTTCCACATGAATATTCCAAATATAACCGGACAGAAAAAACAGAATGAAAAAACTCAAAAAAATGCCGATGAAAAATGCCTTCCTCTTTTTATTGCGATAAAAAAAGAAAGGCAGTCCATATTTACCTGTAATTTGAATTCTTGTACCTGTTTTTTTGCAGATGCTTTTTAATCGAAAAAAATCTTGGATACTTAAATTCATCTCATAAATATCATTTTTATTTACTAAATTCCAGACCTTGATTTTGTGATAGGCACATAAATTCAAAAAGCGTTCAGGGCTTTGTGTATACGCTTTTATCCGGACATAGCCCTTTCCGTAATGACTCCAATCCTGCACGCACAGCCTCCTTATAAAAACAAAATTTTATTGATATTTCCGCTTATTTTCATTTCCACATCTGTGTAATAGAGAATAAGGAGATTTTTCCCTTCAATCTGAATTTTATTTCTTTTTGAAAGGAGTATAATACAGGTATCCTGATATTGGCGTATACATTTATAATTTTCAATGTACAATTCCCGAGAACCGGTGAGAGTAAGAACTGCCTCTTTATAAGATAAATCTTTTGGAATTTGTAAGGAGTCTCCTAACTTTCCTGAAAAATCTCCTAATTTTCTTTTCACCAAAAGCCTCCTGCATAAGTTCTTATTTCAATCTTATGAAATACCGCAGAAAATCATGCGGTTATTTTAGAAAAAGAATACCGAACCACAAAATCTGGTTGGCGCTTAAGGTAAATTCCATGTTGTATTTTTCTGCCAGTTCGCAGACAATAATCCCGTGGCTCTCCACGCAAGGGTGCATTTTCTGCGGAAAGCGACAGGGAGCATCGGGATAGGTGCAGACCTCACAAATATCACAGGACTCCGTAGAAAGCGCCATACAGTCTGTGCCCTTTTCACGAACAAAGGCTTCTATGGCTGCTGTGATTTTTTCATGCTCCTTTCTGGTGGCTAAGGTTTCCTCAAAATTGATGACATCGGATACCTCTGCAATGGTAGAAAACAGGAAACATTCCTTATAATCAAGACAGCGTTTTCTGCATTCTTCCACTGTGCCTACGGCAGGGGGACACGCCCATGTGGAGTTATAGCGCTCACATTCTTTTTCGCAAATCCATCGTACACGAAAGGAAAAATCAATTTCCTCCGGTTTAAAAAAGGCATATTGATATACGGGAAACTGACAAATAAATTCTTCTAATTCTTCATGAGAAATCATGTGTTTTACTCCTTCTTCTTTTGATTTTATAATTCTTCTATGGAAATTTTACTGCCCCCTTCTCCTGCTTTTGCAGGCTCAATGAGAAGATGAACAGGGATACGGTTTTTAATTTCCTCTACGTGGGTAATCACACCTACGCTGCGCTTTTTGTTTCTTATTTTTTCCAGAGCCTCCATTACGACCTCCAGACAGTTTTCATCTAAAGTCCCAAAGCCTTCATCTAAGAAAAACAGCTCCAATGGGGCTGCTCCCTTCATCTGAATTTGGGAAGATAAAGCAAGGGCAAGAGCCAAAGAAGCCATAAAGGTCTCTCCTCCGGACAGGGTGGAGGCAGGTCGTGACGCACCGCCGTTTTTGTAATCACGAATAATAAAGGCAGTATTCTCATCAATCTCCAGCCCGTAAGTATTGCCTGTCATTTCTTTTAAGCCGGTATCGGCTTCTCGTGCAATGTGCTCTAGGTAATAACGGGAAATATATTCCACAAAACGCTTTCCTCGAAATAGTCCTTCCAGTTCAGAGAGAATGTCCAGCTTATGGTGAATTTTTTCCAGAAGGACACAGACATTTTCTTTTTCCTTCCATGCTGTTTTCATCTGTTCCAGCTCTTTTCGCACTGCACCAAAGCTTTTGTTTTCCTCGGTTGTTTCGGTTTCCAGTGTCTGTACTTCTTTTTCCAGCAGAGCAAATTCCCCTTGCTCCATACGCTTGCTTTTGAGCTTTTTCTTAATTTGCAAAAGCTGTTCCTGTACACGGATTTTTTCCTTTTGGAAATTTTCAAGCTTTTCTCTCATCTGAGACAATTTTTGTTCTTCCGTATGATATTTTGCAATGTAAGTTTCTTCTGTAACAGAACAGCTTTTCATTTTTTCTTGTAAAAGTGCATATTTTTGTATGCTGTCTTTTTGGGAAGCTTCTGCAAGCGCCTTTACGGCAGCTAATTGTCGGGCAACTTCTTGTTCTTCTGTGGATGCTTGCTCAAAAAGAGCTTTTGAAGTTTCGTATTGTTTCTCTAAGGCAGCAATAGACGCTTCGGTTTCTTTTAATTTTTCTAAAATATTTTCTTCTGTTTGAGCTTTTTCTAAAATTTTTTCTTTGATTTCCAGCAGCTTTTCTTCTGCTTGCTTTTGCAGAAAGGAAGCTTCTGTCTGTTGGGCTTTTAGCTCCTGAATGATGCCCTCTCCTTTTTCCCGATTTTTTATGCGGGCATCCAATTTTTGCTCTAAGGTTTCCAGCAGCTTTTGCAGTTCTTCTCTTTTTCTGTTCTTTTCCTGTAAAGCTTCATAAGCGATTTGAAAATCTTCAACCATTGCTGTTTGCTTTTGTATTTCCAGCTCGTTTTCTTTTTGAAGAATTTCTTTATTTTCTGCTTCCCATTCCTGTTTTCTCTCTGTGTAACGTTTTTGCAGCCCATTGATTTCAGTTTCTTTTTTTGCAGCTTCTGTTTGGAGCTTTTGCAGTTCTTCGGTAAGCTTGGGACTGATTGGAAGATTTTCAAAAGTTATCTGCTGCTCCTGCTGCAACTGTGTCCTTAAACCTGCAAGGGTTTCATAAATAGCTTGTATTTCTTCTTCCAAGGCTTCCTTTTGTTTTTGCAATGCCTGAATATCTTCTTTTTGCCGGAGTGTTTGTGGTTTTTCATGATGAATACTTCCGCATACAGGACAGGGCATGCCATCTTCCAAAGAAGCTGCCAGAATAGCAGCCATATTTTCCATATAAAGCTGTTCCTGCGTTTCTTTTTTTCCCTGTATTTCTATTTGGTTTACCTGAGCTTTTTCTATTTCCGCAGATAATTTTGCACATTTCTTTTTTTGATTTTCCCAAGCATTTTGAAGATATTCTGCTTTCTCTGCTTCTTTTTCTTTTAAACGCTGTAACAGTTCTTGCTTTTCTCTTTCTTTGTTACGGATATTTTTTATATCTTCTTTAAGCCCTTCTTCTATGGCGGTTCTTCGGCATTTTTGTTGGTTTAAACGTTCAGTTTTTTGAAAACCGTTCATAATCATCTGCTGAATTTCTGCTGATATTGTCGTTTTTACAATTTCCTGCTGCATAGCAGTTTTCTGCAATTTTCTTGCGTCAATATCCTGTAATAAAGCCTTCATTTTTTCTTGTGCATCCAGCAGCTTTTTCGTTATTTCTTCTCTATTCTTTTTCTGAGTATGGAAACGGTTTTTCTGTATATCTCGTTCTTCTGCAAGCTTTACTGCCTCCAAAAGATTGTTTCGCCTCTGCTCAAGGACAGGCTTTTGCGCCTGTTTTCGTTCTTCTGCTTTTTGAAGCTCTAGCTGTGTAAAGGTAAATGACTTTCTTTTTTCAGTCCAAAGTTCTGTAAGAGCGGCAGCTTTTTGCGTGTAGCTTTTTTCTTTGGCAATACTTTCCTGATAATCGGAGAAATAAGGAAACAGTCCGTTGGCAATTTCTGCTTTTTTCAAATTTTCCTGTAAAGCAGTGATATCATCCTGCTCTTTTGCAAGGGAATTTTCCTTTTCGCAGACCGCATCATATTCTTCCCATAATAAAATTTGCCCTTTGCTGTCTTCCAGATTTTTCCGCATTTTTTTCAAGGCTTCTTCTTTTTTTGCCAGATTTTTTTCTAATTCTGTTTCTTTTTGTTCCAAAGCTTGAATTGCCTCTGTTGTAACAGCTTCATAACGGGAAAGAGCGCCCTCCTGTTCTTTGCGTTTTCCTTCCCACTGCCCCGCCTGTTCTTTTACCAGAAAAGCCAGTCGTTCGCCGTATTTTTCCAAATGAAAAAGCCGTTCCAGGATTTTATTTCTTTCCATGCCTTCCAGCTTTAAAAACTCAGAAAATTTTCCCTGAGGCAGCACAACGGTACGGAAAAAATCATCTTTGGAAAGTCCCAGAACTTCCTGACATTTGGCGTTTACCGTTCCCACACGGTCTGCTAAAATCACAGGTTCTTCTTCGGTAATATCCGCAAATTTTGCGCTGTCACTGCGAATACCGCCGTCTTTTGTTCTTTTAAAGCTTCGGGCTACCAGATATTTATGCTGCTGCTTTTCCTGTATGGAAAAAATATATTCTACAAAAGCTTTGTCCGTATTTACGTTAATGTAATTGGTACTGTTTCTGGAAGTAGTGCCGTAAAGAGCCAGTGTCATACCGTCTAAAATACTGGTTTTGCCACTTCCCGTAGGACCGAAAATCCCAAAGAGTCCCTGAGAGGTCAGCTTCTCAAAATCGATTTCCTGAACCTCTAAAAAGCTATTTAATCCCTTCATTTTCATGGAAATCGGCTTCATTTTCGTCCTCCTTTATCAAAATTTCCTGTAAGGTTTCTACGATTTCTTCTTCCGGCAAAACGCCTTTCTTTTTCTGATAATAATCCAGAAACAGCTCTAAGAAGCTTTTTTCTGTAAAAACAGTTCCTTTTTTTGGTGTTTCTGTTTCGGGAAAAACAGGAATAACTTCTAAAATATCTTCTTTCCTGCTTTTTAATTCCTTTAATTGTTCTTCCCGAATGTAAGTATCTGTGTAAATTTGCAGATATACATAACAGGGGCGATTTTGGTTCTCCTCACATTTTTTTAACGCTTCGTCATAGCTTTTACAAATCCACTTTTCAATAGGCTTTGGATTGTCAAAATAAAAGTCCTCTACCACAGCTTCTTTTTGCGGATGCAGAGTAACTAAGGAACATTGCTTTGCAATGACGGTTTCCTGCAAGCGATAAGGCAGAGGCGAACCGCTGTATCGAATTCTGCCGTGGCTTCCCACTACCTTTTGCGGTCTGTGTACGTGCCCTAAAGCTACATACTGCGCTTTTGGGGGAAAGACCTCAGGTGGCAGCAAATAGCTATTTCCCAGCATTATTCCCTGTTCAGAGCCGTCTTTTTTGCAGCCCAGTGTAAAAACATGGCTCATCAGTATATTTATAGTGTTATACTCGTATCGGCTTGCTTTCTTTTGGAACAATTCGCCTATTTTTGCTGCGTAATCTGCTGCCCGTTTCTCATCACTGTCTTCTTCCCGATATAAAACCTCATTTAGTGTTTTTTCACTGACATAGGGAACACAAACAAAAACGGCTTTCTCTCCTTTATGGGAAAAGGAAAATACGCCTTCCTCTAAAGACTCTATTTCAAAATTCCCGTATTTACCGGAAGGGATTTTTGTTTTCGGTGTTCCGTAAATGATAATACCGTGCTCTCTGGCAAGAGGAACAATGGCTTCCAGACGGGAGGGCTGGTCATGGTTTCCTGCAATTAAGACTACCAGACGCTGTCCCTGTCTACTCAATTCTTTTAAGGTATGGTATAAAAGCATCTCTGCTCCGGCAGAAGGATGCCCGTTGTCAAACACATCTCCGGCAATACAGATAACATCTGCCTCTGTTTCATCCGCAATGGAAACAAACTGTTCTAAAACAATCCGTTGTTCTTCCAGTCTGCTTTTCCCTTCCAGAAGCTTTCCGATATGCCAGTCTGCGGTGTGTAATATTTTCATAAAATAAACCTGCTGCTTTCTATCTAATCTTCTTTTCTTATTCTAACATTTGCCGGAAAGGAAAAAAAGAGAATAATGATTTTTTTCAAAAAAGATGTTATAATGGTAAAACGAATGAAAATTGAGATAAGAAAGTGAGATGCAAAAATGAAAAATGATTTATTTTCCATAGGACCTTTGACCATACACAGCTATGGCTTGATGATTGCGCTGGGGATTTTAGTCTGTGTTTTTATGGGTATGTATCGTGCAAGAAAATACGGCTATAAAGACGAAGCAGTTCTGGACATTGCTATTTTCGGTATTTTAAGCGGTTTTATCGGAGCGAAGCTCTTATATGTTCTGGTAGAATTTGACCGTTTTCTGGAAAATCCCATGGATGTGCTGGGTTCAGAAGGATTTGTGGTTTACGGAGGTATTATTGTAGGGGCTTTGGCAGGTGTACTTTACTGCCGTATAAAGAAACTGCCTTGCTGGGAATACTTTGATTTATTAGCCCCTTCCATTGCTGTGGCACAGGGCTTTGGACGAATTGGCTGTTTCCTTGCAGGCTGCTGTTACGGAAGACCGACAGATGCCTTTTGGGGTGTAACCTTTCCGGAAGGAAGCTTTGCACCGGCAGGCGTACCTTTAATTCCCACACAGTTGATTTCTTCTGTTGGAGATTTTGCTATTGCAGGTATTCTGCTTCTCTACAACAAACGCAATAAAAAAGCGGGAAATGTGGGTATTCTCTATATGCTGCTCTATGGAATTGGCAGATTTTTGGTAGAATGTTTAAGAAGCGATGACAGAGGAACTGTTGGAATGCTTTCTACCTCACAATTTATTTCTATTGGTATTGTGCTTTTGGCAATCGTGCTGTTTTTCAGACATAAGCTTTTTAAAGGTACAAAAAAAGAAGAAAGCGAAGAAGTATAAAAATGATAAAAAGCGGGAGGTAAATCGAAACGTTCGGTCTGTCTCCTGCTTTTTCTTTTCATCTAAAATCTTTTTTTCATTTCTTCCAATCTAAAATAAAACTGCGTATAAAAATCCTGTTCTGTTTCGTAGGGTATCAGATAGAACAGCTGTAAAAGCTGAACGGAAAATTGTTTAGACAAGGCTTCATCTTGTGCGCCTTCTAAACGCTCCTGCATTTGCTTTAAGAAATAATGCCAGTCTTTGACAAAAGTCTCATATTTACGAATATCTCCTATTCCAAGCCATTTCTGGATTTTCACCTTTGTCTTTGGTTCTTGAGGACATTCCTTTGTCTGAAGGAAATATTGAAAATCATTGTCTTCATAAATTCTTCCAAGAGGAAACATACGGCAAAAGCCCGGGCGAAATCCGTGAATGGAACATCTTCCCTGTTCATTTAAAAAGCTGCATGCTTCTTCTGTTCCGGTCATTTTCAGATTAGGAAGAATAATTCCTTCTGCTACCTGTAACTCTACTGCATAGGATAACAATTTTTCAAAACTCTGTTTTAAATTCTTACACAAAAGATACACATCATAAGGATCTAAAACAATGGAATGCCCCATACCCTGACAACATTTTGAACAGCCTTTACAATCATTACATCCGGCTTTTACCATATCCTTATGTCCATATCGCTTTCCATCAGAAATTTCAGATAAATCAAGCTCTCTTATCATGGCTTTCCTCCTCTAATTGGTACATATACAGCTCGTGCAGCGCTCTGGTGGCACAGATATACCCTGCCTGTTTCAGAAGAGGCGTGTTTCTTTTTTCGGAAATTCCAAACACCTGATCAAATTCCAAACCTTTTGCCAGATAAAAAGTCGTGACGGTAAGTCCTTTTTGAAATACAGAGCTGTCTTTATCAATATAAAAAGTCTGAGGAAATTTTTCTTTTAAATACTGATAGGCAAAAACAGCCTCTTCCTCTGTGGTGGTAATCACTGCCGCAGTTTCATATTCGTTTTCCTGAAGCTTTAAATTCTTCAGGGCTTCCTCTAACATCTCTGTCAGAGTAGAAAATGTCTTTTCTTCTACCGGTTTTCCGTGGCGTTCAAACAATTCTACACCTTGTACATCGGTAATTTCGTTGGCATAAGATGCAATTTCCACGGTATTGCGGTAGCTTTTATTCATGTAAATCACACGTATCTGTTTTCCGTAAATTTCCGGCAAAAATTCTAATACATCCTGTACTTCTGCTTCCATGGTCTGCGCCTTGTCTCCTAAAATTGTCATGGGACAATGAAACAGTTCTTTTAAAATAATGTACTGCAAATACGAATAATCCTGCATTTCATCAATTACCAGATGTTTTATGGTCTTTTGCTGTGTGACAGAAAACAGACGATATTTGAAGTAAAGCATAGGATATACGTCCTCATAAGGTAGCAGTCTTTTTTCATAAGAACAATGAGGCAGAGCTTTTAATCCTGTGCGCTTTAAAAAACGGCTATATAAAACGTACAAATCTTTTGTTTCATACATTTTCATGAATTTCCCATAGAGCATATCCCGTTCTTCTTCCGGTAAGGTACAGTCTTTTAAGGTTTCGTATTCGTCGATAAAATATTCCAGCACTGCTTCCATTCTGGAAAGCAGAGGAATATCCTGAAACTTGAAATAAAATAAATTTAAAATTTCTTGTTCTGTTTTTTCAAAACCTTTGTATTCCACGGTGCGGAAATTCATAAGCTCATCTTCCAGCTCCAACAGAAAAGCTTCTGCTTCGTCAAGAAATTCTTTTGACTGTTTCCAGCGCATCCGTTTTATCTGTTTTTTGTCTGCAAAAGCAAGCTCTCTTTCAATCTGGTGATAGCGGTCTTCGCAGTCATAAACAAAAGATTTCAATTCTTTATAAGCATATAAATCAAAGCTCATTTCCTGAATATTTTCCTCTCCCAACTCAGGAAGAATATGAGAAATATAATCAGAAAAAACGCTGTTGGGAGACAAAACCAAAATATTGGAGGATTTTAAATGCTCCCTGTCATGATACAAAAGATAAGCAATCCGGTGAAGCGCCACAGAAGTCTTCCCGCTTCCTGCTGCTCCCTGAATAACCATAATCTTATCTTTGGTATTTCGGATAATGGCATTTTGTTCTTTCTGAATGGTTCGTACAATATTTTTAAGCTGTACATCGCCATTGCTGCCTAATTCTGCTTTTAAAATATCATCATCAATTTTTACGTCACTTTCAAATTCATAAACCATTTTTCCACGGCGGATTTTGTACTGCCATTTGGAAGTGATTTCTCCGTGTAAAACACCTGCCGGTGCAGTATAACAGGCAGCGCCTTTATCGTAATCGTAAAATAAACCGCTTACAGGGGCTCTCCAGTCATAAATCAAAGGAACATGCCCTGTTTTTTCAGAAAAGTTTCCAATTCCGATATAAAACTGCTCCGGTTCCTCTTCCCCCTCATAACAGAAATCAACTCTCCCGAAAAAAGGAGAGTCTATCATTTTTTCCAGACGCTGGCGGTAAATAAATTGCTCTTGATTGGCATTTACCTGCTGAAAAAGTGCCTGCTGGTTATCAAAATTTTCGTATCCATACTGGTCCATCTCTGTATAATTATCCCAGTAATAGGTGTGCATACTTTCGATTTCTTTTTGCCCTTCTAAAAGAGCATGGTTGACTTCTTGAATTTTATGTTTCAGTTTTTCGTTAATAAGCGTTAAAAATTCCGTTCCCTGACTCATAGATGTTCTCCATAATTTTAATTCTATTAAAAATATCATTATAGCATAGGATAAAGGATACGTCATCTGTCTGTTGGGATTTTTTATAATTCTTTGACGTCAAAGCCCAGTTCTTTTATGACAGCTTCCATGGGAATTCCCGGTTTATCTCCATTTGCCTCTAAACGACTTGTCGCTTCTAATAATAAAGTATAGTTTTCTTCAATTTCAGTTAGTCGTGTATATTCTTCAGGTGATAAAATAACAGCAGAAGGTTGATTATTTTTTAATACAAATAGCTCCTTTGTTTCTTTTAATCTGTTAAAAATCTTCGTTGCCTGTCCTTTATTAAATAAAGAAATTGGCACTAAGCAATCCATTACATTTGCCATATATGACACCTCCCTGTTTTCTTACTTTTATTATATGTATTCTGTATTGAAATATCAACAATAAATGAAAATTTATAGATATATTTTCATTACTTTATAAACCTTACATTATAATGTGTGTTTGCAAATATTGCTTAGAGTCAATATGATTTATGTTTTTTAGTCCATTGATTTACTATCACTTTAGTGATATTATAAAACATAAATGGAGGTAATGAGAATGGAGAAAAAAATTACAATATATCATGGTTCAGAAAAAATCATAGAGAATCCGATTTTTGGCGGAGGGAAAAGAAATAATGATTTCGGGTTTGGGTTTTATTGTACAGAAAGCGAAGAACTCGCAAAAGAATGGGCGGTATCTTCATTGCGTGATGGATTTTCTAATCGTTATACATTGAATACAGAATATTTGAATATTTTAAATTTGAACAGCCCTGCTTATACTATTCTTAATTGGATTGCCATATTGGTAGAACATCGTTTATTTTCCATAAAAAATCCAGTGGCCGGACGAGCAAAGCGATATTTGATAGAGAATTTCAGTGTCAACATAAATGCCTTTGATTTAATCATTGGTTACCGTGCAGATGACTCCTATTTTGATTATGCAGAGTCTTTTCTCAATAACGGGATTACTGTTGAACAACTGGCACAAGCTATGCGATTGGGAAAATTAGGTGAACAAATTGTTATCAAATCGCCGTTTGCTTTTTCAAATTTAAAATATGAAGGATTTACAGTCGCAGAGAAAGAACAATATTATGTTTCCCGTAAATCCAGAAATGATGAAGCTAACCGACTTTATTTTGAAATGCTTGAACAAGAAAGTGACGGATTATATATGCAGGATATTATTAGAGGAGGTATTAAAAATGATGATTTACGCATACCAAGAAATGTATTTAAGTAAAGCACAGGCTATGTTAGGAGATGCCTTTGATTATGCAGTGAATGTCTGCAATATTTCCGGCAATGATTTTACAAAGCTGTTTCTTGCAAGTTCAGCAAGCGAGCGCATGGAAAACGGTGAGATTTCTTATATTACAGGAAAAAGCGGGGGTGAAATGGTTACAGAAATTGTAGCGGAAACAAAGGGAAAAAATCTTCAAATAGAGCCATGTGTTCATTTTGAACGAACCAAAGAATATTGGATTGGATGGGCAATCGCTTATTATCAGTGGTATTCCGATAGAAAATACAGTGAAATATTGAAAGCTGTATCTTATGAGAACTTAGAGAAAATGTATTATACTCTCCACGAAGCGGACATTACCAAATTTGTTGATATTATGGACTCTCGAATGACAGAATTTTTTTCGGAAACAAATTTAAAGCGTATTCGTATGACTTATGGTTTCACACAAAAGGAATTAGCAGATAATTCCGGAGTTAGTCTGCGTTCTATTCAAATGTACGAACAACGACACAAAAATATTAACAAAGCAAGTGCAGAAACTTTATATCGGCTTTCAAAAATATTGGGCTGTACCATAGAAGATTTAATGGAAAAATGATACTTATTACGCTGTATTTCTAAAAATACTTGACTGTAAACCTTGTTTATACTATATGATAAGGACAGAAATCATTAAAAGAGATTATTCAGAAACGAAAAGAAGCCTTGGATACAGATATCATTGATGTCGAGAATGCCAAAAATATTTGTAAACAATTATTAAGAGAGAAAGAGCTTTCCTATGAAAGTCTGGATATAACAGCATATACTCCTGAAAAATTAGAATATTGGGAGCAAAATAAACAGTTCTTGAAGGTAGATACCGTGAGCTTTTTCTATCTGTGGGGCGGCTTTTTAATTTGGCTTCTTATTACAGGCATTTCCCTTTTTACCGCACTTTTGGCGTATCCGAATTTACCGGATTATATTCCTATACAATGGAGCAAAACGCAGGTAAGCAGTCAGGCAGGAAAAGCCTTTATCTTTTTCTATCCACTGGTTTGCATTATTGCCCGTTTTGGTCTTCGATTTTGTTTAAGATGGAAAATAGCGTTTAATAACCAACATATAAATGAAACTGTTTCCGATTATTTAAGCAATTCATTTTGCTTTGTTATGTTGTCAGCGGAAATTTTTACCATTTTATTTATACACGGTTACGTTCAGAATATAGTCGTGCTTTTTGTATTTGACGGAATTGTATTGTTGGGTATTCTAATAAAAGCACTAATAAAACTGTCTTAAATACAGCAGGAGGCTACCACATACAGTGGGAATACAGAATATTCTCGATATACACTTAAAATAACAGTCTCCTGCTATATAATTATCTTTTGACATTATTCAAAATCTTTATCCCAAGGATTTTAGATTGTGTCGATACTCTAACATTTCTTCTTCACTTACTGTATCAAGGATGTACTGTAATTCAGATAATATATTTTCCTTATCTCTCGGTAAGTATGCTGTGACTGGATAAAAATTTGATACAGTATTTGCAAATAAATGGGTACGAATATGAAGATTTTTAATGAACACTTTTAATTCTTCTAACCGCTCCTTTTCGCCGGCAGGAATAAATGTTCCTGCTCTTGCCATATCATATAATTCTGTACCTTCAAAAAGTGTAAGAGAGTCAACATGGACAAATCGGGGATTTACCTTACTGAACACTTTTGCTGAATTGACAGCGTTTTTATATCCTTTATCTTTTCCGGCAAGTCCGGTCATATATACGAAATAATATTCGATACCGGCTTCATCCAGCTTTCTGCACTGCTCAATAATATCCTTTGCTGTATATCCTTTATTTGCCAAAGCAAGTGTGCTGTCATCACCGCTTTCTACACCGATACTTAAACCGTTTATCCCTAAAGAATGTAATATTTTAAATTGTTTTACTTTCTAGTCATAAACAGCCAAAGCTCTGGCTTTCAGATTTTCAAAACTCATAGCAAATGGGTTAGCTCCCGTCCAATAAATTCTTCTCGCATACGGTTGGTAAGAGGCAAGTTCTGCCAAGTCTTTTCTCCATTCGTCTAATGGTGTCATGCTGAAACATTCATCTTTATACAAATTGCAAAAGCGACATTTATTGTGCGTACAGCCTGTTGTTGCTTGTATAATAAATGAACTTGCTTCGTATGGTGGTCGCCATGTTCTGCCGGTAAAATTCATGTAATCACTTCCTTAAAATATAAACTTATAAGTGTCGAAGATTTTTTCTATACTCTCTTAGTTGCTTTTCATCCACGCTTTGGATTATTTTATCCAGTACAGATAAAATCTTTTCCTTATCTCGTGGCAAAGTTGCTTGAATTGGAATTGCATTAGAAGCCCCGCCTGCTGCAAACCAAACAGGAATATCCAAATAACGAACTAATGTTCTTAATTCCTTATATTTTTCAATTTCCGTTTCTTCCTGCCAGTTACCTTTTTGAATTTCCTGATATAATTCCGAATTAGGATAAATCGTAAGCATATTCGCCCCAATAATTTGTGGGTGTAACTGATTGCAAATATCAGCGGTATCTTTTGCACCTTGTTCGCCTTTCCCTATGCCCGATATTCCGGTCAAATAAAAGAAATTATAGGTAATGCCAACATTATCTAATCGTTTGCATTGCGTAATAATATCCTTTGCTTCATAGCCTTTATTCATAAATTTTAAGGCATCATCATCTCCTGTCTCAATTCCGATTGTAAGACCGTCATATCCAGCCTTACTCAGTTTAAGTAATTCTTCATCCGTTTTTAGTGCAATATCTGTAATTCTGGAAAAACAGCCAATATTTTTATTCGTTGGAAAATATTTTTGTATGAGAGAAGCAATTTGTAATAAACGTGTTGCTTTCAATACAAATGGGTTTGCACCAACTAAAAATGTTCTTGTTACTTTGTTATCATTCCATAATCTAAACTGTCCTTTTACTTCTTGTAAATCTGCTTCAATATCTTCCATTGGCGACATTTTAAATTGAAAAGGTATATCATCATATAAGGTGCAAAATTTGCATTTATGATGCGTACAACCTGCCGTAACCTCTAAAAGCAATGATGACGCTTCATACGGTGGTCGCCATACTGTTCCTGTATAGTGCATATTGTGTTACTCCTTTCGTAAATCATATACTCATTATATCGCTGTACATTATTTTTCATAGTACGGAACTTATTTGTAGCACTATACTAAAATAGCGTACCTTGATTTTGATATGTATCTACAATATAATACAGAAAAGGAGTGAAATGATTATGAAAAAAACAGAGCAGTCTATACAAAGATGTGTGACAATATCAACCGTTCAAAAAATATTAGGCGGCAAATGGAAAATCGAAATACTTTATTATATTGGGAAACAAGATATTCGCAGATTTGGCGAGCTTCGCCGACATATAGGGGAAATCACAGAGTCTTCTTTAACAAAACAACTTCGGGAATTGGAGTCAGACGGTTTTATACACCGCCATGATTTCAAGGAAGTTCCGCCAAAAGTAGAATATACACTTACAGAATTGGGTGAAAGTTTTATGCGTGTATTAGATGTTATAAAAGATTGGGGAGACTTAAATTTAAATAAAGGTAAGACATGATAGTTTATTTACGAATTCCTTCATCAGTAAATTTTTCTTTTAATGCTCTTTCCGTTGGAAATACGGAGCATATTAAAATTACTGTTTGAACAATTATCAAAAGCAAACCCATGTTACCAATAATCTCCACAGAAGCTCCATAGAATGGAATTGGAATAAGAAGTGATGGAACAGAAATAATCCATCCTATTTTCCACCAAAGTTTACCACAGTGCTTTTGAGCAAAAAGCCATGTATCTATATTTTTCATAGAACGAGATGTTCGATACCCTATTATGCTGTTGATATTTTTAGGAGAATGTTTCCACATTATCTGTCCACCCAATATCATCAATATTGGCGTTAATTGATTAAAACAAAATATAAACCACCAAAACCACATTTTTATCATCTCCATGTAAAATATTGCATTATTTTTATTCTTTTGGCTTTTATTTAAAAGAAAAACCATGTTCCAAACAGAGAGTATACCTTAAAATATTCTTTACTATCAATTTCAATCATATCTATAAAGAAATTTTGAGCATATAATTCAATTTTAGTTTTTTCATTACCTTGTGTGTTTACAGCTGTAATCGTATTCTTTTCACACCTTTATTCATATTCTACCTCCTCCTAAAAAGGAAAATGATTATTTCACCATAGAAAGTACCGCAAAAATCGTACAAAAAATAGTTATTATTAGAAGAAAAGTGCCTCCTACTCTCATAAAAGCAAGGTACCAATCAGAAGGCTCACCATTTTTTACTGAGAGAAAATGCTCAATTTTCCAAAGTATTTCCGGTTTCACAATCATCATAATACTAAGAATATATAAGAAAACAATCCACCAATAATCCATATACGTTCCCCCTCAGTGTGATTATTTGCAACTTTTATTTTTCTATTACTTTTCATAAAATTATACCATGAATAAACTAATACCGCATCATTTTTTTAAATATAAATAACAAAAAGGAACTGTTATTTTAAACGTTATTCAGAAACATTTAAAGCAACAATTCCTTTTATCAAAGTCACGATTTTGGAACTTCTACTCTCTTATTCATAATCTAAACATGCTCTTTCCGTCACATAAGGGCGAACATAAGTATCTGCCACTTTTACGTGTTCCGGATGTGAGCCGTATACAGCTACATCTTCTGCTTTCTCCAGAGTTGTTACCAACGCAATATCGTGTGTGCTGGATGATAATGGTTCTTCTACAAATTCCACTGTCAGAAGTCCCGGTACTTTTCCTACCAAGCTTTTTAAATTCTCAGCCATTGCCTTTTTAAGTGCCGGTTTTTCAGCATCCTGAATTTCCGGTTTAAACTTCCACATAACAATATGATGTACCATAATGTACCCTCCTTATAACCGCTAAATATAATTTCATTTTAGCGTTGCTGTTTCACCTTGTCAACGATTTTTTAACCCTGTGCAGCAGGTTCGTCTATCTTTGAAACAGAATATTGGAATACATGGTTAAAAAGCAGTCCGTATACAGCGCCTAAAATGTTGTTGAAAATTCGGAAAAATACAGCGCCCTCAACGCCTAAAATACTTACGGCAATCGCCATAGCCCCGAAGGAATTAAAGACTGCCTGCCAACCGTAAGTAGCAGAAAATCCAACGCCAATTCCTCCTACCACACCAATGTAAGGATAGAAAGATTTTGGCAAAATTGGGTAAACAAGCAAAAATACAATTCCGCCAATTACATTTCCCGGAATTCTTCCTTTTACTCTGGTTTTAACATCCTCATGGAAGGGAAGAATAACAGACATTGCTGCAATTCCTGCCCACATAGCTCTTGGGATATGTAATAAGCCTGCCAAAAGAATAACCGTAGATACACCAAAAGTAACAGAAAGCTGCCATCTGGTTCTCATAGAATGCAAATCAAATTCACGGAGAAGGTCTTTCCAGCTTCTTTTATAAGTCACATGCTTATGATTACGGTAAAATACAATACCTGTAAGCAATGCTCCCACTGCAAGACCGGCAAGACGCAAAAGATACATTTTACCTGTCACATCATAACCGTATAAAAGTAAATAACCTAAAACTAAGGTAGAGTGGTTTCCCATAATAACATTATGGCAACCTAAAAGCATCAAAACAAAAATACATGCCAGATTTACCAGTAATTCTGTAAAAAGCCCTCCCATATTTGCCAGTCTTGGACCAAAGGCTAAAATACCGAAAATAATGAAAAGGGAACTAAGACCGTGAGGGGTATAAATACCAAAATCTGCAAAGCGAAATACCATAATGCACAACAAAATCACAACACCTACAACGCTGTTTGCATCACCGAAAATCTTACTGTACCCGATTACAAACGCCATGCAGAATACCATTGTAATGAAAATCTTGAACAAATAAATAGCTGTGTGCTTCAGTTTTTCTTTACCGGTCAGAGAACTTTTAATCACGGCTTTGGAGCCCGCCTGATTGAGCTGTAATTCTTGATAAATTGTCATAAAATGACTCCCGTCCTTTCTGTATAATTTTACCTAGCGGGGAGGCATTATACCATTAGAAAAGACGTTTGTCAAATTTTATTTTACAACTTTGATGCTTTCGATGACCGGCTGGTCTTCCGGTAGCACCGTACCATTGTCATCTATTACCTTTGCCTCACTACAGATTTTATCTACAATTTCTATACCTTCTGTCACATGTCCGAAGGCAGCATATTGTCCGTCAAGGAAAGTGCTGTCCTCATCTACGATAAAAAACTGAGAGCTGGCGCTGTCCGGAGCCTGAGAACGAGCCATAGATAATGTTCCCTTTTTATGAGAAATCGTATTGTCTACACCGTTTTGAGAAAATTCCCCTTTAATAGTTTCCTCAGAACCTCCTGTGCCGTTACCCAGAGGGTCGCCGCCCTGCATCATAAATCCGTCCATAATGCGATGAAAAGTCAATCCATCATAAAATCCTTCTTCTGCCAGAGAAATAAAGTTTTCTACTGTAATTGGCGCCTGTTTCGGATCCAATTCTGCTTTAATAGTTCCATAATCTTTAATATTAATCTCTACTTTAGGATTATCGTTATTATCTTTTTCACCACATCCGGCTAATATAAGTCCCAGTACACTGGCTGCTGCAATCATGCGAGTCAATTTTTTCATGAATTTATAATCTCCTTTAAGCTTTTATTGCCCATCTCATTTTAGTAGAGCGTGAACGGCTGTTTCTTGCACATTCCTCTGCCGAAGGTCTGATAACATCTTTTGAAATTTCACTGTAAACACCTTCCCTGTAAAAACGCTGGAATGCTTTTTTTACTAGACGATCCTCTCCGGAATGGAAAGTCAAAATAGCAACACGAGCTCCCTTATTTAAAACAGTAGGAAGTTTTTCCATAAATGCTTCTAACACTTCAAATTCGCTGTTTACATCAATACGCAAAGCCTGAAATGTTCTGGCACAGGATTTTTTTACCATTTCTTTTCGTTCTTTTTCAGGGATACGTACCAAAGCTTTTTCTACTGCTTTTTGAAGCTGTGTTGTAGTTGTTATGGGATTTCCTCTCCTGATTTCAGAAATAATGGTGTTGGAAATTTCTTTTGCATAAGGTTCGTCTGAATTTTCAATCAACATTCCTTCCAGCTCCGGCTGTGAAATATCTTTTAAACGCTCTGCTGCTGAAATTCCTTTTTCAGGGTTTAAGCGCAAATCCAGAGGACCTTCAAATTTATAAGTAAATCCACGTTCAGGATTATCAATCTGCATGGAAGAAACCCCTAAATCTGCCAGAACAAAATCAAAACCGCCTGCTTCTTCTTTTAGTTGGTCTACATCGGCAAAATTCATCTGCTTAATTGTGAGAATATCTTCTTTGTAGTCCATTTTTTCCAAACGCTCTTTTGTTTTCTTTATCTCTATGGGATCTACATCCAAGGCATATAAATGCCCTTTGCCTTCTAAACAGCCTAACATCTTGGAGGAATGTCCTCCATAACCTAAAGTGGCGTCAAGTCCTATCTGTCCCGGCTGAATTTGCAGAAAATCTAAAATCTCCTGCACACAGATAGAAATGTGCATTCCTGCCGGTGTTCCGCCTTTTTGAATAACTTTTTCAATGGTATCTGCATACTTTTCCGGCTGTAATTCTTTGTATTTTTCTTTATAGCTTCTGGGATGTGTACCTTTATAGCGTACCCGTCTTTTATGCTGCTGTTCCTGATTTTCCATTTTCTACTCCTATCTTGAAAGATTAATATCCTTTGATTTCATGATTTTAAAAATTTCTTCTTCACTTACCACATTAAAATCGTGCTGCACCATTAATTTCATTACACTGGCTGTAATAGAAAAATCAATGAGCTTCTGCGGTGAAAAATGATTTGCCAACGCATGCAAAAGTCCCGCTGCAAAAGCGTCTCCTGCCCCTACCGCTTCTAAACTGTGTACAGTGTGAATTGGACTTTCATAAAATTTTCCGTCACACAGATAAATTCCCATCCACTGTCCGTCTTCTACGGTATAAATGTTTCTTAAAACACTGGCAACGGCTTTACAATTTGGATATTGCTTTATAATTTCTTCCATGCCTTTTTTGTATGTTTCAATCTGGTCAATTCCATGTGCCATGTCTCCGTCAAAAGCATGAATACCTAAGCTTGCCTCAAAATCTTCATCATTGGCAATACATAAATCCACATAGTGCATTAATTTTTTCATAACGCTCTGCGCTTTTTCTGTACTCCACATTTTACTGCGGTAATTCAAATCACAAACCACCTGAATGTTATGCTCTTTGCAATATTTTAAAGCTTCTGTCACGGCAATTTCAATCTTTTCACTGATTGCCGGAGTAACACCGGAAAAATAGAAAATATCTACATCCGGAAGAAGGCTTTCCCAGCAAAATTCTTCCGGTTCTGCCATAGATAACGCACTGTATTCTCTGTCATAGACAACATTCGTCTGACGAATGTTACTTCCTTTCTCAAAATAATAGATGCCCAGACGTTTTCCGCCTTTCAAAACAAGGTCTGTATTGACACCATAACCACGAATTTCTTTTAAGGCAGCCATGCCCACAGGGTTATCCGGCACTTTTGTAAGGAAAGAAACCGTATCCTCCAGCATTGCCAGAGATACCGCAACATTGGCTTCTGCCCCTCCATAGCTGGCTTCAAAATTTTGGGATTGGATAATTCGCAAATGCTCCGGTGTTTTTAAACGAAGCATTATTTCTCCGAAAGTTAATATTTTCATTTTGGTTTACCTCATACTATCTGTTTCTTTTAATTTTCCGTAAATACATAAATCTTGGACTTTTCCGTTCTTTATCACTGCATTTTTCATTGTTCCTTCCAGAGAAAATCCGTTCTTTTTCAGAACCTTTTGCGAAGCGATATTAGGCTCATAAACAAGACCGGTAATGCGTATAATATCTAATTCAGAAAACGCAATTTCGCAAATCTGCTTCACCGCTTCTGTCATAAGGCCCTTTGACTGGTTATCTGTCAAAAGGAAATATCCGATTTCTGCATCCTTGCGATATACACCACTTTTTTGCTCAATGGAAATTGTACCTATGATTTTATCATCTAAGAGAATGGCACGAAAAACACCGTCTTTGCCTTCATGCTCGGCAATCATATTCAGCCACCAATCTGCATCCTCTTTTGTGTAAGGGAAAGGCAGACGGTCAGAAAGAAACGTTCGGTCAACAGCGTTGCCAATAGCGCTTAAATCATCTGCATCTGTCAAATCCCATTTCTTTAATTGTATTCTGCTGGTATCTGCTAATTTTGACATAAATATCTGCCACCTTTCTGTGTATATCCATTAAGACCTTTATTATACATAACTTAATTTTAAAATACAACTTGTATCTGCTTTCTTTACTTATGATATGGCTCTCCTGCTGCAATTCGATAACCACGATAAATTTGTTCTAATAAAATCACACGCATTAACTGGTGTGGAAATGTCATCTTAGAAAAACTAACTGCATAATCGGAACGCTTTAATACTGCTGTTCCCAGCCCAATAGAGCCGCCGATAATGAAAATAATATGGCTTTTTCCCTGAACGCCCAACTGCTGGATTTTTTTCGAAAATTCCACAGAGTCCAGCATCGAACCTCCGATTTCCAAAGTAATTACATAAGCGTCTTCCTTGACATATTTTAGAATTCGTTCTCCTTCTTTTTGGCGAATTTGATTTTCGACCACCTCGCTGGCAGCATCCGGTGTCTTTTCATCTGCAACCTCGATAATTT
Organism: Blautia hansenii DSM 20583; assembly: GCF_002222595.2. Classification (NCBI taxonomy): domain Bacteria; kingdom Bacillati; phylum Bacillota; class Clostridia; order Lachnospirales; family Lachnospiraceae; genus Blautia; species Blautia hansenii. The sequence goes on from NZ_CP022413.2 coordinate 1,503,178, forward strand.
CCAGTTTACAGTATTTTCCAAGCCGTTTGCTGTATTCTGCCACAGCATCTTTTAAATACTTTTCCTTTAATTTTCCTACGGTAATAATGGTAATTTTCATAAAAATCCTTCCTAAACACGTATATAGGCATATCCCTCTTCTTGTTTTTCTATAAGTGTCAAAACGCCAAAAGGAACTGTTGTTGCCAAAGATACCAGCTCTGCATTTGTAAGCTCTAATTCCTTTATAGAAATTTCGCACACAAAAAATTTCACACCTTTTGCATGAAGCTCGAAAGCTGTTTGATTATCTTCAGAGGATAAAAGTCCTTTTATTGCATGATTTATTGCTAAAATTTCTACATTGCATACTGCGTTTTCCTCACAAAGCTTTTGGGCATATTGTTCTGCTCTTTCCAGACCCTGCTTATCTTCTGCATGAAAAATCACTTTACCCTTTGGCTGGGAAGACGGTTCTTTTCCTATAATTTCATACTCTATTTCATCAATAGACAAAGGTATCCCTGTACTGCTGGTTACATTGATACCACCGTACCAAGTGCTTTCCACAGTAAAAATATCACCCTCCTGATAATCAGAAGACCAGTCATTCATTTTCTTTATAATTTTAACCTTATCGCCTTTTCCTGCTTTCATCTATTTTCTCCTCATTTTCTGTAAACGTTCTTTGCTTTCTTTTGGTACACGATAGGACTCTCGAATTTTTTGAATAGATTTATTATGAGTAAAATCGTCTAAAAGATTTTCTTCAAAAATACTTTCTGTTTTTTTCGGGAATTTTACATAGCATACAGAAATCGCCCATGCAACAGCCATTTTTACATAATAGCCTTCATGATGAACTTGTAATAATAAATCCAGCACTTGCTCAATATATGTCTCGTTGATAAAAAAATCTAAAAGACATACCACGGCAAAACGGATTTCATATTCTTGTTTACTGGCTAAATATATCTTAATAAACGGCATCCATTCTTCTGGAAAATCACGCATAAACTTATAAGTAGCACAACTGCAGTCACAGATTGCCCAATTATTGATATGAGGAATAAATTTCTCAAGTTCCTTCTTCCTTTCTTCTGCTGAAAGCTTTGCATAGCCTAAAATCATTCCCCATAACATCAGTTCCTCATAAACCTGTGTATCAACATGTTCAATAAATTCCCTGTAATCTCCTTTTGCCGCCCTTTTTGCAATTTCCCGCAGCTTCGGAACCCGCACACCTAAAATATTCGAAATACCGGGAACAAGAGAACTGTGGAAGTCCTTGTAGCCTTCATCACTGTTTTCATATAATTCATTTCTTATCCATTGCGTAATATCTGACATTCTTTTCTCCATTTATAGAAAAAGGTCCGCATTTTGTACGGACCTTTTCTGCAATCGAAATATCACAACGATTTCCCGATTTTATTTTGCTTTATTTTTAATGAATTCATCAATACCTTTTGCTGCTGCTTTACCTGCACCCATAGCAAGAATAACAGTAGCTGCGCCTGTTACGGCATCACCGCCGGCATAAACGCCTTCTTTAGATGTTTTACCGTTTTCTTCATCTGCGATAATACATTTTCTTCTGTTGATGTCAAGTCCTACGGTTGTAGAAGAAATCAATGGGTTTGGAGAAGTTCCCAGAGACATGATAACAGTATCAGCCTCCATTTCAAATTCAGAACCGTCAATAACTACCGGACGTCTTCTTCCTGATGCGTCTGGTTCACCAAGCTCCATACGAACACATTTAATACCTTTTACCCATCCGTTTTCGTCAGCCAAAATTTCTACCGGATTTGTGAGAAGGTCGAAAATAATACCTTCTTCTTTTGCGTGATGTACTTCTTCTTTTCTTGCAGGAAGTTCTTCTTCGCTTCTTCTGTATACAACATGTACTTCTGCTCCGAGACGAAGAGCTGTTCTTGCAGCATCCATAGCAACGTTACCGCCGCCTACTACAACTACCTTTTTACCTGTTACGATTGGAGTATCGTAGTCTTCACGGAAAGCTTTCATCAGGTTGCTTCTTGTTAAGTATTCGTTTGCGGAGAATACACCGTTTGATACTTCTCCCGGAATTCCCATAAACATTGGAAGACCTGCACCGGAACCGATAAATACAGCTTCAAAGCCTTCGTTTTCCAGTAATTCATCTACCGTAGTAGATTTACCGATAATTACGTTTGTTTCGATTTTAACACCTAAAGATTTTACGTTTTCTACTTCTTCTTTTACAACCTTGTCTTTTGGAAGACGGAATTCAGGAATACCATATACCAATACACCGCCCGGCTGATGTAATGCTTCAAAAATAGTTACATCGTAACCCATTTTTGCCAAATCACCTGCACAAGTAAGTCCGGAAGGACCAGAACCGATGACTGCTACTTTATGTCCGTTTTTCTCAGCAGGAGCTTCCGGTTTAATGCCGTTTTCTTTTGCCCAGTCTGCAACAAAACGCTCCAATTTACCAATAGATACAGCCTCTCCTTTAATTCCTCTGATACATACACCTTCACACTGAGATTCCTGAGGACATACACGTCCACATACAGCAGGAAGTGCACTGGACTGACCAATGATTTTGTATGCTTCTTCGAAGTTTCCTTCTTTTACTTCATGGATAAATGCAGGAATGTTAATGGATACAGGACATCCCTTTACGCATTTTGCATTTTTACAGTTTAAGCAGCGAGCTGCTTCTTCCATAGCTTCTTCTTTATTATATCCAAGACAAACTTCTTCAAAATTTGTTGCTCTTACCTGAGGATCCTGTTCTCTTACAGGAACTTTTTCTAATACGTTACCCATTATTCGTCACCTCCGCAGTTTCCACATCCGCCATGATGTGTGTCGCCTTCGCGTTCTTTTAATAATGCACGACCTTCTTCTGTCTTATACATCTGCTGTCTTTTCATAGCTAAATCCCAATCGATTAAATGACCATCAAATTCAGGACCATCTACACACGCAAATTTAACTTCTCCGCCAACAATTACACGACATGCTCCACACATACCTGTTCCATCAACCATGATTGGGTTCATGGATACGATAGTTGGGATATCATATTTCTTTGTTGTAAGGCAACAGAATTTCATCATGATCATAGGACCGATAGCAACACATCTTGTGTAAGTTTTGCCTTCTGCAACTAAATCATCAATGACTTTTGTTACCATACCGCTGCGTCCGTAAGAACCGTCGTCTGTTGTAACATACAGATTACCTGCAACAGCTTCCATTTCTTTTTCAAGGATAACTAAATCCTTTGTCTTTGCTCCGACAATAACGTCAGCATCAATACCATGCTCATGAAGCCATTTTACCTGAGGATAAACAGGTGCAGTACCTACTCCGCCGGCTACGAAAAGAATTTTTTCTTTCTTTAATTCTTCAATATCTTCATTTACAAATTCAGATGGACATCCTAAAGGACCAACAAAGTCTTCAAAAGCATCTCCTGTCTGTAATTTTGCGAATTTTTCTGTGGATGCTCCGATTGGCTGGAATACGATTGTTACGGTTCCTGCCTCTCTGTCGTAATCACAAATTGTCAGGGGAACTCTTTCTCCTGCATCATCTAATTTTACGATGATAAACTGGCCTGGCTGACAATGCTTTGCAACCATAGGTGCTTCTACAACCATGAGATATACAATCTCATTAAGCTTTTCTGCTTTTAGAATTTTATACATAATGTCCTCCTCAATATTTCTCACAAAATACCGGCTTTTCTCTGCCCGCATAGCAGTTTTGCGATGAATTCCATCGATATTATCTTATGTCGATATATTGTTATAATTGCTAACCATCAGTATAAGACAAATAGAATAAAATTTCAATCTGCTTTTACTGTATAAAATTCATTTTTGTGCACATTGCTGTTATTTATTTCTTTTTTTTGACTTATTACCCATAATAAACATAAATAGCGCTGCTTACCGGACTGACCTTTCCTCTTTTGTCCACGGCAATAGCTGAAAAAGTATGCTCACCCTTAGGCATGGCAATAGGGCCTGTATATTTTTGACTGTCAGTGGTAGGCTCTTCGTCAAATGCATAGTAGATATCACAGCCTTCCTGTGCAGTTACAATAATATCGGCAGCATAATCGTATTTGTCAGAGCTTGGAGAAATCTGAGGCTTTTCCGGTGCCTCAAATTTCAAGGTATAAGTTTCTGTGCCGACCTTACTTGGAATTCCCTTTTTGTTATAGGCGATATATTTCAGGGTTACGGTTTCTTCTTCCTCAAGAACAATAGCTTCGCTGTATTTCTTGCTGTGTTTATCCGGTGTCTTTCCGTTTAAAGTATAGAACACCTCTGTTCCCTCCGGAAGATTTTCAAACTCTACGGTGATATCTGTGGAATATGTACCGCCTACATTGGAGGGCAAAGGCATTCCAGATACATACGCTTTATATTTTTCCTTCATAGTATCATCGGCATTGCTCATCAGCTCTGCAATTTTATCAAATTCTTCGTTTTTTTCGTAAAGTCTTAAAAGCTCTCCGTAAGCATTGACGCTGTCAGGATGGTCTTCTACCACAGAAAGCAAAATAGAAAGGGCAGCAGACTCATTGTCCTCTTTCAGATAAATCTTTGCCTCTAAAACATTGGCTTCGGCGCTTTTGGGATTTAAGGATAAGGCTCTTTCTATGTATTTTAAAGCGCTTTCGTAATCTTTATTACTGAATTTTGTCTCTGCCTGTGCCATCTGGAAATCAAAGGAATTGTGCTGGGACTGATAAACGAAAAACAACCCAAGTCCTGTTGCGGCAATAATTGCTGCGGCAGAGCCTGCCAATATAATCCTTCTTTTCTTTTTCTTTTTTCTTTCAAGCTCTGCTTTTCTTTGCAGACGCTCTTGTTCCTTTTGCAGTTCCAGTTCTTTTTTTCTCTTTTCCTGCTCTTTTAACTCTCTTTGCTTGATTAAGGTTTCCAAAGTATTATATTCGGGAACCCATTGAACCTCCTTCCCACATTTGGGGCAAAATAAAGTTCCTTCTTCAAGCTTTGCACCACATTTTGTACATTTCATGCCATTCTATCCTCATTTTCTATAAATACTCGTCAATATACTGTTCAAATTCTTCCATAGACATCAGCACTTTTCTTGGCTTTGTTCCTTCCTCGTCACCTACCACACCGGCTTCGTATAACTGGTCCATAATACGGGCAGCTCTGTTAAAACCGATTTTAAATACTCTTTGGAGCATTCCGATAGAGGCTTTGTCCTTTTCAATAATAAACTTACCGGCATCTGCAAAGTAAACGTCTCTGTCATTTGCAGTATCTGCTCCGGCTGTTGTTGTCTCTTTTACCGCTTCAATTTTTTCCTGAATTTCTTTATCATATTCTGCAGTTGGATTTTGTTTTGACAAAAAGTCCACCACTGCGCCTACTTCCTGGTCACTGACAAAAGCTCCCTGAACTCTGGCAGGTTTTTGATACCCCTGAGGATAAAAGAGCATATCGCCTTTACCTAAAAGTTTTTCTGCACCATTCATGTCTAAGATGGTTCTGGAGTCCACGCCGGATGATACAGAAAAGGCAATTCTGGAAGGCATATTTGCCTTAATCAACCCTGTAATAACGTTGACCGAAGGTCTCTGTGTGGCAATAATCAGATGAATGCCCGCTGCTCTGGCAAGCTGGGCAAGACGGCAGATAGAGTCCTCCACTTCGCCGGGGGCTACCATCATAAGGTCTGCAAGCTCGTCTACGATAATGACAATCTGAGGCAGCTTTTTCGGTTTATTTTCATCTTCAATATTCGAAATACTTTCCACTTTTGCATTATACCCTTTTAAATCACGGACATTATATTGGGCAAATTTATTATAACGGTCTGTCATTTCCGCTACCGCCCAGTTTAACGCTCCCGCAGCCTTTTTCGGGTCAGTGACAACAGGAATAAACAAATGTGGAATTCCGTTGTATACACTAAGCTCTACCACTTTTGGGTCAATCATAATCAATTTTACATCATCCGGTGATGCTTTGTAAAGAAGGCTGATAATAATTGTATTGATACATACCGATTTACCGGAACCCGTAGCGCCTGCAATCAGCAGATGCGGCATTTTTGCAATATCGGTAATTACCGGCTTTCCGGCTATATCCTTTCCGGCTGCAAAAGCAAGCTTTGATTTACAGCTTGAAAAAGCCTCGGACTGCAATAAGTCACGGAGCATAACAGTACTGTTATTTTCATTTGGAACTTCAATACCCACGGCTGCTTTTCCCGGTATGGGCGCTTCAATTCGGATATCTGTTGCAGCCAAATTCAATTTAATATCATCTGTCAGTCCTACAATTTTGCTTACTTTCACGCCTTGCTCTGGCTGCAGCTCATATCGGGTAACCGTCGGACCGCAGCTTACGTTTGTAATACTTACGTTTACGCCGAAATTATGTAAGGTCTCCTGTAACTTTCCGGCAGTTTCCCGTAAGTGAGCATCGGAGTCTCCCCCTGTCTGTTTTCCTTTTTTCAAAAGCTCCATAGGAGGAAATTCATAAGCCTTTTTTACTTCTGCTTCTTTTAAAGCAATTTCTTCGCTTACTTCATGAATACCCTGTTCAATTTCCGCTTTGGAAGAACGGGGATTTTTTTTAGAGGTTTCCTTTTCTTCTTCCGGTGGAGGTACAATTTCTTCCAAATCCTGTACTAATTCCTCTGCTCTATGTATTGGAAAAGCATTTTCCGGAACAAAAGGCTCATCCAGAAGGATATCTCCGGATACCTCCTGCTCTTTCGCTTTTTTCCTTGAAGCCTTTGATTCTTTTTTTCTTTTTCTTTCTTGTTCCGGTTCGTTTACTTCTGTTTCTTTTAAGAAATCTTCTGTTCGTTCTTTTCTTTTCTTTCTTCGCTCCTGCTGCTGTTCTTTTTCTGCCTGTTCTTCCTGACGTGCTTTTAATTCTTCCTGTCTTTGGGCTTTTCTTTCTGCTGCACGCCGGTACATTTTACGGCTGAATTTTTTTATCATATCAAACATGGATTTTTGCGTAATCAAAACAAAGGAAATCACCATGGCAATTACGGTAATTACATAAGTACCTACTGTTCCGAATGCCTGTACCAAAAGGCGGCTCAAAGCTCCTCCCAGAAGACCGCCGCCTGTTTTATACTCTGCGGAAACACGATAATAAGCCATGAAATCACGTTCATATACAGCGCCTTCTGTAACAAGCTGTAAAAAAAGACAGACAGCAAGAAACAGCAGGACAAAGCCTGCCATTTTTCTGTATGCTCTCGGATTTCTTTTGTTTGCAATGACAAAGGCAACTCCCAAAAACAAGAAAATCGGAAGAGGATAGCAAACTAATCCCACCAGTCCGAAAAAGAAGCTGCTAATTGCGTTTCCTACCGAACCTCCCACTCCGAAATTACTGATTAAAAGTACGACAGAAACAGCCAGAACAATCCATAAAAAGATTTCTGACTCCATAGAAGGTCCTGTCTGTACTTGTTTTTTCTTTCTTCCGGCAGGAGTCCTTCGTTTCCCTGCACTTTTTTTCTTGGTCGCTGCCATATTTCTTTTCTCCCCTTAATCAATTCCCCTGATACTTATATAAAATTACAAACGATTGCCACAATTCCCAATAAAAAACAATAAACAGAGAAAATACGAAAACGTTTTTTCCTCATGACTGCCAACATTCCCTTGATACAAAAATATCCTACAACGCCTGCCACTGCCGCAGCAAAGACTGCTAAAGCCATAGTCTGCACATTATCTCCTGTGTAGGAGAATTGAAAAAGTTCTAAAAGCGCTGCGCCTAACATAGCCGGTATTGCCATTAAAAAAGAATATTTCACTGCAAATTTACGGTTAAATCCGCATAACAGACAGACCGCAATGGTAATTCCCGCTCTGGAAATACCGGGAAAAACAGCAATCCCCTGACAAATTCCCAGCAAAAATGCAATGGAGTAAGTAACATCCTTCGGGATTTTCTTCCCTGCCGGAAAGAAATCTACTACCAAAAGCAAAATTCCTGTTATGAAAAGTCCCATAGCCGGCGCAAGGAGATTTTTCCCTGCCTGCTCTACAACATTCTGAAGCAAAAAGCCTAAAAATGCAGTAGGAACGGTAGATACAAAAAGCAGCAACAGAAGCTTTCTGTAATTATTGGAAATAATCTTTTTATACCGTTTTGCATCCTGCTGATGCCTATTGTGAAAATAGGTCCACACATTTCCATAGATGTCATAAAGGCTTTTACAGCCCTCCAGCAGCAGCTTTTTCACATCCTGACGAAACGCAATAAAAATTGCAGTAAGGGTTCCAAGATGTATAATGGTATTAAATAAAAGTCCGGTGTCTGTTTCTATTTTAAATAAATTTTCAATAATTGCCAGATGACCGGAGCTGCTCACCGGAAGAAACTCTGTAATTCCCTGAATTATACCTAATAAGAGTGCCTGTATAAATGACATTTTATTAACCTCATCATTCGTATTTTATGTTTTTATCAAATGTTTATTCTATCATAAATCCTGTATTCGTACAACTTAAATTCCTAAGATTTCTGCGCTTTCTCTTTTTCAATCAATTCATACAATTTATGAAGCGCCTGACAAATTCCTCCTGTTTCGTCAATGAGCCCTTCTTTTACCGCTTCTTCCCCTTCCAGCATCGTTCCCACATCCTTTACCAGCTGGGAGGTGTCCAGCATCAGCTGTTCAATACGTTTTTGAGGCATCTTTGAATGAGAGGCAATAAAGCGTGTAATCCTGTCCTGAATTTTTTCCATGTTCCGATAGGTCTGCATAACGCCGATAAACATTCCGTTGCTTCGAACCGGATGAATTACCATAGTTGCGCTGGGGACAATGTAAGAATAATCTGCGGAAACCGCCATGGGAACACCAATAGAATGGCCGCCTCCAAGTACAAGGGAAACGGTGGGCTTGCTTAAAGAAGCTATCATCTCTGCAATGGCAAGTCCTGCTTCCACATCTCCTCCTACGGTATTTAATAAAATCAATAACCCGTCTGTCTCTTTACTGTCTTCAATCATGGCAAGCTTTGGAAGTACGTGCTCGTATTTGGTAGTTTTGCTGTTGTTTGGCAGACATTCATGCCCTTCCACTTCTCCGATAATGGATAAAAGCTGAATGTGATACTCTTTCTCGTTTTCTTCCAGTAAAACCTGTCCCATTTCCTCAATCTGTTCATTTTGCTGCCGGGTTTTATCCAGTTTTTCGTTTTTTTCCTCGGACATAAAAATACCTCCAGTTCTGATTTCTGGAGGTATTATGTGTAGTATCTCTGTTTTTATTCTTCCCAATTATACCATACGTCTGTGACGTCGTCATCATTTTCCAATAAGTCAAGAGTTTTCTGAAGATTTTTGATATCCTGCTCATCAGAAAGTGTTACATAATTCTGAGGGATCATGGCAACCTGTGCTTCCACCATTGGAATGCCTTCTTTTTCTAATGCTTCTCTTACTGCACTAAAATCATCAGGAGCGGTAAGCACTTCAAAACTGTCATCTTCTTCTGCGAAATCTTCTGCGCCTGCATCTAAGGCAATCATCATTAAATCATCTGCATCCATTTCACATTCTTCTTTATCAATGATAATCTGTCCTTTTTTATCAAACATGAAGGATACAGAACCCGGTGTACCAATGTTTCCGTTTCCTTTTGTAAAAGCGCTTCTTACATTTCCGGCAGTACGGTTTTTGTTGTCTGTCAGTGTTTCTACGATAATAGCCACACCGCTTGGACCGTAGCCTTCGTATGTAAGCACCTCAAAGTTATCTGCATTGGAGTCTCCGGCAGCCTTTTTAATACCTCTTTCAATGGTATCGTTTGGCATGTTGTTTGCTTTTGCTTTTGCAATCACGTCTCTTAATTTGCTGTTGTTTGCCGGATCCGGTCCGCCTTCTTTTACAGCTACTACGATTTCTCTGCCGATAACGGTAAAGATTTTACCTTTTTTTGCATCGTTTTTCTCTTTTTTATGTTTTATGTTTGCGAATTTTGAATGTCCTGACATTTCTCTTCTCCTTTTTCTTCGTCCGGTAATTTTTCAACCCGAACTTTTTGTATGGTATTATTTTCCACTGCAAGAATGGTAAATAAATATCCTTTTGCTTTTATTTCTTTATCCTCTGCCATATTAGGTACGTGCCCTAATAAAGAGGTAAGATAACCGTTTAAGGTATCAAATTCTTCTTCGTCAAAATCAGAATTTAATACATCGTCTACTTGCTCCAGAGGAGTAAGTCCATTCATAACCAAGGACTGATCGTTCTGAAGCTGGATAAAGTTTTCGTCTTCATCATACTCGTCTAAAATGTTTCCTACAATCTCCTCTAAAATATCTTCCATGGTTACAATTCCCGATGTCTGTCCGTATTCATCTACCACAACCACCAGATGAATTTTTTTTGCCTGCATACGCTTAAACAAGTCATTGATGCTTCTGGTCTCCGGAACATACACGGCTTCCCTGACTAAATTTGGAATAGAACCAATGGGAAGGTTTTCACATTCAGGCAGTGTAATCTGCCTCATAACATCTTTTAAATGTAAAATACCGATAATATTATCAATATCCTCCCTGTATACCGGATAGCGGGAATTGCTGTTGTCCAACATATAAGACAAGGCATCCTTTAACAGCGTATTTTCTTCGATGGCATGGAGATTTTTGCGGTGCGTCATAATATCCTGTGCTTCCGTTTCAGAAAACTCCATAATGTTCTGGATCATTTCCGCTTCGTTTTCTTCGATAACGCCCTGCTCATGTGCATCATCCACCATGGAAATAATTTCTTCTTCTGTTACATCGTCCTCCTGCTTGTGAGGGTCTACGCCAAACAACCGTACAACCACATTGGAAAGCTTCATAATCAGAAAGGTAATAGGCTTAAAAACTGTTACCAAAAGCCGAACTACACTGGCTGTGCGGTAAACCCATTTATCTGGATTATGATTAAATACCTTTTTGGCTGAAATTACGCCAAAGGACATCAGTGTAATTAAAAAGAACACCAGCACCAACACCACAGAAATTCCTGCCCCTATATAAGGAGGGATTTCAATATGAGCTGCTTCTGCAAGTCCTTCTATCCATGTGTAAACATAGGGGGTTATGGAATGAATTCCAATGTAACCGATTAAAATACTTAAAAGCGTTGCTGTTGTCAAAATAGTATTGATAATTGTAGCGGGATTTGCCATAATTTCTAAAATCCATTGAGATTTTTTATCATTTTGCTCACCGGCTTTTTTCTCCACGTCTGCTTCGCTTACCTTTTGAATGGCAGCGCCAAAACCATATAAGCTGCCGTTTACCAGAATAAATGCAGCAAATACTATCAGAGCCCCTATCAGGCTACTCCCATCATCCATAAATTATATTATTTCCTTCCTTTTTCTTACGTTTTTCAATGTGATAAAACACATCATGAATAAAATACCATTTTCCATATCTTTCGTCAAGATTTCCGCAGAAAACTATGTAGGAAGTTCCAGACTGACGCACAGTGCATGGTTGACCTTCTTCAAAATCTCTGCGTCTAAATGGCAGACCTTATCCTTCAGCCTTCGTTTATCAATGGTTCTTAACTGTTCCAACAAAATTACCGAGTCCTTTACAATGGCATAAGACTGTGCATCAATTTCAATATGCGTAGGAAGCTTTGCCTTGTTCATTCTGGATGTAATTGCCGCACAGATGACCGTTGGACTGTGTTTGTTTCCAATATCATTTTGTATAATCAGAACCGGTCTGATACCGCCCTGCTCACTGCCGACTACCGGCCGCAGGTCTGCGTAAAAAATATCTCCGCGTTTGATAACCACACATTTCACACTCCGATTTTATGTTTTTTATGATTTTACCCATTTTTTTCGTGTGTATTCATGTATTATCCGCAGTCTTTTTTTATTCTTTTACTTGTCCGTTTTTATAATATACTCTTGGAACTCTTTTACTGATACAGCAGGCGAACTCATAATTAAATCTGCCTGACAACTCGCCTAATTCTTCCATGGTAATGCAGTCTGTACCGTCTTTTCCAAGAAGGGTTACTTCATCTAACTCCTTTGCTTCCGGAATTTCCGTTACATCTACCATAAATTGGTCCATACATACTTTTCCGAGGATTTTTGCTCTTTTTCCACGAATTAAGACACTGCCTTTATTGGAAAGGCCTCTGGAATAACCGTCTGCATAGCCCACGGGTATGGTGGCAACTCTGGTTACTTTTTCAGTTGTGAAGGTTCCGCCGTAGCTGATTTCTACTCCCGGTTCCACTTCTTTTATGTATGCAATATGGCTTTTCAATTCCATTGCCGGTTTCAGAAGAATTTTATCTTTTTCCACTTCATTGGAAGGATACATGCCGTAGAGAATAATTCCTGCACGTACTGCATCGAAATAGGCATCCTGCATCCGAATAATGGCTGCGCTGTTAGAGCAATGCTTTACAGGTATGGAAATTCCCTGTCTCTTTAAAGCGTCTAAAAATTCCTGATATTTTTCCAGCTGTTGATATGCCGGTGCAAGGTCGGTCTCATCTGCTCTTGCAAAGTGCGTGAAAATCCCTTCCAGTTCGATATTTGGAAGCTTTGAAATTTCCACGATTTCCGGTATTGCGTCTTCTATGTGGCGATAGCCGATACGTGTCATGCCTGTATCTAATTTTATATGTATTTTTAAAGTTTTATTGGCTTTTACGGCTGCTTTTGAAAGCTGTTCTGCCATGGAAAGCTTAAAGACCGTAGGTTGAAAATCTTCTTTTACAATTCGGTCATAATCTTCTTCGTAGGTATAGCCTAAAATTAAAATCGGCTTTTTTATTCCGGCTTTTCGAAGCTCTCTGCCTTCCTCCACAGTGGCAACCGCAATCCCCCATATATAAGAATAAGCCTCAATTTCCTTTGCGATGGGGACTGCTCCGTGTCCATAACCGTCTGCCTTTAACACTGCGATAATCTGTGTGTTCTTTCCCATATAATCATACATGTTTTTCAGGTTATAATCGATTGCATCCAGATTAATGTGCGCCTGAATTCTGCTTTGTATTCTCATGCCTTTCTCATCTCTCCCTTTTTAAACTTCATCCAGAATTTGCCCTGCTGCATCTATTAAATCTCCTGCCAGCATAGCTGCACGGCCTTTTCTTTTTGCTGCCAAATCTCCGGCAGCTCCGTGAAGATAAACACCCAGACAGGCTGCCTTTAACCCATCTTTTCCCTGAGCCAAAAGACTTAAAATCATACCTGTCAGAACATCGCCGCTGCCTGCGCTTGCCATACCGTCATTTCCGGATAAATTCAAGTAAATGTTTTTGTCTCCATTACTGATAACTGTTCTGGCATCCTTACATACTAACACAACAGAAAGGGTTTTTGCAATTTCCTGTGTGATTTTTATGGGATTTTCTTTCCATTTTTTTATAGAAATATCGGTAAGACGGGAAAATTCTCCTAAATGTGGTGTTAAAATCACTTCATTTGGATAGTTTTTTAACTGTTCTGTGCGTCCTTTTAACATTCCTATGGCATCTGCGTCAATAACAAGGGGTTTTGTTCCTTGGGAAAGCACCGTATCCAGCAAACTTTCTGCCTGTTTGCCAAGACCAATACCCGGTCCAATTCCAATGACATCTGCCCATTGAAAACCTTCTGACAATTCTTTTGTAATGTTCTCGTCATCCTCGTAACACAAGAGCATGGCTTCGGGAAAACAGGAAAAAAGAACCTTATTTTCTTTATGCGTACAGATTTTTAGCATACCTGCTCCGGTTTTCATAGCTGCCATTCCGCTTAAATAGGCTGCGCCGAAAATATCCTTGCTTCCTGCAATTAAAAGGATTTTCCCAAAACTGCCTTTATTTCCATCCCTCTTTCTTCGGATTTCTTTTAAGTCCCCTTTTGTATAAGTAAAAATTTCGGGCTTTGGAAGTATTTCCGGTTTGGCATAAATACCGATATCGGCAATGACAACCTTTCCTGCATATTCTGCGCCGGGATAAAGAAAAAGCCCTGTTTTTCCATAAGCAAATGTGACGGTTAAGTCCGCTTTTACCGCACAGCCCAATATTTTTCCTGTTCTGCTGCAAATTCCCGAAGGAATATCCACAGCAACGATTTTTCCTTGAAATTTATGTAATTCCAGTATAATTTCTTTTAAATTTCCCGTGATTTCTCTGGAAAGTCCCACACCGAAAACAGCATCTACAATAACAGTATATTCAGAAATATGAAAACTCTTGACAAAGGAAATTCCATAATTTTTTCCAATATCTATCTGTTTCTGCATTTCTTTTGTAAATTTCTCCGGCTTTCCTAAAATACAGACATCTGTGCAATAACCTGCAAGATGAAGCAGTCGTGCCAGTACCACACCATCCGCCCCATTATTTCCGCTTCCGCATAAAATCAAAATTTTATTAAGAGAAAACCCCTCTTTTTTTATTGCTTCAAAAACAGAAAGTCCGGCTCTTTCCATAAGCACTAAAGAAGGAACACCCATTTCTTCTATGGTGTATTTATCTAAAAGCTGCATCTGATCACCTGTTACAATTCTCTCCATGTCATCCTCCTAACGATAACGGAAAAAAGCTGCTGTAAAATTTCTTTCACAACAGCCTTCCCCTTTATTTTTCTTCTTTCTGCTCCGCAACAGTCAAATTGTAGGATAAACGCATCAGGCTTTCGGAAAGATGAACGTTTTCTACAATTACATCTTTTGGCACATTTAAGTCCAAATGGGCAAAATTCCAAATGGCTTTAATACCATTTTGCACCAAAAGCTCTGCAATTTCTGCGGCGCTGCTTTTTGGTACTGTCAGCGCTGCAATCTGTACGTCTTCTTTTTGTAAAAATTCCGGCAGCTCGCTCATCATACGAATTCCATTTCCCCTGATGGAAATTCCTTTTAAAACTGGATTGATATCGAAAACGCCCACAATTTTAAAGCCTCTCTTTTCGAATTTTACATAATTGGCAAGAGCCTGTCCCAGATTTCCCGCTCCTATGATAATCATGTGATGGGTTTTATCCAACCCCAGAATTTTTCCGATTTCCTCGTACAGATATGGCACATTGTATCCGTATCCCTGCTGCCCAAAGCCCCCGAAATTATTTAAGTCCTGACGGATTTGAGAAGCTGTTACACGCATCTTTGCACTTAACTCATTGGATGAAATCCTTTCTATTCCCTCCTCTATGAGTTCACCTAAATATCTGTAATATCGAGGCAGTCGTTTAATTACTGCTTTTGAAATGCTTTTTTCCTCCACGGCGAACCCTCCTGTATTCAAAATACACATTTCTTGAAATTATTATATAAAATTGTTAAATTAAAGTCAATCATAATTCATTTATCTGTTGTCAAATATATTTTTTCCGCTATAATAAATGAAGATACTATATTTACAAAGGAGATATTTACATGATATTAGCGTGTCAAAATATAGAAAAATCTTTTGACGGCGTCACCATTTTACAGGACGCCAGTTTCCATATAGAAGAAAGAGAAAAGGCTGCTCTTGTGGGCATTAACGGTGCGGGAAAATCTACACTTTTTCGTATTATTGTAGGAGAACTTTCCCCTGACAACGGACAGGTTATTCTGGCAAAAGGAAAGACCTTGGGATATCTGGCGCAGCATCAGGAAATGGAAAATGAGCTTACCATTTATGACTGCCTGTTGCAGGTAAAACAGCATATTCTGGATATGGAAATCCGCATGCGTGAAATGGAAGCGGAAATGAAGCATACCACAGGAGAAGCCCTGACAAAGCTTATGGACAGTTACTCCCGTCTCACACATGAATTCGAAATGGAAAACGGATATGCCTACAAAAGTGAGCTGACCGGTGTTTTAAAAGGGTTGGGATTTCAGGAAGAAGACTTTCAGAAACAGGTTTCCACGCTTTCCGGAGGACAGAAAACAAGGGTAGCCCTTGGCCGCCTCCTTCTCTCCAAACCGGATATTATTCTGTTGGATGAGCCTACCAACCATTTGGATATGGACTCCATTGCATGGCTGGAAACTTATCTTTTGAACTATCCCGGGGCTGTTTTTATCGTCTCTCATGACCGATATTTTCTGGACAAAGTGGCTACGAAAATTGTAGAAATTGATAATGGAAAGGTATCTGTTTTTACAGGAAATTACAGCGCTTACAGTGAAAAGAAATCCCTTCTTCGTAAAGCAGCTTATCAGGCATACCTAAATCAGCAGCAGGAAATCAAACATCAGGAAGAGGTTATTGCAAAGCTGAAATCCTTTAATAGAGAGAAGTCCATCCGCAGAGCAGAAAGTAGAGAAAAAATGCTGGATAAAATGGAAGTTCTGGAAAAACCGGTGGAAATCGACAGCTCTATGAAGATTACATTAAAGCCCAGAATTACCAGCGGAAATGATGTTTTAACCGTAGAAGGGCTTGGAAAATCCTTCCCTCCTCTCACACTTTTTGAAGATTTGAACTTTTCTGTGAAAAGAGGCGAGCGTGTTGCCATTATTGGAAATAACGGTACAGGAAAAACTACGATTTTAAAAATTTTAAATGAAATTGTGCCACCAGATACCGGATGTTTTCATTTGGGAAGCAAGGTTCATATCGGTTATTATGACCAGGAACACCATGTTTTGCACAATGAAAAGACCATTTTTGAAGAAATTTCCGATGATTTCCCGAAACTGACCAATACGGAAATCCGCAATCTGCTGGCAGCCTTTTTGTTTACGGGAGATGATGTATTTAAGCCTATTCAGGCTTTAAGCGGCGGAGAAAAAGGGCGTGTTTCTTTGGCAAAGCTGATGCTTTCAGAAGCCAATTTCTTAATCTTGGATGAGCCTACCAACCATCTGGATATTACCTCAAAAGAAATTTTGGAAGAAGCTTTAAGCAATTATGAGGGAACTGTTTTATACGTCTCTCATGACCGCTACTTTATCAATAAAACAGCTACCAGAATTTTAGATTTAACTAATCAAAAGCTGGTAAATTACATTGGAAATTATGATTATTATTTAGAGAAAAAAGAAGAATTAACACAGATTTATGCACCGGATATTCAAGAGGAAGCTGTTGAAACAAAGACTTCTGCGGTGAAATTAGACTGGAAACAGCAAAAGGAAGAACAGGCACGTCTTCGCAAAAAAGAAAATGATTTAAAGAAAACAGAAGCCATGATTGAAGAACTGGAAACAAGAGACAGTGAAATTGATGAGGAAATGGCAAAACCGGAAGTTGCTACCAATGTAGCGGAGTGTGTTCGTCTTTCCAAAGAAAAAGCCGAAATTGCCCAAAAGCTGGAAGAGCTTTATGAAAAGTGGGAAGAGCTGGCAGAATAATTTAGCTAATCCAGAGGATTTCTACATGTTGCGCTCAGTCTGCGCACACTTTGAGCTTGTAATCTCAAAGTGTGCCAGACAAATTTGCTAAAAATATAGAAATCTTCTAGATTTTTGTTTTAATATATTATTTCTTGTAAATGTTAAATAACTTCTAATTCTTTTCTGATTTCTTTTATAAAATCTAAACTGTTTAATACGGTTACAGAAGTGTCTGTGGTAATTGCAGCCAAATCCTTTGTCATTTTTCCAGACTCAATGACTTTTAAAACAGCTTGCTCCAGCTTATCTGCAAATTGTTCTAATTCTGCATTGCCGTCCAGCTCTCCTCTTTTTCTTAAAGCGCCGCTCCATGCAAAAATAGTTGCTACCGGATTGGTGGAGGTCTGTTTTCCTTCCAAATATTGATAGTAATGACGCTGTACTGTGCCGTGGGCTGCCTCATATTCAAAGTATCCCTTTGGAGATACTAAAACAGAAGTCATCATGGCAAGTGAGCCAAAAGCGGAGGAAACCATATCGCTCATCACATCTCCGTCATAATTTTTACATGCCCAAATAAAACCGCCTTCTGCTTTCATAATGCGGGCTACTGCATCGTCAATTAAGGTATAAAAATAGGTTAGATTTTCTTTCTCGAATTTTTCTTTATATTCTGCTTCATAAATTTCCTGAAAAATATCTTTGAAGGTATGGTCATATTTTTTAGAAATGGTGTCTTTAGAAGAAAACCATAAATCCTCATGACAATCCAGTGCATAAGAAAAACAGGATTTTGCAAAGCTTTCAATGGAAGACGTCAGATTATGTATCCCTTGTACAATACCGGACTCCTGAAATTCCTGTACTAATTCTCTTGTTTCTTCTCCTTTTTCATTTGTATAGACCAACTCTACTCTTCCTGCTCCCGGAATTTTCATTTCGGCATTTTTATATACATCACCATAGGCATGTCTTGCTATGGTAATGGGCTTTTTCCAGCTTTTTACGCAGGGCTCAATGCCTTTTACCAGAATAGGCGTGCGGAAAACCGTACCGTCTAAACAGGAACGAATAGTGGCGTTAGGGCTTTTATACATTTCTTTTAAATGGTATTCTTCGACTCTGGCTGCATTCGGTGTAATGGTAGCGCATTTTACCCCTACTTTATATTTTTTGATTGCTTCAGCGGCAGCCAAAGTCACTTTGTCATTTGTTTCGTCTCGATATTTTAATCCTAAATCATAATATTCTGTATTTAAGTCAAGAAAAGGAGAAAGCAGTTCCTCTTTTATCCACCCCCATAAAATTCTTGTCATTTCATCTCCGTCCATCTCTACTAAAGGTGTTGCCATTTGTATTTTTCCCATATCTTCTACCTCTTACTTTCTTAAATTATCACTGCGTTTTATTAAACTGTTTCGTACATTTTAATAGACAAAACAGATATTTGTCAAGAGTTATTGCAAAAATTTATGCAAATCAAACAATCCCCAACCTTGAAGATTATGCTCGTAGCCCAAGTCTTTGGCGGTTTTCCAAAGCTTTTTTTTCACTTCTAAATTCGTCATTTGAGGATATTTTTCCAATAAAAGAGCAATGCCTCCTGACACAATAGGGGTAGACATAGATGTGCCGCTTCTTGCAATATAGGGAAATAAACTGTCGGAGTTGGTACAAGACATGATTTCGCTTCCGGGGGCTACAATATCCGGCTTACTGATACATTCTTTTGTAGGACCTCTTCCTGAAATTCCATGGTTTTTCATCAGCATATCCGAAGAACCTACGGTAATAATTTTTCTGCTGCTTCCGGGCGCTGTAATGCTGCATCTTCCGGGACCCATATTTCCTGCCGCCGCTACTACCACAAGCCCTGCGTCCCAGACATCTTCTACTGCACGAATTAAATCCTCATGTCCTTCTCGTCTGGTAGTACCAACAGAAATATTTACAATACGGATATTGTAACAATCTTTGTTTTCTAAAATCCATTGAAATGCCCGTAATACCTTTTCCTTGCTGCCATTTCCCTTTTTATCCAGCACTTTAATGGGAATAAGCCCGCATTTTGGCGCAATCCCTTGAATTTTACCCTTTCCTGCCGCACCGCTTCCGCCGATAATTCCCAATACATGAGTTCCGTGACCATTGTCATCATAAGGCTTTGTACGACCGTTTACAAAGTCCTGAAAGCTCCAAATTCGGTTGTCAAAATCTATATGGGGAAATGCTCCCTCTTGTGTCAAGTAGTTGCAGGCAATTTTCTTTCGCTTTTTTTACGATTTTATCAGGTATTTCAGCACTTTTTCTTCAAAATAACGGCTGGGTGTTAAATAAATGCTATAAATCCGCAAAAGGCTTTGATAAATAGATGCAAACAAATCAAGTAGAGTTTATAAAACGTTAGTAGAGAAATGATTTTGAGGGATATAGCCTATGATGACTATACCCCTCTCCTTCTCTTTTACCATTTATACCTTCTGCAAGGAAAATGTAATTCACGCAATCCAGCCTCCCTACAAATAGAAGATAAGATTTTCAATATTTCTTCTCTTGTAAGATTAAACCACTCACCGAGTTCTCTATCTGAAAAACAATAAAAAACATCCTGTCCTGAACCATATTTTGTATATGTATGCTCTGCTTCAGCCACCTTTAATCGTCTACGGATATCATTAAGCATATCTGCAATTGTATCGAGTTTTTTACGCCATATTGGATTTTGAATCGCCGATTTTCCTTCCGCTTGTTTTAGTTTCTCACCATCTCTGGTACGCATAACCCCTGTATTCAATGCGATAAGAGTATCTTCGATGGCTTTATCAAAATCCTCCATTCGACCTTCCTGATAAATGTCATCTTGAAAAGCTGGACGATCAAAACATTGAACAAAGAATTTGATAATCGCTTTATCCTCTTCCATAGATTGTATTGGCGAAATCTTTTCAATCTCTGAAAGTGCTGATAATTCTGCAGCCTTTTTCCACTCTAAAAGAACTGCTTTTGAATAACGAGTGGTATCTGTATCTATTAACTTTGAGCAAGACTGGCATAGCCATATTCCATTCTCAGAAGACTTTCGTTCTTCTGGTGTCATACTTTCATCATATCTTGGACCACCCTTTGCTGCGGCACAAATATGGCAGCTACACCAATATTTGTAATTTTATCTGGATCAGTATTTGCAGCACAAGTTAGTTTTTGACATTTCGGATTGCTACATCTTCTGCCTACTCGATTTGCAAGCAACTCCTTCGTAGCCAAGGAAAAATCATCTCTATTGTTTGCCATCTTGCATACCTCATTTCATTTTTTGAATAAAATTTAATAACCTAAATATCTATTTCATAGTAATTCCCATTCGTTTCAATTCTTGAGCCATCTGATAACGATGTGTTATACAGTCTTTGTCAAGATTATTTTCATATATAATCCAATCATTTATCGACTCTAATGCGTAATCCACAGCTTCCTGATTTAACACAACACCAGACACTTTTAAAAAGTTTACTCTAATTACAAGTTCAAGTACATATACAAAATACCAATTTGCATAATCTGTAATTTTATCTTCGGAGTCATGAATTAACGCAGCCAAACTATTTTTTGAATATATATAATGATAAAATGTATGTCTTTCTTGAGATAATAACCCCTTATATTTTTCTCCATCTATTCCAAGCAAAGAAATTCCTTGTTGTAACTTCTGACTATTTACTATTTTCTTAAAAAATATATCATAACTACCTTTTACATTATTTGTCTCTTTATAAGTGTTTATTATGAAACCATCTGCAATATTCAATAATAAAGATAGTCTATGATTTACATTTATCTTTCCATAATTTTCTGAATTCAAATAGTAAAAAGCATTCACAACTGATTTTGTCATTTTTTTATCTGAAATGCCCGTGTTACGAAATTTATCATATTTTTCTAACACTTCTGATGACAGGTCTCTTTGTGCTCTCCCTAATAATTCTGAACAATACCACATTTTGTCTGTTTTATAAAATGGTAATGTAATAAGCTCTTTACATTCCATTTTAACCCCATCAATTTCATATGATATTGGTTCATAAAAATATCCATCATAAAGAAACAGCAATTCCCAAAGAAGTTGGAATACAATTTTGACATTCTCTTCCCCTTCAAGTTCTAATTTACAGTTATTATCTTTTATTTTTATATTTGCAGTAACTCCTTTATATTCTGTATGAATTTCTTGATCGCTCCAATTACGAATATAATCCTTTACTTTCATGTCTACTTGCCACTTCATAAATTCTCCCTAATAATTTTTATTTAGTTCTCACTTTTACAAATTCATATTTCTCACTTTATTTATAATTATACATCACCCAACATCATTGTAAAGAAAAAAGCAAGCCGTTTTCAGACTTGCTTTTCATCATACTTTATTCCCTATCATTTCCCCCTGCTATCCCATAGCTATTCTTTTCCATCACTAAAGTTCCAGATAATCTCCATATGCTGTTCATCCCATACATTTATCTTCTTTATAAAAGTATCCACCACCTCTTGATTTAGTTCATTGATCTTACATTCTTTCCAAATGATATGAGCATCCGGCAGTTCTGCATGAAACTCTGTCTCCACCTCTGCCAATCGCATCTCCTGCTCTTGGATTTCACTTTTTATAAAATCTTCCTTTTTCTGCAATTCCTCTCTGAACTCTATGTATTCTTCCCTTTGGATTTCCCGCTTTCCATATCTCTCATAAAGTGTGATCTGTTCTTTTCCCACAGCATCTAAGGCTTGTTGAGATTTTTGCAACTTATCCCTCTTCACATGATACTTCTCTTTTTGTACTTCCTGATACTGACTCCACACTTCTTCCAATTCCATCTGTCTGCGGATTTCCTTTTGCAAAGCAGCTAAAAGAACCTGTTCCAAAAAGAATACATTGACTTGGCTCACACAATTCTCATCACCTGTCGTATAACGTTCATTACAATAAAAATAAGGATTTTTTGCTTTACGATAGCGCAAAGCCTTACCACACTCCCCGCATACAACCTTTCCTATCAGAATATGTGCTTTTTGTGGCTGATAAGGTTTCGATATCCCCCTCGTCTGCTGTACTGCATCAAATACTTCCCGTTCGATGATCGGTTCATGATGATTATAAGTAATCTTCCATTCACTTCTTGGCTTTAAGTGATTTTTCCCTCCAACCTTATCCTTCTTATATTTTCCATATACCATATCTCCTGCATAAAAATGATTTTTCAGTATCGTGCAGATTGTTGTATGCTGCCATGAAAATTCCTTGCCAACTGGCTTCCGGTGTGTTGCTCCTCTCTCTATCAGATATTCCACAGGTGTTTTTACCTTTTCTTTATGAAACTTCTTTGCAATATCCACAGAAGTATATCCTTCTAATGTCAGTCGAAAAATTTCCCGGACAACTGCCGCCTCCTCTTCTACAATCTCCACTTGATTTCTGTCCTCTGCTTTTTTGCGATATCCAAAAGGACAGTTCCCGCTGCAGTAAATCCCCCGTTCTTTTTTAGAATGTAGGGAAGAAGTTACCTTTACCGATAAATCCTTAGAATAGAGATCATTGACCAGCGTTTTAAATGCCAGATTCATCCCAATCGTTTTTTTAGTGACAGCTTCACTATCATAATGGTCATTCACAGAGATAAAACGGATTCCTAAAAATGGAAAAATCTGCTCTACATAGAAACCTGTTTCTACATAGTCTCTGGCAAAACGTGAAAAATCTTTTACGATAATACAATCTACTTTTTTCTGCCGGGCAGCGGCTAATAATTCCTGCATTGCAGGTCTGTCCATACTGGTTCCGCTGTAACCATCATCCACAAATTCTAAAATCTCATAATTTTCAAAATTTCGCTCAATATATCCTCTTAACAACAAACGCTGATAAGAAATACTGTTACTCTCCTGTGCATTCCAGTCATCTTCCTTGGACAATCGCAGATACATTGCTATCTTCAGTCTATTTTTCATCGTCAGTTCCTCCCATCACCTTCGCAAACTCATCATTCCACTTCCAAATGATTTCTACCCGTTTTCCACGATACACATAAATTTTCTCTATCAGGTTTTGCACCAATTCCGCATTTAGTTCGGCACAGCTTTTGTATTTCAAAATAGTACGGAGAAATTGATTCTGCTTATCTACCATTCTGTCAATGGAAGAATACTCTGTATGTAAATCACGTAATGCCTGCCGATCCTGTTCCTTTTTTTCTTCCAGTTTCTTCTTTGTTTCCAGAAATTGTGCCTGTGAAATGCTCCCGTTTCGATACTCCAGATAATAGGAACTGATCTTCCTGTCAGCACCATCCACCGATTTTTGCAGTTCATCCTGTGCTTTCTGTATCTGTTCTTTTCGTTTTTCTCCTGCCTCTTTATTAAATTCCATCAGTTTTTTCATCTGTGTACTGCTTAAAAGAAACTCTTTTTTCAGCAGATGAAGGATCACTTTCTGAATCTGAAGAAATGTAATCTGTTCGTTTTCACATTTTTCTTCATCAATCCGTTTGCTATTCGGACAGCTATAAAATACAAATGTTTTTACTTCTTTATAAGAAGCCTTTCTCTCCGTCACCATACGGCTTAACTTATGCCCGCACTCACCGCAATACAAAACCCCACGGAAAATATCTTCCATCGTATCCTTTCTAAGTGGTCTGCGGTTTTGTATTTTAATATTTCCTTCTATCCTTTCCCATACCCGATAAAATACTTCTTCCGAAACCAAAGGTTCATGTGTGTGTTCCGCTGTAATCTGTTCTTTCATGTGCTTTCCGGATTGCACAAGATTCCCTATGTAGGCATCGTTGGTTAATAGAAACCGGATAGATTCTCTTTCCCACTGTCTTAACTGCTGCCCCTCCTGCTGATAAACCGTTTTGTATTTTTTATAATCACTTGGGCGATGAATCTTTTGTCTATACAGCCATTTTACAAGAGATACAAATGTCTCCCCAGAAGCATACCGGTTAAAGATCTCCCTGACAATCTCACTGGTCACAGGTTCCGACACTAAAGTCCGTTTTCCGTCTATCTTTTCGATTTGAAAACCATACGGCGGAATACTCCCCAGATATTCTCCCTGTTTCATCTTTGCCTGTTTACTTGCTGTGACCTTTTCTGCAATGTCCCTTGCATACAGTTCATTGGCAATATTTTTCAAATGCATGGAAAGCGCTTCGTTGCAGTCCGCCTGTTTGATGCTGTCATACTGATCTGTAATGGCAATAAAACGAACACCTAAAAATGGAAAAATCTTCTCTACAAAATTTCCTGTCTCAATATAATTTCTTCCAAACCGGGAAAAATCTTTTACAATGATACAGTTTATCAATCCATCTCTCACATCTTGCATCAACCGTTCAAAATCACTCCGCTGAAAATTTGTCCCGGTAGCTCCCAAATCTGAATAGCAATCATACAGTGTAATCTCTGTATGGGATTTCAAATATTCTTTTGCCATCTCAATCTGCGTTTCAATGGAGATTTCTTTCCCGTCATGATTATCCACAGATAATCTTGCATAAATACCTGCCATGTATGTTTTCACCGATACATTTTCTTGCAGTGATTGGCTTTCTAACCGAACCTTACGTTTGGATGTTCTTGCCATTTAGATCACCTCCTTCACTACTTCTGATTGTGAAGAAAGAAACTCCGACAACACTAGCATCTTTTCCATTTCTTCCTGATAACAAAACTGTACCGATACCTTTTTCTCCTCATATACTTCTATCCTGTCTACAAAGGCTAATAGGGTATCCCTGTCTAATGTGGCAATCTGCATCGTTTCTTTCAAGCGTTCCAGCTTCACACCGGACTGCACTCCATTGTAAAACAGTTTCTTTAACATATCCTCCTGTCTTGTCAATGCCTTCTCTGTTTCTATATACTGCTTTTCATAGATTTTGCTAAAATTCTTAAAGTCTGTCTGTGTGATGATTCCCGTTTTCAAATCTTCATAAAGTCCCGCCCGCAGCTCCAGATATTTTTCCTGCTCATTCCTTAATCGAGTAATCTCTTTATCAAATCCGACCACATCCTCAAAGTTCATTTCCTTTGTCTGGAGATACTGCATCTGTCGGTTTACGTCCATCAGAAGTGTAACCTGTGACCGGATAATCTGAAACACAACTCTTTTTAAGTCTGTTTCCGGAATACTATGCCTGCTGCATCCCTCACTCCGATTTCTCGTAGAACAGATATAATATATTTTTTCCGTCCCCTTATATCTGTTTATTCGGCGTACCATAGGTTCTTTACAGTCTCCGCAAAACAGAAGTCCCGAAAACATGTGCGCTTTTTCTTTTCCCTTCCCGGCTCTGGTATCGACTTTTAAAAGCCGCTGTACATTTTGGTAATCCTCTTTGGAAATGATTGCCTCATGTGTGCCTTCCACCTTAAACCACTCTGACTCCGGCTTTTCTAAAATCTTATCTACCTTATAATTGACTTTCTCCCGTTTTCCCTGTACCATCATTCCGGTGTAAATTTCATTGGTTAAAATACGCTTTACCGCCACCGCAGACCATTTTGATACAATTCCGGCTTGAAAACCTGTGGAATAATGCTCTCCGTAAGATTTCTTATATTCCAATGGAGAGAAAATTCCATTCTCATTCAGTCGGTTTGCAATGGCAAGATTGCTCATACCATCCAGTTTCCATGTGAAAATATTTTTTACAATCTTTGCCGCATATTCATCTATGACCAGCTTATTTTTATCTTCATGGTCTTTCTGATATCCATAGACTGCAAATGCACCGATAAATTTTCCTTTCTCCCGTTTTACTCTCTGATGTGATTTTACCTTTTCTGAAATATCCTGACAGTAGGAATCATTCACAAAGTTTTTAACCGGAATCACAAGAGATGTGGTACTCTGATCCGCAGTCAAACTATCGTAATGATCTGTGATCGCAATGAAACGCACAGAAAAAGCCGGGAAGGTCTTTTGAATGAACCGCCCGGCTTCAATATAATCTCGTCCAAATCTGGATAAATCTTTTACAACGACACAATTTACATTTCCATTTTCAATGTCCGCCATCATTCTTTTAAAATCTGGTCGGTCAAAGTTGGCTCCCGAATATCCGTCATCAATATAAATATCGAATAACTCCATATCCGGCTGTTCTCTTACAAAGGAACGTGCCAGCTCACGTTGGGATGAAATACTATCGCTCTCTCGTTTTGCGCTGCCATCAATATCTTCATCATCTCTCGATAAACGGAGATAAATCGCAGCATGATACATTATTTTTTTCTGCATTCTGCTTCCTCCTGATTTTTACTATTTTTTATTTCAGTCAGTTGAACCTGTCCTACGAGGTTACTTCTTATAGTAATTTTCAGGATTTCGCTGTTTTGTCCTGCATCTAAGTTACCATAACATCCTGCTACTGTAAAGAGTCTGTTGAAATTTTTAGTATTTTGTTTCTGCAATTTTTGAAATATACTGTTTCATCCGATCATTCAATGTCTCTTCACAGTCGGAATACCCAATCTTCACAACATACTCCCCCACCCGGACAAGATAGGGATTATGTACCTGCTCTACATACTCTTTCACTCGTTTTTGTACTGACTGTTTCGTATCAATCTCAATTTCACTAATATCCACAAGCTCATCTGGATTTACTTCTTTTATATTTACACGCTTCAATTCCTGCAAAGTTTTCCCATCCAAAAGCATAACCCCCTTCCTATTTGAGATTCTATGCGTCCAGAAACTTGTCTCATTCTAAAAACCGTTCTTCTTTTGTCAAGGTTCATCCTTACATAAACCCAATCCCGGCACATGAAAAAAACAAGCATCGAAAAGATTTTCTTTTTTCTGCTTGTTTCTTAACCTCCCCCAAACAGGGTTATTGAAGGGGAAAAACATTTCAGAGCAAGATTCGCCTATGTCCGACAATAACCCGTTTCCGGGTTTTTGCAGACTTGGCATTTCTTGATGGGGATTTCGCTCCCCATTCCCTCGATATAAAATCTGCACTTAAAACTTGCAGGTTGGCTCTCACAAAAAGTTGTGTTCGCAGCGCAATACCGAGGTATTGACGATGTGCATACGCACGAAGAAGAAAGGAGGCTTCCTATGGCAAGACCGAAAAAAACAATCTCCCGTCCGTATCGTATCACAGTCCGTTTTACAGATATGGAATATGGGTTAATAACAGATGCGGCTGAAGAAACTGGAGTTACCTTATCCGAATACATCCGCAAAATGGTGTTGGAAGGAAAAATAGCGATTCGCTATGAAGTAGTTGCTGATATCCCTGAATTACAAAAACTGACCGCTGAGTTTGGAAAAATCGGAAGTAACTTAAACCAGATTGCCCGCTATTTTCATACAGGCGGCGTCCGATCTAAAACCATGCAGGATGAAATTCAATCCTGTATCTCTGAACTTTGGAATTTAAGAAAAGACGTGACAAGAATGGCAGGTGACTTTCATGGCAGTGTTGAAACATATCGTAAGTAAAAATGCCAATTACGGAGAATCTTTGGATTATCTCCTATTCCAACATGATGAGCGAACAAAGAAACCGATTTTAAATGAACATGGGCAAATGATATTACGAGAGGAATATTATCTGGATGGATTGAACTGCGAACCAATGTTATTTGATAAGGAATGCGAACGTCTTAACGATCAATATCACAAAAACCAAACCTATGATGAAATCAAATCCCATCATTATATCATCAGCTTTGATCCTGCTGATCGTGACGAATGTGGATTAACCGGAGAAAAAGCACAGGAACTGGGACTAGAATATGCCCGTAAAAATTTCCCCGGACATCAGGCTCTTGTCTGTACTCATACGGATGGTCACAATGAAAGCGGCAATATCCATGTGCATATCGTAATCAATAGTCTAAGAAAATACGATATTCCGAAAGAGGGCTATATGGAACGAAACAGTGATTGTCTTGCTGGATACAAACACCATTTAACAAATAACTATCTAAGGCACTTGCAAAAATCTCTCATGGATACCTGCCACCGAGAAAATCTCCCTCAGGTGGATTTACTCTCACCTTCTGAAAATAAAATCAAAAATCGGGAATATTATGCCTCCCGGTACGGACAAGAAAAATTAGATAAATTGAATGAACAAATTCTTGCAGATGGACTAACACCTCGCAAAACCACATTTCAGACACAGAAACAATACCTGCGAGACGCTATTACAGAAATTTCCCATACAGCAAAAGATGTGGAAGATTTTAAAAAACAGCTTTATGAAAAATATCAGATCGTTGTAACGGAACATCGTGGACGTTTCAGCTATCTGCACCCGGAACGAGAAAAGAATATTACCGGACGTGCTTTAGGAACAAAGTATGAGAAAGACTATCTGCAACAGCAATTTGAATCCAACCACAGAACTCCAAATATTCATCCTGATATTTCCTCTGATCCTATGGACATCTTATTCATTAAATCTAATCTGCGACTGGTCATTGACTTACAAAACTGTGTAAAAGCACAACAAAGCCAAGCCTATGCCCGAAAGGTCAAACTCACCAATCTTCAGGAAATGGCAAAGACCATTGCCTATGTGCAGGAACATGAATATGATACCAGAGAAATTCTGGAAGATAAATTTTCTTCTGTAAAAGAACGAACCTCTAATTCTAGAAAACAATTAAATGAATATTCTTGTGCGATGAAATCACACTTCCGGAAATTTGGAAATCAGAGTTCCGGTACTCGGAAATCGCCTATTTTGTGCTTGATGACTTATCCATTTCTGTTTGGATATTGGTCAAGACCTTGCCGCATCTGCGGTGCGTAGCAGTCTTTACCAATGTCTCAACAGAAATTATGATTCGGTATGCACAAAAACGGATCTAAAAAGTGATTTCCATATCACCGGACAGCTGATGTAAAACCATCCGGAATATTCAATTAAAAACTGTGGAATCGGAATTAAAGAACCTCAATCAACAACTCCACTACACCGGACAGTATCTTGCAAATAAATCTGTCTATGCACAATTTCGTAAAAGCAAAAATAAGCAGAAATTCCGTCAGGAACATTCTGCCGAACTTACATTTTATGAAAAGGCTGTAACATCACTAAAAGAGAAAAACGGAACGCAGCCCCTTCCCACGATGAAGCAACTGAGAGAACAGAAGGAAAAACTTCTAACTCAAAAAGATACTCTCCAGAAACAATACGACTATTACCGGGATTACCAGAAAGAACTACATACTGTATGTCGTAACGTGGATATGATACTTGGATGGAATCCTCCAATCCAAACTACACATACCAAAGAATTTCAATTATAAAAGAAGTCTCCTCGGTCTTTTACAGATCGGGAGACTTTTTTAACGGGTAGTGTTCTTATTTACTTATTGAGTTCTGCAAACCGAAAGTTGGATAGAAGAACTAATTTAAAGCAATTCTACATCAATATTTTCAGCAACAAAAATTTCTTTTACTTTATCAAAATTACTGCTCATTATTGTTGCTTCCTTAAGATTTGGAAATTGTCTTATTTCTGAGGAAGTTATATTGTTTAAATCAAAGCATTCATCTTCTCCATCCCATTGTGGAATTATATTCATATACACTTCATTGCCACCATCCATGTCGATTTTTTCTACATAATGTGCAAATTCCCTTGGGATAGACAATTGTCTAAAAAAATTAAGCGCCGGTTCAATTACAGTATAGCTATCTGTATTTATCTCTAGTTCTTTATGCTCATCAGCAAAATCATAAATATCAAAACAAGGCTTTAATAAATTCAAGTCATACATCAAAACTTGAATTACTGCAAGTTTAAAATTTAAATTTTCAAACTGTAAGATTCCTTCTGTATTATTATCACCAGGTTCTCTTAAGAACTTTTCTTTATTATCATCTTTTACTTTATCTAGTTCAACTTCTTTTTTTCTTCCAAACAGTCCGAATAAACCCATTTTTTGTTTCTCCAATTATTATATTTTTGAGTATTACAAATTTTGTCATACCATTTTTCTCTTCCAATAAACTGAGAATTATCAATTAAATTTTAAAAAAATAATCTCATTAACTTCTAATTTCTGTTTTTTACTCAACTTTAGTGTAGTTCTCCATACTAAAAGTTTCTAAATCAATCACTACCGCAACAACATTGTCCTCATTTTCTTCAATAAGCCATAAGCGAGTCCATAAGGTTTGGTCGTTCATATTGGTAGCAGTTTTATCCTCACCATCGGTAATGATTTTTTCGGGATCTAATTTTGTTACAAAAATGTTTTCGGGTTTAAGACCTGGCAGGCTGCTCTTAAGTTCCTCCTCTGTTAGTCCTGCTATATCCATTGCTTCAGCACCGTTATAATACTCAACATCTCCGTACCAGTAGTTATCGTTAACATTCTCGATGAATTTTAACCACATAAACTTATCGTCAACGAATTTATAACCAGCACCAGAGCCGGTATCTATTTCCCATGTTCCTTGTATCAGTGCATTATCATCATTATTATCTTTGCTGTCAGTAGTATCGGCGCAAGCGGTAAGCCCAAATAGTGTAAAACAGATCATCAGAATAGCTGCTGCAATTCTGAAAAACCCACTTTTGCGGTATTTAATCAAATTCATATCATAGTTCATAAGTAACCTCCAAGTTCAAATTTGTTATCCTTATTCTACCATACTCCAACTGTGTTTTCTATCCTTATTAGACAAGAACAATCAGCTTTTATCTGACTGTTTCTTTTCGCTATAAGAAAAGTAGGAATACCTTTTATGGCTTCCCTGCTCAGTGATACTATCAGTTCCCTAAATTTTAAATACTGGTAACAGTCTTAACTTTATAGCCCCTTAATCTATTAAGAGCTCTTAATCTATCAATAAAATTATCTAATGCTTCTTCCTCATCAAAATAAATATCTTGTGAATTTGTAACCTTACTAGCTCTTTCATCTGTTGCATAAACAATCCACTTATCATTCTCACACCTTAACACAACTTCATTTTCTCTATTATACCTTTCTTCATTCATATTATAACCTTGTAATTTCTCGTCCTTTATAATTTTTATTGCTTCTTTTATATTCATATTTTATCTTCCCTTTAAATGATTTATTTGCTAGAGAACCAACTCCATGTCTGATTTGTCTCACACCACTTCTTTATGTGATCAGGCAATCGTTCCATATACATATTCCGATATTTTTCTGGATTCTGCAGGATGGTTTGCACCAGCTCTTTTTCATTTAATCCCAGATTTTCTTTCAGCTCTTGAAACTGGCGTGCAAAAGCATTGATAATATGTTCCCTTTGCTCTCCCACTATAATTCTTGGTATTATTTGAAACTTTTCCCAAAGATACTGATTATAATTTTCGATTTCTTTAATATGTATTTTGAAACCTAAATCTATCTTTATTACCTCTCCTGTCATATAAATAAAAAACACAGGTGTTACTGCTCTTCCATTCAGGCTTGAGCTTCCTTCTGCCCATCCGAATATAGCCAGATCTTTTGCTATAAGCCTGTCTCCTGCATAAAGCCAATGTGTTCCTGATTTTAGTAATCCTAACACTTTTTTATCCATTGTATTTTCAATAGGATAAAATTTTTCATTTTTCACAAGCTCTTCTAGTTCACATTTTGTAAAAATCCGATTAAAGTATGGCATACAATGATATGAAATTCTTATATATTTTATCATTGGGCAACTCATCACAAAGGCAGCTATTCCACATAGTATCCCAAGCCATAAGTTTTCACGATTTCCATCACGAACAAGCAAAATAATCGCCGCTACAAATATAAAAACACAAAATAACCACGCCCCAAGAAATAAAAGTTTTTTTACTGGATATAATCGTTGCCATTCTAATTTTTTTAGTTGCATAATCAAGCATTCCCTTCCTTATCCCTTAATCGCCTCATCCAAAACCTTATCAAACATTTCGTAAAAATTACGGAATCGATGGATTTCTCTTCCAGACGGCTGATCCAATTCCATATAACATTGATTTTTATATTGGTAGACATACCAGCTAATATTACTTTCGCCTAAAAATAAGTATTCTCTCTGCTTTTCATTTTCATACCATATGTGATTGAATTCCAATAGTCCATAAACAAGCTGCTTCATTTCATGCTCTAATAAATACTGATCTACACCATATAAAATAAATCCATTAAATTCTATTCCGTTTATCCTTGAAAGAACATCCAGATATTGTTGCGGAATTTCCATGTTCCATTTCTCTTTTGCAGTTGTTACCAATTCATAAATTTCTTTCTCGGATGCACCGGAATTTATTTCCTCATCATATAGTTCTTTCTCTTCTCTTATCTGCTGTAAATAAATTTCCCACATAAAATTCTGCACTCCTTCGAGATTTCATAATCTAATGCCATTGTAGAATCATCCGCATTGCAAATCCTTGACTACAATGCAGTTCTTTCCCCATTTGCTTTAAAAAATAATCTTCCTCTTTCGGAAAGACCTGTTTTGTCATATATTGTTGATCAGCACATTATAATATGCCATTTTCAGAAAAATAAATAGTGCAGAAATAATACGGGGATCTTCCATCCCCGAACCCCTGGAATCCTTGTTATAACAGTAATAGAAAAAATTATTACCGTTATAACAAGGCTAAAAATGGGATGTTTTAATTTTCCGAATTCTGCAAATTATGGCATCAAATAAAATGCGTTGTAACAATTTTAAGAAGTCTATTTTCTCAGTTGATTCCTGCATCACACAATCAAGTGAACTCCATCCATCTGTTACAGGAGTATAGATATCTCTAGTTATCAATGAGAAAGTTGGTTTTTACAGTATTCTCTCATAGCACTATTTATAGATATATCACCATTTTTAAAAACACCATCGCCTTTATCTAATAAATAATCTAATGCATCTTGATATTTATGATCATAAATAAATGATAATGCTTTTCTTAATTCGACATGGTATATAGAATTTTCTAAATTATTGTAAAAATCACAGATTGAAGATGATTGAACAGTTTTATAAAAATGTTCTAAATAATTATCTATGATTTCTTCTAATTCACTGATTGTCCATTCTTTTAATTCTGTTTCATTTTTAAACAATTCAGCTCCGCTAACTGTAAATGCACCAATAGTTCTCAAACTTAAAGGTGTTTCTTTGTTGGTTTCCATTTTCAATAAATCCCATAACAAATCATCTAACCACAATGGTTTGATTGTTTCTACGGCAGTACAATAACACTTATCATCTGACTTTACTTTCACATCAATAAGCAAATCGAAAAATAATTCTTTTTTCTTATACCAAATCATAAAGTCTTTTTTCTTAAACTTATATTTTTTAATTTTATCTTTTAATATTTTAGGCAACACTTTTGTTAGTTCCTTATATTTTTGTCGTTCTTCCTTTGTCACTTGAAACACATCCCTTCAAATTCATATTTTTCAATTTTACAAACTGAAAGTTATCCAATCAGTCCATCATTTGATTCAAAATAGTAATAATTTCATTATATTCCTCATCGGCTAATACTTTGACTCATAAGCAGGGATGATCTTCCACAAATCCTGCTTTAAGCATTGTTTCTTGGTCTGGACTATAAATATAATATAACGCAGGTTTATCTTCTCCCATATAACGATATGTGTCGGTATTGCATAAAACTCCTTTGTACCATATTTTCATAGAATATTACCTCTTACCTCAAACTTGTTCCTCTCCACAAAATTCCGATTTATCTATAAAGCATTGTTACAAACTATGAAACTCCTACTTTAACACGCTCTACAAACCGCTTTCTTTCAAAAAGTCTTCTTTATTTATAACCCGTTTATAAAATTCTTGCTTTATTTCTTTTCTTAAAATTCTATTTTGAATTTTTCTCATATTATTAAAATCCAATGTAAACTCTTCGAAAATTCCTTGCAAAGATTTTATGATTTTTTCTGCTTCTTCAATATCAATTATGGCAAATACAATATTTTCTCCATTTTTTGTTGCTATTGATAATTTTTCAAATGATGAATATAAAGATTTGCGTTCTGCTATCAAATCCAAAACTAATTTTCTTGGTATATAAACCTCATCAGCATAAATCCATTTAGAGGAATAATATATTTCAATCTTTCCAGATTTCTTCTCGTCAATAACGACTTTTGAAAACGATTCATTATTAATTCGATCTTTCAATTCTCTAAAAGATAAATATTTTTTTACTACTGTCATACACCTAAAACTTTTTGGTATTAATAGTTTATATAAAAAGTAAAGTAAACAAACAAGCACAACAATGAAAAGAAGTGCGACTCCAAAATCTCTTTGTAATTTATCTGTTCCCATAATACTTTTTTGCAATGAGATTGCAACAATTATAGTACACATAAATATAATTATTGCTAATATAATTCTTTTAAATGTCCATATTCTTTTAATCATTTTAAACCACTCCTTTATACCCACATCAATTAAAACTTGCTTTACTTACTGATATTTTTCTTGTTCTTTTCCCTGCTTTGCGGCCTTGAATATCTCTAAGTTATCATCAAATTTATCTGAACCATATCGCATGATTGTTCCAAAGTATGGCTGACCTTCGATAATATCTTCAAAATTACTACCCTCATCACCAGATGTGAAAATTTCTAATATTTTTTCTGCTTTTTCAAAACTCTTATGGTCTAAATAATAAACATAAAGCAATGCCTGACCACCTAATTTATCACGATAGACTTCTTCATACATTTGATATTCTTCTTCATCAGTTTTTCCTTTCATTGTAGAAGCATCAATATAGACCCAAGCTGAACCTAAAGTTTTATAATCTGAATTACTTTGATTACATAGATCAACATAATTTTTCCATTGTGAAATTTCCTCCACTGGGATGTCTTGCCATTCTTCAGGTATAATAATATCACCTTGAATATAATAGTTCTCAGCTGCCTGCGAAATGGCTTCTTCTATCATAGACTCCATTTGTTTTGCCAAAAGGCGTTGCCCATAACCATCATAAATAATTTCTATTTCTGAGTTTGGTTCTTCGGGATTAAAATAGCTACCCTCAAATGGATGCTTTGGGTCATTTTTTGAAATACAAGTTGCATAGATTGCACCATTGTCTGATGGTAAAAGTTTTGGTTGATTCCAAGACAATACTTCAAATTCTTCACCATATTCTTCTTGTAAATAGGTTTCAATTTTTATTGAAATCTCATTTTCATGCCCACAGCCATTCAATAGCCCTAAACAAAGCACACTTGCTATAATACTCAATACAATTTTTTTATATCGCATATCCGCCACCTCAATGTGATTTTATGATTTAAACGATTCTTTCTAAATAATAATTATCATCTTCCTGTATTTTTATTAAAAACTCTTCTAATGAATCTGCAATCTTAACATATTTTTCATCATCAGCCATCAACAGGGGAATATTGCCCGTATTCTGCATTCCCCAATGATACCCTCTTTTAGAAAGACCGTTTTTTAACATCACTTCCCCCAGATAAGAGCCAAAAATAAGGGACATACTCCACACTTGATTTTCTGTTGGTCTGCTTTCTAATAGATCCTTTGCATAATAATCCAGAATTTCTTCCAGATCCCCTATACTTCTCTCAGAAAAATCAAAATTCTTTTGAAAGCTTTTTGCATACTCAACCGCTGTCATACTATTTTTCTTTGCATTGCTTACAACTCCACTACACTCTTCCTTTGATGTCCGTTTTCCTCTTTTCAATCTGTCCAAAATGCCCATCTTATTACCACTCCCTTTTTCGTTCAGGATTTGCTTCATTATGCTGATTTTGTTTTTTTCCATTCTCCAGTATGTTTCATTGTCTCTTGTAAATTTTGATGCTGTACATTTCTTCCAAAATAAACTCTATCCCTTACAAATTTGTTTTACTTTCTGATACTCTTTCTATTCCTCCCCTGTCTTATAGCCTTGGATGCTTTTTCTTCACCGATTTGATATTTTATTTTATCCTCTTCATCGCCAAATTTCTCCATCAGCAGCATCCGGATTTCGTCTACATGTTCCATTTTTTCATAAAAATCCTTTTTGCCAAACTTACTGTTATTTAGATATTCCCTAGCTATTTCAGTATTTTTTCTATACCACGGAATTCCCGCAACGTTGCCTCCTAAAATTCCTGCTTTTTTCCATAAATACCCATATAGTTCCGTGCTTCTTTCATAATATAGGTCAGACAAAATAATTTCTCCTACTTCTCCATCCACGTACATCAATTTAATTTGTGAATGCATATGATTAGGGGATGTCCTCAATCCAAAATCTATTGCCACCACCATCTTTTTGTGCAACAGCAGTCCACCAATCCAGAACCAATTTCTACTTTCTTTTACGTATGGATAGATGGACATTTCTTTAAATTTCTCTATTCCCTGAAAATCCTCATCCCCCAGCATTTTATTCAGTTCTGTTTTGCTAAGCACATCTCCGATGTGAGGAAGGCAACGATATTTGGGACTTACATACTTTCTCATAGGTGAAAATGTAGCAATTGTAGTGATTATAAAAATGATGTAGCCAAACAATGTCTTAGAATCTGTTTCTTGCTCAGAACAATAAAATATCGTACTTATCAATACTGTAAACAAACAGATATTCCACAACAGAAAAGCAATAAATTTCTTTAATGGATACCACTTTTTCCACTCTATTCGTAATAGCACGTTCTTTGGTTTTCCATACTTTTCTTTGGTTGAGGCATGCTCCTCATGTGGTCTATACAACACTCTGTAAAAGGCATTTCCGAGTATCATAAACAGGATTCCTAGTGTCGATAATAATGATCTCCCTAATATGTATTGATTCCCTAATCCTATACGTATATAAACCCATTGTGAACATATTACTCCAAATATAAGCAACTGCATTCCTACAATAACTAATATCGCTCCTACTTTTCGTTTCACCATACCCCTCCTCTTTCATTCAGGATTTGTTTCATTATGCTGATTTTGTTTTTTCCATTCTTTGTAATTTTTTAGTGTTTCTTGCTGACTTTTGACATCATCCATTTCTTCCAAAATAACTTCTATATCTGGTTTTATGTGTTGGTCAGGCAACGAATAGAAAATAAGATCCTCATCATTTACATATACGGAAATATCAAAATTCAAATCACTTTTTACAATTTCTTGCATGATATCAGAAATCTCTTTTGCGTATTCTTCATCCGTTTTTCTATCATTAAGATATAGATATACTTCTATTTCATACTCTCTTTTTTCCAAGTATTCTTCTATACTTTCCTTACCATTCCATTTTGTGGTAGTTGTATGACCTTGTATTTCAAATTGATAATCTTTTACAAAATCCTTATCCTGAAATAAAGGATCTGCAAGTGATTTTAACTGTTCTGAAAAATAATGGGCGTGATAATCATCTTTAAAATATCCCGTATTTCGTGCATATACGGTAGCTGTTTTAGATGAATTTTCTTTACTGACCACTTCTGCAATCACCCAATTCAAACCGATTTTTTCTTCTTTGTAGGTCTTTACTTTTGTAATAACAAATTCTTCTTTATATTTATCTTTTAATTTCGCTAACACATATTTCTGTGCCTCTTCACTGGAATGAAAATCACAGGAATAACGGTTACAGCCGTTGAGAAGTCCTAAGCAGAACACACTTGTTATCATACCTAATATAAGTTTTTTATATCGCATATGAACCACCTCTATGTGATTGAATTCTTTACTGTTTTCTCTCCTCTATATTTTGTTTTTTGCACCATTTTTTTATATGGTACGGTAATATTTCCATATATATTTTCCTATATTTTTCTGGTTCCTTTATCATTTCTATGAGAAGTTCACGATCATCTAAGTTCATCTCTTCTTTCAATACTTGAAATTGTTTTGAAAAAATATCTGTTACCTCTTCTTCAGATTTTCCTAAAACCTCAGTTGATACAATCCCCAAATTATGCCAGAAATATTTCCTCAGTAAAGATATTTTTTCTACAGATAAATCCGTCTTTAAATCCACCTTAACAATATCCCCGGTCATATAAATAAATACCATAGGTGTCGTTGCTCTTCCTATTAAGCTAGACGTTACTCTTGGATACCCAATAATAAGAAGATTTTTAGCAATCAGTTTCCCTTTTGCACAAATCCAATGTTCACTTAATTTAATATCACAATTCGTAATATTACTGTCTTTCTTCGATATCTTTTCAAATACTTCTCCTTCAAGTAACTTTTCAAGCTCCACTTTTTGTAACTTGGAATTTAAACCAGGAACACAGTGATATGTTGTAAGCACATATTTTTTAATTGGAGAAAAGAATACGACACCCCCTATTCCAAAAAGTATTCCAACCAATAAATTCTTCACATCATTGTCAGAAATAAATATAATGATTCCTGCCACACATAAAAAGCATCCGAACAGCCATATCATTACAAGTAGTATTTTTTTAATGGGATACATTCCTTTCCATTCCAATACTTTAATTGGGTTCATATCTAATCTCCCTTCTTTCTAGTATATGCTTGATATAATTTTGCTCGTAAAACTGGTCTTGTTGCCGCAGCCATAGCGGATAAAGCAATCATGCTGACTAAAAATAGTACCAAAACCATAACCAAATTCGTCAGGTAAAAGATCCACAATATTACCACGGAAATCAAAGTCCATAGATATATGATCATTTTTTGCGTTTTTAAATCCTTTTGCCCTTTCTGCAGCAATTCATCAGATAGGATATACGGCACTTCTACTCCCTCATTTTTTATCTTTTTTGCTATGTCATTTTCAAAAAATAATAAACCAATGTAACCGATACTAAGGCACAAAAAAGCGATAAAATGTTTCAAGCAACTATTTTGAGCCAATACCATATAAACCTTAGCATTTAATAAATATCCCAAATACAACGTAACCAAAATACATAATTGATATTTTAAGGAAAATGAAAATTTTTTCCCTGTTTTATATCGTATTATTTTTTCTTCTTTATTGTCATAATATAAAACAGCGTACTCATTTTCCCTGCATACCTGAATATATCTATTTCGTTCCAAAAAGAACATCTCCCTCTCTGTTTGAAAACTCATTTCAAACATTACTTGTCCGTAAACATTTTTTTACTTTTGCCACTTCCATAAATTCTCCGTAATGGAAAAAGATAACCCCTATTATTCCACCTAATAAAACCAGAAACATCCCAGTAAGATGAGCTGTCTGTATTATAAGAATCATCCCAATAAGAAAAATAAGCAAACCTATAAAGGCAATAAAACCTAACGCCCTTCTGTTCCATTTCCCCAGCGTGTATAGCTTTAATACCTCCTCTTTTTCCATAGGAATTCCCATTGTGTGTTCCTCTATGTATTGGTACTTTTCTATGAATGATTTTTTCACTTTTTTATCAATCAGAACTAATATTCCAATTACCAGAAACAACAGCAGCATCCTACCATTTTTAGGTAATATACACGTTGAGATACCTGCTCTAAAAGTATTGCTAATATCCCACCTGAGATGAAAACAAATGGAATACCTCTTGTATTTTGTTTTGCATAATATGTTGAAAGACAGATTTTATATACTTTCTGAGATTGTAAATCAAAATAATATTCATCTGTTCTTTTATCATTATTTTTATAACATAATTTTAGCATTCTACTCTCCTAGCACTACCACTTCCTATTATTCAATAACGAGTTTCAATTATAAATCAATGAACAAGATCAAAGGGATAATACCCTGAAAAATTCTTCCTTTTTCAATTTATCACACATCATGAATCACCTTCTTTATGACCAACGGCTGATTTTTAGTTTTTACAAGCCTTTTGAATCATCTGGCAAACTCTCTCTACATTCTCTTTTTGTCCTTGAATATCAGAACCGATTGCATTATTCATAAGGGAGATTTTTAATTTGTTTTTTTCGAAATATACCGTTACAACTTTTCTTCCCGGCAAGAGTCCACCCTTCACTTCTGCTTTTGTGATACATTCCATTGGAATAGATATTCTGTTTTTAATATTACGAACGTCTACAGAGTCAACAACAACAAAATTCAAATGTTGCTCTGTAACACCTATATAACAGTAAGCATTACTTAATGCTCCTAATGCAGCAGCTCCACCTCCTACTATCGCAGAGAGTCCTCCGATTGCTGCATAAGTTTTGGAATCAGCCATTAAAACTCCCCAAAGTTTGCATAGATACTCTTCCTTTTCATTTAAAATAGAGTCTAACATTTCATTTTTATCTTTTTCATTCATTGTGATCATAATCATTCCTCCAAAATATTTTTCACTTGTTATTAAAAATCATCTTTCCTGCAATTTATACAAATGACGCAAACACGTCTAACAGAATCAAAAGAATTATGAGGCACATTCCCCCCAAAACACAGATTGTTGTTTTGACCAAATGCTTTTCCTTTATTGTCAGTATCATCATGGAAAGCACATCAAACGAAAAAAGAAATTGGCATATACCGGACAGAATCGCCACTATTTTTGAGTATTTTCCTTCTTTACACGACTTTATGATATATGCAAGTGCATAGGGAGATGCTCCCAACAAAATTCCATAACCAAAAATCAAAAAGACAATCGTTACAAGTCCAAGCAATGCCATTAACGGTAATGGAAATAATGCCGCAACCGTTACGCCGATCGTAATGCTACCTCCAATCAAATAAAACGGAATCAAGCCATATTTAATAATCAACGTACAGTTTAACAGTGTTTTTCTTGTCCACTTTCTTCCTACGGTTAATACAGTAATCAAATTAACAACTCCCATAATAAACGGTAAAAGAATTGAAAGAATCTTCAATTCCATTACATGATCAAATAAACCGGGTAAAAGAAAAAATGTATAAGATACAATTACATATAAAGTTGGAATTAAATATGCCATTACCTTTCTCCTCTCAGTATTCTACTTGCAATTTTCCATCCCTTTATGGGATGATTTCCTATAAAAGCGATTGTCAGTAAAATTGTCAACAAGCACATCAATGAATTTAAAAAAGCATATACCAAAACGGATGGAACAACCCATATCATTAGGAAATGAGAGGCTGCACATATCCCAACCATGACAAGAATCAGAAAAATGTATGTAAAAAAATATCTGTGATTCTGTTTTGCCATTGCCTGCTTTTCTTTTAGTCCACAGGGATAGATTCTTACATTTTTTTCAATTTTTCTTTTTGCACGTTTTAGCATATATCCAGCGATAAGTACGCCTAATGCAACTCCGATCCCCACAGAAATCCAATACAACAGATTTGCATCAAAAGAAATTGGCTTTTCTATTTTCCTTACAAACGCATATATCACAAGTGAAATTCCAGCAATGATTCCAACAGAAAGCCCGTTCCCACCTTTGCTTTGCTCAAGAATGAACATTTCTCCGGTCTGTTCCTCATAATAATAACTGTTCATTGACTTTGATTCTGTGTAAATCCGTATATATTTCATCAAAATAGCACTCCTTTTCTTTGTCGATAATTTATAATAGAATTATATATTATCAGATATTTCTTGTATATATTTTTTTTACACATGACATCATAAAAATTTTTATGCAAAAAGCAGCCTGATCAACAACCAGACTGCCTATCCATTTATTCAAATTTTGTCTACATAATTTATACGCTTTTTCAGATTTAATGTTTAGCAACGCTAGGAATATTGGATTGTACATTAGTCCTACAACATTTATGAGACCATTATATGTGGAGACATAATTAAATTTATAACCAACCATATGCCTGCAAATATTTATCTGGTATTCGTAATCTTATCTGCTCATCTACATTTTTCCAAAATGCAGCAAAATCACAATCATTATCCCACTCTCTATCATTTGGTAACGCAATAGCATCATCTCCACACACTATATTACATCCAAAATGCCCTCTATCATAATTGAATACAAGCACAAAATAATTATATATCGTACATTTTATACTAAACATTTTATATGGCTCATCTGTAAGATTAAAAAGAGTTATATTATTTATCTTTTCATTAAATGTTTCCTTGGCTGTTCTAATTATATCTCTTGCTATTTCATTTGATTTATTTCTCTGCATACCAAAATCCTCCTTCT
The DNA here is from genome assembly GCF_002222595.2 of Blautia hansenii DSM 20583. Classification (NCBI taxonomy): domain Bacteria; kingdom Bacillati; phylum Bacillota; class Clostridia; order Lachnospirales; family Lachnospiraceae; genus Blautia; species Blautia hansenii. The sequence goes on from NZ_CP022413.2 coordinate 1,545,625, forward strand.
TCTCTTAAATACAAATAATCACCATTTTTTTTAAATATTTCCACTCTTAATCTTTTGCATTATTTTGATTTTGTTTTTTCCACTCTTTGTAATCTTCTTTTGTTTCTTGTAAACTTCTCACATCTTCCATTTTTTCTAAAATCACTTCTACATCTGGTTGACTGTGCTGTTCTGGTAGAGAATAGAAAATAATGTTATCATCATTTGTATATACTGAAATATTTAAAACCAAATTACTTTCTACAATTTCCTGCATGATATGGGAAATTTCTTCTGCATATTCCTCGTCTGTTTTTCCATCATTAAGATATATGCTTGTTTCTATTTCATATTCTCTTTTTTTCAGATATTCTTCTACACTTTCCTTACCATTCCATTCTGTCGTTGTTGTATGCCCTTGTACTTCAAGTTGATAATTTCTTATGAAAGGCTTATCTTGAAATAAAGGAGTTGCAAGTTCTTCTATTTCATCAGAATAGTAATAAACATGATAACCATCCTTAAAAAGACCAGTATTTCGTGCATATACAGTAGAAGTTTGAGAAGAATTTTCTTTACTAGAAACTTCTACGCTAATCCAATTCAATCCAATTTTTTCTTCTTTGTACTTCTTCACTTCTTTAATGGTAAATTCTTCATTGTATTTGTCCTTTAATTTTGCTAATACATATTTTTGTGCTTCTTCACTTGAATTAAAATCATGAGAATAACCACCACAACCACTTAACAGCCCTAAACCAAGCACACTTGCTATAATACTCAATACAATTTTTTTATATCGCATAATTGCCACCTCAATGTGATTTTATGATTTAACATAGTTCTATAAACTGGTAGTTGTAGTTTAAATTTTATTTTCAAATTATGGACTGTTCAATAAATGCTTTTACTGCATATACATCTTTTAATTCTTCATATCGAGGAAATCCATCAGAATTATACTTTGAGTAAGTCAAATGAAAAATATAGTAGATGTCCGCATTCCTTCCGTTGTCAGTAACATATAACACATCATCATTAGATTCACACTTTGCTACTGCCCAAATTCTTTTGTCATATAAGAAGTGATCTTCCCCAATTTCATTTTTCAATTCAGTAACAAACATTCCATCAGCCTGTGTTAACGGAAGCATATACCAGTTAAAATCTTCACCATATTTATCATATAAATCACTAAAAACTTCTTCTATTGTCATTATCAATTCTACCTTAAATTCTAAGTTATAAGTCAGTCAAAAAAATTTTTGAAATACCTTTTTTCTGAAGTTTGTATTTTTGAACTTGGGATAATGGAATTTCAAATGCTGTGCTTGTCTTTGGAAATTTATTGTTCAATATATCATCATAGAGAACGGTAATAAATTTCCTCCATTCTTTTAAGTCAGTTGTCTTTGTTGAATCGTCTAAGAAAGCATAACCATCACTTAAATAAAATATCTCTAATGCTAGTGCTAAATCACAACTGGGGGCAGCAAGTATTTGTTTTGGAATTTCAAATCCGTCATCCCAGTTGTATTCATTTAGCTTACTTCTCAAATCATTATATACCATTTTTATATCTCCCAAATTCAAAGTTGTCTATTCATTTTTCGTAACAGCATCAACGATTTCTTGATATTCTTCATCTGTTAATACTTTCGCCCATAATCCATAGTGAACTTCATCAAATTCTTCATAAAATATAGGATCATTCGACTGGGTAATAGGAAATAATGCATGTCTATCTTCGCCCATCACACGATAGGGGGCAAGATTGCATAAAAAGCCTTTGTAATATATTTTCACTTCATATTCCTCCACATACAATTTGGATTTGTTTTATAATATTATACTTTATCCACATAAAGAATGGAAGAATTTTTCTTGCTCCGCAGCCTAATAGAACGCTATTTTTTTATACTTATAGTCCCCTTCATTCATTTCTCTGATGTATTATTTACCCAGTCAATACATATACTACCCTAGAACCTTATAATCCTTTGTAAATCTCCTGTGGAAGATTCCTTCGGAAACAGTTGACATTTTTACATTGGTTTGTTATATTAGGTTCAGTGATCGTGTTGCGGAAACTTGCGAAGCCCGTAACCGGGGGAGAGCCTGCGGGTCTCTCCCTCTTTTGCTATATAGAGGTGAATACTATGACGAAAAAAACATTTGCCAGCTTTGAGCAGCAAATACAACATTTAGAGGACAAAGTAATCATCATATCTGATCGAGCTTATGCAGAAGCCATGCTCAAGCAAATCGGATATTTCCCTTTGATTGGTGGGTACAAGCACTTATTCCGAGTTCCTTTTACCAAAACATATAAAATAGGAACAACATTCGAGGAAATTGTTGCCTTATATGAATTTGACTCTGATTTACGAGATTTATTTTTTAAATATTTACTCCAGATCGAACGTAACCTCCGTTCGCTTATGTCCTATTATTTTACAGAAAAGTATGGGGAATCACAGGACGCCTATCTGGATAGTTCAAACTATAATACGAACCGACGCAATCAAAAAGTAGTAGCTCGATTGATTTCCACCCTAAAGTATTGTAGTGGTCAAGCATTTTTGTAACACTTTGTTCGAAAATTCACCCGGCATATCGAGCTTCAAATGGTGTTTTCCAATCATTGTAGGAATGAGGACGGACATGATTGTACCATACGTACACATATCGGTTTAGTGCTTCATCTAAGCTGGCTGCATCATAAAAATGATTAGGATATATCAGTTCATTTTTTAGTGTGTTATAAAAGCGCTCCATCGGTGCGTTATCATAAGGACAGCCTGCCTTACTCATACTCTGACAAATCCCCCTGCTTTCACAATAATTGATAAACCCCCATGATGTAAACTGGCAGCCTTGATCGCTATGTAAAATCAATCCTTTTTCAGGCTTTTCTTCCATCAGTGCCTTCTCTAAAGTTGCTTTTGCCAATTCCGTATTGATATAATCCGAATTTAAAGTGGCAACTATACTACGGTCATATAAATCAAGAATAGAGCAGTTATAACGCATTTTTCCATTCCTCATACGGATATAGGTGAAATCTGTACACCATATCCGGTTTGGCTCCGTACAATGGAAATCCTGCTTTAGGAGGTTTGGGAAAATCTTATTTTTTGTTCCATGGACATATGCCGGCTTCTTTCTCATGATCCTTGCATGAAGTCCCAGAATTTGGTTCATATATTTATGGACGGTAGTCTTACTTAGAGAAATCTCCTGCCTTTTCAAAAAGATCCTCATGGGTCTATGTCCTAAAATTCGGTTGTTATTATAATAAATGGTTTTAATTTGTTCAAAAACTTGTTGCCGATGCTGCAGAAAAGATTTCTTCCGGTTTTTCCGGTAATTATAATAAGCATTGGGATAAATATGGAAATGCTTTAATAACCAGCGTAACCCAAAGAAATCCTTATGTTCATCAATAAATCGATAAGCCTCTAATCGATTTCCTTTGCAAAGAATGCCGCCGCTTTTTTTAAGAAAAGATTTTCCTTTTCCAGTTCCTGGATACGCTTATGAAGCTCGTGTATTTCCTTTGCATTTTCTGAAAAAGAGGGAGAGGTTTGTGGCTTTGTAGACTGGCATTCTTCGCTGTATTTTTTTACCCATCCTACAAGGGTGGATTTTGCAACCTGATATTCTTTTGAAAGTTTTGGATAGCTGGTACCTTTTAAATATTCCTGTACCATCTGCTTTTTAAATTCTTCGCTGTACTTTTTGGTCATGGTGGTTTCTCCTTGTTCGTTTTATTCTATTTTATCCGAACGGAATGTTACAACTTTAGTATACCACAACACACGCTTGAAGTCGGACACGCTGGACTTTGCCTTTTCCTTTGCAGAATACACCGCATAAGCGGTCTGAGTCGGCATATCCTTGATATTTTCTTTGACAGCGTTTGCCTTGTCTTTCACTTTATTTTTCGTATCTAAGACAGCACCCACCTTTGAGCCTGCACGCTGTCCCATGCTGGAAGTGGTATTGCCCCGATTTTCTTTAGAAGCCGTATTTTTTCTTTCGGCTCTCTTGCCAGCAACGGCACTTCCAGCCACCGCACCAGCCACACCGCCCGAAATACCGCCAGCACTTACCGCCCTTGCAATACGATGTTCCATACGTCTAGCCCTATGTCGCATAAACAGATACGGTCTGCGGAAAATTCTTCGTAGCTCATTGCACAGATAATGGTCCGATGAAAGGCTTTTGGGGAATCCTAAAACGAGAAATGTACTACAAACAAAAGTTTCATACTAGAGAAGAATTAGTTCAGGCAATTACGGAATATATGAATTATTATACAAATGATCGTCCGCAGCGTGGACTTGGAATCTTAACACCGATGGAATTTTACGAAAAACAATTATTAGTAGCATAAAAATGTTGCCCGGCATATACTGGGCAACACAAAAACTTTATATTTTTTTATTTGTCTACTTGACGGGTAGCACACCAAACCATATAATGGGAGATATTTATTTAGAAAATTATAGTTCATTTCTTCATATCACTGAAAGTATCCTTAAATCCGTTCTGGCACATAAAATGCTTCAACCCTAATTTCATTTTCTTCATGTTCCATATTTATCCAATAATCTCTTACCATACATCCTGCATGATAATCTTGCAAAGAGTATATTTCTAAAGTCTGAAAATCGACTATACAAAGTGGTATTACTTTCTTTTCTTCGTATTCCCATTTTGAATATCTCAAGCTCTCTGTAATCTTATCTAAACATTTCTGACACAAATGCTCCGCCAAAAAATTCATATCCAACTTATAAGTATCTGGAAGCATTATTTCCGCATTTGCCATTCCCCGGCTTGGTGATCCACCAGTCGAATAGAATGTACCTCCTGTATTGGTATATGTAATCTGTGAACCTTTAGAATCCTTATAGCTATCTAATCTCAATTCCACTATATACCAATCCAACAAAGATATAATTCCAATATCATCCGATCCCTGAAATACCCCCATTAGACTTTCATTGTTTAAACCGCATAAATAACATGTACTAATATCTTTCAGTTCGGACTTTTCTCCCTCAAAAGATATCTCTACTCTCTTTTGGCTGTGCAGCCATTTCTCTCTAATCTTTTCTTTCTGCCCTGCCATAGTAATTAAGGTAATAAACAATAAAACCATTACCCAAAATACCCACTTTTTAATTCGATAGCATCCCTGTCCATTCAATTTCATATTCCAACACCTTTCAATAAATATCTTTTTACTATTCCACTAAGTGGACTCATTCTAGTCCCATTGTATCATTTTCACCCGTTATGATAAAGATAAAAAAGGACTAATATGAGTCCAGATATAAGAGGGTAATTATGGAACAAAAAATCAAACAAACAGATATCTTTATTGGAAAGAACATACGAAAAATCAGATTATCCAAAGGTATCCATCAAACCGAACTTGTCCGTATGCTTCAGTTACAGAATATAAATATCACAAGAGAATCTCTTGTTAAAATCGAACGTGGAATTCAACACATCACAGCTTCGCAACTTCGTGGTATTCGGGATTGTCTGAATACTACTTACGATGAATTGTTAGAACCTGATGAAACAGAAAAAGCAAGTATGTAGCACTCTTCTCATACTTGCTTTTTTCTGTTACCAAACCCGCTCTACCATTACAGTAAAAACATCATATAGTAATCTTAAAATATATCCTATCACAACAAAACCACCCATGATGCACCCAATAATTATATTCATAGTCCATACACCAACAGTACCACCAATATCTAAATTTTTAGGTATCAACCATAAATGAATTTTATATATGCCAAACGGAAAACCAATTAGTAACCACATTTTGAATATATCAATCTGTCCTTCTTCTATGTAAAAATAGTGCATTAGCCATCCCCACAAGAATATAAACACAGCTCGTACTATTGATTTTCTTAATCTTTCCTTCATCATATACACCCCACTCCTCCCAATACCAGCAAATCACTTTTAATAATACCAAACTCCATGTACTTAAAGCATAAAACCTTTAATCATAATATCTCTTTCTTCCGGGCGGAAAGAAAATCAGTATTATAAAATCAACCAGCAAATTTATACTCTAACCACCTTGAGTTATATTATTGCAAACCTCCTTTTCACCACTATATTTTGACTCTGATACCGGTACTCATCATCAAAATTATCATAGTGTTTCTCATTTTTTCGTAGGACAAAAGTCAGCGAAACCCTTGTATTTACTGGGTTCTTTCTAACTTAGCATTATAATAACTCATTCCCCTGTGTCTAATACAGCAACACCTATTCCTTTTCCTGTCCAAAGTTCGTCTCCTGTATTATCGTGCCGATAATTGCCGGCTGCTTTTTCTTTGTCCATGACAAAATTTCCTTTTTCATTAGTATATGTAACGGACATAGAAAAGTACGAAAACAGAGTTCTTTACCATTCTTCTTACAAAAGTTTTAACAACTCCCCATGAATATTTCCGTTTGTTCCTACTACACTGCCTCCTTCTCTGGGATTAAGGGGATTTCCTGCAAAATCAGTTACTATTCCTCCTGCTTCCTGAACTAAAAGCATACCCGCAGCATAATCCCAAGGATTTAGATATATCTCGAAATATCCGTCCTGCCTTCCACAGGCAGTATATGCCAGCTCCAGAGCCGCAGAACCAATTCTACGGACATCCTGACACGCTCCGAAAACTCTGCGAAATCGTGCAAAGTTTTCGTCAGCAAGTTCTCTTTTTGCAGTTCCAAGACCAATGATTGTATCTGAAAGTTTTTCTGCCTTTGATACCTTTATCGGCTGTCCGTTTAGGAAACTTCCTTTTCCTTTTATTGCAGAAAATATTTCTTCATGGAAGGGATTATATACAATTCCCATAACAATTTCATCCTGATAACAAAGCGCTAAAGATACAACACTATGTTGATAATCGTGCATCAGATTTGTTGTTCCGTCAACCGGATCTAAAATCCAAAAGCTGTCGGCTTTCATTTCCTGCAATCCGGTTTCTTCACCGAGAAATTGAATATCTGGAGCAAGAAGAAACAATTCTTTTTTTAAGAAATTCTGCACTGCAATATCTACCTGTGTTACATAATCTGCTACCCCTTTTTCCTTTACATGAGCAGCCATTTCACGGTTTTTAATTAACTCTTTTGTCTTTGTTACCAAACGAATAATTTTCTCCATATTCATAGACATTTCCCTCATCGCTTTCCATTTACCGATACCATGAACAATAGTTTCTGCTTTTATTATATATACGGAAATCTTTCATGTAAAGTTCCGCTGGCAATCTTGGCAAGTTTTCTCCCCTCCTTTCATAGATTGAAAGAAAAGTCCTATGGAGTTGTTTATGCCATCAAAAAAAGAATTTATTCTCTCAGAAAAATATGCGGATATTATTCTACCCGTATATTCTGATTTTTTAGAGGAATACGCAGAATGGGGAGCGCAGATTTTTAACCGCTATTATGGAATGGTACACTATCCCTTAGAAGAGGAATTTTACCCTGATTTTTACGAATATGGATTTTTTTACAACACTCTGCCAAAGCTCTATACTCTCCTTGATACAGTAAGTCTGGATGCTTCCGGTATTACGACGGTGCAGACGCAGCCTGTTTTAAACTTAAAGGGAGCAGATGTGCTTTTAGGATTTATTGACACAGGCATTGATTATACACATCCTGCATTTCGAAGAACAGACGGAAGCAGCAGAATTTACGGTCTCTGGGATCAGACAGTTCAAGATGGTACGCCTCCCTTTGATTTAGAATATGGAAGTGCTTACAGTAATGAGGACTTAAATAATGCCCTTACCGCAACAACGCCCTTTTCCGTAGTTCCCAGCGAAGATACTAATGGGCATGGAACCTTCCTTGCAGGTGTAGCGGGAGGAAGCACTCTTCCCCGGTCCGATTTTAACGGCGCTGCTCCGGAAAGTATGCTGGCTGTTGTAAAATTAAAAGAAGCAAAACAGTATTTAAAAACACTTTTTTTGGCCAATGGCGAGCAGCCGGCATATCAGAGCACAGATATAATGATGGGCATTCGCTATCTTACTTTATTAGCTGAAAAACTGAAAAAACCACTTGTACTGTGCTTGGGACTTGGTACTAATCAAGGCCCTCATGCAGGTGTTTCGCCGGTAGACTCTATGCTGGGCATTGCCGACAACTATCGGGGGATTCACTCTGTTGTCGCTGCCGGAAATGAAGCCGGAAAGGCACATCACTATTATGGGAATTTTTCCGGAAACGAAACTTTTAAAGAGGTTGAAATATTAGTAGCCGAGAACACTTCCGGATTTTGTGTGGAGTTTTGGAGTGACCCTCCTGAAGTCTATGCGGTTGGATTTGAGTCTCCTTTAGGAGAAATCGTACAAAAATTATCTCCCCGTATCAGCTTTAGTGAAAACATTTCCTTTATCTTAGAAAACACAAAAATATTTGTCAGTTCAGAAATGTTCCAGACAGTTTCAGGCAATCAACTGATTTTCATTCGTTTCTCCGAACCTACACAAGGTATCTGGAAAATACGGATTTATACTAATATGCCGGGGCAGGGAACCTTTCATATGTGGCTTCCGATTACAGGGCTTGCAAGACCGGACATTACCTTTATACAGCCAAATCCAGACACCACCCTTACTGCTCCTTCAGACTCTGCTTCTGTGATTACCACAGCCGCTTATAATGCTTACAATAACAGCCTGTTTTTAAACTCCAGTAGGGGATATACAAGAAGCGGTCAAATAAAACCGGATTTAGCTGCTCCCGGCGTCAATGTTTTTGGACCAGCCCCGAACAATCGTTTTACCACTCTGTCGGGAACTTCTGTATCTGCTGCAATTACAGCCGGAGGATGCGCTTTGTTGGTAGAATGGGGTATGCGCCGTACTCCTGCCAGAATTTTCAATAACACAGAACTGAAAACTTTGCTGATAAGAGGAGCAAAGCGAAGCCCTGAACGCTTATATCCCAATCGGGAATGGGGATACGGAACGTTGGACATTTATCAGGTACTTTCTACTTTAACTCTTTCCTAAATTTTTTTTGATTTCTTTGCACCATTTTTCTTTGTTCACATAGTATGTAAGTGTAATCAAAATTTTTGGAGGATTTATTCATGAGTGATTTAGCTGCTACAAACTGTGGTTGCGGATGCGAAGACAACTGTGGAGGAGGTATGACACACAATTTCGGTGATTGCAACTGCATTATCTGGATTTTGTTATTATTATGCTTCTGCGGTAACGGATTTGGCGGAGACGGCTGTGGATGCGGCGGAGATAACAGTTGTCTTTTACTGATTATCCTGCTCTTATGCTGCGGCAACGGACACGGCTTTTGCTAATCTTTTTCTCCGCAGTGAGCCTTGCGGAGTATCTTTTATTTCATAGGACGAAAATTCTTCAGCAATAAGAAAAAGGGGATACCGTTTCGGTATCCCTGTCTGTAAGATAAGATATTCAGATTTTACAAAAAGATGTGCCTGCTTTGCAGAAAAAGATGTGTCTCTTTCTCGTGTATTTTCTTCTTCTTTTCTAAAATATAAAAAGAAATTTTTTTCCTTTTGTTATGATTTATTATGACAACTTTCTGAAAATCTGTCAATATTTCTATGCAAAATTTTACAATTTTCTATCTTGCTTTTTCGACATTTTTCCAACTGCCGGAAGCTTCAAACTCCTCTACTGCTCTTTTCGCCTCTTCAATCAATGTTTTATCATAGCCAATCATTTCTAAAAGGCGAATGGCATTTCTGGTAGTTACTCTTCCTTTTTTCAGAAGATAGTTAAACACAACGTCTTTTTCTCGTACTTCCTCTTCGAAATGATAATTTTCATAATATTCCTGAAGCATATAGGACAATTCAATATCATGAGTTGCCGCAAAAGACAATACATTGTTTTTACAGATGTGCGCTAATATTTGGGAAGATGCTCCAATTCGCTCAATGGTATTGGTTCCTCGTAATACCTCGTCAATAATACACAGCAGATTTTCGCCGGATTTTGCAGCGTCTAAAATTCTCTTTAAGGAACGGATTTCTACGATGTAATAGCTTTCTCCGCTTCCTAAATCATCTCGTAGCGCCATGGAAGTCATGACCTGAAAATAAGGTGCGCAATAAGAAGATGCCGTACAGGTATAAATAGTTTGGGCAAAAATACTGTTTATGGCAATATTTTTCAAAAATGTAGATTTTCCCGAAGCATTGGAACCGGTTACCAAAATGCCCCCTTTGGCAGAAATACTGTTTGCCACGGGATTTTCAATCAACGGATGGTAAAGATTTTCCACATCCATATACGCTCTTTTCTCTTCCCTAAATTCAGGACAAGTATAATAAGGCAAAGTTTCACGAAAAGATGCAATGGAAATCATGCTGTCTATATAACCTAAAGTATAAATCAGCTCCTCCAGTTCCTTTCGGTTTTCCTTCATGGACTTCATCATATCCTGAAATTTAATCAAATCAATATGAGTCAGCATACGAATGTAATCCATAAGCATGCCTTCCAGTCCGCCTCCCGTTGAACTTCTGTCAATAACAAGCGAGGAACGTTTCTGAAAGCCTGCCAGCCTTTTCTGTGCCGGTATTCCTCTTGCCATGGCAGCTTCCAGCTCCGGTATTTTTAGCTTTTCCAGTTTCTTATAAGCTTCTAAAAGCTGCAATACATTTCTGAAGCTGGAAAGATAAGCATCCACCTCCTGCTTCTGTGTCATATAAGCGCCGATATTCACAACACAGACCAAAAGAAACAAAAAGACTCCGGGATTAGGCGCCAAAATAAAGACAAGAAGCGACAGGAAAAAAGCGCTGCAAAATCCAATCTGTACGTTTTTTCCTTTGATGTTTACTTCTGTTGTTACATGAATATTTTCGTAAATACTATTGCTGCCGGATTTTCGCACAGAAGCAAGAATAGTCTGCACCTGCTCTCTTATTTCCTGATTTTTAGCAAAAAACAGCATCAACCGATTGCGATATTTTAGTTCTTTCTCTTCAAATACCGGTTTTCGCAAAATATCATACAGACAATCTCCTCCTACGGCGGAAAAAGTCTGGTTCAGCAGCATGAAAATACGGTCCATGTCTAAATCATTCCATGTGATATCGTCAATGAAAAAGCCTTCTTTTTCTCTCTTATGAAAAAACTGCGAAATATGATGGAAATCTTCATACGTATATTCCCGGTCAGGTATTTGTCCCCAGGCATTTTTTAATTTCTGCTGCAAAAAAAGCTTTCGTCTTTTGTTTTCTGACAGCATAACTGCTGCTGCCGATAAAAGCAGCAGCGCAATTATTCCAATTCCTACAACTGTTTCACTCATGAGGTCACCTTAAAAATATTTCTCGATACAGTCCAGTGTTTCCTGAATTTCTGCTTCTGTATGTGCATCGGATAAGAACATAGCCTCAAACTGTGACGGAGCCATGTGAATACCGTGATTTAACATATATTGGAAATATTTGGAAAATTCTGTGGTATCTGATGTTTTTGCAGAAATATAATCCGTTACCTTATTTGGGGTAAAGAAAATACAGCCTAGGGAGGACACGGAATTCACCTGATAGTCCACGCCTTTTTCTAAAAAGATTTTACGAATTCCCTCATACAGAAGTTCTCCTTTTTGATAAAGACGTTTGTAAATATCCTGATCTTCCCAGAGAATTTTCAGCTGTGTAAGTCCTGCTGCCATAGCAATGGGATTTCCGCTTAAAGTCCCTGCCTGATACACAGGTCCTGCCGGAGCTACCATTTCCATAATCTCTTTTCTTCCGCCGTAAGCGCCTACGGGCATACCGGCTCCGATAATTTTTCCGTAAGTTACCAAATCCGGTGTAATTCCGTAAAATCCTGCTGCTCCGCTGAAGCTTAAACGAAATCCGGTAATGACTTCGTCAAAAATTAAAAGCGCATGATATTTATCACATAAGTCACGCAGTCCCTGTAAAAATCCGTCTGCCGGAGGAACCACACCCATATTTGCACCTACCGGTTCTACAATCACAGCGGCAACCTGATTGTCGCTTTCTAAAAACAGCTTTTCTACACTGCTTAAATCGTTGTAAACAGCAAGCATAGTGTCCTGTGTACATCCTTTTGGAACGCCTGCGCTGTCCGGCACGCCGCTTGTCATAACACCGCTTCCTGCGCTTACCAGCATAGCGTCTGTGTGTCCGTGATAACAGCCGGCAAATTTAATGATTTTGTTCTTTCCCGTATACCCTCTGGCAACACGCAGAGCGCTCATTACCGCCTCTGTACCGGAGTTTACCATACGTATCATATCGATGTGAGGAATTTTATCACAGATAAATTCTGCCATTTCCACTTCTACTTCCGTAGCGCAGCCAAAGCTTAATCCGTTTTCGCTGGCACGGATAACCGCATCTTTAATCTGCTCATTATTATGTCCTAAAATCATAGGTCCCCATGAGTCAATGTAGTCAATATATTCATTGCCGTCTACATCAAAGATTTTACAGCCCACAGCTCCCTGTATAAAGCGAGGCGCTTCTGTAACAGAGCCATAAGCACGAACAGGACTGTTTACCCCTCCGGGTATTCTCTTTACTGCTCTTTGAAATAATTCCTCTGATTTTGTCATTATCCAATTCTCCCTTCTTCGATGTATTTTGCAATTTCCTTTGCAAAATAAGTGAGGTAAATGTCTGTACCTGCACGGTAGGCGCCGGCTGCCATTTCACAGATAATTTTATCCTCTTCAATATAACCAAGCTTTGCTCCCGCCTTTACCATAGCGTATTCTCCGCTGACAGAATATGCTGCCACAGGAACATGAAGCTCATTTTTCACTTCACGAATAATATCCAGATAAGAAAGCGCCGGTTTTACCATAATGATATCCGCTCCCTCTTCTACGTCTAACAAAGCTTCCTTTAAGCCTTCCCTGCGATTGTGATAATCCATCTGATAGCTCTTTCTGTCACCAAAGGAAGGCGCAGAGCCCGCAGCATCACGGAAAGGACCATAAAATGCAGAAGCATATTTTACGGCATAAGACATAATCGGCGCTTCCTTATATCCATTTTCATCCAGCAGATTACGAATTGCCAGAACCCTGCCATCCATCATATCAGAAGGAGCAACCATATCTGCGCCTGCCTGCACATGGGAAAGGGCTGTTTTTGCCAAAAGCTCTAAGGTCTTGTCGTTTTCTACTTCATGACCGCACAGAACACCGCAGTGTCCGTGAGAAGTATATTCGCACATACATACATCTGTAATCAGATACAAATCATCGCCAAAAGCTTCTTTTGCCTTTGCAACAGCTCTTTGTACAATACCGTCTTTTGCGTAAGCCTGACTTCCCACCTCATCTTTTTTATCCGGAATACCGAAAAACATTACCTTGCTGACTCCGGCGTCTAAGGTTTCTTCCAGTCCTTTTAACAAGGTATCAATGCTGTAACGATATTGCCCCGGCATGGTTGGAATTTCCTCTTTTATTCCTGTTCCTTCTTTTACAAACACCGGATAAATCAGAGAACTTTTATCCACTCTGGTTTCACGCACCATTTTTCTCAGGATTTCATTTCCTCTTAACCTTCTCGGTCTGATATTCATAATTCTACAACTCCTTTTTCTCTGAATTCTTTTTTAATTCTATTACTAATTCTAGAAGGCTGTCAATAGACGCTTCTTTTGACATGTAAGTTTCCATGGAATATTTATCTGCTGCTGCTTTTGTCTGTTTTCCGATACAGGCGGCTTTTACCCTGCTGTAATCCAACTCCGGCACTGCTTCCACAAAGCCTTTGACCGTAGATGCGCTGGTAAAAACAGCACAGTCGATGCTTCCTGCCTCAAATTCCTTCTTTTCATCAATAATTTCAGATTTTTCATAAAGAGTTTCGTAAATGCCGATATCGTCAATGACAATACCTGCTTTTTTCTTTAATTCTTCTATGATTTCCTGACTGCCGATTTCTGCTCTGGGGAGTAATATTTTTTCTGTTCCGCTGCATTTTTCACACAGCATTTTCCCAAGAGACGCACCGTCAAACAGTTCCGGCATGACATCTGCAAAAAATCCTTTTTCCTGCAATGCCTTCTGTGTTCCGGTTCCTACCACTGCAAATTTTGCATTTCCCAGTTTTCTTGCGTCCACCTTTGCTTTTTTCATTTCTTCAAAGAAAACCTTTACTCCCTTAGGGCTGGTAAAAGCAATCCAGTCATAAGTCTGCAAATGAGAAAAAGCATTCAAAAGAGCTGTATTTTCCTGTTTTGCTGCTGTCTTAATGGCAGGTAATTCCAGCACCTCTGCTCCCAGTTTTCTGAGCTTTGCCGCCATGGAGGATGCCGCTTCCTTTGGTCTTGTAACCAGCACTTTATAACCGAAAAGCGGAAGCTTCTCATACCAGGCAAATTCGTCTGCCAAAGCGCAGACCTTACCAACTACAATAATGGCAGGTGTTTCAATTCCCTGTCGCTGTACTTCTTCCGGCAAAGTAGAAACCGTTGCTACAATTCTTTTCTGTGCCGCAGTTGTGCCCTTCTGCAAAATTGCAGCCGGCATATCCTTTTCCATACCTGCGTCTAAAAGCGCTTGACAAATATCAGTTAAGGCGCTGACACCCATTAAAAAGACTAAAGTTCCTTTTGTACGAACAAGGGCTTCAAAATCAATGTCGTAAGCTGCGCCCTTTTTCTTATGTCCCGTAATAATGTGAAGAGAGGAGGTGAAATCACGATGAGTAACCGGAATGCCGTTATATGCCGGAACTGCAATGGGGGAAGTCACTCCTGGTACAATTTCATAGGGAATACCTTCCTGAATTAACAGCTCCAGCTCTTCCCCGCCTCTGCCAAAAAGGAAGGGGTCTCCACCTTTTAAGCGGACTACACGATATCCCTTTTTTGCTTCCTTTAATAAAACCTCATTAATCTGCTCCTGAGGCATGGTATGGTGCGATGCCCTTTTTCCTACGTTAATGCAGCGGGCAGTTTTTGGGATTTGTGATAAGACACCCTGTCCTACCAGACTGTCATATACCACTACCTCTGCCTGCTGTAAAATTTCCATTCCTTTTAAAGTAAACAGTCCAATATCTCCCGGACCGGCTCCTACCAGCCATACTTTCCCTTTACACATACGCTTTGCTCCTTTCCTGCAGCTCCTTTGCAAGAGAAATTCCAAGCTCCTCTGCTGCTTCTGCACTGCCCTTTTTCAGCCCTTTTTCATAATTTCCTGTATTCTCATCGTAGTATAAGCCACGTAAAATAATCTGTCCGTCCTCGACCCGGGCATGGGCGGCTACCGGAGAAGAACAGCCTCCGTTTAAATAACGGACAAAGGCTCTCTCTGCCAATGCGGCATAAGTGGCGTTTTCGTCTCCATAGCCCTTTAAATAGCTGTAATCTACATCCTTTCTTCCCTGAATTGCCAAAATTCCCTGTCCGGCTGCGGGTATCATCTCCTCCGGTTCAAAATAACGGGCAATTCTGTCCTCCAAGCCTAATCTCTTTAAACCGGCGGCTGCCAGCAGCAGACCGCTGTATTCTCCGTCATCTAATTTTTTTAAACGTGTCTGAACGTTTCCTCTAACACTTTTACATTCCATATCAGGAAAGATTTCTTTTAGCTGTAAAATTCTTCTTAAACTGGAGCACCCAATAGGCTTCGAAGTATCTAACTGGGTAACACCTTTTGGAAGTACCAGAACGTCTCTTGGATCTTCTCTTTTGGAAAATGCAATAAGAGGCAGTTCTTCGGGAACCTCCATAGGCATATCCTTTAAGCTGTGTACAGATAATTCTGTTTTTCTTTCCATAAGAGCTTTATCCAGCTCTTTTACAAACAGTCCCTTTCCTCCGATTTTATCTAAGGTTCTATCTAAGATTTTATCTCCGGTGGTTTTCATGGTCAAAATTTCCACCTGTATATCCGCATTATTTTCTCGGATATAATCCCGTACCATTTCGCTTTGCACCACTGCAAGCTTACTTTCTCTGCTTCCGATTACTACTTTTCTCATATTTACTCCCCTTTATGACTGAGCATTTCCTGTATCATTTCTCTTACACGGCGGACCTTTTTGTGGTCTTTTCCGCATCCATTAAAGCCGATAACCACATTCTCATATTCCAGAATTCCCGGAAAATGAAAATCGCATTTTTCTTGATTGCTGGCTACATTTACCAGTATATTATTCTCTTTGCAAATCTTGTATATTTCTTCGTTTAACGCATGATTATCTGTCACTGCAAGTACAAGGTCTGCATTTTCAATATCTTCTGCTTCAAACTTTTTCTGCTTATAAATAATTTTCCCCTTCTGGCAGAGAGTCTTGACGCTCTCTGTACAGGCAGGTGCGATTACCGTGATTTCCCCCACAAAAGTCAGCAGTGTTTGAATTCTTCTGACAGCAATCTTTCCGCCTCCGATTACCACGGCTCTTTTCTGTGTGAAATCTACAAACAAAGGAAAAAACTTCTTCTCTTTATGCTCCATAAAGCTTTTCCAGCCCTTCTACACAATTTATGAATTCTTCTTTTTCCAAGGTATCACGAAGCCCAAACATCATTTTACTGACAACCTTTCCGGCTGCAACATCAATGGCATTTAAAAGGTTTTCCCTGTCCTCGTCTTCCATAGGTGTTTTTCGCAGAATTTTTAAAATACGCAGGTTTAAATCCTGCACAGCCTCTGCCTGAATATCCTGAATACGAGGGATTAAACTTCTTCCGTCATACCAGCAGTAAAAATCTTCCATCTGCTCTCTTAATATTGCTGCTGCCTTCTGCATACTTTCCTGAAGCTCCAAAGAATTGGTATCAATTTTAAAACTGTCAATATCATAAAGAGTTATGCCCTCTATTTCGTTTACAGACGGCTCAATGTCTCTTGGAACTGCCAAATCAATTAAAATCTGCTGTTTTTTCCCTGTTGCTGCCTGCTGTATCAGCTCCTTGGTAAGGGTAAAGTTCGGACTTGCCGTTGCACTGACAATCAAATCACAGGAAGGGAAGAATTCCATGCGTTCTCCATAGTTAATTCTGTCGCATCCTTTGGGAATGCTTACAATTCCGCTGCGATACTGACGGACGGTAACCGTTACATGAGCGCCTGCCTCTGCCAAAGCCAGTGCAGCCACCTTTCCCATTTCTCCGTTTCCGATTACCATACAATTACTGCCGTCTAAGGAATATCCGGTTTCTCTCAGCTTTTGAATAGCCTGATGAATGACAGAGCTGTTGCCTCTGGAAAATACGACCTCTGTTTTTACTCTTTTTGCGGCAGTTACCGCCATACGAAACAGAACCTCTAAAACGTTGTCTGTACAGTAGACATCTCTTGCCATGGACAGGGCATCCTTTACCTGCGTAATAATCTGGTCTTCTGCCAAAATCTGAGATTTTAAGCCGCTTGTCAGATAAAAAAGATGCTCAATGGCTTCTTCTTCCCTTCGCTCCACAAAATATCTGCGAAATTCTTCCGGATTTTTTCCTTTTTCTTCACACAGAAAATCAAAAAGAGAACCTTCCCATTCCTCCTGTGTACTTGCCCAAATCTCCATTCTGTTGCAGGTAGACAAAATAATACAGCCTAAAATCCCCGGAGCTTCTTTTAATTTCTCCATTGCTGCCGCTGCATTTTTCTTTGTAAAGGAAAACTGCGCACGTATGTCTACGGACGCTTTGTTATAATCAATTCCCACCATGGAAATACTCATTTTTTCTTCCATCTCCTAAATCTTTTGTTTTTGCACTGTTTTTTCATCTTAGCACAGAATTCTTTTCGGTGCAACTTATTGACAAAATCAGATAGTATGTTACAATGAATGCAGAATTGAGTGTTCAAGGTGCCTGCTTGCAGGAGAATAGGAAAGTCAAGTGAAAAGCTTGCACGGTCACGCCGCTGTAAAGGAGAAGTTTTATTTCACTATGTCACTGGAGCTTACTGGGAAGACGAAATAAAATGCTGATGCCTGAGTCAGAAGACCTGCCTTGTACATGCGATTTACACAGGTTACGAACGATGGCCGTGTGTAAGAACAGGTTGGCTCATAGCATGTCAATTTTGCTGGAACCTCTTGTTCTTCTGATAGCCTGTCGGTGTGTACCGAAGGGCTTTTTTTGTTGTATAGAAAATTGTATTCTATACAATAAAACGCTCCGCAGAGAGCACATTATTTTTTAAATCAGAAGGGAGAAGAAAAATGAGTAAACAACGCAAACGAATTTTTGTACTGACTGGTATTCTTGCACTTACTTTTGGAATGATGACAAATGTCAGTGCAATGCACATTATGGAGGGCTATCTGCCCGGCGGCTTTTGTATCGCATGGGGTGCTTTATGTATTCCGTTTTTAGTTGCCGGATTTTTGTCTATTAAAAAGACTTTAGCCGAACATAAAAATTTAATTACACTCCTTGCTATGTCAGGAGCTTTTGTATTCGTAATTTCATCACTGAAAATTCCGTCTGTAACAGGAAGCTGTTCTCACATGACAGGAACCGGACTGGGCGCTATTTTATTCGGACCTTCCGCCGTTTCTATTTTAGGGCTGATTGTTCTGTTGTTTCAGGCTATTTTACTGGCCCACGGCGGACTGACTACCATCGGAGCAAATACTTTTTCCATGGCAATCGCCGGTCCGTTTGTATCCTACGGAATTTTTGTGTTATGTAAAAAAGCAAAAGTAAATAAAATAGTTTCTGTATTTCTTGCAGCGACCTTAGGTGACTTATTTACTTACTGCGTTACAGCTGCACAGATGGCGCTTGCTCACAATGCAGATACCACGTTTATGGCTGCTATGGGTAAATTCCTTACTGTATTCGCTCCTACACAGGTACCTTTGGCTATCATTGAAGGTATTATCACTGTTTTGATTATTCAGGGATTAGAAACTTACGCAAAACCTGAGCTTCGTGCTATCGGTTACTTAAAGGAGGGAAAATAATATGAAAAAGAAAGTATTTCTTGCCATTCTTTTGATTTTCTTAATTGCTTTTGTTCCGTTATTCGCATTAAAGGATGCAGAATTTGGCGGTTCTGATGATGCCGGAAGTCAGGTTGTAGAAGAGGTTGACTCTTCTTATGAGCCATGGGCAACTCCTATTTTTGAAAAGCTCATTGGCGGAGAGCTTCCGGGAGAAGTGGAAAGTCTTCTCTTCTGTCTTCAGACAGGAATTGGCGTAGGCGTCATTGCTTTCATCATGGGACGTTTTGTAGAACGCAAGAAATGGATGAAAGACGATAATTAAAATTTCTCTTTGAAAGGAGTTTTCTTATGATTGTCATTGATAAGCTTTGCTATCATTCCAGACTCAGATATGAAAACGCCGGTGAGAAGTTTGCCTTTGCAATAATTACACTTTGTATTTGTGTAATGAGTCGTTCGATTGCAGTGGCAGGTATCGTATTAGCAGTTACAGGGGTTCTTACCGTTAAAAAAGGTGGAGTCCCTGTTTCTCGTTATTTACGTTTTCTCACTGCCCCGATTATTTTTTTATTACTCAGCACCATTGCCATTATGTTTCATCTAAGCCGTACTCCCATGGATATGTTTGCTGTTCCTGTGGGAAGCTGGTACATTACCACCAGCTACTCCTCTTTCTTTTATGCGGTGCAGCTTATTTTTACGGCATTAGGAGCTGTTTCCTGCCTGTATTTTTTATCCTTTACTACGCCGATGCCGGATATTTTGCAGGTTCTTGAGAAGCTCCACTGCCCCAAATTATTGATGGAGCTCATGCTTTTAATTTATCGTTTTATTTTCGTGCTTTTGGATACGGCTTCTGCGCTTTCCACTTCTCAGAACTGCCGTCTTGGAAACCGTGATTATAAAACGTCTTTAAAATCCTTCGGAATGTTGGGCTCTGTTTTAATGATAAGAGCCGTGGAACGCTCCAACCGTTTATATGCTTCTATGGAGGCAAGATGCTATGACGATACCATCCGTGTCTTATCGGAAAACCAGCCTCCGAAAAAAAGTGTTATTGCAGCCATTGTTGTATTTGACTCGGCTTTATTTCTGTTTGCTGTATGGAGGAGATTTTTTTCATGAATTCAGATATTATTTTAAAAGCAGAAGATTTATATTTTTCTTATGACGATGAACAAAGCCATTCTTTAAACGGACTTTCTCTGGAAATTAAAAAAGGACAAAAAATCGCATTTATGGGTGCTAACGGAAGCGGAAAATCTACCTTTTTTCTATGCTGTACCGGTATTTTAAAACCGCAAAAGGGAAAACTTTTCTTCCATAATAAAGAAGTTACTTATAAGAAAAAAGAACTTTTAGATTTGCGAAGCAAAATCGGAATTGTTTTTCAGGATCCGGATAATCAGCTTTTTTCAGCCAGTGTCTATCAGGAAATTTCTTTTGGTCCTTTAAATTTAGGACATTCAGAAGAAGAAACAAAAAAAGAAGTTGAAGAAGTCATTGATTATCTGGAAATTACCCCTTTCCGTCATAAACCAACCCATGCATTAAGCGGTGGACAGAAAAAGCAGGTTTCTATTGCTGATATTCTTGTCATGAAACCGGAAATTATTATTTTAGATGAGCCTGCTGCTGCTTTAGATCCTAAGCATACGACTATGGTAAACCATATTGTAGATCAGATGACGCAAAATGGGATTACTGTTTTAATGGCAACTCATGATGTAAATTATGCTTATGAATGGGCAGATGAAATTTTATTATTCCACGAGGGGAAAGTTCTGATGCATGGCACTCCGGCTCAGGTATTCAGCAATCGAGGTGTTTTAAAACAAACAAATTTAGAACCGCCTGCTGTTCTGGAGCTTTTTGAAAGCTTATGCAGAAAAGGAATTTTAAAATCCTCTCTCCCACTTCCGAAAAACTTAAATGCTTTAGAAAAATACATCTCAGATGTGAAAATAAATACACACTACGGAGGAACAAAAACAGTGTCAAAAGAAACAAAAAAAGCCATCTTGGCTGTAAGCTTTGGAACAAGTCACAATGATACCAGAAAAATTACCATTGATGCCATTGAACAGGATATGCAGGCTGCTTTCCCTGATTATGCCCTCTATCGTGCATGGACCAGCAAAATGATTATCAAAAAAGTAAATGCCAGAGACGGTGTGCATATTTGCAATGTGAAGGAAGCTATGGAGAAAATGCTTCAGGACGGAATTACAGACGTACTTGTTCAGCCTACGCATGTAATTAACGGGATTGAAAACGACCTTATGAAAGAAGATGCTCTTGCTTTTCAGGAGCAGTTTCATTCTATTTCTTTTGGAGACCCGCTTCTTACCAGCGAGCAGGATAATTTAGCCGTTATCGATGCCATTACCTCTGAATTTAAGACTTTAACAAAGGATGAGGTTTTAGTCCTGATGGGGCACGGAACAACTCACTATGCCAACGCAATTTACGCTGCTTTGGACTATACCTTTAAAGATAAGGGGTATTCCAATATTTTTCTGGGAACCGTAGAAGCTTATCCTACCATGGAAAGTCTGTTAAAAATGGTTCATGCTTATCAGCCGAAAAAGGTTGTTTTGGCGCCGTTTATGATTGTTGCCGGAGACCATGCGAAAAATGATATGGCAAGTGATGAGCCGGACTCTTGGTATAGCCAGTTCAAAGCAGCAGGCTATGATGTAGAGCCTGTATTAAAAGGCTTGGGAGAATATACCGGTATCCGAAAACTTTTTATCGAACATTTAAAAACCATTGATTGTTAAAAAACAGAATGGGATGTCACATCGTATTTAAAGCGACATCCCATTCATTATTTTTCCATCCAATTCTTTACTTCTTCCAGTGTCTTTAATTTCCCGTATAAATATTCTTTTACAGGTGTTTCATCCTCCAAAAGGTCGGGTATCATAATTACCTTCATTCCCGCTTTTCCCGCTGAAATAATTCCGTTATAAGAGTCCTCCAGCGCCAGAGCGGCGGCGGGACTGACTTCTAATTTCTCACATGCCAGTGCGTAAATAGCCGGATGCGGTTTCCCATGCTCCACACAATCCCCTGTGATGATTTCCTGAAAATAATCAAAAATCCCTTGCTCCTTCAGCGCTTCCTTAGCATACATTTGATGGGTGGAGGTTGCCACTGCCATAGGAATGTTTTTCTTCTTTAAATAATCTAAAAGAGAAAGCAGACCTTCTTTTTTGGGAATTCCCTTCTCTTTCTCATAGTCATAATAGACCTGATGATATCCGTCTAAAAACGCCTCTAAAGGAAAATTTGCGCCGTATTTCTTCAGAAAATAAGCATTTCTTTGGGCTCTGTTCATGCCCAATGTATTTTTGATGTTATCGCCCAGCTTTCCGTAGCCCAGATTTTCCCCTGTCACATCCCAACTGTACTTAATAATCCGCTCGGTATCCAGCATTAAACCATCCATATCAAAAACAACTGCTTTTGGTAAAAACGGTTCTTCTTTTATCCAGTATTCTGCCATTTTATTCACTTTGAATTGCAGCTCCTATCTGACTGTAAATATTTTCTGCGTCCAGCACATGGAAAGGCTCGGTGTTATGATTTCCATCTGCTCCTGCTGTTACTAAAATGTATTCCTGTCCCTCTACCATTGCCAGACTTGCCAGACACTGACCAGCCGCATTGGTAAAGCCTGTTTTGCCGCCCAGAATTTCTCCGTCTGTCACCTCTAAGGTCGATTTCTTGTCATACATGGTGCTTTCAAAGGTAATTCCGTTTGGCTCTGCTGCTGTGGGAGCAGTTGTATAAGAACGGGTGGTAAAAACCTCATAAAAGGTTTCATTTTTAATTGCCTGCTCTAATAATATCATAATATCTGTAACGGTTGTATAGTGCTCCTCTTCATGCAGACCTGAGGCATTTACAAAGTGAGAATTTAACATCCCAAGCTCCTTGGCTCTTTCATTCATTTTTTCAGCAAAGGCTTCTTCACTTCCTGATATTCTGCATGCCAGCGCAGTACAACATTCTGCTCCTGACGGCAGCATCAGACCATACAGCAAATCTTTTACAGAAACTTTTTCTCCCGGCTGAAAGCCTGCCATGGAAGCTCCTCTTTCATATTCAGCCAAAACCTCGTCTACCGGAATTTGAACCTTCTCCTCCAAATCAGAAAGCTCTTCCACGGCAATCAACAAGGTGAGAATTTTTGTCATAGACGCAGGATAAATGCGTTCTTCTGCATTTTTAGAAGCCAGTACCTTATTGTTTTGTACGTCCTTTACAATAGCGGCTTCACTGTAAATATCCATATCAATCTGAACATTCAGCCGTTCCTCCAGCTTTCGTCTTTCTTCTTCCTCCTGCTGTCTTCTCCGTTCTTCCTCGGCTGCTATCCTTGCTTTTTCCTCCTGTTTTCTGTCATAAGCCTGTTTTAGCTTTATTCCGCCTAAAAGAGCGGTCAGGCAAAAAATGCACACAGCTAAAACCGTAAACATAATTCTTCTTTTTCTTCTGACTTCTTTCATTCGTTGTTGTTTCTTCATAATTTCTCCATATCCTATTATCTATTCTGTTTCAGGCAATAAACGCAGTTATTCCATGACAAAGCAATTTCTGTTTGTCATGGAATAATAAGCTTGTTTATTCATATATTTCTACTTCTGAAATACCATTGTCATTCCATCTGCTTCCCTCATAAGAGTCTGCAATATACATGGAAATGTAAGACGCATCTATTGGTTCCTCAAAGGAAAGACAGAATTTTTTCTTTTCGTCGGAAAATTCAATATCCTTTGTCTCACTGTCTCCCACTTGGATTGTCAATGTCTTTGGCCGTGCACTATATTCCCAGAGCTGGTCGCTTCTCCAGTTTCCTAAATATAATACAAGATAACGAACCTTATGATTTCCATCGAAATTTATCCGAATACCGGTTGTCTCGCCTGTGTTTTCCTCATTCTCCTGCCAGGAGGTGCTGCTGTCTCCGTCAACTGCACTTTGTGCACTGTAATCATAAGTGTCAGACTCTTTGATGGAGTTTTGTTCGGTACTGACAGGTACAATCTTCTGATATTGGGAAAAATCAATTTCATCCGGATTTACCAGTTGAAAACGCTCCTGTTTTGTCGTTTCCTCTTGCGCAGCATCCTGTTTCTCTGTTTCATCCACTTCTTTCTCAATCTCCTCAGACGGAGTATCCTGATGAACCACTTCTTTATGTAATTTTTCATAATACTCCTTTTCCTGCCTGTCCAAATCTTTCATCCGTTTCATTCCCAAAGCAATGCCAATTCCAAGGCATAAAAGCAACAGAAAAGTAATGAGAATGGCAATGTTTCGCCTTTTCTTTTTTTTCTCGGGACTTAAAGGGGGCTTTTCCTCTTCCTCCTCTTCTTCGTCTTCCTCGTCAAAAAGGTCTTCTTCCCAGACATTCTCCTCTTCTTCCGCAACAGCCGGTTCAACCTCCTGACATTCCATCTGCGGTTCTTCTTGCGGTTCTTCATTCAGCTTCGGTGTTTCTTCTGGTTCTGTAACAGAAGTATCTTCCTTTTCTTCGGCTTCTGTGGTTTTTTCAACTTCTGGCTTTTCTTGCTCCGGTTCTTCTTCTGTTTGTATAATTTTTTCTTCTTCCTTTGGAACATTTGTCATTTGTACAGGCTTTGTAGGCTCTGCCTTCTCTTCTCCCTGCTCTGCCTTTAAAATTTCTTCCAGTTCCTCGTCTGTCTTATAATAAGCCCATCTATCGTCCTCATCCATGTATTCGGGAAAAACAGCTTTTCCGCACCGTCCACAGTAGAGATCGGTATCCGGGATTTCTTTTCCGCATCTGTCACATTTCATGTTTTTTCCTTCCTGAAATTCCTATTTCCAGTAATCTCTTTCATTATCAATCATGTATAATAAAGCGTTACAGATACATGCGGCAATATTGCTTCCACCTTTTCTTCCTCTGGCAACAATATAAGGAACGTCTGTATCCATAATCATTTCCTTAGATTGTACCACATTTACAAAGCCAACGGGAACCCCTATAATTAAATACGGAGAAATTTTTTTCTCATTTATCAGTTCATACAGTCTTACAAGAGCAGTAGGCGCATTTCCGATAGCAAAAATTAATGGTTTTCCAAGTTCAGCCGCTTTGTCCATACTTGCTGTGGCTCTGGTGCTGCCCATCTCCTTTGCTTTTTTTGCCACATCCTCATCAGACATAAAGCAATAAACCTCACCGCCGTACTTTGCCAGTGCCTTTTTGTTAATTCCTGCCTTTGCCATCTGTGTATCTGTGACAATACAGGCGCCGTTTTTAATGGCTTCAATGGCTTTTTCCACTGCATTTGGAGAAAAACAAAGATTATCCGCATAGTCAAAATCAGCGCTTGTGTGAATACATCTTTTTACAATACATTCTGTACCGGGAATTAATTTTTTATCTCCCAGCTCTTCCGTAATAATTTCAAAGCTTCTTGTTTCGATTTCTTTTGGTTTTACATTTTCTAATTCTACTTTCATTTGTAGTCTGCCTCTCTTTTATTCCAATCCGGCTTCTAAAATCTCATAAATTTTCTTCATATCTAAATGCTTTCGAAGACCGTCTGCCAGTTTATCATATTGTGTTTCCTTAAATGCGGCAAAATCAATCCCCGTCATTTCAGAAACATCAAGCCCCTTTTCTTCTCCGATGGCTTTTACTATATTTTTTGCAACAGCTTCCTTATCAAAAATGCCGTGTACATAAGAGCCGTAAACATTGTTGCAGTAAGCTCCGTCCTGCTTTGTTGTATTTTGAACGTGGTCGGTGATTTCCGTGAAAGGATGTGCACCTTCCAGCAGTACACTTTCTCCCATGTGAATTTCATATCCTTCCAGCTTTACGCCTGTAAGAGAACTTAACGCACCTTCTACCTTTGGGAAAGTACCGGAAACTCTTGTGCGTGTTTTCAAATTCTGAAACACGGTTTCCATTGGCAAAAGTCCCATGCCCTTTATCTCCCCCCCGGCTTCAACGCCGTCAGGGTCTGAAAGCTTTTCTCCCAACATCTGATAACCGCCGCAAATGCCAAAAATAATCTTGCCTTCTGCTGCTTTTTTCAAAATCGCCGCTTCCAGTCCGTTTTGTCTTAACCAGAGTAAATCTTCCATAGTGTTTTTCGTTCCCGGTAAAATAATCATATCGGGATTTTTCAGCTCATTGACTGCTTTTACATAGCGCAGGGAAACACCGGAAATCATTTCCAGAGCATTAAAGTCCGTAAAATTGGAAATTCTGGGCACACGGATAACTGCAATATCAATGACGCCGATTTCCTGCTTATCGGAAAAACGTTCGGTGAGGCTGTCCTCGTCTTCGACCTCCAATTCCATATAAGGGGCTACTCCCACCACGGGAATACCTGTTTTTTCTTCCAAACTTACCACTCCCGGCTCTAAAATGGTTTTATCCCCTCGGAATTTATTGATAATCATGCCCTTTACCATTTTCTGCTCGTCTTCCTCCAGCAGCATAACTGTTCCGATTAACTGTGCAAAAACGCCGCCTCTGTCAATATCTCCCACCAGAAGTACAGGAGCTTTTGCCTGCTTTGCCATACCCATGTTTACAATGTCTTCTTTTTTTAAATTGATTTCTGCAGGACTTCCTGCTCCTTCAATGACAATAATATCATACTCTTCTTCCAGCTTACGGTAAGCTTCCATCACCTTGGGAAGAAGCTGTTTCTTGTAAGCAAAATAGTCTCTGGCGCTCATCGTTCCCAGCACTTCTCCGTTTACAATCACCTGACTTCCCACATCATTGGTAGGTTTTAAAAGAATAGGGTTCATGAATACGGAAGGCTTAATTCCCGCTGCCTCTGCCTGCATGACCTGCGCTCTTCCCATCTCCAGCCCGTCTTCTGTAATAAAAGAATTTAACGCCATATTCTGAGACTTAAACGGCGCTACCCGATAGCCATCCTGCTTAAAAATTCTGCAAAGTCCTGCTGCCAAAAGACTCTTTCCTGCATTGGACATTGTTCCCTGTATCATAATTGCCTTTGCCATTGCTATTTCCTCTTTTCCCCGTTTAAAATATATTCCAAAGCTTCTGTTAAGCGCTCGTTTTCTTCTCTTTTTCGAACTGCAATACGGTAAAATCCTTTTTCCAGATTTGGATAATTACTGCAGTCTCTTATGGCAATCCCCTGCTTTAAACAGTTCTCCTTTAAATGTAAAGGGCCTTTAAAAAAGATATAGTTTGCTTTTGAGGGATAACAGAAAAGCTCTAATTTTCTTAATTTTTCTAACAGCCATTCTTTTTCTGCTTTGATTTTACTAAGTGTTTCTTTTACATACTCTTTTTCTTTTAACGCTGCTATTCCCGCCTCCTGTGCCAGCACCGATACATTCCACGGCTGCATTACTGCCTGCATATTTTCTAAAGTCTGGTTGTCACTGCAAAATCCATAGCCCAGACGAATACCCGCCATTGCATATTTCTTGGTGAACGCCTTCAGCAAAAAGAAGTTGGTATAAGTTTCCAGATAGGCTTTCATAGTATAAGCTTCCGAATTTTCGATAAAATCAATAAAACATTCATCCAGCACAAGAAAGGCATCTGAACGCTTGCAGCGCTGTAAAAGCTTTTCTACATAGCTTCTGTCTGCCAATATTCCTGTCGGGTTGTTGGGATTACAGAAGAACACCATATCAATGTCTTCGGTAATTCTGTCTATAAAATTCTCCTGCGGCACAAAGCCTTTTTCCTCTGAAAGCGGCACATACACGATTTCACATCCCACAGAAGACAAAGCCTGCTCATATTCGGCAAAAGTAGGAGCTGGAAGCAATGCCTTTTTTGGCTTTCTTGCCAGTACCAGACCGAAAATCAAATCTGCCGCTCCGTTGCCGCAGATAATTCTTTCTTCCGGTACTTCTTCTTCCTCTGCCAATGCTTTGCGAAGGGCATCGCAGCTTACGTCAGGATAACATTCCGCTTTCTCAAGCGCCTGTATGACTGCCTCCTTCACGCCCTTGGGCATCCCGTAGGGATTACAATTTGCGGAGAAATCTAAAATACCGGGATTACGGTATACGTCTCCGCCGTGTATGTGTATCTTTGTCATTGTTTTAATCTCCTTTAAAGAAATAGAATACCTGCCAATAAGACAGTTCTTACTGCCACAAAAAGCACTGCCCCTAAAAAGGAGCTTACATATAATAAGGTATTGGCACGTTTAATATCTTCATATTCAATATCTCGGTTTGCATCTCCGATGGTAGGTTTTTCATATAATTTCCCAAAATAATAGGCATTTCCCGCAAGCTGCACATTTAAAGCGCCTGCCATGACTGCTTCTGTCTGCGCAGAATTCGGACTGGCATGCTTGTATCTGTCTCTGAGAAAAATTTTTTTTGCATTTTTGCCGTCAAAGCCTTCCAGATAAGCAGCTGCAATCATCAGCCATGCGGAAATTCTGGCAGGAATATAATTGACTATATCATCCAGCTTTGCAGCATATCTTCCGAAATTGATATATTTCTCATTCTTATATCCCACCATTGAGTCCATGGTATTTATCCCCTTATAGATAAACATCAGCACAGGGCCTCCGATTGCCATGTAAAAAAGAGGTGCGATAATTCCGTCTGAAGTATTTTCTGCAACAGTTTCCACTGCCGCCTTTGTAATTCCTTTTTCATCCAGTGATTTTGTATCACGTCCCACAATCATAGAAACCGCATGTCTTGCGCCTTCTAAATCGCCCTTTTTCAGCTCTTTATATACCTTCATGCTTTCCTGCTTTAAAGATTTTACCGCAAGCATCTGGTAGCAAAAAAAGCTTTCAATCACAATTCCCAGTACGGTATGTATTTGATAGCCGATATACAAAATAGCAAGAGGTACAAAACCGGATAGGAAACAAATGGAAATCACCAGCGCCAGTCCCGCTTTTCGTTCTCCTTTTTCTGTCTTTGGAAATAGATTTCTTAAATGTTTTTCAAAAAAAGAAATGCCGTTTCCGATTATTCGGACCGGATGGTAAAGCCATCTGGGGTCTCCCAAAAGTAAATCTATAAAAAAGCCCAAAAGCAGGGCAGTTCCTGTCCATCTTATCATGATTTTATCCTTTCTGTACCAGACTGATTTCTTTTTTCTGCTCCCAAGCTTCCCTGTCTATGTGAAGCAGATAAAATTCTCCGTTCCCAATCTGCCATTTAAAGTATTCGCCTTTCGGCTCTGCAAAATGGGAAAGGATGCTCATGATTGTACCTCCGTGTACTACCATGGCAATTTGCCTGTGTTCTTTTGAAAAAGCTTTTAAAATACATTCTTCAAAGCCTTTAATACATCTTTCTCGAAATTCTTCCACCCCTTCTCCGTTTGGAAAAGGCAGTGTTCCGTTGCTGTCAATCCATTCCTGATATTCTTTTACGCTTGACAGCTCCTGATAGTTTTTGTTTTCAAATTTTCCAAAATCACACTCTTTTAACTGTATATTTGTTTCCACAGAAAGCTTTGGATAAATCAGCGCCGCTGTTTCCAAGCATCGTTTCATAGGACTTGCATATACAAGCTCTGCCTTTGGATATTGTTTCTTTCTTATCTCCTCTATGCCAAGAGAGCACAAATTTTCATCGGTCTTACAGCCAATATATCTGCCTTTGAGATTTCCCAATGTTTTTCCGTGACGGATTAAAACTACTTTAAGCATCTTTTATCACCATGCCAAGACCGCATACCACACGGATGACCTGTCTGCTTTTTGCAGCCAGTTGTGTGCAGAGCCGCCCTGTACTCTCTCTGTATTTTCTGTCAAAGGCATCTATGGGGACTACACCATATCCTAATTCATTGGAAATCACAATTAAATCCGGATTTTTTTCCTGAATTTTCTCTGCTAAATTCTCAAAATCCCACTCTTTTTCCAGTCCCTTTTTTACCCATTCATGAAAATGATACAGACAGGTACAATGAAAAATATCATCATATTCTGCATTTTTTCCGTCTGTCATCTGCTCTTCGGAAAGAGAAAATTTCTCTTTTACATATTCTTTCTTTCCCTGAAAAGCGCCGCCTATAATTAACTTCATGGTCTTTCCCTTCTTTTATATCATTCTGCTGATGCTTTCACCGATTACACAGGAAAACGCTATCACCAGTTCGCAAATCTGCATGTGAAAACCGGCTAAATCTCCGGTAATTCCTCCAAATTCCTTCATAGACATTTTATAATAATACCAATATTCCAGAGCAGCTCCGGTTACCGCACATGCCCCGATGACAGGGCTGTATGCCAGCATTGCACACACGCAAAGAATAACATAAACGCAGGAAACAATTCTTACGCAATTCTTCTGTGCTCCGTCAGAAAAAGTAGCTGCAAGCCCTGTATTCTTTGCCATAGGAAAGCTGGCAATGGAAAAGCTTCCCAGCGCTCTGGAAAGCACAAAGCCGATACATACCACCGGCAGGCTCTGTAACGTAATTTCATGATACATGCCGTAGTACAGGAAAAAATACACCACGGCAGTGATAATGGCAAAGGCTCCTGCATGGGAGTCCTTTAAAATTTCCAGCTTACGTTCTCTTGGCTGATAGGAATGAATGGCGTCTGAAGTGTCCAGCAAGCCGTCCAAATGAATACCTCCTGTGAGAAATACCGGTATCATAACAAAAATCATTGCATAAAAGCCTCTGCTTTCTGTAAGATATCTTCCATAAAAGCCCCAAAGCCATACAACTCCGCCGATTATCACACCAATGAGGGGGAAAAAGCACATAATATAGCGCATATTTTCCTTTTTCCAGTCACTGGCAGGCATTGGGATTTTGGAATACATAGAAAATGCAATTTTAAAGCTGTTCCATAATTTTTCCATTTTATTGTCCTTCTTTTCGCTCTGTGTTTTTCTGCTGCACCGGAATGCCATACACCACTTCGGTTACTTCCTTCGCCCACGCGGCAAGTCTCGCATTAATTTCTCCCAGATATTTCTGATATTGTTTTGTTTCCTCATCATACTTTATTCCATCGGAAAAAATTTCATTTGTTACAATGACCACCTGCTCGGCCTGTTTGTCTAAATTTTTCACACCTTCTAAAATTTCTTCCACTACCTTCTCTTTTGCGCCGTTTTCCTGAAACATTTCATTGGCGGTAAGATTGGAAAGACACTCTAAAAGTACGCAGGAGTGTTTCGGTATTTTCACATTTTTTAAGCCTACATAACATTCCACAGTAGAAAAATTTTTTTCTGCCCGCATAGCACGATGACGGGCAATCCTTTGATGACTTTCCTCGTCAAAAGGGTACATGGTGGCAATATAAATACGGTTGAAATCCCCGAATTCTACTACCTTTTGCTCTGCATAAGCGGATTTTCCGCTGCCGCTTCCCCCTGTAATTAAAGTAATCATTTTGTCTTTCCTCTCTAATCCAAGGGCTGGTAAGCATCCATTCCCCAGTTTCCGAAATCCCCCATCTGATTGTAAACTGCCAAACCGGTATCCAGCAGCGGGAATAAATTCAATGCTCCCGTTCCTTCTCCCAGACACATGTCACAATACAGAGGCGCTTCTTTTCCCAGCGCTTCTAAAAGCAATGCGCCTGCCGGTTCTTTGGAAACGTGGGTAGCCAACATATAATCCTTTGCCAGAGGACAAATCGTTGCCGCTGCCAAAGCTCCTGTGGCAGAAATGACTCCGTCAATTAAAACAGGAATATGAAGGGCTGCCCCTCCTAAAAACAGTCCGGCAATCGCTGCAATATCAAATCCCCCTACCTTAGAAAGTACATCAATGGCATCTGTTTTATCAGGCTGATGAAGGGCAATGGCTTTTTTAATTGCTGTAATTTTGCGGTTTAAGCCTTCCGTAGAAAGTCCCGCTCCCCTGCCTGTCATTCTTTCCACAGGAATATCTAAGAGTACAGAAGCCACAGCGCTGCTGGTCGTGGTATTTCCAATGCCCATTTCACCGGTTGCAAGAATATGATAGCCCTTTTCCTTCATCATCTGCGCTGCTTCTATTCCGATTTCAATGGCACGGATTGCCTGTTCCCTTGTCATTGCAGGCTCTTTTGTCATATTTTTTGTTCCATAGGCGATTTTGCGGTTAAAAATACGGACGTCTCTTGCCACACCTACATCAATGGGAAAAATATCACAGCCCACACTTTTGCACATAATGCTGGAGGCTGCTTTTTCCTGTAAGAAATTTTCCGCCACCAGAGCCGTAATTTCCTGCCCTGTCTGTGTGACGCCCTCTTCTACTACGCCGTTGTCCGCACACATGGGAATTAAAACTCTTTTTTTCACGCACACCTTTGGCGTACCTGTAATTCCCGCAATCTGCACAATCATATCCTCCAGCTTTCCGAGGCTGTGCAGGGGATGGGCGATACTGTCCCAATGTGCCTGACTGCTTTTCATTGCTTCTTCGTTTAACGGCTGTATTTTTTCTAAAGCTTCCTGCAAATTCATTTTTCAAGTCCTCCTGACTGTCTTTTCTTAAAATCCCTGCTGCAATCCAGAAATGCTTTTGGCAATTCCGGATTTCCGTAATAATAAAAATGAGGAAATCCCGCCGTCATAGTCGGCGTACTGTGAATACAATCCCAGCCTCTTTTACCTGTGGGCTTTTTTGCATAAAAATCAGCTCCGCAGCTTGTAGAGTCAAAATAGTGAAACTCATGTGCCGGACACATACCAAGCTGTCTTCCGAATACCGGCTTTTTACAGGACGCTTCAATATACCCAAAACGAGACAGCTTTCCTGTATTAAAGACCTTCCCTTTAATCTGTCCTACTCCCTGACGAAAAACCCCTTTTTCATCCTCAAAGATATCGTGGAGATAAATAAAACCGCCGCATTCTGCCAAAACCGGCATCCCCTTTGAAAGAGCTTCTTTTATCTGTTCCCTCATAGAAAGATTTTCTTCCAGCGCTTTTCCGTATAATTCAGGATAACCGCCATACAGTAATAAGCCCTGAATATCAGGTGGCAGCTCTTTATCGTGAATGGGAGAAAACGGAATGAGCTCTGCGCCCATTTCCTCTAAAAGCTTTAGGTTGTCCTCATAGAAAAAGCAAAACGCTTCATCCTTTGCCAAGCCTATTTTTATTTTTTCTCCCTGATTTTTCAAGCTTTGAAAATATTCTTTTGTTTCTTTTTCAACAGAAATAGCAGGAGCGCTCTTTCCAAGCTCAATAAGTCCATGGAAATCTATGGTCTCCTCCATACGCTTGGCAAGCTTTCCAAGCTTTTCCTTGAAATCCTGTATTTCATTAGGCATTACAAGCCCTAAATGGCGGCTTTCAATGACACAGTCTGTTACCACAGGAACATAGCCATATACTTTTATTCCCAGCTTTGTTTCAATCATTTCTTTTACTCTGGGATACAGCATGGAAGAAATCTGGTTCAGCAGTACGCCTTTGATGTTGCTGTCCGGCATAAAATTCACAAATCCCTGAATAAAGGGAAGAATAGAGACGCTCATTCCTTTACAATTAACAATCAGCACCACAGGTGTCTGTGTCACCTTTGCCAAATCATAGGCGCTTGCCCTTGTGGTTGTTCCGCCTACGCCGTCATAATAGCCCATAACACCTTCCATTACGGCAATGTCACAGTCTTCCAGATTTCGTTTTAATAAATATCTGGTTCTGTCCGGCGTGGTAAAAAAAGTATCTAAATTTCGGGATTTTGTTCCGATTACCTTTGTGTGAAACATAGGGTCAATATAATCCGGCCCACACTTAAAAGAGGCTGTTTGAAGTCCTCTGTTTTTCAATGCCTGTAAAATCCCACAGGTAATCAGGGTTTTTCCGCTGCCGCTCGCACCGGCTGTTAAAAGAAAACGAGCTGTACTCATAGTTCTATCCTCTCTGCTGACAATTTCCCGTACAGGAAATAATATAAATGGGGTTTTCGCCCATCATCATGTGATATCTGCC
Organism: Blautia hansenii DSM 20583; assembly: GCF_002222595.2. NCBI lineage: Bacteria > Bacillati > Bacillota > Clostridia > Lachnospirales > Lachnospiraceae > Blautia > Blautia hansenii. The sequence goes on from NZ_CP022413.2 coordinate 1,579,481, forward strand.
GACTGTTTTTGATTTGCTCACAGTCATCTGCACAATTTCTGTGTCCGTTACAGGCAGGGTTTTCAAACACTCCAAAGCTTCTGACACGCTCTCCAAGGCAATACAGTTAATAACTATGCGAACCTTTGAATTTTTCTCTAAAAGCAGTTCCATAATTTCCTTCATATTTCCGGAAGATCCCCCGATAAAGGCATGGGTAGGCGCTTCTAAAGCTTTCATTGCTTCCGGAGCCAGTCCTTCTATAATCTCCAGATTATCCGCCTGAAACTGCTCTTTGTTTTTCTTTAAAAGCTCCACTGCCAGTTCTTTTTTTTCAATGGCATATACTTTTCCCTTATAAGCCCTCAGCGCCATTTCGATTGCCACAGAGCCTGTACCTGCCCCTATGTCATAGCATACAGAGTTTTCAAAAAGTCTCAGCTTGGAAAGAGACACCGTTCGAACCTCTTCCTTTGTCATGGGAACCTTATCTCTTAAAAATTCTTCATCTCTTATGCCGTGGGTTGCCGACTGCTGCCTGTAATTTTCATTTTCCACATATAAAACGCTTAAGCTGTCGCCTTCATAGTCTGCAAAGGTCTCAGGCGTTCCCTTTTGGATTTTTTCATCTGCATAAGACAGCCGTTCTCCAACATAGAGAACCACCTCATCCATCCCATAAGCCAGCAGTTTTTTTGCAAGCTCAGAAACGCTGTCATTCTTTCCTAAAATAGAAAAAACCTTTTTATTTTGTCTGATAAGAGAAAGCAAATTGGCTTCTTCTCCATGATTGCTGGTTAAAACTGTATCATCCCATGATTTCTGAATACGGCTCATAAAATATGCCACCGAAGAAATTCCGCAGATTACCTTTACCTGATTTCCCAAAACCGCAAGAAGCTTTTTGGCCCCACTGTGAAATCCCACATCTCCGGATAAAACCACGGCGATTTTTTCATATTCCGGATGCTCCTGTATGTATGATGCAATTTTTTCACTGTTATATTCCACGTAAATATCCTGCTCTTTTTTTTCACAGGACTCCAACATTCTGGAAGCGCCGATTAGTAAATCCGCTTCCTGTATGGTTTTTTCTGCCTCTTTTGTAAGACTGTCTGTATTTCCCATTCCAATTCCTACAAGGGAAATCTCTGCCTGTGACGGCAATGAAAAGCTTCTGCATAAAATCCGTTTACATTCCTGTAAGGAAACTCCTGTTTCTTTTAAAGGCCGCCCCACCACAACAAGGGTGCATCCGCAAGCTCTGGCTGCTTCCAGCTTTTCCAGAAAACCGCCGCTTTTACCGGACATTTTTGTTACCATGTATTTACAATTCAGCTGGCGAAGCATGGCAATATTAAATTCCTTTGAAAAAGGTCCCTGCATGCAGAGCAGATTTTTTCCCTGAAAGCCCAAGCGGGAACATTCTTCTACTACGTTTGGCAGAGAAAGAACCCGAAGAAAAACACGGTTTTCAAAGTCAGAAAGCACTGTATATTTTGCAGCTTCCTTACTCCCTGTAGTTGCCAGAATATTTCCTGTTGTTTTTCCAAGATAATCAACTGCCGCTTCCACGGTTTCAACATAAACATAGTCCCCTAAATCAGCATTTTCCTGATTTTCCCGAAGAACCCTTAAATATTCTGCGCCTGTATTTTCACATGCGGCTTTTATATTTTTTGTCACCTCCGCAGCATAAGGATGCGTGGCGTCAATAACAAGTGGTTTGTTATTTTTTAAAATCAATTCTTCTATCTGTTCCTGATTGAGCCGCTCATGAGAAATTTCCAGATTTTCATTCTCTCCTAAAAGCTGTTCTCCATATTCCGTTGCCACACAGATATGGGCAGGAACCTGTCTTTTTTCCAGAAACTGTGCAAGCTGCCTGCCTTCGGTAGTTCCTGCAAAAACAATTACTTTACACATTTTTATAGCCTCTTGGCGTTACCATTTTGCCCTGAATATTCATTGTCTGTGAATTTCCGATGAAAACAGTGGTAAACATGTCTACCTTTGTATCACGAAGCTCTTTTAAGGTCATGACCTGCATGTGCTCTCCGTCTCTGCCGATATTTCCCACAATTCCGCATACGGTTTCCGGTGACTGATGCTGCATCATCAAATCGCAGGCTTTTTGCAAGTAATCATGTCTCTTTTTACTGGACGGATTATATAAACAAATCACAAAATCCGCTTTTGCCGCATTTAAAAGTCTTGCCTCAATCTTTTCCCAAGGTGTTAATAAATCACTTAAACTGATAAGGCAGAAGTCGTGGATAAGAGGCGCTCCCAACACAGCAGCTCCGCCGGTTGCCGCAGTCACGCCGGGAATAATCTCCAGTTCCACTTCCGGATATTTCACACCGATTTCATACATCAGCCCTGACATTCCGTAAACACCTGCATCTCCGCTGCAAATCATGGATACGGTCTTGCCCTTCATGGCTTCCTCAAATGCCATAACACAGCGGTCTACCTCTTTCTTCATAGGTGTTGTCAAAAATTCTTTTCCGCTGAAATGTTCTTTCACCAAATCTACGTATACGGTATATCCAATAATTACGTCACTGTTCTTTAAAGCATTTGCTGCCTCGATTGTCATTTTTTCATAAGCGCCGGGACCAATTCCCACAACATATAATTTATTCAAAGTTCACACTCCATTTCTTCATAGCCAGCGCCACTGTCACGCCGTCCTTTGCATATTTTCTCTGTATCAGTCTGCCTTTTCCGTCCTTACTGCTACCTAAAAGCGCCGCTCTTTCACAGACATTATCTACGCCTGTCACATTCTCCACGAACTGAGAGCTGGCATAAGTGCCTTCTACCTCCTGAAGCTCTTCCGCAGTATAAGTAATAAACGGGATTTTCCGCTCCTTGCAATATTCCAGAATACCCGCCTCTTCCTTCTTCAAATCAATACTTGCCACCTGCTCCATAGCCACAGAAGGAATTAAAAGCTCATCGCAGGCTCTGCGTACAACGCTTTCTACGGTTTCCTTATCTGTTCCTTTTTTACATCCCAGACCTGTGGTAATTACTCTTGGAATTAAATATAAGGTATGCACAAACGGATGCTCCAAATATCCTGTGGTAACACAAATACCAATCTCCGGTTTTTCTTCATCCTCCTTCTGACAGAGCTTTAACTCATCCGGAATTTCTCCCAGCCATGGAAAATCACTGACAAATCCAACTTCCTTTCCTGCCAGAAGAGCCGCTGAAATTTCCTTTGCCAATTCCATATCGGAAATAAAGCAGCCGTTTTTCTTGGCAAAAACATCTACCGCAAACTTATCGTTTAAATCGGTGGCTGTTGTAATAACCGGCTGGGCACGAAGAATTTCTGCAATTTCTTCCGTAAGCTCATTTGCGCCGCCAATGTGTCCGGAAAGAAGAGAAATGGCAAACTGTCCCTGTTCGTCCACGACCACCACAGCCGGGTCTATCTTTTTGCTTTTTACAAAAGGAGCAATACTTCTTACCGCAATGCCGCAGGCTCCTACAAACACAATGGCATCACAATCCTCAAATCTTCTTCCTGTCCACTCTTTAATAGACTCGTCCACAGGTTTTGCAAACTGCTTCACACTTCTGAAATCCTGAGAGTCCTCATCCAGCTGAGACTCATCTAAAACCTTTTTCGTATATTTACTTTTGGTGTAGGATGCCACCTCATAAGAACGTTCTTTTAATACCCAGTAAAGCATTTCGCTTAACCGATATCCCGACTGACTGAAACTGATTATTGCTATTTTCATTTTCTACAATCCTTTCTTACTGTAAAAACCTTCCTGCTTATCTGCTTACAAATCTGTTCCCTTGCGAAACTCCGTAGTAAATCCGGGGTCATATAATTTTGAACGGTCATACTGCGGATGTGCCACCACATCACCGATAATCATCAGAGCCGTTTTGGTGATATTATTTTCTCTTGCTGTCTGTGCCAAAGTAGCAACCGTACAGACAAAGCTCTTTTCATCCTCCCATGTGGCACGATATACAATCGCTGCCGGTGTATCCGGTTCATAACCGCCTTCAATTAAACGCTTTGACAGCTCCTCCAGCATACCTGTACTTAAAAATACTACCATGGTTGCGTGATGCGCTGCAAAGGACTCAATACTTTCTTTTTCCGGAACAGGCGTTCTTCCTGCCATACGTGTAATAATGACACTCTGGGATACATTTGGCAGTGTATATTCCAGATTTAAAGCAGACGCCGCTCCGCAAAAAGAGCTGACGCCGGGACAATAATCATAAGCAATCCCCTTTTCATCCAGTACATCCATCTGTTCCCGAATTGCACCGTAAAGACAGGGGTCTCCTGTATGTAAACGCACGGTCATTTTCCCATCTTTTTCTGCCTGAAGCATAACCTCTAAGACCTCTTCCAGTGTCATTTTTGCACTGTTGTAAATTACACAGTCCTCTTTTGCATAATCCAATAACTGCGGATTTACCAGAGAGCCTGCATAAATCAATACGTCTGCTTCTTCTAAAAATGCTTTTCCACGCACTGTGATTAAATCGGCTGCCCCGCTTCCTGCACCTATAAAATGTATCATCTTCTTTCACCTCATTTGTTTTCTTTCACAATAATTAAAGAATAGTATCCTGCTTTTTCCGGAATGTCTTCTGCGGACAAATAAATCTTTTCATCCGGCATACCGCAATTTTCAATCATCACTGCCTGCTGCCCGCTGTTTACAATGCTTTCCTTTACCTGCTGCATTTTACTTCCTGTTTTCATCAGTACCTTTGTTCCCGGCATTTTTAAGATTTCATCCATTTCCTCTGCACGGTAAGTTGCAGGAATTACATGGAGGGGCTCTGCCATTTCTACCAGTCCCATATTCAATCTTGCCGCTACTGCACAAAAGGATGTAATTCCGCTGACGATTTCGACCTCATAGCCTCTGGATAAAATTCTTTTATGTACGTATAAATAAGTCGAATAAACCGTAGGGTCGCCTAAAGTCAGAAAGGCTACCTGCTTTCCTTCTTTTAAATAAGCTTCAATATCATTGGCTGCCTTTTCATGATTTGCTTCCAAAACAGCCTTATCCTTTGTCATAGGCATTGCAATGGGAATTAGATTTTTTTCATCCAGCTCCTCATATACCCCTTTTACAATCTGATATGCAACACTTTTTTGAATATCGTTCCCCGGAACTGCAATAACATCGCTTTCCTTAATCAGGCGAAGCGCCTTTACTGTTAATAATTCCGGATCACCTGGTCCTACTCCGAGTCCAAATAATTTTCCCTTCATTCTTCTTGTCCTTTCCGGTACTGATGATTTAATAAATCCGTCAGTTCCTTTACATTCTCTGTCTCTCCAAGATAACCAAACTCATTGGAATACAGCACAGCGCCTAAAAGCATTCTGTTATAAGCTCTGTGATTTAAGTAAAACAGAATTCTGTCTGTCAGTTCTTTCATAACCGGATTTAATAATCCTTCTCTTTGAATAATTTCCAATGCTTCATCCGTCGTAACGGTATTCAGAATTTCCTTCGCACTTTCCAAAGAAATTCCCGCCCGAAGGGCATTGGCGCTTAAAATTTCTGCTCTGGCATCTGCACATCTGGAATGGGTATTCATAATACCTGCTGCCACCTTCACAAATTTTCCGATATGAGAAATGAACAAAATCCCTTCTACGCCCATGGATACTGCCATATCCAGAGCTTCTCCCACATAATTGCTGCACTTTATATTTTCCTCGAAAGGCAGACAAAGATGCTCCTTCATATAGGCTGCACCATAATTTCCGGGGGTAATCAGCAGGTATTTTGCACCGTTTTCTACCTTCTGACGCATTTCTACCTCAATACTTTTTATCAGAGCAGCCTCACTCATAGGCTCTACAATTCCCGATGTACCAAGTATGGAAATCCCCCCTTCAATCCCCAGTCTGGGATTAAACGTTCTTTTGGCAATTTCCGCTCCTTTTGGCACACTGACGGTTACCAGAAGTCCGCCCTCATAATCTGCATCATTACAAACGTTTTCCATCTCTCTTTGTATCATAGCACGGGGAACTTTGTTAATTGCCGCATTCCCTAAAGGCTGTTCCAGCCCTTTCTTCGTTATTCGACCTACGCCAATGCCGCCTTCAATGCAAACGCCTCTGTTCTCTGTTTTTTCAACCTTTGCAAAAATCTCAATGCCGCTTGTGGCATCCGGGTCGTCTCCTCCATCCTTTTGAATGGCACAGGAAACCCAGTTCTCTCCTCTGGTAATATGCAGAACCTTCAGATGAAGGGAAATTCCCTTTGGTGTCATGAAATCTACATATCTTTGCTCCTGCCCTGCAAAAAGCATCAGCGCCGCTGCTTTAGCCGCTCCTGCGGCACAGGAGCCGGTAGTATATCCAAAACGCATTTTTTTATTATTTACAATACTGTAATACTCTTCTAATCCTGTTTTTTCTTCCATTGTCTATTCCTTTAAAAGCAAAAATTCGCTGTCCTCTAAGACAACGAACTCTCCATTGGATAATAGATACCCTTTTTTATTTGAAGTCATCCGGTTGCCGCAGATGCTCTTCATTCCTCTAAGCAATCTATGTATCTGGCTTTACAGTAACGGACTTGCACAGGAATTTCACCTGCTTCCATAAAAATGCTCAGTTCTGTTTCTTTCCTCAATAACCGTACTCATTATATAATTTTCCCTGTAAAAAGTCAACGCAAAACCAAGCTTTACTCTCAAATCCTCATAGCTGCTATCAATCTTTTTGTTCCTGTTTCCGCTAAAACCGGAACGCTTTCCGGATGTGTCCATTGAGCAATCCGATTACCAAAAAGAATATTGGCTGCCGCCGGAAACTCCTCGTCACTGTCCCAGAAAATATAAGTAAGGGAAATCATTGGAAATGCCTGCAAGGTAATACTGACATCGCCAAATTTTTCCTGTTTGCCGCCTATTTCTATGCCCGCCTTTAAAAGCGCATCTCCACGTCCCTGAAAAGCTTTTTTTAAAGGTTCCAGCGCCATTCGGTTATAAGCCGCCTCAAAAACAGCTGCTTCCCTGATTTCCCGAAACGGAACCTTCCTGTCACTTTTCTGCGCAAATTCCTGATGGCAGCATAAGTGGTGCATAATGGTCAAACGGTCGCTTACGCAAAGCTCCTGTCCTGTTTCTCCTGTAATCTCTCCCGTGGCTTTTTCTACACGGCAGTTTTCATTAAAAAATGGAACATACAAATAATAAGTATCTGTTTTCAGTTGTAATCTCTTCGCCGTTTCATCTATATTCTTTTTTAAAAAACGTTTTTGAAATTCTTGAAATACTTTTTCATAATTGGAGTCTTCCATGAAAAATATCATCTCTTTTCTTTTGCTTTTCTTTTTGTCATTTTATCATAAAACTTTCTTTTTCACAACAAAAGAGAGACTGCCGCATTCGCATACAGCACTCTCCCTCTTTCGATTTTATATAATAATGCAAACCATTCCGCCTTTGCTGTCATTGACAATTTTCTGCATGGTATCTTGAAGCTTTATCTGACTTTCATCACCGATTTGAATCAGTTTTGTGTGAATTCCATCCTCCACCAGCTCTCCGATGGATTTCCCGAAAATATTTGTCTGCCAGATACTTTCCTTTCTCTCGTCACTTGTTTTAATATAAGAAATTAAATCCTTTGCCTGTTCTTCGCTTCCCACAATCGGCGCAATTTCTGTCTCGATATTTGCCCGTATCATGTGAATGGAAGGACTGACCGATTTTATTTTTACCCCATATTTATTACCCTGCTTGATTACCACAGGTTCTTCCAGCTTAATCTCGTCTTTTTGCGGTGTAACCACACCATATCCCTTTCCCTTAACAGAAGAAATGGCATCCTGCACTTTTACGTATTCTGCCTTCATTTTTGCCAATTCCTGCATGGTATGAATAAGCTCGTATTCATCGGAGATGTCTACCCCTGTCATTTCACTTAGAATTTCATAATACCACACATCGTCCATATCCACTCGTATTTTCAATTTTCCCGTGGATAAATCAGTCTTTTCCAAAAGAAGATTTTGGATATATTCAGAAGAAACCCGCATATTTTCTTTTGTCGCATCTTTGACATAACGCATTTTTTCCATAAGCTTTTTAATACTGTCAATTAAATCTTTTTTCAAATAATGCTCCGAAGGAAGCATTTCCACCCATTTTGGAACGTAAAATTCCATCTGCACAATGGGAAATTCATATAAAATTTTTTCCATAATCCGACAAATATCTTCTTTTCTGAGCTGTTCACAGTTCAAGCTTAAAACACCTGTTTGATATTTTTGTTTTAATTCCTCTACCAACTTTAAGGTTTCTTCTTTATAGGGCTTTTGAGAATTTACTAAAATCAAAAAAGGCTTTCCTGTTTTCTTTAGTTCTGCCACGGTTTTTTCTTCACTGGAAATATAATTTTCTCTTGGAATTTCACCGAAAGAGCCATCGCAAGTCAAAACAAGCCCAATGTTTGAATGTTCTGTAATTACTTTTTGCGTACCGGTTTCTGCTGCCTGATGGAAGGGAATTTCATATCCAAACCATGGAGTTTTTACCATACGCTCCTTACCATCCTCCATATTTCCGGAAGCCTCAGGCACCATAAATCCCACGCAGTCAATCAAACGTATCTTTGCCGAAAGGTCTTCTCCTATTTGAATTTTTGCAGCTTCTTTCGGAATAAATTTAGGCTCTGCCGTTGTAATCATCTTTCCCGAACCGCTTAAAGGAAGCTGGTCTCTGACTTCCTTTTTCAACGGTTCTTCCATATTGGGCAATGCTGCAATTTCCATAAATCTTCTGACAAAGGTTGACTTTCCTGTACGCACAGGGCCTACCACACCAATATAGATTTCGCCGCCTGTACGTGCCTGTATATCTTTATAAATATTATATGTATCCATACTATACCCCCTTTATTCTATTACTAAATTATATGCCTGAGAAAAATAAAAAATTACCAGTCATTGCCAGAACGTTTGTTCTTGACTTTTTCATTTCCTGCTCTTATAATAAAAGCAGAACATACATTCGATTTAATTTAAAGGAGTACCTTATGAACATTCAAACCTCATTCACAATAAATCAAAAGCTTGAAATCTTATCCGATGCTGCCAAATACGATGTTGCCTGCACTTCCAGCGGTGCAGACCGCCGAGGGGCAAAGGGGCATTTAGGCAACTCCTGTGCCTCCGGTATCTGCCATAGCTTTGCCGCTGACGGAAGATGTATTTCCCTGTTAAAGGTCCTGTTCTCTAACGAATGTATTTACGACTGTAAATACTGTTTAAATCGCCGCTCCAATGACAGAGTCCGCACTACCTTTACGCCGGAAGAGCTTTGCGGCATTACTGTGGAATTTTATAAGCGCAATTATATTGAGGGCTTATTTTTAAGCTCCGGTGTTATAAAAAGCCCCGATTTCACCATGGAGCTTATTTACCAAACCTTATATCTTCTGCGAAATAAATATCATTTTCGTGGCTATATCCATGCGAAAGCTGTGCCCGGCGCCCACCCTGACCTAATCCAGAAAACCGGCTATCTGGCAGACAGAATGAGCGTAAATATAGAACTTCCCACAAAAGAAGGGCTGGCAGCCCTTGCTCCGGGTAAAACGCATGATAAAATCTTACAGCCTATGTCACAAATACAGCAGAATATCGCAGCTTCCCGTTTAGCGCTGGGAAAATCATCTTCCTTTGAACGCCATCACGGAAACCGCTATTTGCCAGACTCTATTTTTTCAAATGACAGGCAAAAGCAGCTGAATGCCTCTGCTTCCTCCTTGACTGTGCAAACCGCAGCTTCTCTGTCTGCGCACAACACTTCTGCTTCTTCTTTCGTTCCTGCCGGTCAAAGCACACAGATGATTATCGGAGCAGCTTTGGAAAATGATTATGAACTTTTAAAAGTCACTCAGACACTGTATCAGAAGTTCGACTTAAAGCGTGTATTCTTTTCTGCCTATATTCCGTTAAACGAAGACAGCCTGTTGCCCTCACCCGATACTCCGCCACCTCTTTTACGGGAACACCGTCTGTATCAGGCGGACTGGCTGCTGCGCTATTACGGCTTTCATGCAGAAGAATTATTAAGCCCTGAAAAACCCAATTTCAACCTGCTCCTTGACCCTAAATGTGAATGGGCGCTAAGACACTTAGATCAGTTTCCCATAGAAGTTTCCACTGCAAGTTACAGTCAATTACTAAAGGTTCCCGGCATTGGAAATAAATCGGCTCTTCGCATTGTTCAGGCAAGAAAAAATTCAACCTTGGATTTTTCTATTTTAAAGCGTCTTGGGCTTGTTCTGAAGCGGGCACAATATTTTATTACCTGTCACGGGAAAATGCTCTATTCCATGCCCATTGAAGAAAACTTTATTACCCGACAGCTTACCGCAGAGCAAAAAGAAACCTCATGGAAGCTGGAGCATCCTCAGACCTACCAGCAGCTATCTCTGTTTGATGACCATTTTCTCGATGTTCCGCCCACCATAGAGGATAAATGCAAAAGTATTCTGGGACAATTTTAAAAAATGAAAGGAAAATTGATATGATTGTTTTTACATGCTGTGATACCTTTGATGATATGATGACCTGCATCTACGATGCCTGGGCTGCCCGTTTAGGTCATTCTAATATTCGCCTTCAGACAGAGCCTATTGGAAATTTCGAATTATTTTGTGAATACCGCCATATTGATGCAGATAAAGAAAAAGTAAAAAAAGTCATCCGCTCTATTCAAAATAAAATATGTCCGCAGGCTTTTTATGATGTCTATACCGCATCTCTTTCTTATGAAAGTAATAAACTGGATATTATTTATCGTTTCTTAATTGTCGGATTTCTCTATCAAAAACAAGTCATCCAAATGCTTGGAAATCCGGCTGTTGCCGCCCTGTTTGAGTTAAAAAGAAAGGTAACAAATGAAGCCCATCAATTTCGTGAATTTGTACGATTTTCCAGACTTAATGAAAATATACTTCTTTCTGTTATTGAACCAAAATGCAACGTACTTACTCTGCTTGCTCCTCATTTTGAAGACCGTATGCCTTCGGAAAACTGGATGATTATTGATAAAAATCACATGATTGCTTTAATCCATCCTTTGGAGCAAAAATCCTTTTTAAGTCCTCTTACCAAAGAAGAACTCTCTTTTCTGGAAAATTCAAGACAGGACACAGACTTGTATTCTGAGCTTTGGAAAACATTTTTTCATTCTGTTGCCATTAAAGAAAGAAAAAACGCAAGATGCCAAAGAAACCTTATGCCCCTTTGGTTTCGGAAGAATATGACAGAATTTCCATAGAATATTTTTATTCGCACATACAGACAAGAGGTGATATAAATCACGAACGGCAAAATATTTCCTGTTGCATCTTATAATAAAGAATTTCACAACTATCTACCTATACATTTTAATCAAGACGTTATATATCAATCCTGTGGTCCAGAAAAGCATATAAAAAAAAGACATCCGGAATGTCTTCCCTATCTCAAATTTATCTCATCTATCATTTCATCTCCGGATTATATCGGAGTAAATCCTAATGAGATTGGAGACAGTTTTGAACTTGTCAAAAGGTTTCATGATAATATTCAAATCGGAATAAAACTTGATATGAAAGAAAATTATTTATATGTTTCCACTCTGCACACTATTACTAATGGAAAATTAAAACATGGTATCGCAAATGTCCGCTTAAAAAAATTTGACAAATAGTATAATTTCCTCTATAATATGGACACAATAAATTAAATTACAAAGGTCGGAAAGGCTCCCGACACACTCGTAAGAGTACCTGAGATGCTGGATACGCCGCCCAGCTTGTAATTTCTAAAACAAAAGGTGTTTCCATTGCGGAAACACCTTTTGTTTGTTGTATTAAAAAGGAGTTATCACCTGAAATATACATCAGGTGATAACTCCCTTAAAAAATTTCACTAAGCGAATTTTCTCTTAGCCGCTTCTACTACATGACCTACTAAAACAGAGGTTGTAACGCTTCCTACTCCGCCCGGAACAGGTGTGATTGCTTCTACAATTGGTTCTGCTTTTTCAAAATCAACGTCACCACAAAGCTTGCCTTCTTCGTTTACATTGATACCTACATCAATAACAACCTGACCTTCTCTCAAATATGTATCGTCTACCACACCTGCACGACCGGCAGCTACAATAACGATATCAGCTTCTTTTACAACAGAAGGCATATCAACAGTTCTTGTATGACATACAGTAACTGTTGCATTTTTCTTAATAAGCATCATAGCAGCAGGTTTTCCAACTACTAAGCTTCTTCCAACTACAACTGCCTTTTTACCTGTGCAGTCAATTCCATAGTGATCCAGAATTTCCATACATGCCTGTGGTGTACATGGTGGGAAACCTACGTTCTTTCCAGTAAATACACCTGACATAGAACCATCTGTCATACAGTCAACGTCTTTTGCAGGATCCAAAGCATTCTCAATTACGGACTGATCTAAGTGTTTTGGAAGTGGACGGAATAATAATACTCCATGGATGTTGTCATCTTTGTTTACTTTATCGATTGTTGCTAATAATTCTTCCTGTGTTACATCAGCAGGAAGTAAAATCTTCTCGCAAGCAACTCCTAGAGTTTCGCAACGTTTTGTAGCTCCTCTTTCATAGGAAATATCGCTTTCATTTTCACCCACACGAATAATACCTAATGTAGGTTTTACTCCTTTTGCTTCCAATTCTGCAACATCTGCTTTAATTCTTTCATTTAACGCTGCTGTTACTTCTTTACCAAGTAATCTTTTAGCCATTTTCTAGCTTCCTCCAATTTCTTTTTCTGATTTTCTTATTTTAATCTGGATAATACGCTTTCAAATGTTTCATCTGCAATTTTTGTATATTTTTCCAGCATAGCATCTGCTTTCTGATTTAATTCTTCTGCATAAGCTCTGTCTGCCATAGATTTTGTATTAATATATACATTCAGACTTGCACCTTTTAATGCAGCTTTACAGAATGCAGCGCCTACACCTGCATCACTGATTGCTAATGTAGAACCTTTTGCAGCAAATTCAACGATTACTTCAATCGCTTCACAACATTTTTCCATAATTTCCATTGGAACGGAACAAGCGTCTTTTAATACGATTTCCATAACTCTTGCTTTTTCTGCTTTTTCTTCTTCTGTACTTCTTGGCATACCATAAGCTTTTGAAAGAGGTTCAAATACTTCCGCATCTCTTTCAATCAGACGAAGAAAATCTTTCTGGAGTTCATCGCATTTTTTCTTTAACTCCCACATTTCATCTTCTACTTCGGCATATTTCTTTTTCCCTACGGTCAGACTTCCAACCATATTTCCTAAAGCAGTTCCAATTGCACCTACTAATGCAGATGCGCCGCCGCCGCCCGGTACAGGAGCCTTTGATGCTAATACTTCTACAAATTCATTACATGGTACTGTTGAAAATCCCATTGTTGTATCCTCCTTAAAACTCCGTATCTATTCTTAGAATAGACCGGTAATTTTTCCTCTTTCGTCCACGTCAATCTTCTCAGCAGCCGGTACTTTTGGAAGTCCTGGCATTGTCATGATTTCTCCTGTCAATGCTACGATAAATCCTGCACCTGCGGAAATCTTCAGATTTCTTACTGTTACTTCAAAATCGGTCGGTGCTCCCAGTTTTGTCTGGTCATCTGTCAGACTGTACTGTGTCTTAGCAACACAGATTGGGCAGTTTCCATATCCCATCGCTTCTAACTGTGCAGCCTGTTTCTGTGCGTTTGCAGTCAGAACGACTCTCTTACCACCGTAGATTTTCTGTACAATCTGGTTCAGCTTATCTTCAATACTTCCCTCTAAGTCATAGGAGAATGTGAAATCGTTTGGTTCTTCTACCAGACGGATAACTTCTTTCGCCAGTGCAATTCCGCCTTCGCCGCCTTTTGCCCATACTTCAGACAGTGCAACGTTTACGCCCAGCTCTCTACATTTGCTTTCTACTAAGTCAAGCTCTGCCTTTGTATCGGTTGGGAATGCGTTGATTGCTACAACACATGGAAGTTTATATACATTTTTAATGTTGCTTACATGTTTTAACAGGTTTGGAAGTCCTTTTTCCAGAGCTTCTAAGTTTTCGTTATTTAAGTCTGCTTTTGCTACTCCGCCGTTGTATTTTAATGCACGAACGGTTGCTACGATTACAACTGCGCTTGGAGTCAGACCGGCCATACGACATTTAATGTCTAAGAATTTCTCTGCACCTAAGTCAGCGCCGAAGCCTGCTTCTGTGATTGCGTAATCCCCTAACTTCATAGCCATCTTTGTTGCGATTACAGAGTTACATCCGTGAGCGATGTTTGCGAATGGTCCGCCGTGTACGATTGCAGGTACATGCTCTAAGGTCTGTACTAAGTTTGGTTTTAAAGCATCCTTTAACAGTGCACACATAGCGCCTTCTGCATGTAAATCATGAGCTGTTACCGGTTTCTGTTCAGAAACTTTTCCATAAGTATATCCAACGATAATACGTCCCAGTCTTTCTTTTAAGTCTGTGATGTCTTTTGCAAGACACAGAACTGCCATGATTTCGGAAGCTACGGTAATATCATAACCGTCTTCTCTTGGCATACCGTTTGTCTTTCCGCCCATACCGTCAAGAACAAAACGAAGCTGACGGTCGTTCATATCCACACATCTTCTCCATGTAATCTTTCTTGGGTCGATGTTTAATTCGTTTCCCTGATAAATGTGGTTATCCAGCATAGCTGCCAGAAGGTTATTTGCTGCACCGATTGCATGGAAGTCACCGGTAAAGTGCAGGTTGATATCTTCCATTGGAACAACCTGTGCGTATCCGCCGCCTGCTGCACCGCCTTTTACACCGAAAACAGGTCCCAGTGAAGGCTCACGCAGAGCAACCATAACATTTTTACCAAGTCTCTGCATACCGTCTGCAAGACCAACCGTTGTTGTTGTTTTTCCTTCTCCTGCCGGTGTCGGATTGATTGCTGTAACGAGAATTAATTTTCCGTTTGGCGCATCGGACTCTTTTAATAAATTGTAGTCAATTTTTGCTTTGTACTTTCCGTACTGCTCCAGATATTTATCATCAATACCTGCCTTTTCTGCAATTTTTGTAATCGGTTCCATTGTGCACTCCTGTGCGATTTCAATATCTGATTTGAATCCCATTCCAAAAACCTCCTTAAAGTTAATAAAATTTAAAGAATAAAATGGCTATGCCACATTATTTTCATTATCATTTATATGTCCAATTTCAAACTTTAGAAATTTATTTTCTGTTTTCTCTTTTTATTTTAAAATAACTTTCTTTCTACCGCTTTCATCATGTTGATTGCAATATCACCTGCCACTGCCAAATCTTCCGCAGCAAAGCTCACCGCAAAGTTATCTGAAAATAAAATCTGTGAAGAAGGAGGAAATTCATCGTCACCTTCCCAAAGGATAAACTTTATAAATAAATTATTCATAAATTCTAATTTATAAGAACAGTCGCCTTCGGTAGATTTTTCTGCTCCTAAATGCTCCATAACCTTCTGAAAATGCTCCAGTTTATTCCCATAGGAAAAAGCAAAGCGCATTAAGCATCTGCCCTGAAACTGACGAAAATAAACTTCGCCCCACGGAACATCATGATAAGTCAGAAATTTTCCTGAAAAAGGAGCTGCAAAGCGTTCTGCCAAATACCGAATAATAAATATTTTCGCATTCATAGCTTCTTCTAAAGGATAAACCCCAATCTCATCCTCCACATGAGAGATTTCATAATCCGGGAATGAAACAAGATAAGTGCTTCCCATAAAACATACGGTAAATTTCCGGCTTTCCTCGTCATAAGAAATTCCCGTTCTTTCACTGATTTCGTTCGGATCCATATCTTTATAAGCTGCTAAATAATGTTCATAGGGACGCTGCTCTTTACTGTCTTTTGCGTAGTCAAAATTCATATCTTCACCTCGGATAATATTTGTTTTTATTCGTCCTGCATACTAGACGGAAATAAAGATGTGTCTGTATGAGGAATAAAACAGCATGCTACAAATTCATCCATATAGGTAGGAACTGTAGACAACTCTAAATATGTCATATTTGATGCTAATTCATAACATTTTCTTTCTGCCTCTGTTGAAAGCAACATAGTATAAGCACCGGATAAAGAAGAATTTCCAATATAGTGGAACTTCTCTATAGGAATATCTGGTAACATACCTATTCTCACTGCATTCTGCATATTAATACCGCTTCCGATACCACCTGCAACATATACATCATCAATCATTTCAACATCAAAATCAAGAGAGGCAAGCATAGTACGGATTGCAGAAAAGATTGCTCCCTTTGCTCGAATAAAGTTATCGATATCAACTTCATTAATCTCTACATCTCTCACAGAACCTGCTTCTTCTTCAAAAGCAAGAACATAACTGCCCATTCCGTATTCATCATGACGTACACGCTTTCCTTCGCGCACGAATTTTCCTTTTGGATTAATAATACCTGTTCTGAATAATTCAGCAATTACATCAATAATTCCTGAACCACATAAACCAATTGGTTTTTCACCTTCTTCACCAATCACATGATAAGAAGGCTCCATAGTATCTTTGTCAATGGTACATGACTCAATAGCTCCATCTGTTGCACGCATACCGCAACTAATATCTCCGCCTTCAAAAGCCGGGCCTGCGGAACATGCACAACTCATCATAAAATCAGAATTTCCAAATACTAATTCGCCGTTTGTACCTAAATCAATAAAGAGAGAGAATTCCGGACGATTCCAAAGCATACTGACAAGGGCTCCGGCAGTAATATCTCCTCCTACATAACTTCCAATATTAGGTGCTATAATAATATGTGCGTCTCTATTAATAGCAATTCCAATATCAGATGCAAACAGAGAGTTTGTCTTATAATAGGTAGGAATATATGGCTCCATACGAATAGGATCTCCTTCCATTCCCGCCATAAGATGATTCATAGTTGTATTTGCAGCAATTGACATTCTATAAATATGCTCTGGCTTAAATCCGTTCGCCCTGCACATCTGTTGAATTAATGGATTAATTGTCTCATCAATCACTGCTTTTTGCAGCTTCTCACTTCCACCCGGTTTCATGGACTCAATAATACGGTTAATAACATCTGCACCATATCGAATTTGTCCGTTTCCGGCAGAAGCCTTACCGATAATTTCACCTGTGAGCATATTAATCAATAATGCTGATACTGTAGTTGTTCCAATATCAATAGCAAGACCACCGATTACTACACTTTCTGACTTTGGATATACATCATATACAAAAATATCTCCCTCATCAGAAGTACGAATTACACAACGAACTTCAAAATTGCTTTCTCTGAATACTCTTGCTATCTTTGTAAGCACCTGAAATGGCAGTCTAACTTTTGAAGCTCCTGTTGTTTTTTTAATTGCTCTTACGAATCGCTCGTTATCTGGCATGGTATCATCTAAAGAAGGAACTTCCATAGAAACATCTAAAATACCCATGCTGTTTTTCAGTGTCAGTCCTGCTTCTTCTAAATCATTTTTTGCCTTTTCAAAAATGGCAATTTCTTTTTTAGAACTTAAATCTGCAACTTTCATTCGACTGCGATAAGCAGATGCAATATCGGGTACTTCCACCGCAACATCACCCGTAATTTTACTTACACATGCCAGTCGCCAGCCCTCATCATATTCTTCATCAGAAATATGACGTGTCTTTGGAGAATGTAATTCTCCCTCTACTAATTTCACCTTGCACTTTCCGCAGGACGCATTTCCGCCACATGGAGCATCAATCGCCACATTGGTTACACGTGCTACTTCTAACAGGTTTTCACCTTCCTGGGCAAAGGTCGTGACATCCTCGCCGCTACCGAATTTAAAAGTCACTTTAAACATACGAATTCTGCCTTTCTCTGTTTTTTTACACAGGCTGTTGCAAATCATTTGCAACAGCCTGTACTTGTATCTTATTCAATAAGTCTTTTTCTTACAGTTCCAGATAAGAATCTGCGTATAATGTATTGTTTTTGAATACATCACAAGATTTGATTGTTTCCATAAGTCTTAAATCACATGGATTTACGATTGCAGATGTTAAGCCCTGCATCATGCACATAGCAACTAAAGCGGAGTCCATAATTGGACGGATATGTTTTGGCATACCGTTGGAGTTATTGGACAGACCACCTGTTGAGTTTAATCCCATTTCGCTGAACATTTTGATTGCTTCTAATACTTCCATCTGTTTGTCCTGCATACCTTTAACAACAAGGAATAATGGGTCGAACCATAAATCTGTTGGTTCCATACCAAGCATCATACCTCTTTCCAGCATGTTCTGGCAGTGCATCATACGTTCATCATTGTCTGCTGCAATACCTTCTGCTGAACAAAGAGCGATAACAATTGCATCGTTTGCAGCTGCTAAGTCGATGTTTTCAATTCTTCCGCCTGCATCTGCGGAGTTAACGATTGGTTTACCTTTGCTTCTGTTGTATACAGAAATACCAGCTTCGATTGCTTTTTTATTTGCTGTATCTAATGCTAAAGGTACATTGTCGAAATTAGACTGTAATAACTGAACAGCCCATTTCATTAAATCTTCACCGTCATTTTCAGCAGGTCCGATGTTAACGTCCAGGTATGTTGCACCTGCGTCTAACTGTTCTTTCGCACGTTTTAAAATTGGTTCTGGATCACGTTCAGCCATAGCTTTACGGATTACTGGGGAAATACAGTGAATTCTTTCACCAATTGTAACAAATTTAGCCATAATACTTCTCCTTTTACTTTATATATAATTTTAAAATTATTATTTTCAATCTATTTATTCTATAATTCTCCATTCGCTTCAATGTAAGAATGGGGAAATTTACAGAAATGAAAAAAGATTTGAGAAGCTTTGGTCCGCCGAAGCGGACCGCTTCCCTAAAAACAGCCTGCCATTACTGTTTTACAAACATTAAGCAGTTAAATCCTTCAGGAATTTTACTAACTGTACTGCTTCCATTGGTCCCACAATGATTTCCCATCCTGGAAGTTTTGCTTCGATATCGCCTTTTAATACAGCTACTTTTCCCGGAATAACCAGTTTTCTGGATTTTACTTTATCTTCTACATTTTCCTGAATGTATTTAGCAACAGATGTGGAAGATAATTTACCTGCAGCCCATGCAGTTAATACGGAAAGTCCGCCTGCATCGGAGATAATCAGGTTACATGGAACGCCGGAACGCTCTAATTCACCGGATACAACAAAATATGTAAGAGCAAAGTCTACGGTTGTCAGGCAGATAGAGTTTTCATCAGCTCCGTTTAACGGATATACACCCGGTTCTACTTTCATTGGCTTCTGTGGATCTGTAAATACGTTCTGTCTTAAACCGAACAATGGTAATGCTTCTGCATAATCCAGAGTTTCCATAACTACGATAGAACCGTATTTAACTGTGAATAAGGAAGCCAGAGCCTGCTGTAAGTGTCTGTCACCATGAGCAACCTTTGCTAAGTTTACAATTGTAGGATATCCAAATGTTCTATCCTGATCTTTTAATGCTGCACGACGAATTTGAACAGCGTTTCCATAAGCTTCTTTTACAGTTGCACCTGTTGCATCGATAACCAAGTTTTTGTTTCCTGCTTTTTCTAATGCAGCAACTGTATCGTAAATTTCATTTAAGTCAGCGCCTGCAACACCTAAAACAACGCCTGCTGCTGTTGCAACTTCGTTCATTGCTTCGTAGTTTGCTGCTGTTGCACCATTTAATACCGGTTTACCATCTTTGCAAACTTCTAATGCTGCTTTTGCAACTTCAACATCTGTACATCCAAGAACCAGAGTTCTTCCTGTTGCAGTTGCTTTTTTAACCATTTCTACATAACGGTCTTTGTCTGAACCTTCTTCATAGTTTACGTAAATTGCTTCAACGTACATTCTTTCGCCGATACGTTCGTAATCAACTTTCTGAAGTTCAGCAAGCTTTGCATCTACTGCTGCATCATCCATACATGTGCAAAGAGCTACTGCATATCTTGTTTTGCTTACGAATGTTTTTTCATGTCTGAATAAAACTGTTTCGCCGCCTAATGTATATTCATTGTCGCCCGCACCGACTTTGATTGTTTTCATTGGCGGAGCAGTAGCTTCAGATAATTCAGCTAAAGCTTCATCAGACATATGTGGACATTTTGAAATTTCCAAAGCGCCCTGTGCAACTTTCATAGCGAAAGCCATACATGTAGGGCAACCGCACTCTTTACAGTTTTTCTTTGGTGTCATTTTAAAGATTTGAATACCTGTTAATCCCATTTGTTTTAATCCTCCTGTTTTACGATTACATTAATTCTTTAATCATTTTTGAAATAGTTGCAACGGACTGAGGATGTTTCAGAATAACAGCGTCAGAACCAGATGCTAAAACAGCAGCTGCTGTCTGCACTTCCATGCTGATACCTCTTTCTTCAAGAGAACCCCATTCTGGCATATCTTCTTCAGAAGCCATAGCTTCTTTTACACTCCAGGATTCATCAGCAACTGTTGTGATGATTGGCATCTGTAACATATTATCGTTCTGAGATAATGCAGCACCTTTAATACGATCCATAGTAGAAACTACATATTCAAAACCATATCCTACTGCTGCTGAACCAACGTTCATAACAATATCCTGTGCTTTTACACCTAACTGTGTCATTACAACGTTTAACTGTTTTGCAAGGTTGATATCTACTGCAGACTCAGCTCCAACTTTCTGATTGTAAGCAAGACCTGCTGCTGCACCAACAGCTTTGTAGTTTTCTTCTCTTGCAGAAAGAACTAATGCGTTTTTACCCTGTAAAACTTCAGCTACTTTAGGAAGTAATTCAGCGTCTTTTTCAACGTTTTTACATCCTTCTACAACTAATGGGCAAGTAACAGCATCTCCAACTTCTTTTACGATAGCGATTAATTCATCAACAGATTTGTCAGCTCCATTTGGATCTCCGCCTTCCAAACGTAAGCAAACGAAATCAGCACCTTCTACAGCTTCAGCTTTTTTAGCGATTTCAGCCATAGTTGTTGCACCTGCATAGTATTCCTGGATACCTGGAACATTAGCAAGCCCCATATCTGAAATTTCCACACCTACTTTTGGTGCATTTTCCATGGGTGCGTCAAAAGTATAGAAAGGAAAAGTATTTTCTCCTCCTAATTTGATTGCTTTGTCCCCGCAGCCAATTTCAACTGTGTTAATGTTTGCATTGAATTTCTGTGGTTTCTGATTAAACGGCATTTCAGTTAGCCTCCTTCATATTTTTTATAACCGGCAAACACTTTATGGCAATCAGTATTTACCACTCTGTATTATACTACATTACGGGCTATATTGACAAGTTTCCCCTTGCAGTTTCATGAAAAACTTTCCAAAAAACTCCTTTTTCCTGTCTTATATCCTTTTTTCATACTTGACTTTTTTCGTCAATTTTCCGTAAAAGTATGAAACGGGAGACTTCCCGCATTTTCGGAAAGTGTCTCCCATTTCGCATAAGTGGAGAAAACTCCACCTTCTTTTTACATCATCGGATCCATAGAAAGGGCCGGATGGTTTTTCTCTGTTAAGAATGCAACTAATTCTTCAGGGTCTGTTGCGATTGTTTCATCACCAACCATATCGATGAAGTTGTCAATTCCGTACAGTTCTTTTGCTGTCTGATTTACTCTTTCAGCAACAGTTTCTTTTAATTCTTTTGGCATCCATACGATACGTTCAATACCGCCTTCTGCTTTCATGAATTTCTTAGAACCAATAAAATGTTTACCATGTCCCATAAATCCAGGTGTCTGAACACCACCACCTGTCATAGAAGCCAGTTCTGGGAATGTCATTCCAAGTGGTGTCATACCTGCATATTCACGGTTTGTAATAACAACACCATTAGAGAATGGTTCAATACCACAGATACATTCAAAACATCCACAAGATGTCATTGGTTTTTCCATGATAGAGTACAGAGATACATCCTGCAGAGCACCCTGAGAGAATTTCTGTACAGCTTCATTTACGTCTTCGTATTCACCAATTCTTTCATCGATTGGTCTTTCTTTTGTAATCACCTGGCAAGGTCCGTTTGGATCAAGTTCATTTGTAGCTTTTGCATCTAACCATGAAACCGCTCCACAAAGTCCCAGACGTTCTGGTGTAACAACACATACGTGAGATGGAGAGAATGCCTGACAAAGAATACAGCTGTAGTAAACATCAACAGATTCATCTGTCAGAGATTTCAGACGGTCATCACGTTTGTCGAATGTTGGAATTGCAACTTCATGACGAATTCTTGTACATTCAGCAGGATCTGTGTAAATAACAACTTCACACTTATCAACAACTGCATCAAATTCATTTTTAACAGAAGCATATAATACTTCACCGATATGTTTAATACGGAATCCTGCATTAAATGCATCTTTGCTGATACGAATACGCTGCATATCACGCTGTCCTGTGTGGTATACACCTTCGATACAGTTAATGTAGTTATGGAATTTACGTTCGATAACCGGTTCAAAATCAGACTGCATGTTTTTACCAGCAACTTTAACAACGTAAGCAATGTTGTTTTTGCTTCCTAATTCCATTTCGTCTGCTTCAGGACCAACTACTGTAATCTTGTGGTCTTCGATTTCAGAAGCGTCTACTGTCTGTACAAGCTCTGCACAGTCTACACGAGAACCATCGAATTCAACCTGCATATCACCACGACGGATGATTTCACCTTCAAATGCAGATGCGAATGCAACCGGAATATCAATGTTTGTAATTTTAATCTTGATATCGCGAGCTTCCAGAGATGTTGCATTAAATTTGCTTACATCTGTCTGAACAATTAAGCTCTTAGGAACTTCAGATACACCTTCCTGATTTGTGATAACAGGGAAACCAAGAGCAATAGCGCCAGCTCCACATGCAACGATTACATCATTTAATGGTGCAAACGCATTAACAAATGCAGGAACACGTTCCATTGTATATTTCATTAAGTTTCCAGCATCACCTGGTGTAATGTTACCGAAAATTAAAGCAGCTCTTAAAGCAACAGATACAACATGGATTACAGATGTAACGTCTTTACCTAATGGAATAACACGTACATTTGCACCTGTCTTCATGCCAGCTTCTGTCAACTGGTCAATCACATCACCTACTAAAGTAACAAGAATACCCTGTGCCTGATAGCTCTTAACTAATGCAACTGCATCTTCTGTTGTAGGAGCTTTTCCTAAGATAACAGCAACACCTGGGATATCTCCTGTAACAAGAGGAACACCAAGTTCACGGATAACAGCATCTGCTAAATGTCCATAGCATGGTTCTTCATAAGGTGTTGCACCATCAATATATTTTAATACTTCGATAAATTCTGCACAAAGAGCTGTAGCTACACCTGACATAAAGATGTCATGTGTTCTCATTTCTCTTGTCATAAGAGTTTTTACAACTCCTAATGCTTCTTTTAATTCGCCTAAGGTATTTACCTTTACGCCTGTTACAGCATAATAGCAAGGTAAGCTGTATGCTGTATTTGGGAAGCTGACAGCTTTGTCAGCACCATGCTGTTCAATGGCAGCGTTAATTGCACCTTCTGTTAAACCATAGACAGCGTCATTTCCACTAAATACTGTTTCAAATAATGTCAATGTCTTTTCCTCCTAACATTCTCATAATCCCTTATCGATTATGGTCTTGATTTTTGTGATTTCTTCTTTTACTGTATTGCTGAAGTCAAAAGGTGATTTTCCTTGACGATCAGCATCGATAACTTCTGTGTTATAGTGAATGAAACCCAGAAGGTCTTCAGCCGGAATTTTACTTCTTACAAATTCCTCATCCTCTGCATTTCGAACCTTATTGGCAACAACACGAACCTGTTTAACACCAAGATCTTCTGCAAGACGTTTTACATTCTTATATGTCTGAACACTTCTTGCACCTGGTTCAATTACTACAATAAACTGATCCATTGACTCTGTAGTCCCTCTGCCAAGATGTTCTAATCCTGCTTCCATATCCAGAATAACTACATCGTCACGATGAAGCACCAAATTATTGATAATCCTTCTGAGCATTACATGTTCAGGACAAACACAGCCGCCTCCGCCGGTTTCTACAGTACCTAAAACCAACAGCCTTACACCATTTACCATTTTGGAATATGTATCAGGAATATCACTTACCTGCGGATTTAGTTTATAAAACTGATTATCCTCTCCTGAACCTGTTCTTTCTTCTATTAACTTTCTCATTTTTGTGATGGGGATAATAGAATCCAGAGTTTCCTCATCAAAGCCAAGGGCTAATCCCAAGTTTGCATCAGGGTCTACATCTGCCGCCAGCACATGTTTTCCTTCTTCTGCATATAAACGTGCAAGGGTTGCTGCAAACGTAGTTTTTCCTACGCCGCCTTTTCCTGTAACTGCAATTTTCATGTCATTCACCTTTCCTGTTTAAAGATTAGATACCAAGAGCAGCTCTCTTTTCTTCAATTCTTTCAATCATTAAATCGCCCAATTTGTCGATGTCTTTTTCTACAGTAAATGCTGCTTCACACCATTCTCTTGTACCATTTGTAAGGATTTCAAGCATTTCACTGGAACCTGAAGCATAAGGATCAACACCCAGGTATGTATCAAGTCCGGAACCAATTACATAGTTACCGATAGATACTGCTTTTTCTGACATCCATTCTGGAGCACATCCAACAACTGGAAGCTGTGAAATACGAAGTCCGGAATCTTTTGCAAGGGTTGCAGCCAGAACCAGCATACGGGAGATATCAACACAAGAGCCCATGTGAAGTACTGGAGGAATATCAGCCAGCTCACAAACTCTCTTCAGACCATCACCGCAGATATCTTTTGCTCTCTTGTCCATAAGACCTGCTTTTGCAGCAGCCTGAGCAGAACATCCGGAAGCAATAATGATGATATCATTTGCAACTAATTTTTTCATTAATTCGATATGAGCAAGGTCAGGACGAACTTTTGGATTATTACATCCAACCATAGCAACTGCACCACGAAGTACACCAGATGTAATACACTGTAATAATGGTTTTGTTGTACCTGTTTCATCAACCTGTGAGTTTGTAACACCATCCAGAACTTTAACGATTGCTTCTGTAGAATAACCTACAGTTGCTTTCTGTTTCATCTGTGGGATATGAACTAATTCAGGTTTTCTGTTTTTGAAGTTTTCAATCGCCATTTTAACAATCTGTGTTGCTTTTTCTAATGCTGTATGAGCATCAAAACGAACAAATTCAGAATCAGGCATCTGAGCAATTGGAGATGTTGTGATGAATTTTGTATGGAAACATTTGCTTAAAGGTCCTAATGCTGGGAAAATACACTGTACGTCTACAACGATTGCTTCACAAGCACCTGTTAATACAACGTTTTCCTGCTGTAAGAAGTTACCAGCCATCGGAATACCACGGCGCATTGCAACTTCATTAGATGTACAGCATACACCGGAAATTGTAATACCTTTTGCGCCCTGTTCTTTTGCATAAGCAATCATTTCTGGGCTGTCAGCAACCTCACAAATCATCTCAGAAAGACTTGGGTCATGACCGTGTACAACGATATTTACGTTTTCCTCTACCATAACACCTAAGTTTGCTTCTGTTTCAATTGGCTTTGGAGTACCAAATAAGATATCGGAGAATTCTGTACCCATCATGGAGCCGCCCCAACCATCACTTAAACCAGCTCTAATAGACTGTTTTACTAAAGCTTCCGGCTTAGAAGAACATCCCATGTGAGCCATGTGAAGAGAACGGGAAACTTCTCTGTCAATAGCATGAGGTGCTAATTCATTTTCTTCCCACAGCTTCTGCTGTGATTCAGGAGCTCTCTTTAAAAATCTCTGAGTTCCGAATGGTTTACCATATTCCATTAAACCTTCTAATGCAACTTCATGTGCCAATTCATAAATATCTTTTCCTTCTGTTTCCATTCCCCATTCATTTGCAATGCGAATCAGTTTTTCAGGATCTTTTACTTTATAGCATCCATCTGCTGATGCTTCATATAAAGTATGACAAATTTCACGGCCATGGTCAGAGTGTGTAGCAGCTCCGCCTGCTGTAAATTTTAAGTAATTACGACCTACAATACCATGTACGTCACAACCGCAAATACCTCTTGGTGCCTTCTTTGTAATACGGCATGGACCCATTGTACAGATACGGCAGCAAATACCTTCTTCTCCAAATTTACAATGTGGTGTCTGATTTTTTACACGAGCCTGCCAGGAATCAGCGCCTACTTTAGCGCCTGTTTCCAGAAGTCTCGCAGTAGCAGCTTCAAATTCTTCTACTGTTGTTAATCTGAATTCACTCATGAATATCCTCCTTTTATTGTCGCCTCTTTTTCAAATATTTTTCCTGAAGTTGGCATTCTTCAATTTTCGGGGTGGACTGTATACCCCTATATCCACCCCAGGGGGTTACAAGCTTTATAAAAAATCCTCTCTGCCTCAACGGCTGCATCAAAATTGTTTCCAGCCATTGCATAGCTTACGCTACAACAGGTTTTTCTTATGCCCGGACAGAGAGGAGAAAGCTTACGCTTTAAATATCTAACTTATCGACTATTTCCCGTATAGCTTTTTTTACCGGAGAGTCTTCCGGAAGATTGATTGTAGGTTTCCCTTCACAATCATAATCAAAAACAGTCTCGTCCTGAGGTACAACCCCCAGAAGATGAAGTCCCTGATTTTCAATTTCCTGCTTTGTACCCTCATTGAGTACGCCGCCGGGTGCACGGTTAATAATCAATCCAATCTGACGAGGGTGCATATCACATTCCTCAATCAGTTTTGCAATTCTTCCTACCGCCTGCACACCTCTACGGGAACAGTCGCTGACCAGAATTGCTGTCTGCATGCTTGGAAGCACACCTCTGCTGATGTGTTCCATACCTGCTTCATTATCTACGATAATGTATGGATAATTTTTTTCTAATCGCTGAAGCTGCGCCTGCAAAAGACCGTTTACAAAACAATAACAGCCTTTCCCCTGAGTACGGCCCATTACCAGCAAATCAAAATCATCATCTTCTACCAACGCATCATCAAACTTAAATTCCATATAATCCGCCTTAGTCATACCGGCAGGAATAGGATTATCCTTTGCCATTTCAGAACGGGCAACTTCTTCACGGACATCACCGAGGGTTGCGTCTACTTTTACACCAAGCACTTCATTTAAATTTGAATTTGCATCTGCATCTACTGCAAGAATAGGACCTTTGCCCTTTTCGCCCAGATACTGAATAATAAGTCCTGTCAGTGTTGTCTTACCTACGCCGCCTTTTCCGGCAACTGCAATTACATGCGCCATAAAGGGCACCTCCTATGTTTCTTTACATTTTTATACTTCTTATACTAATGTACGAAGTCCGGAACGGTCGATGATTTCAGATACATCTTTCCATTTGTTCAATGCGTACAGATGGATACCATCAATACCGCAAGCACGGTATTCATCAATCTGTCTGATTGTATATTCAATACCAGCTTCTTTAAATCTTGCTTTTTTACCTTCTACATCTGCATCAAATGGATCCTGTACAAATGGATTTGGGAAGATCCAATTTTTGGAGATGATTTCGCAAAGTTCACGTGGCATTACACATGCGTTACGTGACAGAGCCATATTGATTGTAGCAGCCTGATCTAAGATTGGCATGATACCTACGTCAACCGGCATTGTGATACCTGCGCAACGGATTGCGTCTAACCAGTATTTAAACTGTTCCATATCCCAGCATAACTGAGTCATGATGTAGTCAGCACCGTTGTCCTGTTTCTGTTTCAGAACTGCGATATCAGCTTCTAAGCTGCGGCAGGAAATATGCCCTTCAGGAGAACCTGCAACTGCGATTTCGATTTTATCGCCGAATTCTTTACGAACATAAGCAACCAAATCTGTTGCATAAGCGAAATCTCCGCCTGTTCCTGTCCATCCGAACGGAAGGTCGCCACGCAGAGCCAGCATATGGTCTACACCGTTGTCCAGATAATTCTGAAGCTGGTCTTTAATACCTTCTGCTGTATTTCCAATACATGTAAAATGTGTAACAGGGATTGTTCCTGCATCTTTAATCATTTTACATACGTCCATGTTTTTACCAACGTTTGTTCCGCCGGCACCGTATGTACAGGAAATATATTCTGGTTTGTACTTACATAAATGTTCGATTGTTCCCGGAAGATTTTCCATACCTTTGTCTGTTTTTGGTGGAAAAAGCTCAAAAGAAAGGAGCATTTTCTCTCTCATTGCATCTGATAATTTCATAAGTTTGTACCTCCGCATTTAAAATATTATATTATTTTAAGGTGTTACCCTTTAAAATCTTATTCGCAATCCAGCTTTACAAGGCTGTTTGCTAAATCCACCATAAGGATTTTCCCTTTAATCACTGTTTTTTCACCCATGATGTCACGAAGAATAACATTTTCTCCTTCTACATCAATACGGCTTACCATTTTACAGATAACCGTGTTGTCACTTTCTTTTTGAACAGTTGCAAGACACATATTTACGCCTCCTTTAAATGTTCCTTAACAAGTGTCAGGGCCAGTCCCAAACGCATATTGCCTTTTTTGAAATCTGCAACGCCTTCTTTAATGGTTTTTGCCGCATCCGGCATACCCAGCTTTTCCAGATTTTCTGCCATCTGATCCAATTCCTCTGCATGATGCTCATTGTGTGATAACATATAATTTAACAAGGCTACCACTTCATCTGTGCAGTTTCCCTGACAGTCACTGTTGCAGCTGCCGCAGTGCTCATGTCCATGCTCGTGGTCATGATGATGATCACTTCCGTGAGGAATTACATTGCCATTTTCATCTTTGATTAAGTGCATTTTTCCATCCTTTCTGTGCGCTGTTTTATATTTTTACGCACTGAATGACAATAATTTATCAATTAAGCTCATTATACATGGTTTCATTATTTTTATCAAGATATTTTATGTTTTTTTCTAAGTCCAACCCGTAAATATTTTCAATATCTCCACTTATTTATTTAACTTTTTGTTATTTTTGTGCAATAGCTTCAAAAGCCTCTTTTCCCCTTTTGTATAAGTCTTCTTCCTGACATCTTTTTCCATATACAGAAAACAGCATTTTCCCCTTTATTCGCTATGGATTTTGTAGGTTTTTGAACAATCTTTTGCCAATTTTGAAATTTAATAAAAACGTTGTACATTCTTCACATTTTCATGTTATACTGTCAATAGTACAAGGAGGTTTTTATATGTCTTTCGGCAATCATATTATTCATTTAAACGACACAAAAGAGATGCCTCTCTTAGGACTTGGCACATATAAAACAACAGATGACAATCAACTAAAACAAGAAATTCTGGAAGCATTTTCCTGTGGCTACCACCTGATTGATACGGCTTCTTTTTATAAAAACGAGGAAGGCATCGGAAAATCCATAAAAGCCCTTTCCATTCCGCGAAGTGAATTATTTATCACCACAAAATTATGGAATACGGCACAGCGCATCGGAAATATTGAAGACAGCTTTTATCGCAGTCTGGAGCGTCTGGGACTAGAATATCTGGATTTGTATCTTATCCATTGGCCTGTGCCCGGCTGCTTCTGCAACACTTGGCACGTCTTAGAAAAATTACAGGCTTCCGGTGTTGTTAAATCCATCGGTGTTTCCAATTTTTCTGTACATGATTTAGAACTTTTAAAGGAATGTTCCGATATTGTTCCTGCCGTTAATCAGGTAGAACTGCATCCGCTTTTCCAAACTCCTGAGCTTGTTTCCTACTGTCAAAGCAGCGGCATCGCCTTACAGGCTTATGCTCCCCTTGCCAGAGGGGCTTATATGAACAGTCCGCTTATGCTGGAAATCGGAAACCGACATCAGAAAACACCTGCGCAAATCGGTCTTCGCTGGCTTGTACAGCAGAATATTTCTGTCATCCCAAAAGCAGGCCAGAAAAATCATTTAGAAGAAAACAGCAAAATCTTCGACTTTTCTCTGACACCGGAGGAAATGTCCGCCATTTCTGCTATGAATACCGGACAACGTATCACAGGCATTCCCGAAGATATGATGCCTTGATGCTTATCCTTAACACAAGGAGCTGCATATCATACAAATATGCAGCTCCTTTTACTTTTATTCCATTGTCCATGTGCTATCCCAAGACTCAATCTTCTTATCTCTTACCATCAATTCTTTTACCGCAGCTGCCGGCGCTTTTCCTTCAAAAAGCACTTTATTTACCTGCTCGATAATCGGCATTTCCACTTTATATTTTTGTGATAATGCAAGACCTGCCTTTGCAGAGTATACGCCTTCTACAACCATGTTTACTTCGTCCATCGCCTGCTGCATACTTCTGCCCTGTCCCATGAGATAACCTGCTTTTCGGTTTCTGCTGTGCTTACTTGCACAGGTTACAATTAAATCTCCTATACCGGATAATCCATAGAAGGTATCAGCTTTTGCCCCCATGGCAATTCCCAGACGGGCAATTTCCGTAATTCCTCTCGTAATTAAGGCTGCCTTTGTATTATCCCCGTATCCCAGTCCGTCTGCTGTTCCTGCCGCCAGCGCAATGACATTTTTTAGCGCACCGCCCAGCTCAATGCCCAGAATATCCGGACTGATATAAACACGAAATACAGGACTCATAAAAACGTTCTGCAAAAACTCTGCCGTTTCTTTGTCCTTTGCTCCGACTACACAGGTTGTAGGAAGTCCTCGGCTTACCTCCTCTGCATGGCTGGGTCCTGAAAGCACACAGCCCTTTGCTCCGGGAATTTCTTCTTCGATAATATCCGTAAGTGTCATCAGAGTCGTCTCCTCTATTCCCTTTGCCACATTCACAATCAGCTGTCCCTTTTTTACATAAGGGGCAACCTTTTTTGCTGTACTGCGCACTGCCACAGAAGGTACTGCAAAGACAAGTACATCTTTTGCCTGTAAAGCGCTTTCTAAATTACCGGTAATTTCAATTCTCTCCGGTATCTGTACCCCCGGAAGCTTTGATTTGTGTTCTCTGCTTTTTGCCAGTTCTTTTGCTTCTTCTTCCCTATGCGACCACAAGGTCACCTCATGCCCATTCTTTTCTAAAAGAATTGCCAGAGCCGTGCCCCAGCTTCCTGCCCCAATTACACTTACTTTGCTCATAAGCTTCTACCTCTTTTTCCTAAGAAAAATTTTGTTTTCATTTCCATGTATCAAACGAACAATATTCTGTCTATGCCTCCAATATGCCAGAAGCATTAAAACTACTGCCACACCATACATTTCATATAAAGCAGGCTGCGTACAGTCATAAGTCCCCATTTGTCCGAAAATAATAAGCGCCACTACAAATCCAAAATACGCCAACAAAGAGCCCAAAGACACATAATGTGTCAGGAAAAATGCTCCAAAAAACAATACGGCACAAATCAGAAACAGCCTCCAGTCAAATGCCAACAAAAGACCTACCGATGCTGCAATACCCTTTCCACCTTTAAATTTCAGATAAAAAGGAAAATTATGTCCCAAAACACAACCCGCACCTGCATATAACTCTAAAAGCAGTAAATCATTTCCCTGGTGTGATGCAAAAAGTAATTTTGCAATAAGAATAGCCACAACGCATTTTAAACAATCCCCCAAAAGCGTTAATGCCCCTGCTTTTTTTCCCAGCGTTCTCAATGCATTCGTACTTCCTGCATTTCCACTTCCATGTTCACGTATATCAATTCCGTTTTTCTTTCCATAAATGTAAGCGGTTTGAAACAACCCACATACATAACCGATTGCCAGACAAATCACTCGCGCTAACATTTTCTCTATTCTCCCTCTTTTCGCTCACGAATAATAAACTTCAACGAAGTTCCTTTAAATCCGAATGCTTCTCTGATTTTATTTTCCAAATATCTCACATAAGAAAAATGCATCAATTCTTTATCATTTACAAAAATAACAAAAGTAGGCGGTTTTACAGAAACCTGTGTTGTATAGAAGATTTTTAAACGTTTCCCTTTGTCAGAAGGTGGCTGCTGAAGAGCTGTTGCTTCTGTAATAATCTCATTTAAGACACCTGTCTGAATACGCAGTGTCTGATTTTCCAGAACCATATCAATAGTTTCAAAAAGATTTGGAATTCTCTGTCCTGTATGTGCAGAAATAAACATAATCTCTGCGTAAGGCATATAAGAAAGAGTCTCTCTTACTTTATTGGTAAACTTATAAATCGTTTTGTCATTCTTTTCAATAGCATCCCATTTATTTACGGCAATTACCACACCTTTTCCTCTGTCATGAGCAATTCCTGCAATTTTTGCATCCTGCTCTGTTACACCTTCTGTGGCATCAATCATCATAACCACCACATCTGCTCTTTCTACAGCAGTTACCGTACGAATAATGCTATATCTCTCCAGTTCTTCTTTAATCTTGTTTTTTCTACGAAGACCTGCTGTGTCAATAAAAGTATATTCTTTTCCTTGATAAGTCACCTTTGTATCAATAGCATCTCTGGTAGTTCCTGCAATGTTAGAAACAATGACTCTATCTTCTCCTAAAATTTTGTTAATCAGAGAAGATTTCCCTACATTTGGTTTTCCTACTACTGCAATTTTTGGAATTTCATCTTCTTCATCATTTTGTGCATCATCATCGAAATGTTCTACGACTTTTTCCAGCATATCTCCTAATCCCAACATAGATGCAGCAGAAATAGGTACCGGTTCTCCAATTCCCAAATTATAAAACTCATAAGTATCCATCATGAATTTTTGGAAACTATCCACTTTATTTACAACTAAAACTACTGGCTTTTTACTTCTTCGAAGCATATCCGCTACTTTTGAATCTGCATCTACCAGGCCCTGACGAACATCTGTCATGAAAATAATGACATCTGCAGTATCAATAGCAATCTGTGCCTGCTCTCTCATCTGAGAAAGAATAACATCATTACTCTCCGGTTCAATTCCTCCGGTATCAATCATAGTAAACGTCTTGTCCAACCATGTTACTTCTGCATAAATTCTATCTCTTGTTACTCCTGGTGTATCTTTTACAATAGAAATCTTTTCCCCTGCAAGGGCATTAAAAAGTGTTGATTTTCCTACATTAGGCCTTCCAACAATTGCTACAATCGGTTTGCTCATACATTGTTCTCCTTTTATTTGTTTTTCTTGTATTTTCTCCTAAAACTGCCGCTACAAAATCTGCACCTGCTTCATCTACAATCTGCACAGGAACTTTTAAAGCTGTTTCAATTTCACCTACGGTTGTATCATCCAGAAATACATCTTCTCCACTTCGAAGCAAATTACAAGGAAGCAACAGACATTCTCCCAAATCTTCATTTGCAAGTTGCTTGATTATATCTTGGCCTGTCAAAAGCCCTGACACGGTAATCCTCTCTCCGAAAAAGTCATTGCGTATTTCATATCCTTGGATTTCTATGTGAGGGAACTTTTCCTTCACTTTATCTGCATATTTGCATATATACGGATATGCCAACCTTCCTGTTGCAAAAGAAATCTTTCTCTTTCTGTTATCAGAAACTGTTTCTTCCAGAGCCTCTGTCACTTCTGTATCTAAAAGCCGCAACATACCCACTCCGTTTTCTAACTGAAGATAGCCGTCATATCGTTCTTCCTCAGGAAGTTCTCTGCCTGCCAGCAGATACCATTCATCACTGGCATGAATAAAATGAATCCCAAATTCAGGAAAGATTTTCTTTTGCCAGCTTTCAATGGTGTCAATTACCTGCGCTGCCTCATCCTTTGTAAAAGGCTCTAATGGATAAAGCCCGTCCCTATATTTACTAAGTCCCACAGGAACCACAGAAACGCTGCGCAAATGAGGCAAATACTGTGTTAAATCACAAATACTACGTTCTAATTCAGCCTTATCATTTAACCCTTTACACAGAACAATCTGTCCATTCATCTCAATTCCCGCTTCAAATAAGCGCTGTACCTTAGGAAAAATATCTCCGGCAAAACGATTATTCAGCATTTTACATCGAAGCTTAGGATTTGTAGTCTGAAAAGAAATATTAATCGGCGCTAAATGATAATGAATAATTCTGTCAATATCATGGTCACTCATATTAGTAAGCGTTACATAATTCCCCTGTAAAAAAGACAGTCGAGAATCATCGTCTTTAAAATACAGCGTTTCTCGCATTCCCGGTGGCATCTGATCAATAAAGCAAAAAACACATTTATTTCTACAGGAACGATATTCATCCATCAGACTGTTTTCAAACTCGATGCCTAAATCCTCTTCAAACTCTTTTTCGATTTCCAGTTCCCATTCTTCGCCATTTGATTTTCTTATCAGCAATTCTATATATTCATCATTCACCAGATAATGATAATCAAAAACATCTTCTATGGTTTCTCCATTGATGCTGATCAACTCATCTCCCGGCTCTAATTCTAACTCCCAGGCAATGCTTCCTTCTTTTACCTGGCTGATTTTATGTCGGTTATTTTTCATATTCTTCCTCCTGCAAATGCCCGTTATTTTTTATAATACCAACATTATATGAAAAAAGCAATATTTTTCCTTGACTCTCATGCGTGTCGAATGTTATAACTTATTGTGTAATTATGTCAAATAACTGTAAAATGGAGGTCATTATGGTTAATATCAGTTTGCTGGAAAAATCTATCCCGGTGGCTCCTATTAAAATAGCAGCATTAAAAAGCTGTTCTGAATTAGCTTCTCAGGTAGATGCTCATCTGGTACAATTCCGAAAAGAATTAAATTCTCACAATCAATCCGGATTAAACTTCCGGGGTTATGCTGAAAACAGTTTTCTCATTGACTGCAGCTGCCCACGCTTTGGTTCAGGAGAAGCCAAAGGTGTAATCAACGAATCTATTCGTGGTGCAGATATGTTTGTTATGGTAGATGTCTGTAATCACAGTTTAACTTACAATATGTGCGGACATGTGAATCACATGTCACCTGACGACCATTATCAGGATTTAAAACGTATTATTGCTACTGCTGCCGGAAAAGCACATCGTATTAACGTAATCATGCCTTTCCTCTATGAAAGCCGCCAGCACAAAAGAAGCAAAAGAGAATCTCTCGACTGTGCTCTTGCACTTCAGGAATTAGTTCAAATGGGTGTTTCTAATATCATTACTTTTGACGCTCATGATCCACGTATGCAGAATGCAATTCCGTTATCCGGATTTGATAACTTCATGCCAACTTACCAGTTCTTAAAAACATTATGTGCAAATATCGAAGATTTTAAAATTGATAACGAGCACTTAATGATTATCAGCCCTGACGAAGGTGCTATGCAAAGAGCTGTGTACTTCTCTAATATTTTAGGTGTTGACATGGGTATGTTCTACAAACGCCGTGATTATTCCACCGTTGTAAACGGACGTAATCCAATTGTTGCTCATGAATTTTTAGGCGACTCCGTAGAAGGAAAAGATGTGATTGTTATTGACGACATGATTTCTTCCGGAGAAAGTATGTTAGATGTTGCAAGAAAATTAAAAGAACGTAAGGCAAAACGTGTAATTGTATGTACTACTTTTGGTCTTTTCACAGACGGACTGGAAAAATTCGATGAATATTACGAAAAAGAATATATTTATCGTGTGATTACTACAAATCTAAACTACAGAAATCCAGAATTGCTGACACGTCCTTATTATCTGGAAGCTGATATGAGTAAATATCTGGCAAGTATCATGGATATTTTAAACCATGACTTATCTGTAAACAAAGTTCGAAATACAACAAAGAAAATCAATAAGCTTCTGAAGAGGTGCTAAAAACTTATCAAACATTGAAAAACAGATGGTCACAAGGCCATCTGTTTTTATTATGTAATCTTTAATTCACTTGATATACATCTGCGTACATTCTCCCAAATTCCATCGCATCCTCATGACTTTCAAAATAAATATCAACATGTCCATAAGGTACACCTCTGTCCTCTACTGTATACACAGATCCATTTATTTTTAATTTCGTTCCAAAAGGAATTCCATTCATAGCTACTGTTCTTCCCTGTACCGGAACAGTTCCGCTGGCAGTTAAGCCGCTGGAATGCCCTGAACAGCAAGAACCGTTACAATATGCCGTAATCTTAAATTTTCCTAAATATTTCTCACCAGATGTATTCTGACCTTCACTTTCCTGAGAATTGTTGTTATTATCTTCCGGTTTCTGCGGTGTTTCCGGTTTACTTTCTTCCGGCGCAGGCTTATTTTCCGGTTTTGTTGTGTTTTCCGGTTTCGCAGTATTATCCGGCTTTGGAGTTTGTACAGACGGTTTCTGTGACTGTGCAGCCTCCTCATCCTTTTCCTGCTTAATTAAAGCATTGATTTTATCACTTTGCACATTGATTTTATTCAGCAATGCTTTTGTAGTATCCTTTTCCGCAGAAATCTGTGTCTCATATTCTTCCATCTGAGACCGGGTACTTTTCATAACTGATGAAATCTCGTCCTGCTTTTCTAAACTTTCTTTATGAAGCTTTTTAAGCTTTTCCTGCTCTTTTTTTATACTTTCTTCTTTTTCTTTAATTTCCGCTGTTGTCTTTTTATATTCTTCCAGCATCTTTCTATCATACTTTGTCATCTGCGACATATTTTCTGCCTGACTTAAAAATTCTGAAAGATCCTTTGCTTCCAAAAATAATGTTATATAAGAACTATTTGAATTTTCGTACATATACTGAATACGAAGTTTCATTTTGGAATACTGTTCTTCCTCTTTTTTTTGCGCTTCTCCCAGTTGGGTTTCAAGCTCCGCCAGTTCTTCCTGTCTTGCATCTGACTGACTCTGAATATCCTGAAGGTTTTCTCCCAATTCGCTAAGCTGGTTATTCAGTTCTGTCAAGTACTCTTCCAAATTATTTTTCTTGGATTCCAGACTTTTGATTCTTCCCTGAGCATCATTTAACTGTTTCTCATTTTCCTTTTGTTTACCCTGCTCTGCAGAAATCTTACTCTGTGTAGTCGCAGCGTAACAAGGAGTGATAATCAGACTTGCTGATAAAAGCCCCAAAATCAGACCTGTACTTGTTTTTTTCCTCATAATCAAAGCTCCTTTTCATAACCGAAACTGATTATAACATAATATTCACAAGAAAAATAGCCTTTTTTCATTTTTTCGTAACATTTATGTAATAGTACCTAAGATTTTCTGTTAAATTTATGCAATTATCCCATTGATTTTTTTTCATTTATCTTTGATATTCAAAGGCATTTCGAATAAGCTCTGCCCTATTGGAAGATATCCCTACTACGTCAAAACGACAAGGCGTATCCTCAGGATATCCCTCTTTGGTAAGATAATACAAGGCTGTTCTGGAAATTTTTCTCTGCTTTGCTTTCGTCACGGCTTCCAGTGGGCTTCCGTAACTTAAATCACTTCTGTATTTCACTTCAATAAAACACAGATACTCCCCCTCTTTTCCAATTAAATCAATCTCACCTTGTTTACACCGGTAATTTCGTTCTAATATAAAATATCCTTGTTCTTCCAAAAGTTCAGCTGCTTTTTCTTCATATTTTCTGCCAATTTCATTCATAATTTTCCCCTGTCACATTATGAATGAAACTCCTTCTGTGTATCGGAGTCGGACCATATTTCTTAATGGCCTCAATATGTTCTTTAGAGCCGTATCCTTTATTGGATGCAAACCCATATTCCGGCATGATTTTATCATATTCCCTCATCAGGCGATCTCTGGTAACCTTTGCCACAATACTGGCCGCCGCTATGGAAATACTCTTTGCATCTCCCTTAATAATAGGCACTTGAGGGATGGTAATCTGAGGAATAGTCACTGCATCATTTAACAAAATTTGAGGTGTGACATCCAATTTTGAAACAGCTTCTCGCATCGCCTCATAGGTCGCCTGCAAAATATTGATTTCATCAATTCTCTGAGGACTTGCATATCCAACTGCCACAGAAACTGCTTTTTCCATAATTTCATCATAAAGTTGTTCTCGCATTTTTTCAGAAAGCTGTTTTGAGTCATTCACATATAAAATTTCACAATCCGGCGGCAAAATCACTGCACCTGCCACTACAGGACCGGCAAAAGGGCCACGCCCCACTTCATCAATCCCACAAATATAGCCTAAATGTTCATATTCACGCTCAAATTCTCTCATTTGCTTTAAACGTTCTTTTTCCTGTTCCAAAGCTTGTATGCGCTTGTGCCCCTGTTCTACAAGCTTCTGTACACCTTTTCGTTCATCCGCCCTGTAAATTTCACAAAAAGCAGGCAATTCCTGTATCGGTGTATTCTTAAATCTCTCTTTAATTTCCTGAATACTTTCCATTTTAAGCCTCCGGCTTTTCTAAAGTAATTTTTCCGATTTTCCCGTTTCTAAACTCTTCTAATAAAATATTAGCTGCCTTTAAATAATCCAGCTCGTTACCTTTCTGTATACATTTCCTATTTTCTGCAACTTGTTCCAACATAGAAAGTGCATTTTCGCTTTCCTCAATATCATATCTTTTTGTCAAAACGCCCTCATAAGACTCATGAAGATATTTTAACAATTCCAGAGATAATTCTTCTAAATTTAAAATTTCGTCTTTAATAGAGCCTACCATAGCGAGTTTTGCTCCTACGCTCTGATCTTCAAATTTCGGCCATAAAATCCCCGGTGTATCCAGAAGTTCTACGTTTTTGTTAATGCGTATCCACTGTTTTCCCTTTGTCACGCCTGGTTTATTTCCTGTTTTCGTGCAGGCTTTCCCTGCAAATGCATTGATAAATGTAGATTTTCCTACATTTGGAATTCCCACTACCATCGCTCTGATTGGTCTGTTGATAATTCCTCTTTTTCTGTCTCGCTCAAGCTTTTCTTTACAGGACTCCATGACAACAGGAAGAACTCCTTTTATCCCTGCACCGCTTTTTGCATTTAATTTTACTACATAATAGCCTTTGCTTTTAAAATATTCTGCCCATTTCTCATTTTCGCGCTCATCTGCTAAATCTGATTTATTTAACAAAATAAGTCTTGCTTTATTTTTGCCTAATTCATCTATATCCGGATTTCGACTGGAAAAAGGAATTCTCGCATCCACCACCTCAATAATCAGGTCAATGAGCTTAATATTCTCCTGCATCATACGTTTTGCTTTTGTCATGTGTCCCGGGTACCATTGATAATTCATGCTATTTCTCCTTTTGTCTAATGTTTTATAAATCCCATTTTGTTTACCGGTGCAACTCGAAACCACAGCTTACCTTCAATATATTTCTTCTTAACTTTCTTTACCTCTGCAAAGCGGCTGTCTTCACTGTTATTTCGATTGTCACCTAACACAAAATATTCATCATTTTTCAAAGTAACCCCTTCGTCTGCCAGACCGGGATTTGTCATTTTATCCACTTTCATTTTTTCTTTATATTTTTTTCCATCAATATAAACTTCCCCATTCTGAATTTGAATTGTTTCTCCGGGAAGTCCGATTACTCTTTTAATATGAATTGCCGCATTGTCTTTTCCATCCTTTGTAAAGGCAATCATATCTTCTCTTTTGGGCCCTGTTAGCTTATATGCCAGCTTATTTATAAAAAAAGTTTCACCTGTCCGCAAGGTAGGTTCCATACTGCTTTCCTGCATACGAATACTCTGAAAAAAGAAAATAGATACCACTGCAGCAACAGCCAACACCACTGCCACCTGAAATACCCAGCTAAAAACTGTTCTACCTCTTTTACTTTTAATAAACTCCAGCGCCATTTCCCTTTGCTGTTCTCTCTTTTTTCTGCTTTTCTTCTTTTTCATCCTGTTTTCACCTAAATTATCCGTATTGAAGAAACAGGGACATATACCAAAGTATGTGTCCCTGTCATGTTTACGTTATTATTTTACTAACTCTTTTACTTTCGCTGCTTTACCTACACGCTGTCTTAAGTAGTTCAATTTTGCACGTCTTACTTTACCACGTCTTATAACTTCTACTCTTTCTACGTTAGGGGAGTGTAATGGCCATGTTTTTTCAACACCAATTCCGTTAGAATTTTTTCTAACTGTGAATGTTTCACGGTTGCTTCCACCCTGTTTCTTTAATACAACACCTTCGAAAACCTGAATTCTTTCACGATTACCTTCTTTGATTTTACCGTGAACTCTTACAGTATCTCCTACGTTGAATTCCGGTGCTTCTGCTTTCATCTGAGCAGCTTCAATGTTTTTAATAATTTCGTTCATGATTTTTCTCCTTTAAATTCGGACGTTCTTAATGCAATCAGCAACAGAGGACCATCTCTTTTTACAACATGGGTAATTATACTATCTCCCCATATCCTTGTCAAGTATTTTCCCTTGATTTTTAAACAGATTAGAAAAATTCCACCTCTCTCGGTGTCAGAAATTTTTCTTCTAAATGAGCTTTTACCGCAGATGCGTCATAAGCTCTTGCTCCCTTTTTACACAGTAAAGCGCATCGCATACAGGAAATACATTTCCTTTCGTCAATTTCCAGCGTATCCTTGGAAATGGCATACACAGGACATTTCTGCACGCATACCTGACAGCCTGTGCAGCGTTCTTTTATAAAAGCTTTTGGTACAGGCTTCATCTCTTTTTTATCCGGCATGGGATTTCCGGAAACTTGAACAGAAGCAAATCCCTGTTCTTCCCCTTCTTCTATGCGTTTTTTTATCAGTACCGCAAATTTCTTAAAAATTGCCGCATCCTGCTCATTGGGTCTGCCTGCCCCTAGTTTATCCGAATAAATGTGTGGAATAACCGGTGCAATAGCTCCAATGCACACAAATCCTCTTTCCTCCAGGATTTTTTTCATCTGGGAGAGGGTATCATCATAATGTCTGTTTCCATAAGCAGCCATGATGACACAAGGTGTTTGATTTCCCTTTAAATTTGAAAATAACTTGTCATCCAAGGACGGAAGCTGTCCGCCATAGACAGGCGCTGCTGCAAGGAGTAATTCCTGACCGGAAAACTCTCTTTTTTCTCTGCGCAGCTTTCTTCTCGTCAAATCAATATATTGCGGATTTTGCGTCAAACAGCAAGCCAATAGCTCCGCTGCTTTTTTTGTTCCCCCTGTCGGACTGAAATAAGCGGCTGTCACAGGACGGTTTTTTGCTCTTAAATCAGGACGTCTTTCCTTTGTCCTTTTATAAGACTCTTCCAAACGCCACGCCTCAATTTTTGTATGGTCTCCGGTCAGCAATACCGCAGGCACATTTTTTCCTCTCCAGCTTTCCGGTCTGGTATAATGGGGATATTCCAGCAAATTATCCTGCATGGACTCAAACTGAGAAGACTCCTCATTATTTAAAACGCCTGGAACAAATCGGGAAATTGCATCAATCATAACACAGGCAGCCAGTTCTCCTCCGGTGAGCACATAGTCTCCGATAGAAACATAATCTGTCACGATTTCCTCTAAAACTCTCTCGTCAATTCCCTCATAATGCCCACAGAGAAAAACCAGCTCCTCTTCCAAGGCAAACTCCTCTGCCATAGTCTGGTTAAAAACCTTTCCCTGAGGAGTGAGATAAATACATCTGGGCTTTGAAGTCCGTTTTTTTACAGACTGATATGCCTGATACACAGGCTCTGCCTGTATGACCATTCCTGCACCGCCCCCGTAAGGGTAATCATCTACACGAGAATGTTTATTGTCTGCAAAATCTCTGATATTTACCGTATGGAGGGCTATTTTTCCGTTTTTCACTGCTCTTCCTGTAATACTGGTCTGGACTGTATTTTCCACCATTTCAGGAAACAGCGTAAGTACATGAAAATCCATTTTATCCCTCCTAGCACAGGCCCTTCAAAAGATGAACGACCATTTTTCCATTCTCTACATCTACTTCTTTGATGCAGTCTTTAATCGCTGGAATTAAAACTTCTTTTCCCGCTTCCAGATGAACCACATAAACATCGTTTGCTCCTGTTTCCATAACATCCATCAAAGTCCCAAAATGCTTTCCGTCTTCCAAATAAACTTCCATACCGATTAAGTCTGCAATATAATACTCATTTTCTTTTAAAGGCACTGCAAACTCTCTTGTTACATACAGGCTTTTCCCTTTATATGGCTCAATATCATTGATATCATCTACGTCCTTAAATTTCAAAATAACATACTGCTTAAAATATTTTACTCTTTCTATATCAAGCTCACACAACTCTTTTCCTGTATCTAAAAGTACACTTTTTAAATAATCAAATCTATGCGCATCATCTGTGGTAGGAAAAACCTTTACTTCTCCTCTGATTCCATGTGTAGTGGTAATTACACCCACCTGCAATAAATCTTCCATCAGTTAAATCTCCTCATTAAAACTCTACATACAAAAAGCCGCAGTAAATAAGTATTTACTACAGCCTTCTTTCCTTTTCCTGCATAGCAAAAAGGGGCGCATATAGCGCTCACCTCTTGCTTACTGTAAAATATCTACGACTACTTTCTTTTCACTCTTGGAAGAAGCTGCTTTTACAACAGTACGGATTGCCTTTGCAATACGTCCCTGACGACCGATTACTTTACCCATATCGGAAGCTGCCACCTTAAGTTCAACGAAAATCGCATCATTATCTTCTGTTTCTGTCACAATGACTTCTTCAGGACAATCTACGAGAGATTTTGCAATTACTTCAACTAATTCTTTCATTACAAGACACCTCCCAGATTATTTTTCGATACCAGCCAGTTTAAAGATTTTAGCAACAACATCTGTTGGCTGAGCACCATTTGCAAGCCATTTTTTAGCTGCTTCTTCATCTACTTTATATACGCTTGGTTCCTGAGTTGGATCGTATGTTCCGATTTCTTCGATAAATCTTCCATCTCTTGGAGATTTGGAATCTGCTACAACGATTCTATAAAAAGGAGCCTTTTTCTGTCCCATTCTTCTTAATCTGATTTTTACTGCCATTTCATTTCACCTCCTGGTTTATTTCATTATCTTTCATATATGTTAAAAGGGAAGTTTG
Organism: Blautia hansenii DSM 20583; assembly: GCF_002222595.2. Lineage (NCBI taxonomy): Bacteria > Bacillati > Bacillota > Clostridia > Lachnospirales > Lachnospiraceae > Blautia > Blautia hansenii. Next base: position 1,622,511 of record NZ_CP022413.2, read on the forward strand.
AATTTTCCTCTTTTACCACCTTTGCCACCCATTAGACCGGGCATTTGTTTCATCATTTTCTTAGCCTGCTCAAACTGCTTTACCATACGATTGACTTCTGATACATCCACACCGGCGCCTTTTGCAATACGATATTTTCTTGATGGATTTAAGATTTCCGGATGAGAACGTTCTCTCGGTGTCATAGACAAGATAATCGCTTCTTTACGAGCCATATCCTTTTCATCCACCATACCTTCCAAATCTTTCATCTGAGAACCTACACCTGGAAGCATACTCAATACACTGGATAAACCACCCATATTTTTCATCTGGTTCATACTTTCCAGATAATCATCAAAGCCAAAAGAATTTTTGCGGAACTTCTGTTCCATTTCCTTTGCCTTCTCTTCATCCAGATTTGCCTGTGCTTTTTCAATCAGGCTCATAACATCTCCCATACCTAAAATACGGGATGCCATACGTTCCGGATAAAACTGTTCTAAATCAGAAAGCTTTTCACCCATACCAACATATAAAATTGGTTTTCCGCTGATTGCCTTTATGGAAAGAGCAGCACCACCTCGAGTGTCACCATCCATCTTTGTCAATATAACACCGTCAATTCCTACCTTTTCACCAAAGGTTTCTGCTACATTTACAGCATCCTGACCTGTCATGGCATCTACGACCAGTAAAGTCTGATCCACAGTAATTGCTTCTTTGATTTTTTCCAGTTCTTCCATCATGTCTTCATCAATGTGAAGACGACCTGCTGTATCCAAAATCAAGACATTATACTTTTCATTTTTTGCATGCTCGTAAGCAGCCTTCGCAATATCCACAGGACTGTTTTTATCGCCCATGGAAAATACATCCACACCCTGTTTTTCACCGTTTACCTGAAGCTGTTTAATTGCCGCAGGACGATATACGTCACAGGCTGCTAACAGAGGTTTTTTGCCTTTAGATTTCAACTTTCCTGCCAGCTTTGCGGTAGTCGTTGTTTTTCCGGCACCCTGAAGTCCTACCATCATGAGAACAGTCACTTCATTTCCTGACTTTAAGGCAATCTCTGTTGTCTCGCTTCCCATAAGCTTCACAAGCTCTTCGTTTACGATTTTGATTACCATCTGTCCCGGATTCAAACCGGACATTACATCCTGTCCAATGGCTCTTTCCTGTACCGCTTTCATAAACTGTTTTACTACCTTAAAGCTTACATCGGCTTCTAATAAAGCCATTTTTACTTCTTTTAAGGCAGCTTTTACATCGGCTTCCGTCAGACGGCCTTTTTTTCTTAAGTTTTTGAATACATTCTGTAATTTGTCTGTTAAGCTTTCAAATGCCATCTGTTATAACTCCTCTAAAATTTCCTGAGAAATATTTTCCACTTGGAAAACTAATTCCTGTTTGCTAAGCTTTTCACATTTCTTACTCAGTTCGTGAATACGATGAACTTTTTCTTTGATACTTAAAAACTTTTCTACCAAATGCAGCTTTGCCTCATAATCCTGCAAAGCTTTATTGCAGCGCTTAATGTTATCATGTACTCCCTGACGGCTAATTCCCAAGTCGTCAGCTACTTCACTGAGCGAGTAGTCATTTAAGACCACATCTTCATAAATTCTTCTCTGATGAACTGTCAGCAGTTCACCATAGAAATCATACAGTAAAGTCTGCTCTACAAATTTCTCCATTCGCATCACCTTGCTTATCATACAACAGACTTTTTACTCTGTCAAGTATTTTTTCTTGACAACTTTTCATTTCTGAATTCATCCATACTTCCGCTTCGAAATCCCTGTATATCTAAAGTGATATACTGAAATCCTCTTTTCTGCAAAGCTTCTGTTATTTCCTGCGATTTTTCCAAAAAAGCTCCAAAGTCTGCTTTTGGAATTTCAATTCTGCAAATCTCTCCGTGGAGTCTTATTCGTACTACGGAAAAGCCTTGTTTTTTTAAATATTCCTCTCCTAAAGCAATTTTCTCCAAAGCTTCTGTTTTAATTTCTGTTCCATAAGGAAGCCTTGTGGCAAGACATGGTGTTGACGGGCGACTTGCCACAGAAACGCTCAGCTCCTCTGCCAGTTTTCTTACCTCCTCTTTGGTAAATCCAGCTTCTGCCAGCGGACTGAATACTCCCAGCTCTTTGATTGCCCTTAATCCCGGACGATACACATGCAAATCATCCTCGTTTGTTCCTTCCATGACAACAGAAATCCCCTGACTTTTCGCATACTCCAAAAGCTTCTGAAATAAAGTTTTTTTGCAAAGATAACATCTGTCTTTTGGATTAAACCGAATTTCTTCCTGCTCTAATTCATTGACAAAAACCACTTTATGAACCGCACCGGCTTCTTTTGCTACTTTTTGAGCAATTTCCAAATCACAGGGCGGATGCAAAACCGTATGGAAGGTTACTGCATGAATATTCCCTGCTTTTTTCTGTTGCTTCATACATTCTTTTGCCAGCATTAAAAGAAGACTGCTGTCCACGCCTCCCGAAAAAGCAATACAAATATCTTCTTTTGTGTATTCTTTCATTTTTTCATATAAGTCCCGCTTCTTTTCTTCATAGGTCTTCATAATATCCTCCCGCCACGGCAGATGCTTCATCATACACATCTCTGTAAGCTCTGCCTGTTTCTTCGCACACCTTTTTTACCGTTTCAAATTCCGGATAACAAAATTTCTGCCCGTGGTGTTCACATACTTTTACAGTTACTTTCTGTCCGTCTTTTAACTGGATTTCTTTAAAAGTTCTGGGCAAAATTCTACGGTTTTCTTCGTATCTGCGTAATCCTATACTGGTAGTTTCTCGAAAAATAATATCTTCCAGCTTTTCCTGCTGCTCTTTTTTGCATAATACCTGCAGCATATAAGCAACTCTGTTTTTCTTCATATAAATAGGAAAGCAAGAAGCATCTAATGCGCCTGCTTTCATTAAACACTCTATGGCATACCCCAATTGTTCTCCACTGCAGTCATCCACATTCGTTTCTAAAACCTGTACCGTATCTTTTGCTTTTTCTGAAATTTCTGTATCCGAACACAGCAAAAGTTTTATTACACTGTCTTTATCACCTTTTTCTATAATTGTCTGTACCAAATAACCGGGTGTTTTTTCTGTTTTCCATTCTCCGAAAACAGCCAGAAAACAGACAATTCCCAGGCTTAAAAGCTCTCCCTTTTCCGGCTGCAATTCTATAGGAATATGATACCTCTGTAAAATATGAAAAATAGAAACAGATTTCTCCTCAAGAGTTTCTTCATTATTTCCTTCAGTAAGAGAAGAAATACAGATTTTCTCACATTCCAGTGCATCTAATAGTTTCCCCAGTTCCTCCTGCTGCTTTTTATCTTCTTCTCTGTCTTTTCCTGCTTCTTCTAATAAATCATAGACCTGTATAAGTCTTTGTTCAGTTTCCTCTTTTAATTTATTTTTTACAGATAAGTTCTGCTGTTTTACCAGTTTTGTTAAAGCTTGTATTAAAACATTACAATTTAACCCATTTCTACATGTCAGATAAAGTCTTTTCCCCATCTTTTTATCCCTTCATCGTTTTTCAGTAAATTTTATCACATTTCCACTTTCCTGAACAGTCTAAAGAAAATCCATATTTTTATATTGTATCTTGGTTTTTCCAATGATAAAATATTTTTATACTGCCAGAATAGCAAAAGTGCACAGCACGAAACAATTCGTCAGGCATCTTTTCATAAATAACAGGAGGATTGAAAATGGAAGTATCAAATGTATATTTTACAGATTTAAGAGTGAAAAACGGCGATAATCTTCTCACAAAACTGCAAAGATTAATCAAAACTGCCGGAATTGGAAATATTGATTTTACAGACAAATATGTTGCTATTAAAATGCACTTCGGGGAACCTGGAAATCTTGCATTTCTTCGCCCTAATTATGCTAAAGCAGTTGCTGATATAGTAAAAGAATTAGGTGGAAAACCTTTTCTCACAGACTGCAACACCTTATATGTAGGAGGAAGAAAAAATGCTCTCGACCATTTAGACAGTGCCAATTTAAATGGCTTTAATCCAACTACAACAGGCTGCCAGATTATCATTGCAGATGGTCTGAAGGGTACGGATGAAACACTGGTTCCTGTAGAGGGCGGCACTTACATAAAAGAAGCCAAAATCGGACGTGCAGTTATGGATGCAGATGTTTTTATCTCTTTAAGCCACTTCAAAGGACATGAATCAACAGGATTTGGCGGTGCCTTAAAAAACATCGGAATGGGTTGTGGCTCCAGAGCCGGAAAAATGGAAATGCATTCTGCCGGAAAACCTCACGTAGACCAAAATTTATGCGTTGGATGTCAAATGTGTGCAAAAATTTGTGCCCATGACGCTCCAGAATTTGAAAATAAAAAAGCAACCATTAACCACGATAAATGTGTTGGCTGCGGAAGATGTATTGGTGTCTGTCCAAAAGATGCAATTTTATCTGCTTCTGACGAGTCAAATGAAATCTTAAACTGCAAAATTGCAGAATACACAAAGGCAGTTATTGACAATCGCCCTCATTTCCATATCAGTCTGGTAATCGATGTATCTCCATATTGTGACTGCCATGGAGAAAATGACGCTGCCATCGTTCCAAATGTAGGAATGTTTGCTTCTTTCGATCCCGTAGCTCTTGATATGGCCTGTGCAGAAGCCGTAAATGCTCAACCTGTTCTTTCTAACAGTATGTTGGGAGATTGCAGTGAAGAAGAAAGAGCTTGCCACAATCACGACCACTTCCATAGCATTTTCCCTGAAACCTGTTGGGAAACAGCTATTTCTCATGGAGAAAAAATCGGAATTGGAAACAGTAAATATAAACTTATTACAGTGAAATAATACTTTATCAAAAAAAGTGTGCTTTATTTTTTTAGGAACCATAAATAAAGCACACTTTAAATTATTATAAATATCTTTAATTCTTTATTACCACTGTATTATAGAGATGATTAAGTGGTCCTCTGCCCTTTCCCAAATCCAGTCCAGCCTCAATGGCTCCAGTGAGATATTCCTTGGCATTTTTTACACTTTCCTGTAAAGAATACCCTTTGGCAAGGTTACATGCAATGGCAGAAGACAGAGTACAGCCTGTACCATGTGTATTGGGATTTTCAATTTTTTCTTTGCAATACCAGATTTCTTTCTCATTTTCATAGAGAAGATCATCTGCTCCCTGCGTCAAATGTCCACCTTTTACCAAAACTGCTCCCTGCGTATATTTTCCAATTTCTGCTGCTGCCAATACCATATCTTCCTGACTCTTTATCTCTATTCCCGAAAGAACCTCAGCCTCAAAAAGATTAGGTGTCAATACTTTTCCTAAAGGAAAAAGCTGTTCCTTCATCACTTTACAAGCTTCTTGCTGCATCAGTCTGCTTCCACTTGTCGATACCATAACTGTATCCACTACAATATTTTTCACCTGATATTCCCGTAATTTTTCAGAAATAACACAGACAATCTCGCTATTTGGAACCATTCCGATTTTCACAGCATCCGGATAAATATCCTGAAAAATACAATCCAACTGCTTTGCTATAAATTCCGGAGATACTTCCACAATATCATAAACACCTGTAGTATTCTGCGCTGTTAATGCAGTAATCGCTGTCATGGCATACATATTATGTGCACAAATAGTTTTGATATCTGCTTGAATTCCTGCGCCTCCGCTACAATCCGAACCTGCAATACTTAATACTTTTTTCATTTTTCTTTTACCTCCTGCTGTGTAATTTCCTTTGACAGCTTTAAAAATCTCTGACAAGCACTTTCTATATCTTTTTGAGCATAAATTCCTGAAATCACTGCAACACCTGAAATACCGCAGTCCCTTAATTTTGTTATATTTTCTTCCTTAATGCCGCCAATTGCCACAACCGGAATAGCTACTGCCTGACAAATAGACCTCAAACGTTCTGTTGTAATTACTTCTGCCTCTGTTTTTGTAGAAGTTGCAAACATAGCCCCTACTCCCAAATAATCTGCTCCCATTTGTTCTGCTTTTTTTGCATCCTCTACAGTGCGACAAGACACTCCCAAAATTTTATCTGCTCCCAGCTTTTGTCTGGCTTCTCCTGCTTCCATATCCTTTTGTCCTACATGAACACCGGCTGCATCTACCTGTAATGCAATTTCCACATCATCATTGATAATGAAAGGCACACCATACTTGTCCGTCAATTTCTTCACTTCTTGTGCTTCTTTTAAAAACTCCTCCCTGCTTAAATTCTTTTCACGAAGCTGCAATAAAGTAACTCCACCCTTCAAAGAATCCTCAATTTGCTCCAAAAAACTCTTTTCTCCTATCCAGCTTCTATCCGTAACTGCATATAAACACATATTTTTTCTTTCTAATCTCATTTTTTCCCCTATCCTGTTTTTTATATTATAATGACTGTGAATTTCCAGCATTTACAGCTATAAAGTAAAAAACCGGAAAACGCCTGCACGTTTCCCGGTTTTCACATTCATCTCCCTACGCTGGCATTACCCATATCAGGTTAAAGGGTCGAAGTTGATAACTTCCTCTCAGCCCGCCCACGGACTCCCCTGCTGACTTTAATTTAATTTTTCTGTCCACTCTTTTTCCTTAAAGCCTGTAAGGACAAAATCATTCCCTACAAGCACAGGTCGTTTTACCAGCATACCATCTGAAGCCAGAAGCTCAAGCTGTTCTTCCTCTGTCATAGCAGGCAGCTTATCCTTTAGCTTCAATTCTTTGTATTTCATTCCGCTGGTATTAAAGAAACGCTTCAAAGGAAGTCCGCTTTTTTCATACCAAGCCTTGAGTTCTTCCTTAGAAGGATTGTCTTCTACAATATGACGCTCCTCAAATTCCACCTGATTTTCTACAAGCCATTTCTTTGCCTTCTGACAGGTACTGCATTTGGGATATTCTACAAATAATATCATATACAACCTCTTAATTATAATCTGTCTGCGTTGGAAGCCATAAATTTATATTCTGCCACAGAACGGTCAAAGCCTTTAATGTGGTCGAATAACCAATCTACTACATTTTTCTTAACCTGAGCTACAAACGCTTCTGTCGGTCCTTCTTCCTCTTCCAGCATTTCCTGAAGTTCTTTTACAGCATTTTTAAATTCTGCATGTTTTACTTTATGTTCTTCGATTCCCGGATACTGAATTTCTTCCTGTAATTTTTCTTCTGCGCTGAAATGAAATTCTGTATAATCTAATAAGTAATCCAACATTTTAATTGCTTTCACTTTGCCCTGTCCGTCTTCGCAGCTTTCTAAAAGCTGGTTAATACGTTCAATCAGTTCTTTATGTTGTCCATCAATCATTTCATTTCCGGTTACTAATGTTTCATCAAATTCTGCTCTCATTTTCTTTCCCTCCAGTGGTTTTTTTATAGTGTAACACAATTTTTTTCAGTTTCCAATAGGCTTTTTTCTACTTTCTTTGAGCATATAGACGACCACTGACAATTTCCGCATATCTTTTGACGTTCTCCTGAAGAAATAATCCTCTCCTCCACCAGCTTTGCAAAATCATTCCAGAAAATTTTTATTCCCTCAGCCAGCCCGCAGCATTTTAGAACTTCTCTGTCATAATGCAGAACAAGCTCCCATGTATTGCAGACTCCGTTTTCTAAATTCGGGCATTTTTTACAGATTTCATCCCCACAGGCAACCACCTCGACCTCTGGATTTTTCTGCATTTCTTCATAAATTTTCTGCATGTGAGCCGTAAATTCATTACTATATCCTTTTCCTTCAAAAAAATGAAGGCACATACCATGATGTGCCCTGATTTTCAAACCTTCCTGTTTCATCTTCTGACTGCTCCTTTTAATCTTCCGCTTAATATTACCGCCAAAGCAATTTTTAAAATATCCGGTATCACAAACGGAAATACGCACCAGCCCAGAACTGCTAAAATTCCCACTTCACCGGTCTGATGAGTATATACTGCCATAAACCATAAGGTTCCTACTGCATAGCATGCCAATAATCCTACAAGCATAGAGAGAATTTGTATCTTTTTTCCTTTTCCGAAAGCACGTTCCATACCCCACATCACAAGAGCGGATGCCAGAAATCCTACAATATAGCCTCCTGTTGTTCCTGTAAGAACACCAATTCCGCCAGAAAAGCCTGCGAAAACGGGAATTCCGATAGCTCCCAGTAAAATATACACCAAAACAGCCATCGTTCCCCTTTTACCGCCCAGAATTCCCACTGCCAGAAAAACGCCTAAGGTTTGCAAGGTAAAAGGAACTGCTGCCGGAATGGAAATCCATGAGCAGATTGCGATTAATACCGTAAACATGCTAATATACACTAAATCATAAGTTTTGTTGTTTTCTTTTGCCATTATCATTTTTCGTTACCTTTCTTCTGTCCTTATTTTTGCAAAGGTATCGTATCACAATCCGCCTTTAATTGTCAACTATATTTTATTTTTAGGTTTACAATCATTCATTTTCTGCTGCTGTGCGAGCCTTTTGAGTAAAATCCTTTCCTCCCGCTGCATACCATTCTTTCACAAAAGTATCAAAATAGCCCACCGTTTTTTCACCACAGACAATCTGTATAAAGGTCTGCTGCTCCAATTTCAAAAGGTCTTCTCCGACCTTTAAGCCTTCTCCTGAAAGAGGCAGGGGCTGACGGCTTTTAAAATTCAAGTCCACCAGTGTGCCTACTGCCGTAATACGGGAGGTATAGGCGGCCCAGGCATTTGCCGTAGTCAGATTTCCGTCTAAATAAGCCTTACACGTACGATAATAAGACTTTTCAAGCCCTGTCAAGGAGGAGGACGGCTTTTCTTTGTTCAGCGCATTTCGAATATTTTCCGTTGTCTGATACAGTGTATCCCGATAATCCACGTTAATGTTCAACGGTCTTGCCGTAGGGTCTACATTTAATGAAAAATACTCATTTACTTCATTTGCCTCTTTGTCATCATAGCGGGAATAATCAAAAATCACACTGATATACTTTGCCACAATTTCCGGATGCTCATATCCTTTTCGCACCACCACATAAAGTCTGTCCTCAAAGGTTTCATACTCCTGCAATACATTTTCATCCTCTTTTGTAAAGAAATAAGGCGTCCATTCCGCATTTTTATCATAATCATAAGACTCCATCAGAGGATTATTCGGCGCCCACCATTTTCCGAAAAAAGCTCCGCATTTCCCATTTTTGATTAGCTCCTCTATATTCTCTGAGGTACGTAAAAGAAATTTTTTATCCAAAACGCCTTTTGTATACAGTGTATTCAGGTATTCCAGTGCTGCCTTACACTCCTGTGTCACAGAGCCGTACACAATTTCTCCCTCTGCATCCTGTACCCATTTTCTGGGACTTGCATGAAACATCGAAAAAATTCCGTCAGCAGAATAGGTTTCGCTGCTTCCGGCTACCAGCTCCGGCGTGCAGGCAAGGCCGATAGTCTCTCCGTTTCCGGCTGCGTCTTGATTGACAAATTCTAAAATATAATTCATTGCTTCGTCCATGTCGGCAGGTTCTTCCATCCCCAGCTTGTCCATCCAGTCTTTTCGCATCCACAGAAGCGTTGGACCGTGGTCGATAACCGTATCCGGAAATCCATAAAGCTTTCCCCCATACTTTCCTGAATTTAAAAGTGCGTCTGTATAACTGGCATACATATCTTTAATGCGCCATGTGGTACATTCCTCATAAACCTCAGTCAAATCCTCTATCATGCCTGCCTCTGCCAGCTTTTGCACGGTTTCCTGCCCTTTCACCACCATAATGTCCGGTAAATTGTTGTCCTTTATGGCGATTTCTACTGCTTCCTCATACTGATTTCCATCCTCCAGTTCAAATACATCCTTGTTTTGAATATTCAGCATTTTCTTTAAATAACGTGTATAACCGTTGTCTTCATAAGTATCTCCTGCCGGAAGATTAGAGTGATTGCCTCCGGATATTTTCCCCAGCGTATAGGTGACTGTTTCCGGATATTTTCCGTAAGGAGTATGCTCTGCTTCCTGCCATTTTGCATTGTTATCCGTTTTTGGAGGTTCTTCTTTAGCAGTCTCTTTTTTCCACGGAAAGAACAATATGCTAAAGACAATCACTGCTGCCACAGCAATGCCCCAAAATAATTTTTTATTCATATCGTTTTTCCTCCTTATTGACAGGAATAGCAATCTCTATTCGGCATCCCTCTCCCTGACGGCTTTTTACCCTTAAATGATATTCCTCTCCGTAAAGCAGTGTTATTCTGTCATTGACATTGCGTACCCCATATCCCTTAGAACGATAAGTGATGATAGACTTTGCCTGTTCCTCTGACATACCCATGCCATTGTCCTCCACTGCCATAATTAAGGCATCTTTCTCTTTGCAGACAGAAATTTTCAGCCATTTCTCTTCCTTTTCCGATACGTCTAAACCATGCTCAATGGCATTTTCCACTAACGGTTGTAAAATCAACTTGGGCACAGAGTAGCTTAAAGCATCTTCCTGTATTTCTTTGATAACCTGAAAACTGTTGTCGTGCATAATAAGCTGAATTTGAAGATAGGCATCAATATTTCGGATTTCGTTTGCAGCGATTGTCATAGTCTCTCCTTTGTTCAGGCTGGTGCGATAATAGGTAGACAATGCCAGCGTAATCCGGCTAATCTCCTCATTGTCTGCCTCAAGGGCTTTCCAGTTAATAATAGAAAGAGAATTGTAGAGAAAATGAGGATTAATCTGCGCCTGAAGGGCTTTCATCTCTGTTTTTTGCAGCTTAGTTTTTGCCTCATATACCTGAGAAATCAATTTATTGATTTCATCCATCATTCTGGTAAAGGTACGCACCAGCACACCGATTTCATCTTTAGATTGGCTCACCACCGTAACTTTACGAAGCCCCAGATTAATCTGGTTCATATTTTCTGTAAGCTGTTCCAAACGTTCTACCATTTTCCTTGAGAAAAAATATCCCAAAAGTAAAATCAGCAAAAGACAGAGAAGCAGCACAGGAATGTTTCCAAGAAGCAATGTCCAAACCGATTTCTCCAGCTCCTCTTTTGGCTGATAAAGACAGAAATTCCATTTCGTATCTTCTATTTTTTTCTCTATACATACATAATGTTCTTTTAAATAGTTTAGAGAAGTTTCTTTATCCGGCTTATAAGGGGCATCCATGCGGTATCCGGAATACACCACATTTCCTTGTTCGTCTAAGATTAAGCCCCCTCTGTTTTCCGTCAGCAAATCGGCAAAAGGCTCTAATACCCTATTGTAATCCAAGGTCAAAACCAGCATTGCCTGTATGCTGTCCTGCCGATAAAACTTACGCACTGCCAGAATTTCTTTTTTATTTCCCTGCTTTACCAGCCACTGCACCGTACCCTTTTCATTGATTTTAGAATACCAGGTCTGGTTTTGTGCCACAGACAGAGGAGCTAAGGTATTGCCATGTTCTACCTGAATGTTTTCAGCATATAATGTAATGCTTCTGATTTCCTCGTGGTATAGCTGCGGCATGGTAAACAGTGGATCAGCAATCTCTGTATATGCCAGATATGCCTCATAATCCGAGCGATATTCTTTCTCCATAATTTCCCGTAAGTCAGAGGAATAGGTTAAATAATTTATCAGATTTGTATAAATCTGCACCCGATTATCAATGCTGTCCACAGACTGCTCCAACACCTGCTTTAATCCGCTTTCTTCCTTTTCCCGCATAATCTGTATCGTTCTCATCTGGGTATAAGCACTGATGACGCATACCGGTATCAGGCTGCATAAAATCATCATAATGGTCAGCTTATAACGGTATTTTAGGTCTTTATATTTCTGTATCCATTTTTTCATACTCCGCAGTTCCTTTCCTGCAAGACTCCGGTGTCACTCCGAAATATTCCCGAAAGCTTCGGCAAAAATAAGAATTATTGGAAAATCCCACTTCCTTGGCAATCTGAGAAATTTTTTTCTGACTGTTTTCCAGCAGCTCTTTTGCCTTATCCATACGAAAAGCTTTAATAAAACGGTTTAAATTCATACCTGTTTCCTGTTTAAAAATGTAGCTTAAATACCCCGGTGACAAATATACTTTTTCCGCCAGAATGTCTACGCTTAATTCCTCCTGATAATTCTGATAAATGTAATTTTTCACCTGCGTCACTTCGCTTCTCGTACCCTTTTCTTCTTCTGCCAGATATTCCTCCAGCTCCTCCATGGCTTTTTCGGTAAGCTTCCATACATCTTGCAGCCTTTTGGCACGATATAAGCGGTCAATTTCTCTGCTCAATCTTTTCTCATCAGGCAAATCCATGGCTTCATAAATTTCTTTTATAATACTGGAAAATAAAAATTTCACATACATTTCAGAATATGCTTTTTCCGGATGATACACGACTTTCAACTGCTCAAAATGTTTTTTTAAATGCCCCATATCCCGATGATGAATGTCTTCTAAAATTCGTTTTAAAAGCTCTGCATCCCCAAGCGCTGCGTTTGTTTCTCTGTCTTCATTCTCTTTTAAAGAAAAAATATGCTTTTCCGGCTGATAAAACTGGTCTTCCAGCACCATTTCCAACGCTCCGAAAACCGCCGGCAACTCCTCAAAGCTTTTTAATTCCTCGCTGACAGCCAATAAGCATTCCGTATTATAACGAAGCTTAAAAAACTGATAAATTTCCCTGCACAAAAGCGCATAATCGCTGTGCTTCTCCTTAAAGAAGAAAAGTCCTTCTCCCGCATTTAAATTCAGATAAAAGAAATCACGGCGAATTTCCTCTTTTAATTTTTCTTTAAAGATTTCTTCTTCCATTTCAAAAAAACTGCTGGAGGTCTGAATTAAAACCATGTAATGATACTGTTGGAAATCCAGATTTCTCTTCATTTCCTCAATATCGACTTTTCCCCCGTACAAATAATTCTGCAAAAAGAACTGGTATAAATAATCCTGTGTTTTAATCTGCTGTACTTCTTCTGCTTTCTCTCTTTCGATTTCTTCCAACAGCTTTTTCATGGTCTTCTGGAATTCCAAAGGATCTACGGGCTTTAAAATATAATCAGAGACCCCGTATCGGATTGCCGTCTGTGCATAAGAAAAGTCACTATATCCGCTGAACATCACGATTTTCATTTCCGGATATTGTGAAGATACCTTTTCTGCCAGCTCCAAACCGCTCACATAGGGCATCTTAATATCCGTCAGAAGAATTTCCACTGTTTGATGTTTCAAAAGCTCCAGCGCATCCCTTCCGTTTGATGCTTCAAAAACCTCCAGCTCTGTTCCTGTCTTTTTCAATAAAAACTTAATGCCGTTTCGCTCCAGCTTTTCATCGTCTACAATTAAAATCCTGTACATATCTCCCACCTTTATAATCACCAAACAGGACTGACGTTCTCTGCCAGTCCTGTTTCTGTTTTCCTATATTTCTTTTATTGTAACATGTATTTTTATTCTGTCAACGAAATCAACCTTTTACAGCGCCTGCTGCAACACCTTCGATAATATAACGCTGGCAGAAAAGATAGAACACAATAATCGGAAGAATGGACAATACCAAAACGCCCATCATAGCTCCCATGTCAATCGAACCGTATCCGCCCTTCAAATATTGAATGGCAATGGAAATTGTTTTATATTTCTTTGTGTCCAACACCAGCACAGGCAGCAGATAGTCGTTCCATATCCACATGGCATCCAAAATTGCCACGGTAATACAGGTAGGTTTCATAATAGGAAATACCACCTTAAAATAACATTGCAGCGGCGTACATCCGTCAATCATACTTGCTTCTTCGATTTCAATCGGAATTGCCTTTACAAATCCTGTAAACATAAAGACTGCAAGTCCTGCGCCAAATCCCAGATAGATAATAATCAATCCCCAAGGATTATCCAGCTTCAGCATATTTGCAATTTTAGATAAGGTATACATTTCCATCTGAAAAGGAACTACCATCGCAAACAGACATAAAACATAGATAATTTTTGTACTCAAGGTTTTTACTCTGCTGATATACCACGCACACATGGAACAGCAAACGACAATCAGAGCCACCGAGCATACGGTAATAAATAAGGTCCATAAAAATGCTTCGAAAAATCCTGTCTTTTCCAGACCTCGGATATAGTTTTCCCAGCCTACAAACATATTTCCCTTTGGAATTTTAAAGGGATAACGGCTGATATATGCTTTCTTTTTAAAAGAGTTGATAAATACCAGTATAATGGGGTACATATACAGTACGCTGATAACTGAAAAAATCAGTGTCAGCAGCCAACCATGTTTTGCTTTTCTTGCTTTCATTACTGCTGCACCTCCTTTGTTCTGGTCAATCGATTTTGTATTAAAGCAATAATTCCCACTAAGACAAAGAAAATAACGGCTTTTGCCTGTCCTACGCCTTCATAGCCGGGACGACCATAGAAAGTTCTGTAAATATTTAATGCTATAAGCTCTGACATATTTGACGGTGCGCCGTTGGTGAGGGCTAAGTTCTGGTCAAAGAGCTTAAAGCCGTTGGTCAGTGTCAAAAACGTACAGATGGTAATAGACGGCATGACCATAGGAAGGGTAACATGACGAAGAAGCTGTCTTGCATTTGCCCCGTCAATCTTTGCCGCTTCAATGAGCTCACCCGGTATATTCTGAATGCCTGAAATATAGATAATCATCATATAACCTACTTGCTGCCAACACACCAGAATAACCAGTCCCCAGAAACCGTAGGTAGAGGAAAAAGTTAAAGTTTTTCCGTACTGTGCCAACACACCGTTTAACAAAAGCTGCCAGATATAACCTAAAATAATACCGCCGATTAAGTTCGGCATAAAAAATACTGTACGGAAAAGGTTTGTTCCTTTAATTCCCTTTGTTAAAAGCATTGCCACGGTAAATGCCAATACGTTAATCAAAATGACGGATACTGCGGTAAATAGAACCGTATACCATAAAGCGTGATAAAATTCTGTGTCCTGAAAAGCTTTTAAATAATTTTGAAACCCTACCCATCTGGCATCTGTTACCGTTGTAAATTTGCAAAAGGAAAGATAAATACCCAAAGCAAAGGGTGCAATAAATCCTAAAACAAATGCCAGCATGGTGGGCAATACAAACACAGGAAAATATTTTTTAATTGATTTTTCCAATTTTCTTCCCCCTTTTATCAGGAAAAGGGCTGCCTGTATAAAAAACTTTTACACAGCAGCCCTGTTTCTCATCTTCTTTATTCTGCGTGTGCTGCTTCGTATTCAGAAGCCCAGCCATCTACAAATGCAGCTTTCACAGCGTCCCATTCTCCTGTTCCCTGTGCATATTCCAGCATTGCAGAACCAACCTTATTCTTCCATTCTTCGGAAGGCATAGTTGTAAAGTTCCAGCTTACCGGTGTTTTGCCTGCTTTTGCATATTCATCATATGCTTTTACCAACGGATTTTCCGGCAGATACTCGTCAAAGGTCTTAAATGGTGTAATAAATCCCATTTCATTTGCAAGCATATCTCGTCCTTCATCACTTTCTACAACCCATGTAAGGAAGTCCAATGTTGCCTGAATATCTTCTTCTGATGCTTTCTTATTTACACACCAGTAGTTTTCAGAACCTGTGCAAAGTCCCTGATTTTCTTCACCTTCTGCACCAATGTAGATAGGAAGCATTCCCATATCCTCATCTGCTACTTCCATGTCTTTAATATCATTGTAAGCCCATGTTCCGTTCTGGTAGAAAACAGCTTCGCCAAGTGCGAATTCAGAAGCTGCATCTTCACCTGTCTTAGAGGAAATCATAGAAGGTTCACAAGTGGAGTCTTTTAAATATAAATCCCATACATTTTTGAAGTTTTCAATATAAGTGCCTTTGATTGCCTCTGAGGAAGTAATTCCGTCTTCTTTATATTCATAGTAAACCGGAAGGTTTGCTAAATGTGTTTTAAATCTCCAGTCAGAAGAAGCATCCATACCGGCAGATGTAAATGCACCGGAAACACCTAACTCATCTTTGTTTTTCTGAATACCGTCTGCTACTTTTTTCAGTGCTTCAAAATTGTTTAATTCATCAATGGATTTGATTTCTGCATCCGGAAGTTCAAAGTATTTATTCAGCAGTGCCTTGTTATAAATCAAACCATAGGTTTCAATTACATAAGCAATACCCTGAACAGCATCTCCGTCTTTTAATACATAATCGTCACTGCTCACATCCTTATAAATCTGAGAGTCAGATAAATCATAGCAGTAATCCTTCCATGAAGCCAGTCCCACCGGACCGTTTACCTGAAACAGTGTAGGAGGCTCGTCCTTTGCCATTTCAGATTTCAAGGTAGACTCATAAGTGCCGGCTGCCGCTGTCTGTACCTCTACTTCTACGCCGGTTTCATCTGTATAAGTTTTTGCCAGCTCCACCCACTGGTCTGCCTGCTCCGGCTTAAAGTTCAGATAATATACCTTTCCGTCCCCGCCTTTTTCCTTGTCGCCTTTTGCTTCGGAAGACTCTTCCTTTGGTGTTTCTTTGTCTTCGTTTTCTGTGCTGCCACCGCAGCCTGCCAGCATAGATGTAAGCATAGTTGCTGTCATCAGCATTGCAAATACTTTTTTAAATTTCATAATTGGTTACCTCCCTTTATTTACGTGCTCTTTTGTTTGTCTATATTATATCTATGCAGAAATGAAAAAAATATAATAAAAAACCCAGAAACATGTTCAATTTCCATGTTTCCAGGTTTTTTCTGTGCAATATGCTTTATTTACAAGTCGATTTCTATTTTTTGTTGTTCTATTTTATGCTTCTCCGCAAATCCTGTTAAAATCATAGTCAGCGCTCCGTCACCGGTGACGTTACAAGCAGTACCAAAGCTGTCCTGCAATGCAAAAATTGTCAATATCAAAGCTGTACCTGTTTCATCAAATCCTAAAACGCTGATAATCAGCCCCAGAGATGCCATAACCGTACCTCCCGGTACTCCCGGAGCTCCAATAGCAAACACACCTAAAAGAACACAAAACAGTATCATGCTTCCTACAGAAGGTAATTCTCCATATAAAATCTTAGAAACTACCATAACGAAGAATACTTCTGTCAGCACAGAACCACAAAGGTGAATATTGGCAAAAAGGGGAATTCCAAAATCCACCATATCATCACGAAGCTCAGGTTCTGATTTCTTAGCACAACGCAGCGCAACTGCCAATGTCGCTGCAGATGACATAGTTCCTACTGCTGTCAAATAAGCCGGACCATAATTTTTTAATACTTTCCACGGATTTTTACCGGAATAAATACCCCCGATGAGATACAAAAGCGCCAGCCAGATATAATGCCCTGCCATTACAATCAAAATCACTTTAAGAAATACAGGAAGCTGTTTTGTGATGGTTCCTTCATAAGATAATGCACAGAAAGTAACTGCAATAAAGAATGGCAAAATAGGAATAAGCACCTTTGATACAATGAGAAGTATCATCTTCTGAAATTCATCTAAAAACCGTATCGTAGTTTTGGCTTTTGTCCATGTAGCAGCAAGGCCAATCATAACAGACAGGACTAATGCACTCATAACAGGCATAATCTGAGGAATTTCCAGTTTAAATACTAGCTCTGGAAGTTCCTTTAAGCCATCTACCTCTGAAACAATAGATAAATGAGGAATAAGTGTATATCCTGCTCCCATAGAAAATAATGCGGCAAAAACTGAAGATGTATAAGCAGAAAGAATTGCTACCCCCAATATTTTAGAGGCACTATTTCCCAATTTTGTAATAGACGGCGCAATAAATCCGATAATAATCAATGGCACACAAAAAGTAATAATCTGCCCCAGAATAAATTTGGCAGTTACGATTACGTGCATTACCGGAAGATTTGCCACCTGCCCTGCAAGAATACCGATTACAACGCCTAAAAGCAGGCGAAAAGGCAAGTTATTAAATAATTTTTTCACTTTCTTCTTTCCTTTCTATATTCCCTTTTAGGGTTTTTGAATTTCTACATTATACTCTATGTTTATCCTTCCGTCTATCATTTTATGATTTATAGATAAAATTTATCCAATTTCCTGCCTGTCTCTTTTAAAATAACAAATACCTCCAAATGCTCATATCCAAAACACTTGGAGGTACCGAATTAAATTTCAGAAAATGTATATTTTTCTTTTAATCCATTTGTAATAACATCATAAGTAACACAACCATTATCCAGCACTGTCTTTTCACAGGAAGCAGCTTTGCTGATATGCTCTTTCATATACACATCTAAATTATCTGTTTCAATTTCTGTAATGTTAGATTCCATCTCTCCACGACACATATTGCTGATTTCCCGAATAAGCTCATATTTTTTCATAGCAAAACCTCCTTGATAAAGTTATTTTTATTATTTTATATATAATAACATAATCTCCTTTAAATTGCCAGATATGCGTATAATTTCTGTTCTGTTTTTCAAATATTTTACATTTACAAAAAATTGTCTGAATACGCAAAAAAAGAAACCTGCAAGATTTTGCAGAAAAGAAAAAATAGGTCTGGATTTTTTTGTCACTTTATGAGAAAATAGGGTTGAATAAAGCGTTAAATTATTGACGCATTTGAAGTATATATACTTGAAAGGAGTTTTAAAATGATTTATTCACATGAAGTAGAAACAATGTGCCCAGTAGCACAGGGCGTGAATCACGGTGCAGCTCCAATTCCGGAAGAAGCAAAGTGGGTAAAAGCAAAAGAAATCAAAGATATATCTGGTTTAACACACGGTGTAGGCTGGTGTGCTCCTCAGCAGGGTACTTGTAAATTAACATTAAATGTTAAAGAAGGTATCATTCAGGAAGCATTAGTTGAAACAATCGGATGTTCTGGTATGACTCATTCAGCTGCTATGGCATCTGAAATTTTACCTGGAAGAACAATTCTGGAAGCATTAAACACAGACTTAGTATGTGATGCTATCAATACAGCTATGAGAGAATTATTCTTACAGATTGTATACGGACGTACACAGAGTGCTTTCTCTGAAGACGGACTTCCAATCGGTGCTGGACTTGAAGACTTAGGTAAAGGATTACGTTCTCAGGTTGGTACAATGTACGGAACATTAAAGAAAGGTCCTCGTTATCTTGAAATGACAGATGGCTATGTAACAGGCATCGCTTTAAACGAAGATGATGAAATTATCGGTTACAAATTTGTAAGCTTTGGTAAAATGATGGACTTCATCAAAGCTGGTGATGATGCAAACACAGCATTTGAAAAAGCTCAGGGACAGTATGGTCGTGTAGCTGACGCTGTTAAGATCATCGATCCACGTAAAGAGTAATCACGGGATTTGTCAGAATAGAAATCAGGAGGATAGGATAATGGCTTTATTTGAATCATATGAAAGAAGAGAGAAACAAATTCTGGCTGTTTTAAAAGAGTACGGAATTAATTCTATCGAAGAAGCAGCTGAAGTTACAAAAGCTGCTGGTTTAGATGTATACAAAATGGTTGAAGGCATTCAGCCAATCTGTTTTGAAAATGCAAAATGGGCTTACACTGTAGGTGCTGCTATTGCAATCAAAAAAGGCTGCAAAAGAGCTGCTGATGCTGCTGCTGCAATCGGTGAAGGTCTTCAGTCTTTCTGTATTCCAGGTTCTGTTGCAGACCAGCGTAAAGTAGGTCTTGGACATGGTAACTTAGGAAAAATGTTACTGGAAGAAGATACAAAATGTTTTGCTTTCTTAGCAGGTCACGAATCTTTCGCTGCTGCTGAAGGTGCTATCGGTATCGCTGAAAAAGCAAACAAAGTTCGTAAAGAGCCTCTGCGTGTTATCTTAAACGGTTTAGGAAAAGATGCTGCTCAGATTATCGCTCGTATCAATGGATTTACTTATGTAGAAACTGAAATGGATTACTACACAGGTGAAGTGAAAGAAGTATTCCGTAAAGCTTACTCTGATGGACTTCGTGCAAAAGTTAACTGCTACGGTGCTAATGATGTAACAGAAGGTGTTGCTATCATGCACAAAGAAGGTGTTGACGTTTCCATTACAGGTAACTCTACAAACCCAACACGTTTCCAGCATCCAGTAGCTGGTACATACAAAAAAGAATGTGTTGAACAGGGTAAAAAATACTTCTCTGTTGCTTCCGGTGGTGGTACAGGACGTACACTTCACCCAGACAACATGGCTGCAGGTCCAGCTTCCTACGGTATGACAGATACTATGGGACGTATGCACTCTGACGCTCAGTTCGCTGGTTCTTCTTCTGTTCCTGCTCACGTAGAAATGATGGGACTTATCGGCGCTGGTAACAACCCAATGGTTGGTATGACTGTTGCTGTTGCTGTTGCTATTGAAGAAGCTGCAAAAGAAGGAAGATTTTAATTCTCACTTTCTGATGTAAATACTTAAAATGCGAAAGGATTTTGCAAGTTCAACTGTGGCTTGCAAAATCCTTTTTCTATGCTTATATTCCTTTCAATAAGCTCAATCTTTTCTCAAACATTCCCCAATACTGAGGCAATGCTTCAAAATAACTTTTCTTTACCTCTTTTATCTGGTTAAGTCCTATCTTCTTTACCGCTTCTTCCGCTGCTTCTCTTTGACTCATTTTTTTGTAAAATGTCGTCTGGCAGTTTGCTCCATCTATATTATCATAGGCGTAAAACGCTCGATTAAAATCCATAAGTTTGTGGAGAGAAATCGGCTTGTTATTTTTCGTGTCCACAAGCACTCCCCAGTTTCCCCAATGCCTGTCTGTATTTCCCACTAAATAGTCAATAATATTCATCATATAATAATTGTGGCTGTCTAAAGATAAAATATATTCTTTTACATCTCTATCATGGTTCTGTGCATATATCTCGAATGCTTCCATAGATGCAAGAGAGGTTTCCAAAGAAGTAATATTCTCACTTTTTGTTACTTTTTCATGAGAAAAATACGATTTTTGATAGATAACCTGACTGACATCAAAGCATTGGCAAATCCTGCTTGCCAGTAATTCTCTTTCCACAGCATCTTCTCCGCCGTCTTTTAGAAGTATAAACCCTTCTTCTTCCCTTTTCCAAGCTTTTGGAAAGCATCCATTTGTAGATAAGTCCTTTGCAAGCTCATGATTATCTGCGGTATACTGTTTTCCCCGAAGAGAAATATCAATAAAAGTATTTTTCAAATGATTGTTATATAAATTAATTTCTTCAAAAGTTATTTCTTCACCTTTTTGACGTACCCAAAAAACATCTGTTAAAGAAGCACATCGATAGCTTAAAGCAATTTGCGCTCTTTCCCTGTCAGTAACTGCCTGACGCATCCCAATGCTGTTGAGAATTTCTTTTGCATATTTTCTATCTAAAGTAAGAACTCGTGTGGCACACCAATAATAAAAATTAGTTACGTTATTTACAAGTGTATCAATATCATCATTTTCCTCTAAGTATAGATTATACGGTAAAAAACTTTCATCATAAATTTTGCAAAATCCTGTTTCTGAAATTTCTGCAACTTTTCTGTTTTTCTGCATAATCTCATATACTTTTTTCTCCACGCTTCTTCACCTCCGGTCTGTCTTCATTCTAACACAGCACCAATATTCTGTACATAGAAAAAAGCTATCGCTATAACGATAACTTTTCCCTTCTAAAATACATATTTGATAAGCTCCATAATTCCCGTAAGCCCCAAACTATATAAAAAAATAGAACCCGGTTTTCCCAAAAGAATAATACATGTAAATTTCTTTAAAGACATTTTCGTCAGTCCGGCTATGTAACAAAGCAAATCATCCGGCGCTACGGGAAGAAAAATTGCCACGGCAAAGGCTTTATCAAAGGCTTTGCCTTTGTCCAGCCAGCCAATATATTTGTTATAATTTTTCTCTCCGATAATATGATGAACAAATGGTCTTCCATAATGCTTTGACAAAAGAAATGCCAAAACAGAGCCCATGGCTATTCCTACATAATTATATACAAAGCCCCATACCGGTCCGAAAATCAGCACACCGCCCAGACATCCGATTGCTCCCGGCAAAATAGGAATGACTACCTGCACCATCTGTATCAGGATAAAAAGGGCAGGAGCAAAAAGTCCAAAACGGTCTAAAAATGCCTGCAAAGACTCAGAAGATACAAACAATCGGTTATCAATCCCATACCAGATAAACCATATCATTCCCGCCATACCAAGAATGGTACATAAATTTAAACACATTGCTGTTTTTGTTTTTTCCATAGTAAAACCTCTTTTTTCTCTGCCTGTTCCCGCAGAACCCTGTGATAAAACTTTTTCCATTGCTCTCCTACCGCCTCTGTACTGTATCTTAAATGACCTTCATAAGAAGCATGGGCGCTTCTATGATAAAAGTCCGGTTCTTCTTTTAGCTGTGTTAAAATCCTGATAAAATCAGAAGTTCCTTTTCCTCGCAAAGCATAGTCAAACAAAATCGGATCATAGATAGAAAGGTCTCGAACCAGAACCGGCAAAGCGCAGTTCATTGACTCCAAAATTGTCATGGGAAACAGTTCTTCATAAGATGGCAAAAACATAACATCTGCCATATTATAGACTTCATTCATTTTTTCCCTGTCTACAATTCCCAAGAACTTTATATTCTTTGGTGCATGTTTCATGGCTTCTCTGATTTCTTCATACCCTTCTGAAATCTTTCCGAAAGAAAATCCGCCTGCCCACACAAACTGACAATCCGGCATTTTTCTTGCAATTTCAATAAACTCCAGTACGCCTTTTCGCTTTTGTAACTGCCCTACACATAATACTGTAAATGTATCGTTTCCAATCTTACATTTCTTTCGGATTGCATTTCTCTTTTCCGTACTTAACGGATAAAAATTCTTTTCTGAAACAACATTGGGAATATAAGTCACTTTTTCTCTCGGTATACCGTAATCTGCTAATTTATCAATAAAAACCGGATTAACCGTAACCAGATAATCCATCTTTTTATAAAAAGATATCATATATTTATAAAAAGTATTTTTCGCAACTCTTGGAAGGGAAATACTGTTTTCCACTGTTTCCGGAAGAAAATGTACATACCCCACTAAAGCGCTTTGCTTTCTCTTGGCCGGAATAGAAAAGTAATATTCCGGATTAATGGAATGATAATGCACAATATCACATGGAGCTTTTGCATTTTCCAAAACAACTGCTTCCTGCTTCATTACCTGCTTTGCCAATGCAACTTGTTCATCATGAGCAGAAAGCACGCCCTGCCCTTTTACCATATCTGCTTTTGATAACATATTTATCTTCTTCATCATTTTCATGCCCCTCTCTTTAACAGCCCTTTTCTGTTCCATAAAATTCTGTTATAAACTCTATGTGCCCATACGGAAGCTTCTTTCTCTGCCTCCTGACGTTTCAGCACTTCTTTGTATAAGCTTTCTGCCATTGTACAGAAATTCCATGTGGAATAGAGATAAGCGGTTTCTTTTGCCCTTAATCCCATTTCCGCTTTTCTTGTTTCATCCTCCAGAATATATTCTAAGTGCATTTTAAAGTATTCGTAAGTTTCATATTGGAAACCATTATACCCATCTGTGATTACCTGATTTAGACATTCATCCTTACGGCACAGCGCCGGTCTTCCGCTGGCTAAGGCTTCAATGTAAGTAATTCCCTGTGTCTCACTGTTAGAGGCACATACAAAAACGTCTCCTAACTGATAGTAAATTCCCACGTCCTGTGGATTTACCATACCTGTAAAAATTACTTTTCCTGTCAAGGACAAGCTCTCGCTGATTTTTTCCAGCCGTTCTCTGTCAGGACCGTCTCCTACGATTAAAAGTGTTAAATTCTGTTTTTCTTCCTCATAGATAAGACGGGCAAAATAATTTAAGATTTCTTCCAGATTTTTCTCTTTTGCCAATCTTCCTACACTGACAAGCACCTTATTTTCAAGAGGAATGTTCCATTTCTTTTTCAGATTTTCACATTCTGATTTAGACATTCTGTTTTGAAAATTTTTTAAATCAATTCCCGTAGGTATAACAGAAATCGGTTCTTCTACTTCATACTTTTCTAAAATTTTTTCTACTTTTTCCGTAGGTACAATTACCTGATTTGTTTTATTTAAAATACTTCTGGAAAGCTGTGCAACGATTTTTTTCTCAAAAGCTGCCCCAAGCTTATAGGAGGACAAGCCTCCGGGAAGATAATGGATATAATCTTCATAAATCGTATGATAAGTATGAAGCAATGGACATTTACATTTCTTACTGATTTTCACTGCGTAAGAAAAAGTCATAAATTCGCACTGAGAATGTACAATGTCCGGTTTCCAGTCAATCAATTCCTGAATAAATCTTTCCACATGAGGAAGAACCGCTCTTGCGTTGGGATAAATCATTTCCAGATTTAAAGATTTTATGTAATATACATTTTCCTTTCGATAAGACTCATAAGTCGGTGATAATGTCAAAACTTTTACTTCATGTCCTCTTTCTTCCAATTCTTTCTTTAAATTCACAACGGATGTCACTACTCCGTTGACAATCGGCTTGTACCAATCACTTGTTAATAATATCTTCATAAGAGTTCCCCCTTTTGTCTTCTTTTAAGTTACTTTTATCTTAATGGAGATATTTAAAGAGAACAGCCATAGCTTTTTAAAGTTTTTCTAAAGATTAAAAAAAGAATTCTGCAACAATGTAATTTCCTAATTACATGAAAAAGAACCACAAGTTTCCTATAAGAAGAAAACTTATGGTTCTTTTCTTTAATCTAATTGAATTTCCGCTAATTCAGCCGGTGGCAACTGTTTGGAAGACGCCTGCTGATATTTTTTCAGTTCTGCCGCTGCTTTTGTAAACGGTATATTGGTTCCGGCTCCTGCCATACAGCCTCCCGGACATCCCATACCTTCAATCATGCAGCCTTTTAATTTTCCTGCTTTTGCTTTTGTCAAAAGCTTTTTACATTCGCTTAATCCTTCCGCATGCTCAATATGCACTTCCACTTCAGGATAATATTCTTTCAGGCAATCTCCCACTGCACTGGAAACTCCACCGGAAACAGCATATCCCCTTCCTGCTGCCGTTGCATTGTGGAAAGAGCTGTCTCCTTCGCACTCTTTTGGTTCAATCTCTTTTGCTTCAAACATTCCCGCTAATTCTTCAAATGTAATAACAAAATCCACATCACTTCTGACACTTGTTCTGGAAGCCTCCAACTTTTTAGACGCACATGGTCCGATAAACACTACCTGTGCATCGGGATATTCCTTTTTAATGGTTCTGGCAGTTGCCACCATCGGTGTTAATTCCTGAGAAATATTCTCAATCATATCCGGGAAGAACTTTTTCGCCATCATAATCCATGACGGACAGCAGGAAGTAAGTAAAAACGGAAGCTCTCCTGTGCTGACTTTTTCTGCATAGTGATGCGCTTCTGCTACCGCTCCAATGTCTGCACCTAAAGCTACTTCATAAACCTCTGAAAATCCCAATTTCAAAAGCGCTGCTTTTAATTTTCTCGGAGTTACTTCGTCTCCAAACTGTCCTACAAAAGCCGGTGCAACCTCTGCAATAATCTGTTTTCCCTCTTTTAAAGCGTGTGCCAACTGGAAAATCTGAGATTTATCAGAAATAGCCCCAAAAGGACAGCTTACCATACACATACCGCAAGAAACACATTTCTCATTGTTAATCGTTGCCCTTCCCATTTCATCACTTTCAATGGCATTGACACCGCAAGCTCTTGCACAGGGACGTTCCTTCTTAGCAATGGCATCGTAAGGACAGACGCTTTTACATTTTCCGCACTTGATACATTTTTCCTGATCAATGACAGATTTTCCCTTTATAATGGAAATCGCACCTTTGGGGCAAATTTCTTTACACGGATGAGCTACGCATCCCCTGCACATATTGGAAACCTCATACATTTTTGTCTCGCAGGCATCACAGGCAGAAGGAATAACCTGCATCAGCGGCGGTTCATAATATTTTTCATCGATATTGCTGGCTTCTAAGCCGGAAGTAATATGAACGGCTGTATTTTCCGGTCTTAAAGACATTCCCATTGCCAGACGTACTCGTTCACTGGCTACCGCTCTTTCCCGATAAATACTTTCTCTGTAAGTCGCTCTTTCTTTTACGATTTTATAAGGTATTGCTTCAATATCTGCTACCAGTGTTTCATCCGATGACTGAAAACCGGCTTTTGCAATTTCTTTAAATACTTTTCGGCGAATCCGTTTTACGTTTGTATCTAAACCTCTCATCTTTAATTCCTTTCCATTCTATTCTAAATATACCGCACAGCAATCATATCTATTTTCCAAAAAGATTGCAAGAAAATTCAGGTATTTTATTTCATACAATTACAATTTATGGTATACTTACAAACTAGTGCAACACAAAACAAGTAAAAACCACTCGGAAAGGATTTCTTATGAAAGCAAATTTTTCTCTATCAAAGAAGCAATTACTTCCACCTGTACTGACTTCAGGTGCATTAAAATGGATTGCTCTTATTACCATGTTTATAGACCATATTGGAGCGATTATATTAGAAAAGGGTGCAATTTCTGCTTACAATCAGGGACTTTCCTCTGCATTTTCCTATGATACCAGCGTCTTTCTTTCAAAACTGGATTTTTTTATTCGTCAAATTGGGCGCATTTCCTTTCCTATTTTCTGTTTTCTCTTGGTAGAAGGCTTTTATCATACCTCCAACAGAAAAAAATATGCTCTGCGCCTTTTCCTGTTCGCCTGTATTTCAGAAATTCCTTTTGATTTATGCTTTCGTGGAAAAATCTTGGAATTTTCCTATCAAAATGTCATGTTCACTTTGCTTATTGGTTTTCTGACTATGTGGGCAATAGAAATCTTAAAAGAAAAAAAAGAAATCCTCGGTATCATTCCTGCTGTCCTTGGAATTTTAACCGGATTTCTCTTTCATGCAGATTATAACTGGAAAGGAATTGTCCTTATACTTGTTTTATATGTTTTTTATTTCTATCCTGTGGAAAAAACCATTGCGGGATGTCTGGCGTTATATTGGGAGGCAACAGCGTGTCTGGCTTTTATTCCGATAAACCTTTATAATCATAAAAAAGGAAACGGACCGAAATATTTCTTTTACTTTTTCTATCCGGTTCATCTCCTTATTCTATTTCTTATTCGATATGCTCTCTTTGGTCTTCCGGCAATGTCATAAGTACCTTGCACTTCTGTCTTCGAGGCTGCCACAACAGCCTCGGCTCTTTTCTTCGTTGATAGGGAAATGTTTTTATAAATCTTCTGCTTTATATATGAAATATCCCTCATAATAGTAACTATGGTCTATTCCCTTCATATACACTTCTCTGTTTTCTACTTTATCAGTCAAAGCCTGTTTCAATATATATTTTATTTCAATATCTTTTATCGGACTTCTTTCCATTGCAAGTAGATAATCTTCTTTATCAACAACACTCCAATCAATAACCATGTTTAACTCTTTTTTCAAAATTAAATCAAGCCATATTCTTGTGCTTCTGCCATTCCCTTCTCGGAATGGATGCGCTATATTCATCTCTACATATTTTTCAATAATTTCCTCAAATGTTGACTGTGGCATCTTCTCAATATTTTCAATAGCTGCCTGCAAATACATCACCGGTGCAAATCGAAAATTTCCTTTTGCAACATTTACAGTTCGTACTTTTCCTGCAAACTCATATATATCGCCAAATAAATATCTATGAATGGCTGCAAGCATCTGAAATGTTCCTACTTCATAATTATCCAAATATCCATTTTCAAATAATTCAACTGCTTTTTTCTTACTTATCTTTTCTTCCATTCTGGCTAATTCTGTGGAGTCTGTGATATCCAGTTTATTTTCTAAAGTCATACTTTCCCCTTTCACCCTAATATAGTTTTGGAGCGGAATTCCGAAAATCCCGCCCCAATCATTAGCATAGAGCTTTATGTAATCGCACTGATAATTCTTTTGCCAAACAGCTTCATGTCTATTGACAGTATGCCCTTCCCATATACTTCATGATTATACTTTTCAATCTCAACAGTATATCCTAAACCTTGATATGTTCCTGAACCGCTTTCATCAATAATATCCTTTTGGACAACAAATATCGGTTCTTCAAAGGAAGAACATCGAAAATAATCTGTGAGAAACATAGTACCCCATAAAGCAGCTAATACAATAATAATTGTTAAACAAATATTTTTTAACTTTTTCATCTGCTCACCCTCTTAGCATATTAGATAATAGGTTTCCGCACTAATATTTTTTAATGGTCTTTAAATAAGTTCCCACAAGAAAACTCATAATTATAACACTAATTACCAAATAAAGAGGTTCAAAATAGTTCATATAACCGCCTATTCCCGAATTGATAAAACTTGCAATTCCGGTCATTACAACATATAATGCCAATAAAACTGTCATATTTTTCAGCATTTTCAGAAACAGCGCTTTCGTGGATTTTGTTTTATAAAATCCAATCATAGAATAAGTCAAAATCTTCTCTTTCTTCAAAATACCCCCTTTACCTTCTTCCAAAGGATTATAAGCTTGCCATTTTCAGTTTCGGACGATATCCTTCTTCCTCTAATGCTTTCATAATTTCCTGCTTATGCTCTGTGCCAAAAGCTTCCAAAGTAATTTTTAATTCCACTGCCGCTGTTCTGTTAGTGCTTACAAACTGGTTATGCTCCAGTTTAATAACATTGCCCTGATGTTTTGCAATTACAGCAGCCACACGCACCAATTCGCCCGGTTTATCTGGAAGAAGTACGGAAACAGTGAAAATTCTGTCTCTGGCAATGAGACCGTTTTGTACCACAGATGCCATGGTAATTACGTCCATGTTTCCGCCACTTAAAATGGACACTACCTTTTTATTCTGGAATTTCAGATGCTTTAACGCTGCCACCGTAAGAAGTCCTGAATTTTCTACAATCATCTTGTGATTTTCTACCATATCCAAGAAGGCAACAACCAATTCTTCATCTTTTACTGTGATGATTTCATCTACATTTTTCTGAATGTATGGGAAAATTTTCTCTCCCGGACGTTTGACTGCTGTACCGTCTGCAATGGTGTTCACCGTAGGAAGCGTCATAACTTCGCCGTTTAAGATAGATGCCTGCATGCAGTTTGCACCTTCCGGCTCTACTCCGATAACTTTAATATTAGGATTTAAAAGTTTTACCAAAGTGGAAACACCTGTTGCCAGACCGCCTCCTCCGATAGGCACTAAAACATAATCTACCAGAGGCAGCTCCTTGATAATCTCCATGGCAATAGTTCCCTGTCCGGTTGCCACAGCAGGGTCATCAAAAGGATGGATAAAAGTATAGCCATGCTTTTCTGCCAGCTCATAAGCGTGGGCACATGCTTCATCATATACATCTCCGTGAAGAATAACTTCTGCTCCGTAGCTCTTTGTTCTCTCCACTTTAATCAGCGGTGTGGTTGTTGGCATTACAATGACCGCTTTTGCTCCAAAAGCCTTTGCGGCATAAGCCACGCCCTGTGCGTGATTTCCCGCAGATGCCGTAATCAAGCCTTTTGCTCTTTCTTCCTCTGAAAGAGTGCTGATTTTATAATAAGCTCCTCTGATTTTATAAGCACCTGTCACCTGCATATTTTCCGGTTTTAAATAAACCTTGTTTCCTGTACTTTTACTGAAATAATCACTGTATACAAGCTTTGTTTCCTGTGTTACCTGTTTTACTACTTCTGAGGCTTCTTCAAATTTTTCTAATGTAAGCATGTGCATCTCCCCACTCTCTTTTAGTCTTCCTGTGTATTGTTTTCCATGTTAAACAGGGCATTTACAAATTCGTCGGAATTAAACTTCTGCAAATCATCAATGCCTTCACCCACTCCGATATATTTTACCGGAATGTCCAATTCTGACTGAATTGCCACTGCAATACCGCCTTTTGCCGTACCGTCCAGCTTTGTAAGAATAATTCCCGTAACATTTGCCACTTCGTTAAACTGACGTGCCTGAGCAAGGGCATTTTGTCCTGTTGTACCGTCTAAAACAACCAGCGTTTCCAAATATGCTTCCGGATATTCTTTTTCGATAATGCGGTAAATCTTGCGAAGCTCTTCCATAAGGTTCTTCTTGTTGTGAAGTCTTCCTGCTGTATCGCAAATCAAAACATCCGCATTTCTGGCTTTCGTAGCTGCAATGGCATCATATACCACAGAAGCCGGATCTGCTCCGTCCTGACCGCCGATAAGCTCCACACCGGCTCTGTTCGCCCACTGTGTAAGCTGCTCTCCCGCTGCTGCACGGAAGGTATCTGCCGCCGCCATAATCACTTTTTTCCCTTGTCCTTTCAGCTTTCCTGCCAGTTTTCCCACAGAAGTGGTCTTACCCACTCCGTTAACGCCGATTACCAGAATAACGGATTTGCGGTTTTCAAACTCATAAGCAGTTTCTCCTACCTGCATCTGCTCCTTAATACTGTCCATAAGAAGCTTTTTACACTCCATCGGTTCTTTGATATGCTGTTTTGACACCTGCTCCTTTAAGCGCTCAATAATCGCTGTTGTGGTATTGATACCAAGGTCGCCCATTACTAAAATTTCTTCGATTTCTTCGTAAAAATCATCGTCAATACTGGAATATCCGCTGAAAATAGAGTCAATTCCCGAAACAATATTTTCTCTTGTTTTGGAAAGTCCCTCTACCAGTCGCTTAAAAAATCCCTTCTTTTCTTTTCCTTCTGCCATTCTTACCTCCTACTTGTCCAAGTCATTTTCAATGAGGTCTACGGATACCAACGTTGACACTCCCTTTTCCTGCATGGTAATACCGTACAAGCGGTCTGCCGCTGCCATCGTACCTCTTCTATGTGTTATAATAATAAACTGTGTATTTTTTGTCAACTTATGAAGATATTTTGCATATCTTGTAACATTCGAGTCGTCAAGTGCAGCCTCAATCTCATCCAGCAGACAGAAGGGAGACGGCTTCAGATTTTGGATGGCAAATAAAAGGGCAATGGCTGTCAGCGCCTTTTCTCCACCGGAAAGCTGCATCATATTCTGCAATTTTTTTCCGGGCGGCTGGGAAATAATGCGAATTCCCGCCTCCAGAATATCTTCTTCCTCGTCAAGCTCCAGCGTACCCTTTCCGCCTCCGAAAAGCTCCTTAAATGCCTTATCAAACTCTATACGGATTTGTCCGAATTTTTCTTCAAACTGGCGGCGCATTCCGGTATCCAGCTCATTGATAATTCCCTGTAAGGTTTCCTCTGCCTGAACCAAATCATCATGCTGCGTCTTCATAAAAGTGTGACGCTCCGACAGCTCTTTGTATTCCTCAATGGCATTGACATTGACATTTCCCAACTGCCTGATTTCACTCCTCATATTGGAAATTGCGCTCTTTATCTCTGCTCTTTCCTGTAATTCATCCGGCATATCAATCAGCGCCTGACTATATGTAATCTCATATTCTTCCCACATATAGTTTACCTGCGTCTCTTGATTTTCTTCCAGCTTTTCCTTCTGCCCCAGCAGACGATAGCTTTCCTTATCCAGCAAATTCATCCTTGCAGACAATTCGTCTCTTTTTGAGAAAAATGCCTTATGCTCCTGTGTCATCTTTTCTTTTTTCAAAAGAGCTTCCTGCAATTTTTCTCTATCTTCTTCTTCCTCTTTTGCCGCAAGTTCGATTTCCTGACGAATTTTTACAATTTCCGTTTCTTTTTTCAAAGCCTCCTCTTTGCCTTCTTCCATTCCTGCAAAAAGAGCTTCTTTCTGATTGGTAAGACTTTCCAGTTCTTCCTTAATACGTCTTAGATTTTCCTGAATAAAGCCTTTTCTGGAAGTAATACCTGCTCCCTCCAACTGACTCTTTTCCAGTTCCTTGGAAATATCCGTTTCTTGCTTTTTCCTGCTTTCCAATTCTTCCTGCTTTTCATTGATAGATTTTTCCAATGCACTTTCCTGACTGGCGCTGGCTTCCATTTCTAATTGGATGGATTGGCTGTTTTCCTCAATTTCTTTCGTTTGCTTTTCAAGCTCTGCATTTTCTCTTTTTAAATTCTCATATCCCTGCTTAATCTCTGCTCTTTTATCTGACATGGAATTCAAATTCATCTGCACGGTATTTTCCTGAATATACTGCTCTTGAAGACTTTCCTGTATACGGCCAGCCTCATCACGGAAGTGGTTTCGCTTATTGCGGTATTCTTCCAATGCTGCCTGTAATTTTTCGATATTTAATTTTAATTTTTCTACATTTTCATGAAGCTCATCGATTTCTCTTCGTCTTCCCAGAAGATTGCTGTTATTCTTAAAAGCACCACCGGTCAGAGAACCGCCGGGATTTAAGGACTCCCCTTCTATGGTAACCATACGAATAGTATACTGATATTTCTTTGCAATGGCAATTCCATGATCAATGTGGTCTACTACCAAAGTTCTTCCCAGAAGATAATTCGCCAATCCTTCATACTCTGCCTCTACCTGAACCAAATCGCTGGCAACACCGATTACCCCCGGCTCTTTTAAGGCTGCCGGATTATTGAAGGTCTTTTTATTCTTCATACTGGTAAGAGGAAGGAAGGTAGCACGCCCATACTTGTTCTTCTTCAGGAATTCAATCATTCCCTTGGCTGTATTCTCATTATCTGTAACAATATTCTGAATACTGCCTCCCAAAGCCGTTTCAATGGCTGTCTCATAATTTTTTTCTACTTTTAAAAGGTCTGCCACAACGCCCTTAATTCCGGAAACATTTTTTTTCTGCTCCATAACACGGCGAATACTGTTTCCATAGCCGTCATAACGCTCCGTAATATTCTTCAAAGACTCCAGTCTGGAAGCTTCTCTGTGATAAGCTGTCTTTTCATTTTCCAACTGCTGTGTCGCTCTTGAAATTTCTGCCTGATATTTTTTAATCTGGTCTTCACAGCGGTTGCCCTGACGAATAAGCTTTTCAATGGTTTCTTCAATTTCCTGCTTCTGCGTTTTATACTGTTCCTCGGAAGCATCTAACTGTGCAACTTCACTTCGCAAGGTCAAATTTCTCTGATTTAAAGCAACCTTCCGAATAGAAATCTGCTCCATCATGGTGTCATAACGCTGTAATTTTCCTTTGATAGAAGCCCTCTGATTTAAAATTTCAATAATTTCGTTTTTACCGCTTTCAATGGCTTCTTCTAAATTATGAATTTCAATGGCAATTTCCTTAAACGCTTCCTGTGCCTGAGACTGAACCCTTGAAAATTCCGCTGCTTTTTCCTCTAATTGGGACTGTTCTTCCAGATATCCCTGTTCTTCTTTTTTTCTCTTGTCAATATCTGCGTCTAAAGCAACCGCTCTTTCCTGATACTGGGTTTCATTTTGCTTTGCAGAATGAATTTGCTCCTGCAACAGGTGAATTTGGTTTTCCAGATTTTGTTTTTCTAA
Source organism: Blautia hansenii DSM 20583 (assembly GCF_002222595.2). Classification (NCBI taxonomy): domain Bacteria; kingdom Bacillati; phylum Bacillota; class Clostridia; order Lachnospirales; family Lachnospiraceae; genus Blautia; species Blautia hansenii. The sequence goes on from NZ_CP022413.2 coordinate 1,655,855, forward strand.
AGTTTTCTGTGTAGACTGCTCTCTGGATTTCTGGATTTCTGTTTCCAGAATTTCCAGCTCTTTTTCCAAATTTTCATACTCTGTTTTCGTCACATCAAAGCTTTTACAGGTTTCTTCCAAGTCTGACTGGGCAATCTCGTATTTTTCTTCCACAGCCTTTAACTGCTCCCGAATTCTTGCCATTTCCACCAGAAACATCTGAATATCAAGCTGCTTTAAGGCTTCCTTTTTCTTCAGATATACCTTGGCTGTCTCTGCCTGCTTCTCCAAAGGCGCTAACTGTCTCGTAAGCTCGGATAAAATATCATTGACACGGGTAAGGTTTTGCTGTTCTTCCTCCAGCTTTTTAATGGCTGTATTCTTTCTTCTTTTAAACTTTACAATTCCGGCTGCCTCGTCAAAAAGCTCACGTCTTTCCTCCGGTTTTCCGCTTAATATTTTATCAATCTGTCCCTGCCCGATAATGGAATAGCCTTCTTTTCCAATACCTGTATCGTAGAAAAGCTCATTTACATCTTTTAAGCGGCAGGAGGTTCCGTTTAAAAGATATTCACTTTCCCCTGAGCGGTACAGTCTTCTGGCAATGGTAACCTCCTGATAATCAATGGGTAATTTGTGGTCGCTGTTATCCAGTGTAATCGCCACATAGGCAAAGCCCAGCGGTTTTCTTGTCTCTGTCCCTGAGAAAATAACATCCTGCATGTTACCCCCTCGAAGCTGTTTGGCGCTTTGCTCACCTAAAACCCAACGCACTGCATCGCCTACATTACTTTTTCCGCTTCCGTTTGGGCCTACAATTCCCGTGATTCCGTTATGAAATTCAAACGTAATCTTATTAGCAAAAGACTTAAATCCCTGCACCTCAATACTCTTTAAATACATAAGTCTCCCTTTTCATCTCTCAGTTTTTTAATGGCGCAGTAAGCTGCCTGCTGCTCTGCCGCCTTCTTTGTATGTCCGCAGCCCTCTCCCAGTTTTTTGTCACCCAGAAGTGCTTCCACATAAAAGGACTTATTGTGATCCGGTCCTTCTTCCTTTACCAATACATATTTTACATCATCTTCATACTGTGCCTGTACAATTTCCTGAAGTGTAGTCTTGCTATCATAAAAGAGCTGCTTGTTCTCAATGTCATTTAAGATATATTTGTGAACAAACTCTTTTGCATTAGCAAAACCGCCGTCCAGATAAATTGCACCTATCAGCGCTTCCATTGCGTCTGAAATAATAGAATTTCTGTTTCTTCCTCCTGTTGCTTCTTCCCCTTTGCCTAAAAGCAAATAATCTCCTAAGGAAATTTCCTTTGCACAGAGGGCAAGAGTAGGCTCACATACAATACTGGCACGTTTTTTTGTCAGTTTTCCTTCCGGTAAATCTGCATATTGGTAAAATAAAAATTCACTGGAAGTCAGCTCTAATACCGCATCTCCCAAAAATTCCAGTCTCTCATTATTTTCCTTATAAGCAATATGGTGTTCATTTGCATAAGAGCTGTGAGTCAGTGCATTGACTAAAAGGTCAAAATTTTCAAATTCATATCCTATTTTCTTCTCCAGCTCTAAAAATTTCTTTGAATTCTTCATATCTGCTCCTTTATTCTCTTTCTTTATGATACAAAAATGTCCTCCCTTTATCAGAACACTTCTGATTTTGCGGGAAGACATTTCGTTTTTATCCGATTAAACGCTTAATCTGTTCTACTGCATCTCCTACAGAAACAATTTGCTCCACTTCTTCTGTTGGGATTTCAATATCAAATTCTTCCTCGATACCCATCACAATTTGGAAAATATCCAGAGAGTCTGCACCCAAATCATCTACAAATGTGGTGTCCCAAGTCACTTCTTCTGTATCCACATTTAAAACCTCTGCTATTATCTTCTGTAATTTTTCCAATTCCATGATATATCCTCCTAAATCTCCTCTTTTTTCTCTTGTACAGCAACCAGATTTTCACCTATACGCTGGCTGATACGCTGTTCTTTAAATGAAATACACTGAATAATGGCATTTTTAAACTCTGTTTCCTTGGAATTGCCATGGCACTTTACTACCAGACCTTTTAAGCCTAAAAGCGGTGCGCCGCCGTACTGGCTGGCATCAAAGGATTTCAGTGTTTTTTTCATGGCAGGCTTTACAAGAAGCGCTCCCATTTTACTGCGGAAGCTGGACATCATACTTCCTTTGATTTTAGATATCAAAGTAGCCCCCAGACCTTCATACAGCTTTAAAATTACATTTCCCACAAAGGCTTCCGATACAATAACATCTGCTGCCCCTGCCGGAATTTCTCTTGCCTCAATGCTGCCGATAAAGTTAATGTCCTTACACTCCTTCAGCAAAGGATAGGTTTCTTTTACCAGAGCATTTCCCTTTTCTTCCTCTACACCAATATTCACAATTCCCACTCTGGGATTTTTCACACCCATAACATGCTCCATATAAATAGAACCCATACGGGCAAACTGTACCAAATGAGAAGCCCTTGCATCTACATTTGCTCCACAGTCAATAAGTAAGGATACCCCGTCTTTCGTTGGGATAAGGGGAGCTAACGGCGCTCTCTCCACACCTTTAATCCTTCCTACGATTGTAGTACCTCCTACCAGTATAGCGCCTGAGCTTCCCGCAGATACAAAAGCATCTGCCTCGCCCTGCCTTACCAGCTTCATTCCTACTACAATGGAGGAATTTTTCTTTCCACGGATAGCGGCTACCGGCGGTTCTCCTGTTTCAATAACCTCGCTTGCTCCTACAATGTGAATTCTCTCCTTGGGATAGGTACAGGATGCTAATTCTCTCTCCAGAATTTCCTGTTTGCCCACTAAATAAACTTCCACATTGTCCTTTTCCTTTACAGCAGCTACCGCACCTTTAATCGCTTCGGAAGGAGCATAATCACCGCCCATGGCATCCACAGCCACCTTTATCATTTCTTCCATGTTGTGCCTCCTGTTATATCTAACATGATTTTACTAAACATCTATAAAAAATGCAAGGACTCTCCTAAGAGAATCCTTGAAAACATCATAATTTTAAATTATTCTGTCGGCTGCTCCTCCGGTGGTGTAGTTTCCTCTGTTGTTTCGCTTCCTTCGGCTGCCGCTCCCTCTGCTGCTTCGCCTGAAGCCGCTGCATCCTCTGTCGGTGCTTCTTCCGGAGTTGTTTCTTCTGTCGGCGCTTCTTCCGGAGCTGCTTCTGATACGATTACTTCCATAGTTTCACTGGTCAGTCTGTTTGTCGAGCTTCCAATGGTATTGATGGCAACCACATAATAATAGACAGTTCCTACTTCATCAGTAGGCGGTGTAAAGGTACTGGAGGTTTCTCCCTCAATCACTGTGCCGCCGCCGTTTGTATTGGTCAAGCTCTTATACCACTGATAGGAAATTGTTCCATTGTCGGAAGCTGTTGCTTCTACCTGCAATGGTTCTGCTTCCGTATCCTTTGTATAAGTAACAGAACCGCTTAAATTTGTTGTCCACTGTGGTTTTTCTACCGGTACTTCCGGCTCTGCCTCCTTTTTCTCCGTCTCTTTGCTTTCTTCTTTCTTTGAGTCAGATTTTTCTAATACTTTATCAAATATCTTTTCAGCTTTACAACCGGTCATAGGAAGTGCCATACATCCAATCGTTAAGACAACCATTCCTTTTTTCAGCCATTTGTTCTTCACTGTTTCTTCCTCCTTAGACAAATAACTCTCTGCGTCTCCTATATTAACTTATTTTTTCTAAAACCGCAAGTTTTTCTTTCTAAATATTACATAAATATTACATTTTTTCATCTGCTTCAGCTTCTTTCAAAAGCTTCTGCACATCTTCACACTCTTTTAAAAAAGACGCCTCCTCATCCTCGCATAGCTCTTGAATAAGCGCTTTTCTTAATTTCAATCCAAATCCCTTTTCCGTCTTTTTTGTTTTAATATGACGATACAAAGGAGATTGATTGATTTCCCAGCTCTTCGTCAAAGCTTTCATCATAGGAAACAGTATTTTCAAGCATTTGACTCTGTCTTTTTGGGCAAGGTATAGCTGAAAATGCGCTGCATAAGAATAATATTCCCACAAATCAAATAATTTTGCCGCCTGCTTTGACACCTCTGCGAAATATTCTGCGTCTTCTTTTCTTTCTTGTTTTAATGCAATCTCCATCAGCATCAATAAAACACTCTGAATTTCTGTAATGGATGAAAATAGTTTTTCTTCCTCCAGCTTTGCAGCTTCTTCTAATTTTCCACGGGAAAGAAAAAGATTTATCTGTAATTGTTTCTTGTCCACAGAAGTTTTCTCCGGCAGAGATTGCAGCATTTCTTCTGCTTTTTCATATTCTTTTCGCTGAATATACTTGGAAATCAACATGGACTGAGCATAATTTTTCTCATTCTGATTAGGACTGTTCAACACCCGATGATATAGGGCTTCAATTTCTTTTTTATGTATTTTTAAGTCTTTTTTCCCTTCCTTGCTGTACATCCCTGCTCCCTCTAAAAACATCGCCACATTTAGAAGCAGCGGATAGCATACCGGATATTCTCTGATTTTTTCCATAGCAATTTCATAAACCTTTAAAAAGCCTTCTTTTTCCAGCAGCTCTGATAGAGTGTTTAAAAAAATTGCAATTTCTTGCTCCGTCAGTTCCTCTTTAAAGGATAATAACGTGTTTAAATCCGTTTCTAAAATTCTTGCCAATGCAGGTAAAGTGGTGATGTCGGGATAAGAAGTTCCCTTCTCCCATTTATTGACTGCGGGAGCTGTAACGCCCAAATAATTTGCCACCTGCTCCTGCGTTAAATTTCTCTCTATGCGTCTCTGTCGGATAGTTTCATTTATTTTCATAGACCTATACCTCATATTAAATTTTCTCTTTTGAATATTATAACAAGGGAAGGCTGTCGGCACAATTAACTGTGATTTAATTTTGAGACAAGAAATTTAACTATTCGTTATAAGAAAAAAGGACTACGCATGGCTGTCTGCGTAATCCTTCCATATTTATCTTTATGCAGTTCTTTTCAATGGTCTGAATACTCCTGTCTGCTCAATTACCTTTGTAATACTAAAGAAGATAAAAGAGTCAATCGGCCACATAATTACATTCTTTAACGCACGCATAGGCAGTAATGCAAGAAATCCTTTTCCGTAAAGCATATCCAGCCACAGAGTACTTAAAATAACGTTTACTACTAAAAATACAACAAATTTTGCAAGTAACACTCTCTTTAACGTTAATTTCTTTTTATAATAGAAACAACCATAAATCAGAGATGCTAAAATTGCATTAAAAGTAAAACCAAAGAAAAACGGACCATCCGGTTTCATAAAATATTTTACAACATCCAAAATTCCCGCAAACAAGCCGCCTGTAACAGGACCGAATAAGTAGTCTGCCAGCTGGTTTGGAATACCGGAAAAACCGATTTTAATATATGGTCCAATGGTAATGGACGCCACCTGATTTAAAATTAAAGATAAAGCTGCAAACATGGCACATACTGATAATGCCTGAACCTTCTTCAGCTCTTTTGCTGAAGATAAAAAAATGTTCTCTTTTGAATTATTTTTGAACATAAAAAAAATACCTCCTTCATCAAAACTACCACAATAGGAGATAATCTCAGCCTTATCTTCTGTTGCAGCGAGATGCGAGTTTGTACACCGTAAGATTTACCTTTTCGTCCTTCCAGCAACTCTCTATCCAGAGGGCACTTTACGCATACAAATCTACTCTGCAGTTTTTTCTTACTCAATCATAATAATAGATACTGGCAAAAAAAGCAATAGAAATTTTATTTATTTTTAATATTTATAAACAGAACTGTTTTATTTGTGCTATACTTAGGCATTATAACCATTTTATAAGGAGGAAAGAACAGATGAATGGAAATATCCGTAAAGCCAATGCTCAGGATTACCAACAAGTTGAACGGCTTATGCAGCAAGTTCATATTCTGCATGCAAACTGGAGACCTGATATTTACAAGCACTGCTCTGTGGTATTATCCGAAGAACGGTTTCTTGAACATATCAAAAATGAAGAAATTGTAGTATTAGAAAAAGAAAACTCTGTTATCGGAGTCATGATTTATCTTACCAGAAACATATCCGGCGGACTTATGCAGGACAGAAAAATATTATTTATTGACGCCTTGGCAGTTGATGAAAAAGAACGTGGAAATGGTTTTGGACATCAGCTTTTAGATTACCTTGTCCGTCTCTATAAAGATTTACAGTATGATGGATTGGAATTACAGGTAAATGCCAAAAACCTCACCGCTATGGAATTGTATACCAAATATGGCTTTACTCCGAAAAGTATCAATATGGAATTACTGTAAAAAGGCTGTTGCATTAAGCGCATATCAAGAATATTTGCTTAATGAACAGCCTTCTTTATTCTAAAAATTTTTCTATCTAATACCTAAAGTCAGAATTTCAAATGGTTTCAATACCACATGGTACATTCCGTCTTCCCTTACTTCCAGACCTTCTTTTTCTTCCTCGATGACATTACTCTTATACATTTTTTCCATCCAGCTCTGTTTCTGAATTTCAATTTCACGAGGTAATTCTGTAACATTTATAAAGCGAACCATAATATCAGAACCATTTTCCTGCTGTTTCAGTCCACTGAAGTTTACCCCTTCTCCTGTCCAGTTGAAGAAGCCCTTTTCCTGCGGATTAACCCCTGTATGAATACCTGTCGGAACTGCCATCAGTTCATTCTGGAACTGATATCCCAGTGTATAAACATCCAGTCTTTCTCCATCTGCAAATGGCAGAATTTCATAGGAAAGTGTATAAGTTCCCTGCATCTGTGCTTTTGGAGTCGGGAAATATCCCCAGTCACCCAATTCACCCACGCAGCGAAGAAGTGTAACTGCAATGGCGTTTTCCATATCCGGCAGCACTTCATACTCATACAATCCGTGGTTTGCAATCAGCATACCGTCTTTTTCGTCCTGCATTGCCACAAAGCTCTGCTGACGGTCACAGCCGCTTGGATTTTCCCACTGTTTGCTGTGGCGATTATTTCTTTCTACTACCTCAAAAGCAGAGTCTGCAAAATGTGTATCAGCTGCAAGTCCTGTCGGAATTACAACACGAACTCTGTGGTCTTTTGCTGTGTTGTGAATAGTTGTCTGTATCTTCAGACTCTTGGAGGATTTCTCCAAAGTAAGTTCTGTTTCAATTGCCAGCTCAACCATTTTATCACTGCGGCCGATATGGCGGTTATAGCACTCCTGGAAAGATTTCTGTGCAATTTCCAATTCCTTGGCTGCGCTTTCCGGTACTTCTATACTCTGGCAAATATGATATTTTGCACAGAAAGGAGTATCCTCTGCAAGAGTAATTTTTGCCGGCTTATTCTGTGTTGTAATTGCCTGACCGTTTGTATCCTGTACATAAATGTACTCGTTTCCGATATCGCCTGTTTCTTCATAATATCCGATATGTGAATAAACACGACCTGTTTTCAGGTTTGTAAGTGTATAGCTTCCGTCTTCATGAATTTCCACACGGATATTTTCATTTTCCATTGTGTTGCTGCCGGTAATCAATGTCTTTGTATCATCTGCCTGCTTTGCTTCTGCTTCCTGTAAATGATATACTCTGTATCCCATTGCCGGAACCTCTTTTGCCTCAAAGGTCACACGAACCTGTCTTGCCATGTATGGCTGGCGGAATTTATCATCCGGTAAAAGATAATCAAATGCCGTACCCATATCTTCAATTTTTGCATCTACGATATTTCCTTCGGCATCCTTTAATACAAATACAGGCAGCTTTATATTCTGCATTTCCCAGTAAGCTTTTTCCTGTATATTTTCAAAGCATCTGTCTACGTCTAATACAGCGCTTACCACGTCTGTTTTATTCCAGCCCGTGAAGTTATAAACTGCAAATGGCAATACCTTACCGTTTTCACTGTTCAAATTTGATGTATCTATCTGCTCTGTTAAGTATTCCATGCTTTCCTTGCACAGCTGCTCTGCTACCTGTCTGCTCTTTACAAAACGAATAGCCACTTCATCATTTACTTCATCTACGTTACAGCTGCAAATACTGTCATGCGGATGGTTCTGCATCAAAACCTTCCAGCTATATTCTAAAAGCTCTTTCGGATATTTCTTTCCTTCCAGTCCCGCTAAAACTGCTGCCGGTTCTGCTTTACGCTCCAGCGCTGTTTCGCCTTTTCTGTTTAACTGTTTCAAATCAATTCTGTTGGAAGCAGTATTTACCAATGTAAAACGTCCGTCTGTTTCCTGACTGGTCAGTTCTCCCTTTACAACAGAAATGTTTTCGCCAAGCTCTTCTTTGACGGCTTTTACATACGTTTCAAAATCGGAATGAATAAATTCAATTTCCGGATATAACTTTTTAGCTGTTTCAATAGCCTGTGGTAAATCCTTCTGTACAGGCTGGTGGTCACATCCGTTCATAAAAAGGAGCTGGCTGGTTCCCGCATACTGTCTTACATCTGCAAGCTTCTTATCCCAGAATTTCTTTGCTTCCTCCGGCTCAACAGGAATTTCCATTCCGTTATTGTACCAGTTCGGGAATAAGATGCCTAATAATGTACTTCCATCCGGTGACTGCCAATTAATTTCAGAATATGCTGTTTCATAAGTTCCTTTTTCCAAGGTTTCATTGTTAAAGCCAATGGATTTTACCCCACGTCCAAAGGCAACTGCTTCCATACCTGCCTGTGCAAGTACCTGCGGCATCTGTCCTGCATTTCCGAAGGCATCCGGAAAATATCCGATTGGACATAATTTTCCCAGCTTCAGGGCTTCTTTGCGACCTGTCAATAAATTTCGAACACAAGCCTCTCCACTTGTCAGGAATTCATCCTGCAATACATACCAAGGTCCTGCTGTAAGCTTTCCTTCCTGAACTAATTTTTTAATTCTTTCCTTCTGCTCCGGTTTGATTTCCAGATAATCATCATAAGCAGCAGTATGTCCGTCCATGTGGAAGCTGCGGTAATTTTCATTATTTTCCAGTAAATCGGATGCTGTATCCAGCAGTTCCACCAGTTTCATTCTGTGTTTTTCAAATGCCATGTACCATTCTCTGTCCCAATGAGAATGTGAAATAATATGTACTGTTGTTTTCATCTCATTTACCACCTTTTCATATTTTCTCACATGATAGTTTCTATTGTATTTGATATATCATATATTAACTTTCCTATGATAATTTGTCAATATAAATATATAATTTGACATATCAAACTAGGTATTATAAAATAATAACAGAACAAATTAACGATACATTTTCAGAAAGATGGAAATTTATGAAGCAAGAGAATTCAAACAAGCCAAAATATGAAATTATAAAAGAGGACATCCTTGCTCAAATCCGCAAAAATGACTTTTCTTATTCCGAGCCACTCTGTACGGAAAAGCAATTATCGGAACAATATCAGGTCAGTCGAATTACGGCAAAACATGCCCTGACGGATTTGGAACAAATGGGCGTTTTATATCGAAAGCGAGGTGTAGGCAGCTTCGTTGCTCCAAATGCAGCCAATCATCTAAACCGCCTTACACCGCCAAAGTATCTCCCCTCAAAAATGGTATCCTTTCTCCTTCCTTTTGACATCACAAAGGGCGGGATGTTTAAAACTGTCGAGGTGGTAAACAATGTCTTAAATGCTAACGGCTATATGATGAGTATTTATGTATCCGGCGCCAAAGAAAAATCCAATTTGCGCCTTCTTCTCTCTCAAAATCTTTCCGGACTTATTTATTATCCTGAGAGAGATAAAATTCATTTGGAGCTTCTCAATGAATTTGTTTTTATGAATATACCGATTATTGTAATTGATAAGACAACTGATTGTCCTTATATTCATAACATTGTTTCAGACAATTTTGCAGGCGGAAGATTATTAGGCGAACATCTTATTCAGTTAGGACATCGCAATATCACATTTTTCACAACTGCCCCACTGGAGGAAACCTCAACTGTCCGCAACCGCTTTGCAGGATTTCTTCATGCTTTGCAGGAAGGGGGAATTCAGCCAAATTCTTCCAATTTTGTTTATTATCCGCACAAGCTTACAGAAGAAGAATGTCTTGCGCCAAGCAGCGGTCCTCTTCAGGATACCTTACGTACTTTATATCAGAGAGGAACGACAGCAATTATTGCAGAAAATGACCGTGTTGCCCAGCTGATACAACTTGCCTGTCACTCTATGGGTATTCGTATTCCTGAGGATATCAGCCTTTGCGGATTTGATAATGATGATGCCATCCGCAGTCTGGATATCACTACCATCGGACAGAACTTTTCACGTATGGGGCAGGAAATCGGACGTATATTTACAGAGTCTATGAATAATCCGAATTATCCCATACAGAAAATCACAATTCCGGTAGAATTATTTTCCCGCAGCTCTACAAAAGAGCCTCGGACACTCTCATAAATTCATATTGCAAAGAGCCGAAATATCCTCTTGGTATTCCGGCTTTTTGCTTTTGTCCTAAAATATTGTAAACGCAAAAATAGAGGGCAGTGAAATAAATCACACCCTCTATCTTACAGGAAAGCTTAGGCTTCCTCTGTCTTAATGATTTCTTTTTTATTGTAGCTTCCGCATGCACGGCAAACTCTGTGAGGCATCATTAACGCACCACATTTGCTGCATTTTACTAAGTTTGGAGCACTCATTTTCCAGTTTGCACGTCTTTTATCTCTTCTTGCTTTAGAAGATTTATTTTTTGGACATATAGACATAGGTTACACCTCCTTAAATTTGCTAAATATATCACTGATTACCGCCATTCGGGGATCTGGACTTGTCTGGTCGCATTCGCATGAGCCTTCATTCAAATCTTTGCCGCATTTAGGGCAAATTCCCCGGCAGTTCTCTTTACATAGAACCCTTAAAGGCCAATGGATTAAAATCTCATTATGCACTAACTGCTCTACGTCCAGGCTGCAACCTGTGACATAATTAATTTCATCTAAGTCTTTTATCCTGTCTTCCCTCGAAGCCTTCATGTCAATTTCCTCCGATATATCAACCTCAAATTCAGTGGGAACATCCTTCAGGCACTTATCGCAAGGTATCGCCAGAACAATACTGCCCTTTGCTTCTATTTTGACAACCTTCTTACCTGTATTGACTAAAGTCACACAGATTGGCTTTTTTTCAATAACCGGGAAGCTTCCCAGCTTTGATTGAAAGAAATCCATGGAAACAGGTGCTTCAACAACCTGTGTCTTTCCTTCTATGGATAAAATTTCTGATAAATCAATTAGCATAATAGTCTCCTAATCACACCTTGTAAATTATACATAGGGATTTACAGTTTGTCAACCATTATTTTGAAACTAATTCAGCAGTTTCCTGACAAATAGCTAATTCTTCATTTGTAGGAACGATTGCTACTGTTACTTTAGAGTCCGGAGTAGAGATGATTTTGTTCTCTCCTCTTGTCTGGTTTGCTTCTTCATCCAATGTAATTCCAAGGTATCCTAAGCTTTTTACTACTGCTTCACGTACAGGAATTGCGTTTTCACCGATACCGCCTGTAAATGCAATAGCGTCTACACCGTTCATAGCTGCTACATAAGAACCGATATATTTAATAATTCTATAACATAAGCAGTCTACTGCACGTTTTGCATCTTCGTTGCCCTGTTCTCTTGCTTCATTTAAATCACGGAAGTCACTGGAAAGTCCTTTGGAAAGTCCCAGTAAACCGGATTTTTTATTCAGGATATTTACCATTTCTGTTACGTCAATGTTTTCTTTTTTGCAGATAAAGTCAAGAACAGCAGGGTCTAAGTCACCGGAACGTGTTCCCATAACAAGACCTTCCAATGGAGTAAGGCCCATAGAAGTATCTACACATTTGCCGTTTACAACTGCACTGATGGAAGAACCGTTTCCTAAGTGCGCTACGATAACTTTAGAGTTATCAGGGTCTAAGCCTAAGAATTTAATTGTTTCTTTGGATACAAATCTGTGAGATGTTCCGTGGAAACCATATTTACGAACTTTATATTTATCATAGTATTCGTAAGGAATTGCATACATATATGCTTTTTCCGGCATTGTCTGATGGAAAGCTGTATCAAATACGGCTACGTTTGGTTTGCCCGGCATCAGCTCCATACATGCACGGATACCCATTAAGTTTGCAGGGTTATGCAGAGGTCCTAAATCGCAGCATTCTTCGATTACAGAAATAACTTCGTCATTGATAATGCAGGAGTCAGAAATTTTTGCTCCGCCGTGAAGTACACGATGTCCGATTGCTTCTACTTCGTCTAAGCTTTTTAAAACACCTGTGTTTGGATTTACTAAAGCATCTAATACCATTTTAATCGCTTCAGTATGAGTAGGCATTGCTGCTTCTGTTACTTCTTTTTCTCCGCCTGTTGGCTGATATACTAATCTTCCGTCCAGCCCAATACGTTCACATAAGCCTTTTGCTGCTACTGCCTCTGTTTCAGAATTGATTAACTGGAATTTCAGTGATGAACTTCCGCAGTTTACTACTAATACGTTCATATTCTCTTCCTCCGATATCTTAAGATAATCTATATACAGATTGCTCTGTAATTCTGGCCGTTTTGACCATTTCTATTTTTCATTATACACTGTTTCTTTATCACAAACAAGAGAAGGTTTTGGATTTTTGTGGAAAAGCTCTCTTATTCTTGTATTATTTTTCAAACATTTTTTCACCGACAGAAAACTATTGTCAGTTTTCTACTTTCTCCTGTATACTAAGCAGTAGAAAACGGAGGTACGATTATGCAAAAAGCAGTGGGTATTATCGCAGAATATAATCCTTTTCACAAAGGACATGAATATCAAATTCAACAGGCAAAAGAACAGACAGGGGCGAATATTGCTATTATTTTAATGAGCGGAGATTTTGTACAGCGGGGTACTCCTGCTATTTTCGCAAAGCATCAGAGAACTGCCATGGCACTTTTGGGTGGCGCTGATATTGTTTTCGAGCTTCCTTCCTTTTATGCCTGCGGCAGTGCAGAATATTTTTCATCAGGGGCAGTTTCTGTTTTCAATGCGTTAAATTCCATTGATTTTCTGTGCTTCGGAAGCGAGAGCGGTGAAATTGATACCTGTCGCTTCTTAGGAAAGCTGCTCGCAGACGAACCAAAGCTCTATAAAGAAAAGCTGCGCAGTTTTCTTAAACAGGGACTGTCTTTTCCTGCTGCCAGAAAATCTGCATTGGCAGAATATTTGAAAGAAAAAGATATCCCTTTTTCTGAAGACTTTTTAGATACGCCAAACAATATTTTAGGTATCGAATACTGTAAGTCTCTCGCTGCTCAAAACAGTTCCATTGTCCCTGTTACCATAAAGAGAATTGGCAGCTCCTACCATGAAACTTCCCTTTCTTCAGAATATCCCAGTGCCTCTGCCATACGCAGAGAGCTTATTGCTGCTTGGAATACTCAGAAATTTCTTTCTGATACTTTAAAAAATGCACAGCCGCCTGCTGTAAAGGATTACCTCTGCGCTCTATTGGAAAACGAAACTTTTCTCATAGAAGATGACTTCTCACTACTTTTGAAATATGAACTGATGAAAAATACACCGGAAAGTCTGTGTGCCTTTTCTGATATGTCTCCTGATTTAGCCAGACGAATTTATCATCATTTGAATACCTTTGAAACTTTTACACAATTTGCAGAACAATTAAAAACAAAAGAGCTGACTTACACCCGCATTTGTCGGGCTTTGCTCCATGTATTATTAAATATTCCCTCTGATTTGCCTGCTATCTCTCCTGCGTATGTAAGACTGTTGGGATTTAAAAAAGAAAGTTCTTTCTTTTTGCGTATTTTACAGAAAAACAGTGATATTCCAATCATTACAAAAGCCGCCGATTATAAAAAATTATTGCCAAAAGAAGCTCACTCTCTTTTTGAAAAAGATTTGTTTGCTTCCAACCTTTATGAAACAGTAAAGTGCAATAAAAAATCGACAGCCTTTACAAACGATTTGCAAAAGCCGCCGATTATTCTTTAATTCTTAGTTTTTAAAGCTGTGAATTGGTGCCGGTATTCTTCCCTTACGACTGACAAAAGCCTCACAGGAATATGGATTTACCGGCATAATCGGTGCATATCCCAGTAAACCGCCGAATTCAACAGTTTCTCCTACACCTTTTCCGATAACAGGAATAATACGAACTGCTGTTGTTTTCTGGTTTACCATACCGATTGCACATTCATCTGCAATAATACCGGAAACAGTAGATGCCTTTGTATCTCCCGGAATTGCAATCATATCAAGACCTACGGAGCATACACAAGTCATAGCCTCCAGCTTTTCAATAGTTAAAGCATTGGCTACCACAGCATCAATCATACCCTGATCCTCACTTACAGGAATGAAAGCTCCGCTTAATCCGCCTACATAAGAGGACGCCATAACGCCGCCTTTTTTTACCTGATCGTTTAACAGGGCTAATGCTGCGGTTGTTCCCGGCGCTCCTGCATATTCCAGACCGATTTCACAGAGAATATCTGCCACACTGTCTCCAATCGCCGGTGTAGGCGCAAGAGATAAATCCACAATTCCAAAAGGAATGCCAAGACGTTTAGATGCTTCCTGCGCTACCAGCTGTCCCACACGTGTTACCTTAAATGCTGTCTTTTTAATAGTTTCACAGAGGACCTCAAAGCTTTCGCCCCGTACTTGCTCCAAAGCTGTTTTTACAACACCCGGACCTGAAACACCTACGTTAATAATGGCATCTGCTTCTGTTACCCCATGAAAAGCTCCAGCCATAAAAGGATTATCATCCGGCGCATTACAAAATACTACCAACTTCGCACATCCTAAAGAGTCATCCTCTTTCGTTGCTTCTGCTGTTTCCAGTACAATTTCACCCATAAGGCGCACAGCATCCATATTGATGCCTGTCTTTGTAGAGCCCAAATTTACGGAGCTGCACACTCTTTCTGTACTAGCCAAAGCCTGAGGAATAGAACGAATTAAGAGCTCATCTGCCTGTGTCATTCCTTTACATACTGTTGCAGAATATCCGCCGATAAAGTTCACGCCTACTTCTTTAGCAGCTCTGTCTAACGTTTCTGCCAAGGTCACAAAATCCTCCGGAGTTTTGCAGGCAGCGCCCCCTACAAGGGCAATGGGTGTAATAGAAATTCTTTTGTTTACAATGGGAACTCCGAATTCCTTTGAAATGTCCTCTCCTGTTTCGACCAGACGGCTGGCAAGGCGGGTAATCTTCTCATAAATTTTGCGATTTAACTCCTGTAAATCTGCATCAATACAATCCAAAAGACTAATTCCAAGTGTAATGGTACGAACATCCAGATTTTCCTGTTCAATCATTTTGTTCGTTTCATTTACCTCATACATGTTAATCATAGTTGTTTCCTGTCCTTTCTTCCTGCCATCTTTTAAATACGGTGCATTTTTGTGAAAATATCTTCTAACTGTGCATGAATAACAACACCGATTTCTGTGCCCACTGCATCCAGCTCTTCTGAAATTACACTGATTTTCTTGGAACACATACTGGTGTCTGTAATCATCATCATATTAAAGTATCCGTCTACAATGGTTTGTGTGATGTCTAAAATGTTAATATTGTTTTCTGCCAGATAAGTACAAACCTTTGCTGTAATACCTACGGTATCCTGTCCTACTACTGTGATAATGGTTTTTTTCATGCTTTTGTCCTCATTTCTTTCTTTTTTATACTGTCACTAAATCGGAAACCTGCTCTCTGTGCGCTACCATAATTTTAAAATCCGTAGATTTCCACGGGTTTTCTCCCATGGTAACTTCGGAGCATACAGTTTCATAAGCGAGAGCTTCATAATTATTTTCCCGACTTAAATGTCCTAAAAAAACAGCTTTCATCTGGTCGTGTAAAAGCCTGCACAAAAGACGCCCTGCCGTTTCATTGGAAAGGTGTCCTCTTTTCCCTAAAATACGCTGCTTCAAATAGTAAGGGTAGCTTCCTACCTGCAACATATTCACATCATGGTTTGCTTCTAAAAGAAGCACATCAAGACCTGATAGATTTTGAACAATATATTCATCATAATATCCCAAGTCTGTTGCAATACCTACGGATTTTTCTCCTTGATTTACCCGATATCCCACCGGTTCTGCCGCATCATGGGATATTGCAAAGGGCTGTATCTCTAAATCGCCTATCTGAAACCTTTTATTTGCTTCAATAGGATGAAAAAGCCCCTCCGGCATCTTTCCCAAAGAGCTCATTCCCTGCATTGCCTCCATTGTCCCTCTGGTACAATAAATCGGAATTTTATACTTTCTGGAAATCACTCCCAGCCCCTTAATATGGTCGGAATGTTCATGGGTAACCAAAATACCGTTACAGTCACCGGTGGTATGGTTAATGCTGCGAAGTCCTTCTTCAATACGCTTTCCGCTAATCCCCACATCCACTAATAAGCCGGTGGTATCACTTCCAACATAAATACAGTTGCCACTGCTTCCGCTGGCTATACTACATAAATTCATAATAAGTTCTCATCTTTCGCTCAATTTGAAGATAAGTATGTGCTACATCTTCATCGTTATATAACTGGAGGTCGCACCGAGCCTCAAATTCCTCATCAGGAAGCTGATTTGCCATCATGCGCTGAATTTTCTCATCGGAATATCCTCTGTCATGACGCAGTCGCTCCATACGTACTTCTTTTTCGCAATAAATATACCACATCTCATCACAAATTTCATCATATTTTTCTTCCAGCAGCAAAGCTGACTCAATAAAGAAAAATTCTGTCTCTTCTTTTTTTGATTTTTCAATTTCTTTTAAAATATATTTTTTCACCGCAGGATGTATAATATCATCCAGCTTTTTCAGCATTTCCCCGTCCTCAAATACAATGGAGGCAATGGCTTCTCTGTTTAAAGAAGTATCATCTTTTACAATCCATTCCCCAAACAGCTGAATAACCGGTTCATAGCAAGCTCTTCCCGGCATCATCAGTAAGTGCCCTACGTCATCCGCCTTCACAATTCGGCTGTCAAAATGTTCTTCTATATAATTTAATACCGCACTTTTTCCGGAACCCACTCCGCCTGTCACTCCTATAATTCTCATACCCATTCCTCCTTTGTAAATCTCTATTTTGCCTCGTACCAGTTTTCCCCTGTGTGCATATCGATTTCAAGAGCCACAGATAAATGTGCCGCCTCCTTCATCTCCTGCTCCAAAATAGCAGAAACCTGCTCCACTTCCTCTTTTGCTGTTTCAATCAACAGTTCATCGTGTACCTGCAAAACTAATCTGGATTTTAAATTTTCTTCTTTTAAGCGCTTATTTACTCGTATCATGGCAATTTTAATAATATCTGCCGCCGTTCCCTGAATTGGGGAGTTCATAGCCACTCTTTCTCCGAAAGAACGCTGCATAAAATTGCTGGATTTTAACTCCGGTACCGGTCTGCGTCTGTGAAACAACGTAGAAACATAGCCTTTTTCCTTAGCCTCTTCTACTAAACCATCTAAAAATCCTTTGATTTTCGGATAAGTCTGAAAATAGCTTTCTATATACTGGGCAGCCTCTTTTCTGCTGATACTTAAATCCTGACTAAGTCCGAAAGAGCTGATACCATATACAATTCCAAAATTTACAGCTTTGGCATTTCTTCTCTGAAGAGGTGTTACTTCATCGAAAGGAATGTGAAAGACCTGTGAAGCCGTAATTCTGTGAATATCCTGCGCTTCCTGATATGCCTGAATTAGCTTCTCGTCTCCTGACATGTGTGCCAGCACACGAAGCTCAATCTGGGAATAATCTGCGTCTAAGAATATAAATCCGTCTTTTGGAATAAATACTTTTCGAAGCAGTCTTCCCAATTCTGTACGAACCGGTATATTCTGTAAATTCGGCTCTGTACTGCTAATTCTCCCTGTTGCGGTGATGGTCTGATTAAAAGTAGAATGTATTCTGCCATCTTCTGCAATATAGTTGGCAAGTCCGTCTGCATAAGTGGATTTTAGCTTTGTAAGCTGTCTGTATTCTAAAATATCAGCCACAAGCTTATGCTCGGGAGCTAATTTTTCCAGCACATCGGCCGCTGTGGAATATCCTGTTTTTGTCTTCTTTCCTCCGGGCAGCTCTAATTTCTCGAACAAAATCACCCCAAGCTGTTTGGGAGAATTAATGTTAAATTCCTCTCCTGCCTGCTCCCAGATTTCTTTTTCCAAAGCTTCAATGCGAACCTGAAGCTTTTCTCCATATTCCTTTAATGCCTCCGCTTCGACTAAAATACCCTCTTTCTCCATATCTGCAAGTGTAAACAAAAGAGGCATTTCCATGTCAGTATAGAGCTCTTTCATATTTTCCTTTTCCAGAGCTTCCAAAAGTGATGTTCTGGATTTCAAAGCAGTATATGCCATATAACAGACGCTTTTGGCAAGTTCTTCTTCTTTTTCATTAGCAGCCTTTATATAGGATAATTTACCCAGTAAATCTTCCTTAGCAGGAAACATTTCTCCTAAAAATTCTTTTGCAATATCATCGTAAGTATACTCGGATTTTAAAGGATTTAAAAGGTAGGCTGCAAGCCCTGCATCAAACATATCGTTATGAGATTTCAAATCCATATAGCGCAGCATTGCCTTAATATTCAATGAAGCAATCAGTTTGCCCTGTTGGCAAAACTCCTGCGTTTTTTCAATGAGATAGTCTTCTGTCACAAAGCCCTGCGGCAAAATACTGTATACCTCTGTTTCTTCTTCTCCCCATGCCAGACCTAAGCCTAAAATCTGCCCTTTTTCTTCCAAAAGCTCAATACCTACAACAGGTTCTTCTAAAGCTCTTTCAAAAATCTTCTCTGTTTCTGTAAAATCTGTAATATATCGGAAGCTTTCTTCTATTTTATTTTCTTCTCCTGTATCCTCAAAACGGGAAAGGAAATTTTTAAATTCCAATTCTTTGAAAAATTCATACGCTTCCGGTGTATAAAGATTATGAATTTTCGCACCTTCCCAATCATATTCAATCGGACTGTCAATACAAATGGTTGCCAGTTCTTTGCTCAGTACAGCCAAATCATAATGTTCCAAAAAAGCAGTTTTTGCTTTATTCGGCTTTAATTCCTCTGCATGCGCCTTGGCATTTTCTACTGTTCCGTATTCCAACAGGATTTTCGTCGCTGTCTTTTCTCCTACACCCGGAAGTCCCGGAATATTGTCTGCGGTATCTCCCATCAATGCTTTCAACTCAATAATCTGTAACGGCGTAAGCTGATAAGCCTCTTTCACATCATTTTCATAATAATCTTCGATGGTAGTTTTTCCGCCCTTTGTCTTTGGAATACGAATACAAATATGAGAAGATGCCAACTGCAATAAATCCCTGTCACCGGAAAGAATGGTAACGTCCATACCCTTTTCTTCACTTTTCTTTGCTACGGTTCCCAGAAGGTCATCTGCCTCATATCCCTCTTTGGTAATCATGGTAACGCCCATTGCTGAAAGTACATCCTTCATCACCGGTATCTGCTCTCTTAATTCCATTGGCATAGGCTTTCTTGTTCCTTTATAAGCCTCATACTGCTTATGGCGGAAGGTAGGAGCATGTAAATCAAAAGCAACCGTAAGATAATCCGGCTTTTCCTCTTCCAAAATCTTAAATAAAATATTTAAGAAACCATAAATCGCATTTGTATGAAGTCCTTCCGCATTTGTCAAATCAGGCAATCCGTAAAATGCCCTGTTTAATATACTGTGTCCATCTATCAGCAGGATTTTTTCCCTCATTGAATTCTCCTTAAATTTTTTAATGCAAACATTATACCACGTCGACTGCCGTCTCCGTGAGTTTTTCGCCTTATAGAGTCCTCTGCGTACACGCAGGACTCTGCAAGGCTCATTATACCACATAAAGTGCAAAAAAGACAGGCAATGCCCATCTTTTTTGTCTTCTCTTTATAATACAGCCAGAAAACGTCTGAACGCTTCTCTTCCTTCTTCTGTACATTTGTATACACCGGCATCCTCCAACACATGAACAAACACCTGTCCAACCTCTTCATGAAGAATGTCCATTACATTTTCCTTTGTAATCTTTTCGTATTTTGGCGCAAATTCTGCTACCCATGCCGCATGTTTTTCCAAAACTTCGTTTTCAGCAGGATTTTTACCTTCCACAAGATATTCTGCCAAAAGCTCCATTTCTTCTTTTAAGCGTGCAGGAAGCACTGCCAATCCCATAACCTCAATCAAACCGATATTTTCTTTTTTAATATGGTGATATTCTGCATGAGGATGATATACGCCTAATGGATGCTCCTCTGTTGTAACATTATTTCTCAGTGTTAAATCCAATTCATACATATCGCCTTTTTTTCTGGCAATCGGTGTGATTGTATTATGTGGTTCTCCGTCTGTTTCTGCAAAAACTAATGCAGCCTCGTCTGTATATCCTCTCCATGCGTCCAAAACATGACTTGCCAAATCAATGAGGCGCTTCTCATCCTTACTGCGAATTCTAAGCACAGATAACGGCCATTTTACAATACCTGCTTCTACATCTTCATATCCCGGAATAGTGACCGTTTCTTCCATTGGAGCTTTTGCCATTGCAAAAGTATAGTGACCGCCTTGGAAATGGTCATGACTTAAAATAGAACCGCCTACGATTGGAAGGTCCGCATTAGAGCCAAGGAAATAATGCGGAAACAGCTTAATAAAATCAAAAAGCTTCACAAAAGTATTTCTTTCAATTTTCATTGGTACATGCTGTCCGTTAAATACGATACAGTGTTCATTATAATAAACATAAGGAGAATACTGAAATCCCCACTGGCTTTCATTGATTGTAATCGGAATAATTCTGTGGTTTTCTCTTGCAGGATGGTTCAATCTTCCGGCATATCCCTCATTTTCCATGCAAAGCTGGCATTTCGGATAAGCGCTTGCTTTTGCATTTTTTGCAGCTGCAATGGCTTTCGGGTCTTTTTCCGGTTTGGAAAGGTTAATGGTAATATCAATGGTTCCATAAGGGCTTTCCACTGTCCATTTCTGGTCCTTTTTAATGCGATAGCGGCGAATATAGTCGCTGTCCTGACTTAATTTATAGAAATAATCAGTAGCTGTTTCCGGACTTTTTTCGTATTCTTTCCAGAATTTTTCCTGCACCTGAGAAGGACGAGGCATTAAACAATTCATAATTTTTGTATCAAATAAATCCCTGTATCCGATGCTGTCTTCTATAATATTTCTTTTCACCGCTTCATCTAAAAGATTTTTTAAAATCTCTTCTAAATCGGTATTACATGCTTCTGTTGGCTCTTCATAATCATCTTCATGAAATAAATCAAGCAGTAAATTAATTGTATAATTTTTTTCACATGCAGGAACAAGGCCTGCTTCCATACCGTACTGTACTAAGTCTCTGATGTCTTTATTTAACATTTTTTTCACCTTTCTTATTTTACTGAATTCTTCTGGAACCGTCACCGATTTCTACTACATAAAAATCTGCTGCATAACCAATCTCTTTTTCATAAATTTCTCCCACATTCTGAATAAAGGAGTCAATTTTATCTTCTTTTACAATGCTGACTGTGCAACCGCCAAAGCCTGCACCTGTCATGCGGGAGCCGATTACTCCATCCTGTTTCCAAGCAGCTTCCACAAGGGTATCCAGCTCTTTTCCTGTCACTTCGTAATCGTCACGAAGAGAAATATGTGATTGGTTCATAAGCTTTCCAAAAGTTTCCAAATCATTTTCTTTCAATGCTTTTACTGCCTGAATGGTTCTCTGGTTTTCATATACTGCGTGCTTTGCTCTTTTACGGCATATTGGATTTGCGATAAAAGCTTTCACTTCTTCAAATTTTTCTTCTGTCAGTTCGCCAAGCGCCTGAATATTCTCGTGTTTCTGAATGTCTGCCAGCGCTTCCTCACACTCCGCACGTCTTTCGTTATATTTTGAGTCTGTCAGTTTTCTCTTTTTATTGCTGGCTGCAATGACAATTTTTGCCCCATCCATCTGAATTGGCGCATATTCATAATGCAGATTTCCGGTATCTAAGAAAATAGCGTGATTTTCTTTTCCCATGGCAATGGCAAACTGGTCCATAATTCCACAATTCATACCGTTAAATTTATTTTCTGCATACTGTCCGTACAGAGCCAAATCAATCATGGAAAGTCCTTCAAAGCCAAAAAGGTCTACTAATATAACACCCATCAACAGCTCTACGGAAGCAGAAGAAGATAATCCGGAACCGTTTGGAATATTTCCATACATAACCATGTCAAAACCGGTATCTGCCACATAGCCTTTTTCTTTAAAGGTCCAGATAACTCCCTTTGGATAGTTTGTCCAGTTGGCTTCTTCTCGGTATACCAAATCATCCAAACTTGTTTCAAAAACGCCTAAACGGCTGAAATTCTCAGAATAGAAGCGGATTTTTCTATCCTCTCTCTTTCTTGCCACGCCGTAAGTTCCGATTGTCAAAGCACATGGAAAAACATGTCCTCCGTTATAATCCGTATGCTCCCCGATAAGATTTACACGTCCCGGAGAAAAATAGCTTCGAATATCTCCTCCCTCTCCATAAAGCTCCTGAAATTTTTTTAATAGTTGTTTCTCCATCTCTACCTCCCAATTATAGCTTTACTTTATTTAAAACATTTTTTATGTTTTATTTTATATTTTATGTTTATAATGAAATTATAGCATATCTATTCCCCTTGTAAAGACTTTTTTGCCTAATATTTTAATTTCATTACTAAGTCCTGCGGATAATCCCCAAAGCAGCTTCCGAAAATGTTTACACCACCCACATGAGGAGCGTCTTCCTTAATTCCTATTCGCACCGAAATATAATCTCCCTCTGCCAGAGAATATTCTTTAATCCTTTTGTTACTAATCAATTCTTCATCTAAATACGTCCCTGTTTCGTCGATACGCCATGTTTTTAAATTTCCGTACTGAGTGTTTTTATCTTCCCACCAATCCGGATTTAATTTCCCCCGTCTGCCTCCAAAATCGGAAGGGCAGGTCCAAGTACCTGCTTCTATGCCGTTAATCCATAAGGTAATATCAGAAGGACAGTCTAAATTGTAATCTGCGGTTTCCGAACACAATTCTGCGGAAAATTCCATTCCTTTGGCATCTTCTCTTTGCAATCCTGCATTTGGAAAACGATATTCCAAATAACCGGAAGAAAACCACACCAGCTTTGCAGTCGTCCTTCTGGGGTCATAAAAGCATCTGGGCTCATCCTCCCCGTCAATATATTCCTCCTCGTTTACCATCCCGCAGGTAGGTGTAATTTTATAATCCACATAATTTCCTACGGGCATAGAAATAATTTCTTCTCTTTTTTTCGTTTCCCTTTTTTCCAAATGCAGTAAAATGCTGGTTTCCTGAAGAATACAAAGCTTCATAGAACCACGAATTCCCGGCTTTAGTTCTGTACGAATTAGGTTCGCTTCCTGAAGCACCCGCACGTGCAGCGCTGCGGAAGACGGAGGTATTTCCAATATTTCTGCAATTTCATTTACACAGAGAGGTTCTTTTTGCAAAAGCTCTAAAATGCGAATTCTAATCTCAGAAGAAAGGGCTTTTCCAAGTGCCATCAGTTCTTTTTCATCCTCTAAATTCAATCGTCTGCTCATTTTCCTTACTCCCGATTTTCTTGCAAATTTTAATTCTATTGTACCCTTGTTTTCTCATGCTTGTCAATGGCGCAAAAAAAAGGAGTTGCCGCATGAGACATATCTCCTAAACGGCAACTCCTCCTTTTTTCTATTCGAATGGTTAGTCAATATTCAGTTTTTCTAAAAGACTGTTGAAAGCTTCTCCTTCCATCATGTATAAATTGTTCTGCATCTGAGTTCCTCTGTCTTCAAACAGAATGTTAAAATTAAGCTCATAGCTCACCTTGCTTCCCAATCCATAATGCCCCATTTCATAAGTAAGGCTTGGAAGAATTTCTTCAATCTCTGCCTTGTCTGTAATTACTTCTTCTACATATTCGCCATTGCTTCTTGTTCCATAGCAAGTAATACTCAGAATGTCATCTGATGAAAGCTCTTTTAAAGGCTGTCCTGCATTTTCCAGAAGCTCTCTTGTCTTTGTAAAACTTTCATAAATCGGAAAATCCGTTGTCTGATTATAATTTTCCTCAATTTTTTCTTCTACGGATAGATAGCCTAGAATTCTGTCTTTGGAGCTTTGTTCCAAAGTCATACTTTCCAACTCTCCTTTATAGGTTTTATAAATATTATCTATAACGTCTTCTGTTGCATTAAGCTGAAGTCTTTTATCAAAAATATCTTTTACATATAAGTATTCTATATCCTGTTCTGATACATAGCTAGTAGGCAGCATTGTTTTTTTATAATCCCAGTTATCATAAATATCAGAGGCCAAGGCTAAAATTTCTTTGCTTTCCGGCAAGTAATAAGCTCTGTTTACGGTTCTTCCGTTTTTTAAGTGATAGCGGATGTATACAGATACCATAACGCTTTCATCCTCTTCTGTAAGAGCCCATGTGCTTTGAGTCCGAAGAAAAGCCGGAGCTATATCAACACTTTGCTTATCATGATCCTTATAATAATTTACACCAAGCTTTGCCATTTCATATATAGCATCAAAATCTTTTGTCTGATTTCTCTCCATCTGTTCATCTGCTCCCACCGGATATTTCATCGGATAATTTGCTCTTTCATTGATACTAGTAAAATAAACAGACATAGTCTCCACATCATCTTTTTCCGGCAAGTATTCATCCACACCTAAAATATCCATTTTATATCCGGCTAAAACCACTGCCAAGACAGCTAAAATCACACCGGTTGATATTTGGGGCCGAATACATTTACGAATATCCATAGTAAATAAAAATTCAAATACACAAGATAAAACAATTGACACTAAAATCACAGATACGCACAGCCACAAAAATTCATGCTCCATACCCGCACTAAAAAACAGAGAAATTAAAACAGAAATCGGCAGCACTGCACAAACCTTAATCATCGGCTGAAGCTTCTGGAAAGCTACGGATTTATGAAAGCTCTCGGACGGTCGTATTTTATAAATACACACATCTACTGCTAAAACCACAGCAATTAAAACTACTGCATAAATCACATACCCTCTTATACTGCCTATTTCTGCAGCCCAAAGATCCAGTGCATCTAAGTGTGAAATAACAGGACTTAAATATTTTGTAATCCCTGGTTCTTGAAACTGTGCTAAAGTATCAAAAAACATATTGTTCATATAGTGATATGCCCCGTATACAATCCAGCCGTAAGACATAAATCCCGTAAAAGCAAGAATACCTGTAAATAAATTCCCTGTCAGCAGTATAGCCAAAATTGCAAACACATACAATTCAAGGAAAAACAAAATATTCATTCCAATTGCAACAATCGTCTGAACTCCACTTTGAGCGCTGACTCCATGATAGCCGATGCCAATTAAGTAAGTGATGCCTACACTCAATAAATACGGTACAAAAAACATGAAAAAGCCGCTGAAAAAAGGAATAACAAAAAGCTCTTCTCTTTTTAAAGGGAGACTGTGATAAAAATCTGTTTTTTCACCGGAATACAAATAACAGAAACCTATAACGCCTAATAAAACAGCAATCACTCCGATAAAAATCGTCGCCATATTATTCTCCATTCCGATGCAGTTTAAAAATTCCATCTTCACCGGATTCATTTCATTCTCCATAGGAATAATTGCTTTTGCCCTGTCTAATGCCATAATTGTTTTTAACGGAAATATTGCAAGAAATCCCAACGTTATAAGAATAAGCAAATAAAAATTTCTCCGAATATTTTCCTTTATACTGTTAAATAAATAATTTCTTGATGTCATATCCTGCCACCTCCGTTTCGCTGATAAAGATTTCTTCTAGGGTTAATGGAATTGCCTCTGCAAACAATGGTTTTCTGTTATTGATTTTCCTCATAATTTCTTCTCGTTCCCCTTTTACCACCATGGTCAAAAGAGAAAGCCGTTTCTCATACTGCATCACATCCAACTCTTGCAAAAGCTCTTCTTCTGCTTTCTCATCCGGTATAACACACTGTACTTTATGAATATGCAGCTTCATATCTTCTACGTCTTTTGACAGAAGAACACCGCCTTTATGCAGCAACCCTACGTGGTCACAAATATCTTCCAGCTCACGCAGATTATGAGAAGCAATAATCGGTGTAAATTCTCTTTCGGAAACCTCATAGGCTAAAATGCTCTTTGCAGCCTGACGCATAACCGGATCTAAACCGTCAAAAGTCTCATCACAAAACAAATATTTTGTACCTGAACAAATTCCCAGTATCAATGCAGCCTGACGTTTCATTCCCTTTGAAAAAGTGCTGATTTTTCTTTTTTCATCTAAGCCCAGATTAGAAGCCAGCTTATGAAAACGCTCTCTATCATATTTTCGATAGTACATGGCATAATACTGAACCATTTCTTTCATGGTTGCATTTTGAAAAAAATAAGCTACATCCGGCAAAAAGAAAATTTCTTCCTTTATAGTAGGATTTTCGTACACCGGTTTATTATCTATAAATATTGTTCCGCTGTCTTGTTTTAAAACTCCTGCCAGCATACGCAAGAGTGTACTTTTTCCTGCGCCGTTGGTTCCTGCCAGTCCGAAAATACTGTTATCCGAAATTTTTAAAGATACTTCGTTCACTGCCTGTAAAGAACCAAAGGATTTGGACAGTTTTTCTGTTTTAATCATACTTTAACCTCCTCGTAAAATTCCGCTGTCTTTTCCACACACTCTTCTTTTGAAATTCCAATCTCTTTTCCTTCTTTTATCAGTATTTTCAGCTTCTGTAAGAAAACATTTTTTCGCTGTTCTACCAATGCCTGATTTCCTGAAACAAAGTTTCCTCTGCCTTTTACAGGATAGATAAATCCCTGCTGTTCCAAAAGAGAATATGCCTTTTGTATGGTATTGGGATTGATGGACAGCTCCGTAGCCAGGCTTCTTACAGACGGTATCTGTGTGTCCGGCTCCAAAACTCCTTTAATAATCAACATTTGAAATTTTTCCACAATTTGTTCATATATGGGTTTCCGATCTCGGTAATCAATAACAATCAAGGTCTCTCCTCCTTTCCCAGTGTATGACAATTTGTATTGTGTGTACTATGTATCCTAGTACACTTAAAGTATAATAAAAACGACTCGCCCTGTCAAGATGTTGCGTAACAAAAAAGTTTAAAATTTTTAGCTTGACTACATCCATATCTATTTACACCAATAGTTTTATAATATATAATCAGACATAATAGAAAAAGTATTTCCATCTTTAAAACAGCGCTATAAGGGAGATGCTCAAATGTCAGAAATACATGAGTATTACCACTCTGTCACAATCCATCGAGTAGAAAGGACGTTTTACTATGGCAATACCACAAAAACAGATTTACACAGAAATTGATTATTACACTCTTCCTGAAGATGTACGAGCCGAACTGATAGACGGTCAGATTTATTACCAGGCTGCTCCCAGCCGTATCCATCAAAAAATCTTAGGAAAAATCCATCAAAAAATTGCAAATTATATTGATTTAAAAGCCGGATTATGCGAAGTTTATCCCTCTCCGTTTGCAGTTAAATTATGGGAAGAAAGAACGACCATTGTTGAGCCAGATATAAGCGTTATCTGTGACCCTAACAAACTGACAGAAAGAGGCTGCACCGGAGCGCCTGACTGGATTATCGAAATTATTTCTCCGGGAAACTCCAGCCATGACTATGTCAGAAAGCTAAACCTTTATGCTGGTGCAGGAGTTCGGGAATATTGGATTGTAAATCCTATAAATCGCACTGTACTTGTGTATTACTTAGAAGAAAGCAAATTTGAAGTATCTTCCTATACCTTCCAGGACAAAATAAAAGTCAATATTTACGATGATTTCTGGATTAACTTCATGGAAATCAACCCATAATCCTTTTGTGAACCGCTTGCGCAATCTTTCTTGGATGACAGCAGGTTTTATTTTCATTCCTGCTGTCAAATCTTTTTTCTAAAATCGCCTCTTTATTTTACCCATAAATTCTCTTTTATTGTATGACCGCCTTTCTTGTGTTGCTTCATTTTCTTCCAGCTCTTGCCTTGTCATGTCTTTCCCATTCTCTGCAATAATATATTCTGTAAGTCTTTTTAATAAATATAGTGGCAATGGGGTAAGCGTCTGCGGTGATGCAGTAAGCGGCATACTCATTAAATCAAAGGTTAACTCTGCATAATATGAAAACAAAGTTTCCTGTGATGTTACAATATCAATCTCTGCCACTGTCTGAAGATAAAGTGGTTTTGAAGGAAGCATTAGTTTTGTCAAAGAAGCTTTTGGAGCCTTTATATCCGACCTTTTATGTACCAGATAGAACGTATTTCTTCTGTATTCACTCTGATATACACCACTAATCCGGTTATAAGGCTTCTTATCGTCTAAAGTATGGGCGCTCGGTACCTCATCCGTTGTATTAAAGCGAATTAATGTTAAGTTTTCTTTATGAATAAAAAGCTCTGTTTCCATACATTTCTTAAAATCAGCATTTTTAGCTAGTTTTAATTGATTTCTGCTTGCACAATCAATAAAGCAAACAACTTTTTTATGAATACATGTAAGCTCATTAATAGTTCTTAAAAACCATTGCTTAATCCCATCCGCTAAAACACTAGCCTTACAGCCTATAAAATTTACTTTTTTCAAAAGTTCTCTATCAAGTCTTTGACACATCTCAGGTATAGAAAACCATCGTTCTTCATCATTATAAAGTCTTATAAACATAGCTCCGTCTTTAATTAACGTCATTCCAAATATCTTACCATTGTTTAAATCTGATATTCTTCCAAATCCAACTATGCAATCCATTTCATGTATGAAATATTTCTTATCCTCATACATGAGCGGCGAATAAAACCCGCCCGCAAAAACAAGATCCTCTACGGTATTTTTCAATCTGGAAAGAAAGTCTTTATTTCTATAAACCGTTTCCTTCTCCATCCCGTCTACAACAGAGCCGTCTATGAATTGTGTCATTACTCCCATTTTTGCTAATTTATTCCGAATAAAATATTTTGGATCGATATCTTTCAAATTACTATATTTTTTCAAACGAAAATCAAGCATATCAATAGCTGCCAATTTTAAAGTGTTTCTCTTATCATCACCAAATATTTTTCTTAATTCTTCTTCTCTTTCTTTCTCATGCGTTTTTCTGTTTATACAGGGGAGCATTCCGGAAAATTGGTTTTTTACAAAGACAATCTGAACTTCTTTTCCATTAATCTGAACTATATTATGATTTGAAAAAGAAACTCTTAGCAAACTCTGAAGCATCTCTTGAAAAGCACTTTGAATAACAGGATTATTTGATGCCACATAAAAAATAATTCTATTACAATTCCCGTTATACAAATATCCTTTTTTATTGATTGCTATATTCGGAAACTGTAATTCCTCACTAATTCCTTCTTCATCTTCTACTTCTTTTGCAGTAGTTAAAATGGTTTTCCCTATTATGTGTATTTCATTAAGAGGTTGACGTGGGGTTAGTTCTGGAAAACATTCTGTTATTCGCTCCCACATTTCTTTTCGCTCCGGTAAACCTGCACCTCTGCTTACATAATTTTTTAAAAACTTCGTGATAATAAGTGCATGACCGTTCATTTCAAAATTTCTGACAGCTTGATTTTGTTCCAATATTTCTTGGATATCAATCTGCTCAAGTTCTAAAAAACAGCTATCCGCACAATCACACCACCAGGCCTTTTCTTTCTTCCCACGTTTCACATCAATTTCAAAATAAACCGGCTGCACATGATTATAATATTTACTGTCCCTACAAAGATATACTTTTGTGCTTTGTTTTCCGGATAAATAGTTTTTTCCCGTATTTTTGTTAATAATAGAATAACCCGTCCATATTCTGGTATGTAAAGTTGTGTGAAGAGTATAATATTCCTCATCAATACACTTTTTAAGCCTTATATCCAAATAGTAGGAAAAAGGCTGATCTGTATAATATGTTTCCTCATCTGTCACAATCTCCTCAATATTTTCCGAAATAAATGCTTCTTGGTTTTTCCTTCCTAAAAAAATAGGCGACGTTATTAATTCTGTATCAGTTCCATCTGTCATAACCAGTGTAAAATTCAGCTCACAACCCAAAGTATCCATACGTATTGGTTTTTGTGTCAGCCGATACCCATAATATTTTGGTAATAATCCGTACATGAGCGCCTCATACCTATACAAAGTATCCATAGACACACATTCACATTTTCCCCAGTCTCCATCTAAATCATAAGGAAATTTTTCGTTGAAATTATCTTCGTAGCTTTTTTTAATCCATTCTATGGTTCGGATTTTCAAAAGCTCCACGTTGATTTCTTCCATGCTTACGAACCAAATATTATCGTTGCCGGAAATTTGATATACTTTTCCAAACGCAAATAAAACACCGGGGAAATTTAAAATAACAACTTTCTTGATTACTGTTCCTGTCCAATCATATTCCTTTATTGGTTTTACTTTCCCTAAAAAATCTTTTAGATGAGAAGGCATCCGGTAAATATAGATTTTGTGTTCTTTTAAAGCTTCTCTTCGTACTTCCATCGCATGCAATTGTAATTTGTTTTCTTTCATTCATCTTCCTCCTGCAGATTACAATATATCCGTTCTGCTTCCCTGTTCATCTCACAAATTGCTTCATAAAAGTTCTGATACAAAATTTTTGTTGCCTTGTCTTCCATAATACTCTCCAATAAAAATTCCATAGAATGAATTGTGCTTGTACTTGGGCTTAGTTCTGTCCCTTGTTTCTGCAGCCCATCGCAAAAGGCGCTATCACACAAAAAAACAAAACTTTCATTCCCGTTTCTTTGTAAACGCCCAATTGCCTGCTTCATCTGGATTAAAATAAACCATGTCATGATTTCCCTGTCTTCCTCGTTTAAGCTTTTCCAGTATGTAATATTAGTGACATGAATAAATTTGGCAAAACAAGCTTTTCGAAATGCTAACATTCGATTTTGATAATCTTTGTTTTCTTTTTTTACAGCATCTATAATTTTGTCCAGTTGATAATGAATCATTTGAATTTCATTCGCATAATTTCCGGGAACCATATACGGTCTTGCCAAATAAAATTCCGTACCAAAATAAGAATTCCCGTCTTCATCCAGAATATTAAATCCTCTTGAAATAACAATCAGCGGAACCACCAAAATATCCGCATAATTACTCAGAACCGGAAATCTTTCAATATCTTTACGATAGACCATATAATTTTTCTTTTCTGCCCCATCTTCATTCACAAAATAAGCATTAAAATTATGATATCTGAGCTTTGCACACACTTCTTCTGCTTCCTGATAACTTCCGCAAATAATCATAATCTTCCGATATTGACTTTTGGAAAGGCAAGCACGAAGGGTATCTGCTAACTTATCTATCATTTTTTTAAGATTTTCTTTTCTCTGTCTTTCATTCGTTCCGGAAATACGGATATAAGATTTTCCATCTGCTAAGGGCTTAAATTTCATATAAATTTTCCCTTCCGGTTTTCCATACAGAATGGCATCCGGTTTTTTCGCAATATGATAATGCGCAGATTTCGGCGCTAAACTTGTCCCTGACAGACATAAAATGCCTGGACCCTTCTTCCCAAGTTCTTCTTTAGCCCCTGACCAATTCAACAGCATCTCTCTTCCTACACCTACATAACGGAGTGCATCAATATAAAGCAGATGATCCTTGAATTCCAATTTATAGCCAAGCAGCATACCAAAACATGGTTCCGTAACCAGGTGGCGCATTTGTTCTCTAATTCCGGCAAACATACGTACACTTTTACTGTAACCTTCCATTTCAAAATATACGGAGCTATATAATCGAACTAATCTTTTCAGCATTACATCAAACGGAACCAGCAACATAAGTAATATATATCGTTGGAACTGAAGTTCCTTATTTTTAATGTCAGAAGCATACGTTACACCATATCTTTTTAGTAAAGCTAAACTATTTTCTTCAATTTTCTTCTCTGCATAGCTACCCGTCCAGTGGAAATCAAACAGAAAATCCAACATAGTTTTTATCTCATTGCTTAGCTGCTCCTCTGTTATTCCATACATTCCCTCTGTTAGTTTTACATACTCCAAAAGAAGTTTTTCAAAAGATGTTTCCTTTCCATCGATGAGGACTTTTTCATAAGAAAATCCTTTCAAAACTTTATCCCGCAAAACATTGATCAAAATATTTTTGTTATTATAATGTTCAATAATATCGTGATATTTAATAAAAATCCGTTCCATGAGGGTCAAATGAGATTTCATTCGTTCGAAGTCCTGTTTAAAATTGTATAAATCATTTTTAATCACACTACAACCTTCAACTTTTTTATATAGCTTTTCTATTTCTACAAGAATAGACTCCTGTTCCCGGTTAATATGCTCTGTTACCATTAAAGAACGTTCAAAATCTTGTTGAATGTCATCTGCCTCATCTACAATAATAAGATCCATAAGATCATATAAAAGTTCGTACATGCTCCGATTATAATTATCTATTGGTTTTTCAACTTTACTCCTTGCGATCGCCTGTGGCGTAATTAAAATAATGTCCGCATCTATCAGTTCTCGTATACGGAACTGATGTCCACATGCACCAAAAAAGGGACAGACAACCGGAACTGATTGCTCATTCAAGAGCCGGTTGCATGGATATTTTTCAGTTTCATCCCCTGCAACTGCTTTTAAAATACAATTTCCGGACAAAATAGCTATTTCATCAGAGTTTTTTATTTCACGAATTCCTCTGCAAGCCGCAAGATACTCTCGTAAATAGATTTCTTCACTTGAAGTACTGATAAATGGTATTGCCTGTATTCCACACTGTTTTAACAACATCCATAATTCAAGCAATTTTGAAATTGAATTTTCTACAACTGCTATTTTTAAATGTTCATTTTTCACCGCATCATAGATTAAAGCCTGTTTTAAAGTTGACTTTCCGGAGCCTAAAGTCCCTACAACGTGGCGTAAACCATCCAGTTTTAACTCATCTCCATCCAAAATTTCAAGCTGAATGGATGGTCTATGTGAAAATATTCCCCCCATTTCTGCCAAAATCATATTCCAATCTTTATCTTGCCGGATTGTATAGATTTTCTTTTCTCTATAAGCAGGAAGCGTAGCTAATTCATCTGACGAACTTTCTACATTCAGCTCAAAGGCCTCTTGATTTCTATAAAAGATTTTTTCACAATAAACCTCTTTTTTTATTTCTTCTTCATCCGGAAGAGAATTTAAAAAATTTCGAAATAACAAAAATCTCTCCACAGAAACCTGGCAAGATGGGTTGATACGAATATGTCCTTCTTCTATCGTAAATATACGTTCACGTTCCATATGTGTCATGTAGTCATCCAAATCCCTGTTCCAGTAAAAACGGCTGCCATAAGAATGCCAGTACTTTCTCACCATATAAAGCCATCTCTGATGCTCTGCTGTAACCCTTTTTTCAGACAAACGCAGATAATATTTATTAAAAACGCTCCACCCCTCTTTTGCTTCTATATCCTCTCCTATGGAATGGATAACATATAAGCATACTTCTATTGCTATCTGACTTGTCCTTTTATAAAAAGGCAAGACTTCTTTGAGTTCTTTATATAATTCACGATAACGGCTCATCCTGACACCTCCATTCGCTATTCAACATAACAGGCAATCGTGCCTCCCGAATAACACGAATATCCATTCCGGCTTCTGTTAGATAGCTGCGTAGCTGTTCTATATAACTAAGGTTTCTGTTCGTCTGCGTATAAATGGAAATCCGATGCTCTGGAATAACAAGATAAACGGGGTTCTCTTTTGAATAGAATAATTTCGATAAATCACTGGTTTCTGTAAGTGTCTTAAAAAGTCTTAACGGATTTTTTACATCCTTAATATCCAGATATACCGCCTTTCCATTTTTCTGAACATCAATATCATATCGGTCCACATGTGGATATAAAAAAACATGGTCCGCGCCATAAAGGTCTTTCAATTTTTGATAAATTTTTCTTTCCGCAATCCCCGGAGACAGACAAAATCGATAAATACCGGGAAGCAACTCCATTGCCTTTCCTTGAAGTTTTATAGTTTTAGGTTCTAATTTTTCTTTTTGAATGTACCAGTTGCAAACTTCGTTATCGCAAATATTTTCGCGTTTTTCCATAATCGGTTTTCCGCACACCGGACATACTTCTACGTCCTTGCCATAATGTTTTTTACATGAAAAAGATTTTTTTAATATTTGGACGATTTCCGCAGGCACATTTAAGTTAGCTATATCATATTCCATAGAAATGGAATCTCTAAATTCTGTTTCTGATAAAAACAACCGAAATCGCACATACTCTTCCTCACATTCCTTAATGTAAATCCACGTATCTTCAGATTTTTCTTCTTCCAGCTTCTGAAGTTTTTCACGAAAAAACCGTATTCCGTTTCCAACAATTGCATTCTGCTGGATTTCCTCTAGATTTTCCTCTTGAAATAATTCTTCAACTTCTTTGTTGACTATTCCTGCATCGTAAAAAGGCTCCACCGATTTGATGCAAGTAATATAGTCGCATAACGGTCTTTCCTCCAGAAATTGATAATATTCACATAAGTTTGAAGGAATTTCTTGTATTCCGTTCTCATACAAATATCTGGTAAGCGCTTGTAACGCACTCATTGCCTTTTTTACCTGCTCTCTCACATCCTTTCTCTGCTTAATTTCCGTACTTTGCTTTAATAAATATAACAGGCTCATTTCATCCATTAAACGTCTATCCTCCTTTCAGCCTAGCGTAGAAAATTGTTGGGTTCTCTAACTATAATCTATTTCACTATAATAATCCATTTGTATTTTTCACAATATTCAGAATACAAATATAGTAATTTTTATGTTTCAGAATATAAAAAGCCAAAGTATTTCTACCTTGACTTTTCATCTTTACCTGTCACATTTAACGCATCTAAAGGTGTCGGCCAATAAATTATCCCTGTTTTTCAGAAAAATCAACAGGAGACGGAGCTTTTTTTATTTTTGTATCGTTTTTCTGCCTTTTTCCCCGAAACATAGAAAAAGTGCAAACCTTTTGAAATTTGCACTTTTTCCAATCTGCCATTTTCCTTATAAATCCGTTCTAAAAAGTTCAAACTTTTTTGTCAGTGAACAATTTTACATTACATTCTGCGGTTTCCCATTTTCCCATGCTCTCACATTTTCAAATGCAATATGCGCACGCTTCACCATAGCTTCTTTTGTAGCAAATGCCACATGTGGTGTCACCAAAATATTTTTTGCATGAAACAGAGGATGCGATGCTTCTACTGGTGGCTCTTTTTCAAATACATCCACACAAGCTCCTGCAATTTTTCCTTCATTCAGCGCCTCTGCCAAAGCTTCACTGTCCACCACCGGACCCCTTGCGGTATTGATGAGCACAGCATTTTCCTTCATCAATGCTAATTTTCCTTTATCTATCAGATGTGTTGTTTCCTTATTTAAAGGTACGTGCAGAGAAACAATATCACAGACAGATAAAAGCTCTTCCATTGATACAAATTGAGCGCCTTCAATCTCTTTCTCTGTTCTGCTGTATATATAAACTTCACACCCAAAGGCTTTTGCAATGCGGGCTACTCTTGTACCGATTGCGCCTGCACCGATTACACCAAATTTCTTAGCCTCCAGCTCAAAGCCTACTAAACCGTCTTTTGTTCCTTGGTTTCTCACAGCAGTATCACACTGTGCAAGTCTGCGGTAAAGAGAAATCAGCATACCAAAGACTAAGTCAGATACAGCTGCCGTAGAATAACCTGCACAATTACATACACAAATTCCCTTTTCCTTACATAAATCCAAAGGAATATGATCCACACCTGTAAAAGCAACTGATAAAAGTTTTAATTTTTCACAACCTTCTATCACTTCTTCATTTAAAGGAAGATTTGCCACCACGAGAATATCTGCATCTTTTCCTCTTTCAATCAAAGTTTCGGTGTCTGTGACTCTTGTATCATAATATACAATTTCTACATCTTTTGAGAGCTTTTCTTCTGCAATTTTTAAAAGCTGCTCTTTTTCCACACCTAATGGTTCAATAATTACTAATTTCACAAAATCACCTCTTAAATCTGTGTTTCTACAAAAATGTCATACAGCGCTTTAATTGCCACTTCAAAGTCTTCATTTTTCACACCCACAATGATATTTAACTCACTGGAGCCCTGATCAATCATTTTAACATTAACATCAGCATGTGCCAGCGCAGCAAAAATTCTTGCGGCAGTACCACGATTTGAACGCATGCCCCTACCAACCACAGCAATCAAAGCCAAGTCTGACTCTAATTCCATGTAATCCGGATTTACAGTTCTATGTACGCCTGCAATTACCTGCTGCTCTTTTTCCGCAAACTCATCCTGATGGATAAATACCGTCATAGTATCAATTCCTGATGGAATATGTTCAAAAGAAATCCCCTGTTCTTCTAACACCTGCAATACCTTTCTTCCGAAACCGATTTCTGCATTCATCATGGATTTTTCAATAAACAGAGAACAGAAACCTTTTTTCCCTGCAATACCGGTAATGGTATACAATGGCTTTTTACAGGTATCCTCTACAATCATTGTTCCTTCTGCTTCCGGTTCATTGGTATTTTTAATGTTAATCGGAATACCTGCTTTTCTTACAGGGAAAATAGCATCCTCGTGAAGCACAGTAGCGCCCATGTAAGAAAGCTCACGGAGTTCACGATAAGTAATGGTATCAATGGACTTTGGGTTTGGGATAATTCTGGGGTCTGTTACCATAACTCCTGAAACATCTGTCCAGTTTTCATACAAGTCTACATCTAAAGCTCCTGCAAGAATAGAGCCGGTAATATCAGAACCTCCTCTGGAAAAGGTTTTAATTTCTCCGTTTTCTTTTGCTCCATAAAATCCCGGTACAACTGCCCGTTCTATATTATTTAATTTCTTGGCAACCAAAAGCTCTGTAATTCCTGCATCAAACTGTCCGTTTCCGTCAAAACGAATGATTTCCGCCGGGTCCACAAATTCATAGCCCAAATATGCCGCCATAATTTTTCCGTTTAAATATTCCCCTCTGGATGCGGCATATTCTTTCCCAATCTGATTTTTAAAGTTCTCTTTTACTTCCTCAAATTCCTTTTCCAATGACAGAGAAATCTGTAAGCCATCAATAATTTGCTGATAGCGAGCTTTGATTTCTTCTAAAATCTTTTGAAATTTCCCCTCATCGTCTGCTGCCTCATAACAGGCATAAAGTAAATCCGTAACCTTTGTATCCTCTGAAAAACGTTTTCCGGGTGCAGACGGAACAACGTATCTTCTGCTTTCATCTGCACGAATAATTTTCCCTACTTTTTCAAACTGTTCTGCACTGGCAAGAGAACTCCCACCGAATTTCACAACTTTTTTCATTCCATATCCTCCCTGAGCGTCTTTTCTTCTGCATAGGCAGTGCAATCCTTGCGGAACGTTATTTATTTCATAGGACGCAATTTCCTATGGAATAAATAATAGCCTTTCATGTATAAAATGTCTAGCCTTTTCTAATTTTTTCCTTTTCCTTTATCCGATAAAATAAGTCCTGCAAAAACCAATACTACCCCAATTGCTGATACAACCGTTATTTTCTCTTCTAAAACAAGAGCAGATACAATAATTGTTACGACAGGAGAAAGGTATAAATAAACAGCCGTACGTACGGCGCCTAAAAGCTTTACCGCTAAATTCCACGTCACAAAACAAAGAGCAGAAGCTCCGATTCCTAAAAATAGCATATTTCCTAAATAGACAGGATTACGAAATCTTTCTAATCCCCATTCAAATCCCATAAGAAATACTGGGATAATCATAAAGAAAATACCGTAAAAGAAAATATGGCGTGTACTTTGAATAACAGACATTCCAAAAGAACCTATTTTTTTCACCAGCACAGAATAACAAGCCCATACAAACGCCGCCAGAAATGCCAAAATATCTCCTTTCGGGTTTAAAGAAAAAGCACTGCTTCCATGTACACTAATGAGAATAATTCCGGTAATACTTGTAAGAAATCCTATAAAAAATCCTGTTTTCAACCTTTCTTCTTTTAAAAATATTCTCCCTAAAATCGCAGTAAAAAAAGGAGCTGTGGCAATAATAATTCCTACATTAGAAGCATAAGTATACGTCAAAGCAATATTCTCCAAAAGGAAATATAAAGTCACTCCGGTAATCCCAGCGCCAATAAAATACAATTCCTGTTTTATGTTGCTTACAGACAAACCCTGATGGTTCATGAGTAAAAGTATAAAATACCCCATCAAAAAGCGCATAAATAAAATTTCAATGGGCGTAAACGCCTTTAATAAAACTTTTGTTGCAATAAAAGTCGTTCCCCAGACACAAATGGTAAATAATGCCAAGAAATGTCCTTTCGCATTTTCTTTCATAAACTTCCTCCTTCATATAGAAAAACCGGCAGGCACTGCATCCAGATGACTGCCGGCAAACTTTATTTATTTCTGTTTCCCCTGTACTTTTCTTCACAATATTTGCAACGATATATTTCCTTTTCCGGATCTGCCAGAATAAATACATGATCCAGCTCCTGCTCAATAGAAGTAATACAACGTGGGTTTTTACAGCGAATTACATTCCGGATTTCTTTTGGGAGAGAAAGGTCTTTCTTCTCTACAATTTCTCCGTCTTTAATAATATTTACCGTAATATTATGGTCGATAAATCCCAGAATATCTAAATTTAATGAGTCAATGGGACATTCTACTTTAATAATGTCCTTGCGTCCCATTTTATCACTTCTGGCATTTTTAATAATTGCCACACAGCAGTCCAGCTTATCCAACTTTAAGTCATGATAAATTGTCATGCTTTTTCCTGCTTTAATATGGTCTAAAACCACACCTTCACTTAAACGGCCTACATTTAACATAAGTCTACCCCCAATCCTAACAAGCTTAAAATCAATGCCATTCTTACATAAACACCGTACTGTACCTGTTTGAAATAAGCTGCTCTTGGGTCTGCATCTACTTCTACGGAAATTTCATTTACTCTTGGCAATGGATGAAGCACCAGCATATCCTCTCTTGCCAGCGCCATTTTCGCTTTATCTAAGATATAGAAATCTTTCATTCGTACATAATCTTCTTCGTTGAAGAAACGTTCTCTCTGCACACGTGTCATATACAGAAGGTCAAGACTCGGCATTGCCTCTTCCAAACGCTCTACTTCAATAAACTCATGACCGCTGGCTTTTAAAACGTCTTCACGAATATAATCCGGAATACGAAGCTCTTCCGGAGAAATCAAAACAAATTTTACACCCTCGTAGCGTACCAGCGCTTCAATTAAAGAATGTACTGTTCTTCCGAACTTTAAGTCTCCGCAAAGACCAATGGTAATATTGTCCAGTCTTCCTTTTAAAGAACGGATTGTAAGTAAATCTGTAAGTGTCTGTGTAGGATGCTGATGTCCTCCGTCACCTGCGTTGATAACAGGAATTTCAGATGCCATAGACGCAACTAACGGCGCACCTTCTTTTGGATGACGCATAGCACAGATATCTGCATAGCAGGACACAGTACGCACAGTATCTGCCACACTTTCGCCCTTTGCGGCAGAGCTCGAGTTTGCGCTGGAAAATCCTAAAACTTTTCCTCCCAGACGCATCATGGCAGACTCAAAACTTAAACGTGTTCTTGTACTTGGTTCATAAAACAAGGTTGCTAAGATTTTCCCATCACATTTATGGGCATATTTCTCTGGATTTTTTTCAATATCGTTAGCAAGGTCTAAAACCTTCGCCAATTCCTCTACGGACAAATCCAACGGACTCATTAAGTGTCTCATAGATTACCTCCTATGTGTTCTCAAGCTTTATCATCACGTACTATCATAT
This sequence comes from Blautia hansenii DSM 20583, assembly GCF_002222595.2. NCBI lineage: Bacteria > Bacillati > Bacillota > Clostridia > Lachnospirales > Lachnospiraceae > Blautia > Blautia hansenii. Next base: position 1,695,848 of record NZ_CP022413.2, read on the forward strand.
AACAGTTACCTCTGCATTTCAAGAATTTTTCATAGATTATTCCAACCAAAAACCATACCGGCGCATAGTCCAGCCGAATAACGCCTTTATACTGAAAAGGACTGCTGCTGTAATCCCACGGACACATATTATAATGCTTTAAAAACATGCCAGAAAGATACTCCACCGTAAAAATTCCCGTCATGTAAATACTGCCTCGCAAGACCAACGGCAAATCCTGTATTTTCTTTGAAACAGGTCCGATACACGCCGCCATTCCGTATATGGGAAACATCCATAAAGAGGAATAGCCGGTAAGCTTCCAATTTTCACTGCCCAGAGCATGCAGACCTGTCCAGAAAATTTCCATTCCCCATCCCAATACTCCGCATTTCAAAAAATCACCCTTCATACTCGTTTTCTCCTTGCATTTACTTTCCTTATATTATGGAATGGAAATGCCATTTTTATACAAAAAACTTGCACAGTTTAAATTGGCGGTGTATCATAGTGCACATAGACTATGGATTTAGAAAGGATTTAGAAAGGATTTCTATATGATGCCGGATTTACAGGATTTAAGAAAAGAAATAGATGCTATTGATAATCAAATGACTTCCCTGTTCGAAAAAAGGATGGAAATTGCCGAACAGGTAGCACGATTTAAAATTGAAAATGAAAAACCGGTTTTTGACCGTACCAGAGAATTAGAAAAATTAAAATCAGTCTCTCAAAAAACGCACAGTAATTTTAACCGCTGCGGCATTCAGGAGCTATATCAGCAGATTATGTCCATCAGCAGAAAACGCCAATATCAGCTTCTTCAGGAACACGGAATATCTCAAAAAAGCCTTTTTACTCCTGTGGATAACTTGGAAAAAGAAAATGTAACAGTTGTGTTTCAAGGAGTGGAAGGCGCATACAGTCATGCTGCCATGTGTCGTTTCTTTGGCAATTCTATTCAAAGCTACCATGTAGACACATGGAAAGATGCTATGGAAGAAATTAAACACGGCCGTGCACGCTATGCCGTACTGCCTATTGAGAACTCAACTGCCGGAATTGTACAGGACAATTATGATTTACTTACCGCTTACGACCATGTTATCGTAGGAGAACAGATTATCCCATGCCAGCATGTTCTTGCGGGTATACCGGGAAGCACTCTTTCCGACATTCAGCATGTATATTCTCACCCGCAAGCTTTAATGCAGTGTCGGGAATTTCTGGACAGCAACGAAAATTGGTGTACCCATGATTTTAGTAATACTGCTGCCGCAGCAAAAAAAGTCGCATTGGAAAAGGATAAAACACAGGCAGCTATTGCAAGCCCTTATGCTGCTGAATATTTTGGACTTTCTGTTTTAAAAGAAGGTATTTTCTCTAATCCGGAAAATTCTACCCGTTTCATTATTGTTACAAAGGATAAAATATACCAAAAAGCTGCCCATAAAATCAGCGTCAGCTATGAACTGCCTCACGAAAGCGGAAGTCTGTATAACAGCCTGTCCCATTTTATTTACAATGGTTTAAACATGACCAAAATTGAGTCTCGACCTATTGCCAACCGTAACTGGGAATACCGTTTTTTCGTAGATTTTGAAGGAAATTTAAGCGACAGCGCTGTTAAAAATGCTTTATGCGGTCTGAGCTTTGAAGTACAAAACCTCCGTATACACGGAAATTATTGAAAGGAGCTGCCCTATGTTTCACATTGATGAATGTATCTTATACAGAAACTTTCCTCACGGAGATATTTTAAAGGATATGACAGATGCCCTGTCTATCTGCTGTAAAGAACCGGAAGCGCCGGAAAAATCAAAACCTCTTTTTTACAGCTGCATGAACCGTTTAGTGGAAATGGCAAATGACTATGGTTTTCGAGGAGATTTATGGAACCATTACCTTACCTGGCTTTTAGTCAATCACGAAAATGCTTTCAGCGTTTCCTGTGAAATAACAGGACTGACACATAGTCCTTCCTTAAATGCTCTGGCTCTCCATGACTTTGCGATTTTTAAGGATTTATTTCATCTGGATTTTTCTGCTTTTGAAAGCTTTTACGGAACGTCCTCCTGCTGTAATTTAATCAGTAATTACCAAACAGAACATCAGAGAGGATTATATGTAAATGAACGCATTTCCGGTCGGCTTTCTGCTTTGAGCAGCCTTTTGGAAAATTCTGCTTCTCCGGAAGAATTTATGGAACATATTGTTGATTTTTATAAGGATTTCGGAGTAGGTAAATTAGGACTTCACAAAGCCTTTCGTCTGGAGCATAAAAATCCTGCTCAGACAACAGAAATCATTCCGATTACCAGAGTTGCCCATGTAAAATTGGATGATTTAGTCGGATACGAATTAGAAAAGAAAAAGCTGACGGATAATACAGAAGCTTTTCTGGCAGGAAAGCCCGCCAATAACTGTCTCCTCTTCGGTGATGCAGGAACCGGAAAGTCTACCTGCATTAAAGCAATTCTAAACCAATATTATGAAAAGGGACTTCGTATTATCGAGGTATATAAGCATCAGTTTCAGGATTTAAATGATGTAATTGCTCAAATTAAAAATCGAAATTATAAATTTATTATCTATATGGATGACCTGTCCTTCGAGGATTTTGAAATCGAATACAAATACTTAAAGGCCGTTATCGAAGGCGGATTAGAGAAAAAGCCTAACAATGTGTTGATTTATGCCACCTCAAACCGTAGACATCTCATTCGAGAAAGCTTTCGTGATAAAAATGAACGTGACGATGATTTACACACCAATGATACCGTACAGGAAAAACTGTCCTTGGTTTCACGCTTTGGTATTACTATTTATTTTGGCTCACCGGAGAAAAAAGAATTTCAGAATATTGTGCTTGCTCTGGCTAAGCGAAATGAAATCAATATGCCGGAAGATGAAATCTTGGCAAAAGCGAATATTTGGGAATTGCAGCATGGCGGTCTTTCCGGACGAACTGCGCAGCAGTTTATCGACTATTTAAAAGGAACCTTATATTCTTAAAACCATTTATAAAAGAAATTGTGGCAGAAAATAGGTATATCTCATTAATACTTGCTTTTCTGCCACAATTTTTATCTTAACGTTATTTTCTATAAGAAGCTGCCCCATTTATTCCGTTCTTTTAAAAGCTCCTGTGTAATATGTATTTCCTTGTTATCTACGTCTCTTGCATCATATTTATGTTCCCGAAACATACTCATGAAAAAAGTCATAAATAACAGATAAGCCACATAACCTGCCCATATCCAAAAATTTGTCTGCAAGGCATTGAAAGAAGGCAGAATACAAATTGATATAGGAAATACAACTGCCACTGCAATAAGGCACATCTTTATTATTCGGAGTTTCTTTGTTTTCATGCTAATCACGCTCCTTTTTCAGATAACACGGGTTTCTTGCTGATTTCATTATAACATTACAAGAAGCGTTACTTTTCTTTTTTATTTTATCTCAGATGAATAATATGGAATACACAAATATGCACCTTCATAAATCAAGTCTTCTGTTAAATGATTGATTTCTTTTACTTCTTTAATATAATCTTCCACGGACGCATATTCTTCAGACATATATTCTTCTGCTATCTCCCATAGACTGCTTCTCGGTTCAATTTCCACGCTGGTATAATATTTGTGGCGAATAGAATTGGGCGTTCCTGCATTTGCTGTATTTGATGTCTGAAATAAAAGAAATATAAGAAATCCGATTATAAAAACTGCAATAAAAAATCCTTTTATTCCTACTTTCTCTTTTCCTATTCTTCTATTCATAATATAATCCTCCTAATCCGTAATGATTGCGAACATTTGTTTGTTGTGAGCTTATAATACTACAAGAACATACGTTTGTCAACACTTTTCTCGAACAAATATTCGATAAATTATCGAACACGCATTCCGAATATTTGTTTGCATTATCAAAAAATATGTGGTATGATGATTACAGAATAATACATTTTTTTCTTCAAAATGTATTCTGGAGGTAGAACGTATGGAATATGGAAAGATTACTCAAAAACAATCTGAAATTTTAGAATATATGAAAAATGAAATTTTAAACCGAGGATTTCCCCCTTCTGTAAGAGAAATTTGTGAAGCAGTTCATTTAAAGTCTACTTCATCTGTACATTCTCATTTAGAAACTCTGGAAAAAAACGGTTATATCCGCAGAGACCCTACCAAACCAAGGGCTATTGAAATTGTAGATGATAACTTTAATCTGGTACGCCGTGAGACAGTAAACGTTCCGATTATCGGAAAGGTTTCTGCCGGTCAGCCGCTTTTGGCAGTGGAAAACATTGATGGATATTTTCCCATCCCTTCTGAGTATATGCCAAATAACAAAACTTTCATGTTGGTTGTTCAGGGAGACAGTATGATTAACGCCGGTATTTTTAACGGCGATTATGTGATTGTGGAACAGCAGCAAACTGCAGAAAACGGACAAAAAGTAGTAGCCCTTGTGGAAGACTCTGCCACTGTAAAAACCTTTTATAAAGAAGATGGGCATATCCGACTGCAACCGGAAAATGATACTATGGAACCTATTATCGTGGAACAAGATCAGTTTTTCCAGATTTTAGGAAAAGTCATTGGTGTTTTTCGCTTTATGCGTTAAATCCCAAAGTAAGTTCTTCCAAAAGCGAAGAACTTACTTTTTCTTTTCCATAATATAATTTGTCAATGCAATTCCTTTTCGAAAAACCTGCTGTTCTTTTAGCATAACATAGCCTCTTTTTTCAAAAAAGGGCTTTGCTGTAATGGACGCATGTGTCACAATTTCTGTGGTTGCTACTGCATTTTCCAGTTTTTCACAAAGCGCAGTAGCTATCCCTTTTCCCTGAGCATCCTTATGCACATAAAGTCTGTCCAGATATCCGGTCTTATCAATATCTCCGAAGCCTACAATTTTATTTCCTTCTACTGCCACAAAGCTTTCATGTGCCAAAAGAGAAGTATTCCATTGCTGTATATTCACTTCTCCTGTTGCCCATACATCTAATTGTTCTTTTGTATAATCTTTTCAATTCACATTATGAACCGTGTCATAAAAAAGCTTTGCCAACTCTTCACAGTCTTTTTCCTGATATTTTCGAATTATCACATTTATCATTTTGTTCCTCCATAAGAAAACAGAACAGCAAAATGATAAAACTCATCCTGACTGTTCTGCTTCATTCACTGTACTTAATTTAATTCTTCTCTTTCTAAAATTTCTCCGTCTCTCCAAATACGTTCCAAATCATAGAATAATCGATTTTCTTCATCAAAAATGTGAATAACAACATCTCTGTAATCCATTAAAATCCAGTTAGCATTCTGATAACCTTCTAACTGTTTCGGTTCTACTCCTGCTTTTCCCAGCATTTCATTCACATTATCAGCCATTGCCTGTACCTGATTGCGGTTCATTCCGCTTGCAACGATGAAGTAATCTGCCAGTGAAGATACATTTTCAATATTGATAATCTTAATGTCCTGTGCTTTTTTATCTTCCATAGCTTCACAGGCTATACGTGCGATTTCTTTACTGTTCATGCTTGTCCAATCCTTTCTGTTTTTTTCCAAGATGCAGTGTTTCATAATAATAAAAAGCCTTCTGCGTTGCCGGGTCTATTACTTTTGTATTTCTCTCCAGATAATTCAAACTATCCTTTAAAATATAATACATACATTCATCTAAATCCATAAACGCTATTTTTCTCACCCATGACAAATGCGGCGCTTTATCTCTGCCCGGTTCAATGTAATCGGCAATATACACAATTTTTTCCAAGGTTGTCATGTTCTCTTTTCCCGTTGTATGCCAGCGAATAGCAGAAAGCACTTCATCATCTGATACCTTGTACTGCTCTTTGGCAATATGTGCTCCCAGCTTTGCATGAATTAAAAATGTATTCTGCTTTTCAGATGGTGAAAGTTCTATCCCATTTTTCATACAAAGCTTCATCTTTTTCTTATTGGAAATACATTTTGCACAATCATGAAGAAGACCGGCAATCTGAGCCTGTTCCATATCTGCTCCATGTGCCATAGCCAGCGCAGACGCTGTATACATAACACCCAGCGTATGAAGCAAACGGTCTTTGTCCAAATATTTCTTCAGTTTTTTTTCAATTTCGGCAAAATCATATTTCATCTTTATCACAATCCTTATATATATTATTTTCTCTGATGTAAGCGGCAACCTCATCAGGTACATAATAAATAATGGGGTTTCCCTCAACAATTCGAGCACGAAGCTCTTTCGAAGCAATATCTATGGTAGGGGAATTCATTTTTTCAATTCTGCCATGATATTTCTCTTCCAAAAAGGAAATTCTGTTGTTTAAACGCTCATGGCTTGTATGGTCTCGAGTTGCCACGAGAACCGTACATGCTTGTAAAATCCTTCCGGGCTCTTTCCATTCTTCAAAATCATACAAAGAGTCCGCTCCCAGAATAAAATAATAATCTGTATCCGGATTTTGCTTCTTTAATTCCTCCAGCGTTTTGTAAGTATAGGTATAAGTGGTTTTGTCCATTTCCACCAAGGATAGTCCAAAATGAGGATTTGATGCAATGGCTCTTTTTACCATTTCCACCCGCTGCTGATTGCTGGCTCCATCTTTACGGTTCTTCTTATGAGGCGGATTACCGGCCGGCATAAATAATACTTTATCTAGCTGAAACTGCTCATAAGCAATTTCTCCTAAAATCAAATGCCCTATATGAATAGGATCAAATGTCCCTCCCATAATTCCGATTTTTTTCCTGTTCTCCCACATAACCAACCCTCTTTTAATATTCTTTTTTATGGAAGGAAAATTTTCTTTTTATTATCTTTTCCTTCTTTATATAAAACAATTTTCTTGCCAATAACCTGTACAACCTGAGAACGTGTACGCTCTGCCAAAACTGCTGCAATTTCCTTCGGGTCATCCATACAATTCTGGAGTACACTGATTTTTATCAGCTCTCTTGCTTCTAAAGCCTCTGCCACTGCTGCTGTATTTTCCGGTGTCAGGCTGGATTTTCCAATCTGAAAAATCGGTTCCATTGTCATAGCAAGACCTTTTAAATAAGCTCTTTGTTTGCTTGTCATTTTTCTCTCCTGTTTCTATTACTTATAGTAATCAAAGTCAAAACCGTACATCCGAACAGTATCGCCTTCTTCAATACCTGCTTTTTCAAGATCCTCCAAAATTCCGCTTTCTTTCAGGAATTTCTGGAAGAATAAAAATCCCTTTTCGGAATCCAGATTTGTATAACCAAGCATTTTTTCAATCTTCGGTCCTTCGATAATGAATACATGCTCGTCATCTTCGTCACGGGCAACTGTATATGGCAGATTTTCTGTAATCAACACATCTTCCGGGAAGAATTCCTGTTCAAAAATAACCGGTTCTTTATCAATGGTATCTAACAACTGTTTAACATAATACAAAAGTTCTTTTAAACCTTTTCCGCTTACAGCAGATATTGCAAAAACTTTCATACCCTGAGGCTCAAATTCATCACGGATTTTCTGTACCGGGTCTTCGTCTCCTTCATATACGGCATCAATTTTGTTAGCCGCAATTACCTGAGGACGTTTCATAAGCTCAGGATCATAAGCTTCTAATTCTTTGTTTATTTTATATATATCATCAATAGGGTCTCTGCCTTCCGTAGACGCAGCGTCTACCAGATGGATTAATACCCTTGTTCTTTCAATATGACGTAAAAACTGATGTCCCAATCCGACACCCTCAGAAGCGCCTTCAATCAATCCCGGAATATCTGCAATGACAAAGCCGTTACAATCATCCAAATCTACAACGCCCAAATGTGGATTTAAGGTTGTAAAATGATAGTTGGCAATCTGTGGTCTTGCATTACTTACTCTGGAAAGCAACGTGGATTTTCCTACATTAGGAAAACCAATCAGACCTACATCAGCAATAACCTTCAGCTCTAGCTGTACTTCCAGCTCCTGTGCCGGCTGTCCCGGCTGAGCATATTTAGGCACCTGCATGGTTGCTGTTGCATAATGCTGGTTTCCTTTTCCACCGCGTCCGCCTCTTAATACAACCTGTCTTGTATTTGTTCCGGACATATCTGCGATTACTTTTCCGCTTTCTGCTTCTTTAATTACCGTACCCTCCGGTACTTTTAACACAATATCTTTTCCGTTTGCACCATGACATCTTTTTTTACCGCCTTCTTCACCATTTCCTGCGGCATATTTACTTTTATGACGATAATCAGTCAGTGCATTCATGCCTTTATCTACTTCAAATATAACGTCTCCGCCCTTACCGCCGTCGCCGCCGTCAGGACCGCCGTTTGGCACATAAAGCTCTCTGCGGAAGCTTACGTGTCCGTCGCCGCCTTTTCCGGAGCGGATATAAATTTTCGCTCTGTCTGCAAACATATTTACCTCTTTCTTTATTGAAAAAAAGTGGCTTCAAACCCGTTAAAGATTTGAAGCCGCCCTTGTTATCGTGAATTACTCTTCAGTAGCTACTGGAAAAACAGAAACCTGTTTTTTATCTCTGCCTTTTCTTTCAAAACGTACAACACCATCTACTAATGCAAATAATGTGTCGTCACCGCCTCTACCTACGTTTACGCCTGGATGAATTTTTGTTCCACGCTGTCTGTAAAGGATATTTCCAGCTTTTACAAACTGTCCGTCAGCTCTTTTAGCGCCAAGTCTTTTAGACTCGGAATCACGTCCGTTCTTTGTAGAACCAACACCTTTTTTATGAGCGAATAACTGAAGGTTCATTTTTAACATGTCTTTACACCTCCTCGAATATTACATCGATATATTCCATGTATTCTTCTTCTATCCCCTGCAAACCGAGGATAAGCGAATTCAACAACAATTCTGTCTCATGGGAATAGCCGGCATCTATCTTAAAGTACAATTCACCCAAATCCTCATTTACATCTACGGTAAACGTATCCTCGGTAAACTGTTCAATAGAATTTACTGCATTCTGCGCAAGCACAGATGCTGCTGCACACACAATGTCACTGCCGCTTTCGGCATAACCTGCATGTCCCTGCATGGCAAATCCTGAAATTCTCTGTTCTGAATTCTGATAAATCGTCACTCTAATCATATTGATTAAGCATTGATTTTTTCGATTTTAACTTTAGTAAACTGCTGTCTGTGACCGTTTTTCTTGTGGTATCCGGTTTTTCTCTTATATTTGTAAACGATAACTTTTTTTGCTTTACCGTTTTCAATTACAGATGCAGTTACATTTGCATTAGCTACGTCTTCGCCAACTTTTAAACCATCGTTGCTTACAGCAAGTACCTGGTCAAATGTAACAGTTTCACCAGCTTCTGCTCCAAGCTTTTCTACTCTGATAACATCGCCTTCGGCTACTTTGTACTGTTTACCACCTGTTGCAATAATTGCGTACATATGGCACCTCCTATTATCATTACTCGCCAAATATGGTGGCTTGTTTCCAAGCGCTTAAACCTCTTTGTGCGGCATACGCTAATATCATAACAGCTATTTCCCCATTCGTCAATAACTATTTTAAATTTTTTCAACGTATCTACATGATAGAAAAGAAAGCATTCGCATCAAAAAACAATCCGTACAGAAAAATCATCATACCCAGAATAATAGGCAGCACAGTCAACACAACAAGACTGATTAACACACCATTGGATTTTATATACTGCTGTTCCTTTCCCTGCTCTCCTTTTCGAAGCAAATAACCTGCCGTGTAAAAGCCAAAAGGTGCCACCCATGCCATTGCCAGATAAATTCCTAAAAAGGCAACCGGAATTCCCTGCTGCGCGAGCAGCTCCGATGCAGCCTCGGTCTGCGGACTGTTTCCGGAAAGACTGAGCAAAAAAGACGGCAAAAAGTTATTGGTAAAATGAAAGAGTGCCGGATAAAACATATTTTCTGTTTCCAACATAATATAGGCCAAAATGCCGCCCAAAATCGCAGTTGGAAGAAATCTCCATATACTTCCGTGAAACAGTCCAAATATAATCCCCATCAGTACAGACAAAAACCATTTGTTCTTCCACTTGCTTTGGAAGCTTTTTAAAATAAACCCTCTGTGGAGAGCTTCTTCACAAACAGCGGGCATAACACTGCTGATAAAAACAGATAAAATAAGCGGCACACTATAAATAACCTCATTAAGTCCTTCACTGACTGCAAACATCTGCTTTGGGAAAAAGTACGCCATAAACATGGTAACAGGTATCATAAGGGCATAAGAGCTTACCCACATCAGCAATACCCCAAGTGTCTTTTTCCATTTTGGTCTTTTCAATGGAAATATTTCCTTTAACGGTATTTTTAACAATTTCACTGCAAATATACTCAGGAACAGAAGATATAACTCTGTCAATGCCAGTCCGTACATTCCCCATTTCATCTGTGCCCATGCAATAATTGTATAAAAGGACAGCATTACAATTCCCAAAAGCACTGCTCCATGCCACGGCTTCAGCTTTTTTCTGTTCTTATTCTCATCAGAACTCCAGTTTTTCTCCATCTAAAACCGCCTCTCTTAATTCATCATCCTGATATACCAGTTTCAAGGAAAAGAATTGTCTTTCTTCCTGTAACAGGCGGAAAAAGATTTTATCACCTTCCCAAAGCTTCAGGGAAAAAATATCTTTTTTGTTCACCCATTCTAAATTTCCTTCCGAACACGAAATCAATTCCCCTTCATATCCATTCGCTGTATAAAGGCACATGTACTCCGTATCTGTTTCTCTTCCCTGAGAAGAAAACGTAAAGGTAATAAGCCCGCGAAATCGGTAAGAGGTTAAAGTCAAACCGGTTTCTTCCTTTACCTCACGCAAAAGACAATCCTCCGGACTTTCTCCTTTTTCAAAATGTCCTCCTACGCCAATCCATTTATCTTTGTTAATATCATTCTTTTTTAACACTCTGTGGAGCATGAGATACTTCTCATCTTTTTCAATATAACACAGCGTTGTCAATTTTGATTTTGTTTCCACAGGCACCTCCTGTTCCTCACAAAAGCTCCTTTAATTCTTCTGCAAGAGATTTTCTCACTTTTTTCCTTGTAACTTCTACAATATTTAGTTCTGTCATATCCACCACAGTTCCCTTTATTGAGTCCTGCCATAGATATTTTTGAAGCGTCTGCATAAGCTCTTCTTTATCTTCCGCTCTTTCCAGATTGATGAAATCGATTAAAATAATTCCTGATAAGTTTCGAAGTCTTAGCTGCCATGCAATTTCCTTTGCCGCTTCTAAGTTAATTTTGCGAAAGGTTTCCTGCATATCTTTCTTTGATGTGCACTTTCCGGTATTTACATCAATACATACAAAAGCTTCCGTTTGCTGGATTACCAAAAAACCGCCTGATTTCAGCCATACTCTTTCGTTCTGCGCCTGCTCAAATGCTTTTTGCAGATTATACAGCTTATACAACGGCAACAGCTTGTCCTCATAATAGCGCACAATTTTTTCCTGCTGCTTATAGCCTTTTAAATATTGTACCGCACACTCATATAGTTCTTGCTTATCCGTTACAATTTCTTCCAAATCCTGACTGTACAAATTCTGTAAAATCTGCACATACTCCGGCATACTTTTTTCCAGAACAGAAAAACACACTCTGCTTTTGCCTTTTTGCAATACAGCTTCATAGCGTTTCATCAGTTCTTCCAGCTCGTGCAGAATTTCCTCTTCCTGTGCATCTCTGCAGTTGGTTCTGACAATAATCCCTACGTTTTCAGGTATTTTGTCCTTGAGAATTTCCCGAATTTGCTTCTTTTCTTCTTTTTTTAATTTACCGGAAAAGCCCAGTTCTTTTCTTTCTGAAGTCAATACCAGATACCGCCCCGTAAAGTTCAAATTACTGCTTACATAAGGAAGCTTGCTCTTTATTCCTTCTTTGGATACCTGAACAATCATTTCGTCGCCGATTTTCAGTACATTATTTTTCTTTACATTTACAAAGCAGGGGGAAGCTTTTTCTGCCATAGAATAATAGCACATTATCCCATTTTCGATTTCAATAAATGCTGCCTGAATATTTTTTTGAATGTTTTTCACTTTTCCTATATAAATATTCCCCAGAATACTGTCTGAATTTAAACTCATGGGATTAAGCTGGCAAATGCGTCCTTCCTTCTCTAACGCAGCTACTAATATAGGGGTGTTCCTATAATTCATTTCAGTCAGTATCAGCTTACTCAATTTCTTCACCTAAATCTTCCAAAGAAATAAGATTTCTGTATTCCTCTGTTCCCTTATCCGCATAGACCTCTGCTCTGTGAATTGTAAAGCAAAAGCTGTCAAACTCCTGTCCCAGAAAAGCCAGAAATGCCTCCATTACCAGCTCCGGTTTTGTATTTTTTACGCTTCCGGCTGCAAGCTTCAGAAAAATACGACTTTCTTCCAAACGCATCTCATAAATATATGGTCTGATATCTACTTCTTTTTCGTTTTTCTTGGTTTTCTTTACAATAAGGATTTCAGACTGTCGGACAAAATCCTCAATCTTATTTTTCCAATCTGTTTCCGGTTCCATTCCTTCCCGAAACTCTACATAATAATCCGCAGCAGCTACTAATGCCATGGCAGCATTAGCTTTTCCGTCCGGAATTTTTCGGAAGCTTTTTACTTCCATTCCCTCTACCATTACTTCATTTAATCTTTTTACTGCTTCTTTTCCTGAAATCGGCATATTAATTTCCATATCAAAATATTCTGCCGTACTGGTCACGCCAACTCCCAAAGGCGCTGCAAAAGACATAATCATATGAGGACTAAAACCTTCGGAATATGCCACATCAATACCCGCCCTTTTGATTGCTTTTTGAAAGTACCGCATAATATCCAAATGTCCGATAAATTTCATTGCCCCTTCTTTGGCAAATTTTACTCTAACCTTCAATGCAAATTCCTCCTTTATATTTTCCCGCACCACAGCCGGAGCACTGCATTTTACAATTTGGTGTCACAACCTCCTGCTGCGCTTTCTTCCATTCATTTTCCAAAAATCTTCTTGTAACTCCGATAGAAATGAAATCCCATGGAAAAATTTCGTCTAAAGGACGTTCTCTTAATGTATAAAATTCAGGGTTAATTCCTGCTTCCTCAAATGCTTCCATCCATAAATCATATCGGAAATATTCTGACCACGCATCAAAAATAGCGCCTTTTTTATAAGTTGCCTCTAATACATCTGCCACTCGCCTGTCGCCTCGTGCTAAAATGCCCTCCAGCACTGTCACATCTGCTTCGTGGTAATTGTATTTAATGCTCTTTTGATTTAACTGTGCCTTAATTTCCTCTTTTACAATCTTTGCCTTATCCAGATAATCTTCCTTGCGGAACATACTTGCCCACTGGAACGGAGTAAACGGCTTTGGTACAAAGAAGGATGTGCTGACTACAATCTGACATTTTCCATGTCTCTGTTCTTTTGGAATTTCATAATATCTCTTGGCGATTGCCTCTGCCAGATGTGCAATCCCCTTCATATCCTCTTCTGTTTCCGTAGGCAGTCCCAGCATAAAGTACAATTTTACTCTTGTCCAACCGCCTTCAAAGGCTTTTCCCGCACCTTCTAGGATAACTTCTTCTGTCAGACCTTTGTTAATTACATCACGCAGTCTCTGAGAACCCGCCTCAGGCGCAAATGTCAGACTGCTTTTCTTAATATCCTGCACTTTACTCATAACGTCCAGAGAGAAAGCGTCGATACGCAAAGACGGTAAAGAAATATTTACTTTTCTCTGAGAACATTCTTCAATTAGGTAATCAATCAGCTCCGGAAGCTTGGAATAATCACTGGAGCTTAATGAGCTCAGTGAAATCTCTTCATGTCCGGTGCTCTCCAGCATCGCCTTTGCTGTTTCCTTTAACACCTCTACGTCTTTTTCTCTTGTAGGGCGATACAGCATGCCTGCCTGACAAAAACGGCAGCCACGGATACAGCCTCTCTGAATTTCAAGAGTCACTCTGTCCTGTGTCGCCTTAATAAACGGAACTACGGGCTTTGTAGGATAATAAGTATTCGTTACATCCATAACAACCTGTTTTTCTATTTTCTCTTTTGCGTGAGAATTATTTGGCTTGAAAGAATCAATGGTACCGTCCTCATGATATTCTACATCATAAAAAGCAGGCACATAAATCCCCGGAATTTCCGCTGCTCTTTCTAAAAATTCTTTTTTGCTTTTTCCTGCTTTTCTATATGTTTTATATTCATCTAAAAGCTGGTTGAAAACAGTCTCACCCTCTCCGATATAAAACATATCAAAAAATGGCGCTAAAGGTTCCGGATTGTATGAACAAGGTCCTCCTCCCATTACCAGAGGATATTCTTCACCCCTGTCCTCGGCACGTAACGGCATCTGCGCCAAATCCAGAATTTGAAGCACGTTGGTGTAACACATCTCGTACTGTAAAGTAATCCCCAGAAAATCAAAATCTTTGATGTTGTCCTGTGACTCTAACGCAAATAACGGAATTTGCTTTTCTCTCATAATGGCATCTAAATCCGGCCATGGAGAGTAGACACGCTCACACCAAGTATCTTCTCTTTTGTTGAACATATCATAGAGGATTTGAATTCCAAGATGACTCATTCCGATTTCATATACATCCGGAAAGCACATGGCGAAACGGATATCCACCTCATTTTTGTTTTTCATCACCGAGTTCACTTCGTTCCCGATATACCGGGCCGGCTTCTCGATTTTTAGTAATATTTCATCATTTAAAGCTAGTTTTCTCATATTTCTCCTTTCGTTTTTGTTTAATATATACAAAAAAGTAATCTTCTTTTCTTTTTCGATTTTCACGAAAAATAGCTGTTTTTTTATGATTTTCAGGGACGCTTTTCAGTATGAAAAATGCTGTTTTTCACCTGATTTTTGCCCTTGCGTAGCAAATTTACTTTTTTTCTACTGTGCAGCACTATGCATAATTATACACCATTTTCATGGTCTTGCATAAAATACATAGCACTGCATAACATAATTTGATACTATAAATCACCTATTTTATAATTAAATTCTTAAAAATTTTGTCCTGCTTTTTCTAGCATTTAATACCCTATATGAGAATATGATATTGTTTGATATGAAGCAGCAGAAAACATTCTGAAACAGCATGTTAGCCCATTATATTATATGCTTTTTGCGGAAGGAGTTCAAGCAAATTCTGGTTCATCTTCTCCAAGTTTTTCAAACAACTGCATATTTTCCTTTTTTCGAATTTCTAATTCTTGAAAAATTCTGAATATTTTAGCCCTAAAATTTCACCCTTGCGTAAACCTACAAACAAAGCCAGTAAAATCTCTAAATAAACAGAATGGTATTCATACGCCGCTTGAAGCAATGTCCGTATCTGCTTTTTAGAATATCCTTCGGTGTATTTGGAATAATGATTTTATAAATCGTCCATCAATACCCCACTTTAATAGAACTGTCTGTATTATTCCATATAAAGTACCTATTTGGTAGGTGCTTATATGCTTTCTTTTGCCATAAAGCACCGTAACATAATTGATTTGTGTGTGTCAATACCTGCATCTATGTTTGTAAACATGGTTTAGTTTCCTTCATCTAACTAATGGACGAAGGAAGACTTGGGAATACGATAAATATTTCCAACCACCCATCATAAATGTTAAACTGTTTTTTCCCAGAGTCAAAAAATGTCAATGCCCGTAAAACGCCCTTATATTTTTCACTATCCAGACAAATTTCATATTCTCCCCAAAATATGTTTTGCTGTAGACTAGATTTTTGATGGTCCGTTTTTTGCTTTGCATATTATATTCTACGTAGGATAATCCTGCTTTCACATTTGCTTTAATCTCCTGTTCCACCATTTCTTGAAAACAAAAACCACCAAGACAAGAAAAAATATCATGTAAGAGTAGAGTACAATCTTCAGAAGTGTTCTTGGCGATACAGAATTTATTCTTTTATAAGTAGAATACAGGTCAGTCAAATCCATAGCCTCCACAAACTGACTTAGTAATCGCACAGAATCATTATCCGGAATGATTGTTTCAAGATTTAACGGAAGTTTAAGTTGATATCCGTCTGAATTTTTCGTATAATCTTTTTGTAATAATTTAGTTAGTCGCATAACTTAATTTTACACCAACTGCCGGATTCTTTCGAGGTCTGGCAGTTATTTTTTTGCACTAGAAAAGGAGCTACGCACTAATTACTTAGTGCGACAGCCCCTTTTCCGTAAAGACTGTTATTTCACAGCCCCTTTCTTTTTCCATTTATTTTTTGACTTACAGAAGAATTTTATTTCCGCCTTCTGCAACTTCTCCATTCACTACATAATAAGCCGCAGCTTCTTCCGGTTTTACATAAATCTGAATTTCTGTAATATCACTTTCTTTTTTATCTGTTTCTTCTGTCCAAGCTTTTTTCACTGCTGCTTTGATTTCATTTATATCATATTCCTGACTTGCATACTGTACAAATACAGTTTCTGCCACTTCTTTTTTTACTGCACCTTTTTTTGTAGCTGCTTTCTTTGTTGTTTTTGTTGCCTTTTCTGTTACTTTTTCTGTCTTCGCCGGAGTAGTCTTTGTTGTTGCTTCTGTTACACTTTTTGTATTTGTTCTTTTCATAAGTGTTATCCTCCTTTTTCCTCTGTCTTGTCATGACGCCTTTTATCATATACCTTTTTGGAAAATATTTCAATATCTTAAAAAAATTAGGAGCTATGATTTCACAGACAAGCACATCTGCAAAATCATAGCTCCTTTTCATAAAATAACAAGCAAAACGATAAGCCGGGTTATGTCGTGAATAATCATCTATCCAGTCCTGCTGTCGCCAGCAGGCTCAAGCGACCCACCTGAAAACGTGACGGGCAGCCACATGGTTTTCTGTTCGGTCTTGCTTCGGATGGGGTTTACATGTGCCCTTTCTGTTACCAGAAAGGCGGTAGTCTCTTACACTGCCCTTCCACCCTTACCGGAATATTCCGGCGGTACATTTCTGTTGCACTGTCCTTAGAGTCACCTCCACCAGACGTTATCTGGCATCCTGCCCTGTGAAGCCCGGACTTTCCTCACCTGACCCCTTTCGGTTCTGTCAGCCGCGATTATTTGTTCTACTTGTTACGCATGGCATATTCTATCATAAGAGCGGTGAAAATGCAAACAAATTTACACATCAAAGCATCCATTTCCTACAAATTCCCGCAAAATAGAATTGCTCGGAATACTTTCACTTGGCACTCCCAGAAAAAAATCCAAAAATTTCAGCAGACGTTTTGCTTCTGCGTATTCCGGTTCTTCCTTTGTAATCGAAAACAACAGTGGTTCTGCATAAAGTTTTAAAACTGCCAATTCGTAAATCAAAGCAGAATTAAACATCACATCTGCCGACTCCTGATAAGGAAAAATATTTTCTTCTTCCCCACGTCTTACCGAGTTCCACATTCCTATGGTTGCTTTTGCAGATGCTCCTCTGGTTCTAGCATCACGGACAATCCGGCGTATCAGTCTTCCGTCTGTGGTAGGAATACGGTTGTGCTCATCAATATTTAACTGGGTAAGTGCGCTGATGTAGATTTTAAATTTACTTTCAGAAGGCAAGCTGCTGCTTAATCTATCATTTAAACAGTGAATTCCTTCAATAACAAGCACATCTTCTTCTCCCAGTTTTAGGAAATCCCCTTTATACTCTCTGTGTCCTGTCTTGAAATTAAAACGGGGCAGTTCTACTTCCTCGCCTCTTAACAAAACGCTCATATCTTCATTAAACTGTTTCACGTCAATGGCTTCCAGACATTCAAAATTATAATTGCCATTGCTGTCCAAAGGCGTGTCTTCCCTGTTTACAAAATAATTATCAACACCGATAGGATGAGGTTTCATCCCCTGCGCTGACAGCTGTATGGATAAGCGATGGGAAAATGTGGTTTTGCCCGAAGAAGAAGGTCCGGCAATCATAATAAATTTCCGATTTCCGGCTTCCACAATCTTTTTTGCAATCTGAGCTATTTTTGCTTCCTGAAGGGCTTCTGCAATAAGAATAAGATTGCTGGCACCTTCTTTTGTAATCCTTTCATTTAAATCGCCGACAGTATCTGCCTGAATTGCTTCACTCCACTGGGCAGACTCTTTCTGTACCTGAAAAATCTTTGGTCGTGGAACAAAGGGCGGAACTTCTTTCGGATTTTCTCTTTTCGGAAGCTGTAATACCAGTCCGTCATCATAGAGGTATAAATCAAAATATTTCAAATATCCTGTATGATTTACCATAAACCCATAGAAATAGTCTTCATATTCCTCCAGACTGTAAATATTTACTCTGGATACCCTACGAAAACGAAACAGCTTTTCCTTATCATACATTTTATGATTATGGAATAGCTCAATAGCTTCGTCTGTGCCTACACTTCTTTTTAAAATAGGAATTTTGCGTTCCACCAACTCCAGCATATAGGCTTTTACTTTATTTAAGAAATCCTCGTTCAGTACAATATCCCCGTCAATCGTATAATAATACCCGCTGCTGACTGAGTAGTGCATCGTTACCTTCGTTATATTATCGTATCCGGCAACATGATGCAGGGCTTTCAAAAGTAATAAAGAAACACTTCTTCGATAAGTTTCATGCCCTATTTGGTCCTGTGTTGTAATAAATTCAATGGTACCTTCTTTTTTCAGCTTTTTATGAAGCTCACAAAGCTTATTATCTTTCATAAGTAAAACGATGGGATATTCATACTTACTCTGATATTCCTGTGCAATTTTTCCATAAGTGGTTCCGTAAGGATATTCCTTTTGTTCTCCGAGGATGTTTACCTGTATCATTCTGTCACCCATAATATTTCTCCTTTCACCACATCTCTTTGTTAAGCTTCCCCTCAATTTTTGATTTAGATACATATTATTTTACTACAACAGTCTTTATTTTTCTATCATTTTATATATTTTTCATATATTTATTCCTATTATTCAGAAAAAAGAGATTGCCGCATAATGTGGCAACCTCAAAATTAGTTTCAATCAATTATTTTGCATGGGTAAGAAACCGGCATTTTTTCCACTTCTAAATCCGGCAGCATTGCCGTTAACTCTCTTTCCATGTAATCCATGAAAATATATTCTGTCCCGTAATGTCCTGCATCTATAATGCAAATCCCTTGCGCCACTGCATCAATGGAAGAATGATAATCCATATCTCCTGTAACGTATGCCTGCACACCGTTTTTCAATACCTGCTTCATCAGGCTTTTTCCGGAACCGGTACATATAGCAAGCTTTTCTATGATTTTATTTTCATTTCCGTAAATTTGCACAAAAGGAAGATACAGCCGGTCTTTTACAAATTTTCCACACTCTCTTAAAGTCATAGGAGCCGGCAAATCTCCGCACCGCCCTATTCCTTCTTTGCGTGTGTCTTCTTCGTAAGTGACATCTAATACTTCTCTGTGCGAAAGCTGTAAATAGTCTGCACTGAGTTCTGCCATTCCCAACACATCAAAATTCGTGTGCATTGCATAATAACAGATTTTATGCTGTACCATTTTAATAATCCGTCTTCCGATAAAATCATCTGCAGTAATTTTCTTCATTCCCGAAAAAATCAATGGGTGATGGGTAATAATCATATCAGCCCCACATTGAATGGCTGTGTCTATGACCTCATCTGTGGCATCTAATGCAAGAAAAATCTTTTTTGCTTCCCACGAAGCATCTCCCGCAAGAAAGCCGGAATTATCCCATCCCTCTGCAAAGGATACCGGATACTTTTCTTCTATTTTTGCAATAATATCTTTACACTTCATAATATGTAAGAGCCTCTTTTCTATCTTTCCATTCCTTTTCCAACTCGGAAATCCTTGCTTTTGCAGATGGTGTCTGTGAATTTTTCAGTTTTTCCAAAAGCTCCTCTGCTTTTACCTGTTCCCTGTCTAAAAACTCTTTTAAGACGGGATTTCTGTTCTGCAAAAGTTTTTTTCCATAGAGATATTCCGCTTCTGTCTGTTCCTTTGCTTTGCCATGAACAGCTCTCATAATCGGATAGTATTTTCCGTCTTCCAAAATCATTTCCTCATGAGTAATTTCATATCCATTTTCAATGAGAAACCTTCTGAAATGTCCGATTTCGGACTGAGGCTGTAAAACCAGTTCTGTTACTGTTTGCAGAACCTCGTTTCCTTCTGTAAGAATTTTCTCCATAAGGGGACCGCCCATACCGGCAATTACAACGCTCTGAACCTCATTTGGTTTTAAAGCCTTAACGCCGTCAGATAAACGAGTATCTATGTAATTTTCCAGTCCCCATTCCTGAATGTGCTCCTTCGCCCTCATAAGGGGACCTTGATTAATATCCATAGCAATGGCTTTTTCTATTTTCTTTTTCTGCAAAAGATAAATTGGAATATACCCATGGTCGCAGCCCACGTCTGCCAATCGCTTTCCTTCCTGTACAAAGGCTGCAACGTTTTGCAATCTTCTGGAAATCTGTATTTCTTTCATTGTACTCATCCTTAATCCAGATAATCCTTCAGCTTGCGGCTGCGGCTTGGATGACGAAGCTTTCTAAGCGCTTTTGCCTCAATCTGACGGATACGCTCTCTGGTTACGTTAAATTCTTTTCCTACTTCCTCCAGAGTTCTTGCTCTTCCGTCATCTAAACCAAAGCGCAGGCGAAGAACTTTCTGTTCTCTTTCTGTTAATGTGCCTAAAACCTCTACAAGCTGTTCTTTTAATAAGGTAAATGCAGCTGCGTCTGCCGGAACAGGAACATTATCATCCTGAATAAAATCGCCCAAATGGCTGTCCTCTTCCTCACCGATTGGTGTTTCCAAGGATACCGGTTCCTGAGAAATTTTGAGAATTTCACGAACACGCTCTACGGACATATTCATCTCTTCTGCAATTTCCTCCGGATGAGGTTCTCTTCCCAGCTCCTGTAAAAGCTGACGGGATACACGAATAAGCTTGTTAATGGTTTCTACCATGTGAACCGGAATACGAATAGTTCTCGCCTGATCCGCAATAGCTCTTGTAATCGCCTGACGTATCCACCATGTAGCATAGGTAGAAAATTTATATCCTTTACGATAGTCAAATTTCTCAACGGCTTTAATCAATCCCAGGTTACCTTCCTGAATTAAATCCAAAAATAACATACCACGTCCCACATAGCGTTTCGCAATACTTACTACCAGACGAAGGTTTGCCTCTGCAAGGCGTTTTTTCGCACTTTCGTCTCCTTCTTCCATACGCTGAGCAAGTGTAATCTCCTCCTCTGCACTTAAAAGCGGAACTTTACCGATTTCTTTCAGATACATACGAACAGGGTCTTCAATGCTGACCCCCTCCGGAACAGAAAGGTCGATATTTTCCATATCTACTTCGTCTTCCTCGCTGAGGTTTAAATCATCATCGTCACTGATAATTAAGTCGTCCATATCGTTGTCCTGAATTCGCAGGATATCAATTCCGTTTGCTTCCAGAAAATCAAATACTTTATCCATCTGCTCCGGCTCCAGAGGAAAATCCTTAAAGAAATCACTGATTTCCTGATATTCTAATACATTTTTCTTCTTTTTCGCCAGCTCCATAAGCTCTCCGAGCTTTTCGCTGAATTTCGCCATGTTCATTTCCATAAACTGTTCCTTCCTCTCACTTATTCTTCCTTAACAATCGTATATATCATT
The DNA here is from genome assembly GCF_002222595.2 of Blautia hansenii DSM 20583. Classification (NCBI taxonomy): domain Bacteria; kingdom Bacillati; phylum Bacillota; class Clostridia; order Lachnospirales; family Lachnospiraceae; genus Blautia; species Blautia hansenii. The sequence continues at coordinate 1,717,499 of NZ_CP022413.2, forward strand.
TCCTCAATCAAAAGAAATATGCAGCGTCACTCTGCCTCTCTCCAAATCCTCCAGACGCTTTCTGGCTTCTACAATCCTTTGCAGTCCGAAAAGGTCCGTAGGCGGTAAATTGGTGCTTTGCCATGCAATACTGTCTCTTTTTAGTCTGCATACCGTTTCCAGCACCGCCTTTTTTGCATCTTCCTCACTTTCCAAATGAAGAGAAGCATGAAACAGAGATGTAATTTCCTTCTGCTCCTCTGCGTCAGAAAACCGATTTAATAATTTTGCAGGATTTACCTCACCTTCTTTGTGCTGTTCAAATACTATTTCAGCAACCTTATGATACAAGGGTGTTGTAAAATCTGCCGGTTCTATCAATCCATCAATAGTTTTAAACATGGAAGGATAGGAGCTCAGCCATGTCAGCATCAGCTTTTGCGCCGTATGACCTGCATCTTCCTTGCCCTCTTTCTTTTTTGAAACAGCTTCCATTCTGGGCTTTACCGCAACGCCTGTTCCTGACAGCGCCATGTTATTTACCATTCTTCTTAAATCTTCAAATTTTATCTGATATCTGGCAGAAATACTTTCAATATAGTTGTTTCTTTCCAGCTCTTCCGGAAATTCCAGAAGTTTTCTGGCTATCTCCCGATAAAACTGTGTTTTACTCTCCGGGTCAGATAAATGGTATTGCTTTTCCAGTACCTTAATCTCAAACAGAAAATAGTTTTCTGCCTCCTCAAGACGCTTTTCAAAAGCCTCCTTGCCTTCTGCCTTAATAAATTCATCCGGGTCCTTATACGGCGCAAGGTTCACCACTCTCGGAGAAATTCCCGCCGCCTTTAAAATCGGAATACCTCGAAGGGCTGCTTTTTGTCCTGCCTCGTCACTGTCATAAGTCAGCAGAACCTCCTTTGTATAACGACTCATAAGACTGGCATGTCCTGAGGTAAGCGCTGTTCCGAGAGATGCCACCGCATTGTGAAAGCCTGCCTGGTACATGGCAATAACATCCATATAGCCCTCGCAGATAATAAAGTACGGTTTTCTGGAGGTACGGGCAATATTCAAACCGTATAAATTCCGACTCTTATCAAAAATTTTCGTTTCAGGAGAATTCAAATATTTCGGTTTTGCATCTCCCATAACTCTGCCGCCAAATCCAATCACACGATTATTTACATCCATAATCGGAAACATCACACGGTTCCAAAACTTGTCCTGCATGCCTCTTCGCTCATCAATATTGAAAAGACCGGACTCTTTTAATAATTCATCAGAGTACCCCTGCCCCTTTAAATATTGATACAATGCGCCCGAATATCTGGGCGAACACCCCAATCCGAATTTTTTAATCGTATCCTCAGAAAGCTGTCTTCCTTTCAGATAATCCAATGCCGGCTTTCCGCTTTCCTGTTTTAGTTGATAGTAATAAAAAGAAGCTGCTTTTTTCTGAATTTCCAACAACATGGATTTAAAATCCGAAGCTGCCTTTGCTTCTTTTGAATATTCAACCTCAGGAAGCTGTACCCCTGCTCTATCCGCCAAATATTTCAACGCCTCTACAAAGCTGTAATTCTCATATTCCATAATAAAGGTAAAAACATTACCTCCTGCTCCGCAGCCAAAGCAATAATACATCTGCTTTCCCGGGCTTACTGAAAAGGACGGAGATTTTTCATTATGAAAAGGGCAAAGTCCAAAATAAGAGCTTCCCTTTCTCTGCAATTTCACATAATCCGAAATCACGTCCACAATATCGTTTTTTGAGCGGACTTCCTCAATCAAATCATCTGAATAATACATACAACTTCCTCTTTTCTACTGTCCCTTTCCCTGAACGCTCCAGCCTTTGGGAATAAAAAGCTCACGGAACTTTTCCAGAGAATACTGGTCTGTCATACCTGATATATAATCACATATTACTCTTTCCTTTGGTTCATCCTGATACAGAAGCTTTTGATATTCCTCTGACATCTTTTCCGGATATTTGCTGTAATATGTATATAATTCTTCTACTACATGTTCTGCCTTTTTTTCTTCACTTTTTGCCGCAGGATTTAAGTAAACATCCTGAAACATCAAAGCACGGATATCCCGAAACCCTTCTTCAATCTCCGGAGACATCATAATCTTATCTTTCCCCTGACTGTTCTCTACAATATTGTGGACAAATGTATTCAGCCTTTCCCTTGTAGTAGCTCCCAAGAGCATGCGCAAGGTAATGGGAATGTCATCTTCTGTAATAATTCCTGCTCTCTGAGCATCATCCATATCATGATGAATATAAGAAATCTTATCACAGTAACGAACTACCTGACCCTCTAAGGTATGAGGTTTTCCGCTGGTTCTGTGATTTAAAATTCCGTCCCGCACTTCCCATGTAAGATTTAACCCTTCTCCGTTTTTTTCTAAACGCTCCACCACTCGAACGCTCTGCTTATAATGTGCAAATCCCAAGGGGCAAACTCTGTTTAAGGCTCTTTCCCCCGCATGACCAAAGGGCGTATGCCCCAAATCATGTCCCAGCGCAATGGCTTCTACTAAGTCTTCATTTAAAGACAGCGCTTTCGCAATGGTTCTGGCTGTCTGAGAAACCTCAAGGGTATGGGTCAGGCGATTTCGATAATGGTCACCCTGAGGGGACAAAAATACCTGTGTCTTATCCTTCATACGACGAAATGCTTTACAGTGCACAATGCGGTCTCTGTCCCGCTGGTAAACTGTACGGATATCACATTCCTGCTCTTCTCTTTCCCTTCCCTTAGAATGAATACTGTGAGAAGCGTACGGGCTTAAAAGCTCTAATTCTCTTTTTTCCATTTGTTCACGAATATTCATAGGCAGTCACCTGACTTTCTGATACCTTTCGGCAAAACATCTTGCGGTAATACCGCATACTTTCAAAAGAACTCTTCATATTTATTATTTCCGAAATTTCTTCTATTTCCTCTTTTTCTTCTTGAAAATTTCTACAAATTTTCTACAATTCTTTATAGGAATTTCTTAAAAGTGCGATTTCTCCCGCATATCCTTCTAAATCATTTGGAGTTTCCAAATAAAAGGGCAGCTTTCGAAGCGCCGGATGATTGATTACTCTTACAATCGCTTCCAGTCCCAGCTTTCCTTCGCCGATTTTCGCATGGCGGTCCTTATGACTTTCCAATCCGTACATACTGTCGTTTAAATGAATTGCTTTTAGCCTGTCCAATCCAATCACTTTATCAAATTTCGTCAAAACTCCGTCCAAATCCTCTGCGATATCATATCCTGCATCATATACATGACAGGTATCCAAACAAACTCCCAGCTTCTCTTTTAATTCCACTCTGTCTATAATTTCTCTTAATTCTTCAAAACGGCTTCCTACTTCGCTTCCTTTTCCTGCCATAGTTTCCAATAATACCGTTGTGCTCTGCTTAGGATTAAGAATTTCGTTTAACATATCTGCAATATACTGAATTCCCACTTCCACTCCTTGTTTTACATGGCTTCCCGGATGAAAGTTATAACAGTTCCCCGGAGTATATTCCATTCTCCTTAAATCGTCTTTCATAGTATTCACTGCAAATTCTCGAATACTTTCATCCGCCGAGCAGGCATTCAGGGTGTATGGGGCATGTGCCAAAATTCTGTCAATCCCTTGATTTTTTGCCCTTATGAGAAAAGCGTCTACATCCTCTTGCTTAATTTCCTTTGCTTTTGCTCCTCTTGGGTTTCTGGTAAAAAACTGAAAAGTATTTGCGTGAATTTTCTCTGCTTCCTTTGCCATAGCTTCATAGCCTTTTGAGGAAGATAAATGACATCCAATTTCTAACATAATCAATCTCCTTTATTTTCTGCTCCTGTTGCATAGGAAACAATTCCCTATGCAATAAAATAAGCACTTATGCAAAAATAAAATCTCTTTTACTTTTACATAAGTGCTTGATTAACTTAGTGCGGGAGATGGGACTTGAACCCACACGTCTATACAGACACAAGATCCTTAGTCTTGCCTGTCTGCCAATTCCAGCACTCCCGCTTGCCCTACCTCTTGGTAAGCATTTGTATATTATGTATATACATGCGGGAGATGGGACTTGAACCCACACGTTTATACAAACACAAGATCCTTAGTCTTGCCTGTCTGCCAATTCCAGCACTCCCGCTTACCTGTCGTTTCTCTCAAACGACAAGTGAAAGTATAGCAAATGTTTTTCTATTCGTCAAGAGTTTTTTTCATTTTTTTCGTAGATTAAATTTCCCTTTACAAATTTACTTTTTATCTGTCTGTCATCTGCCAGATAAATAAGTCTTTCCAGCCGCTCTCTTACACTTAATTCCTGCGGATGTAAAAGCTCACTGTCATCAAAAACGACTGCATCAAACTCATATCCCTCCAGAAAGCTTCCCACTTTTCCGAAAAATGCTCCGCCTCCTGCTGTTCCCATATAAAACGCTTCCTCCAATGTCACCGGCTTCTGTTTTGCATCCACCAGACGCCAACGAAGCTTGGAGCATTGAATGGTATCTGCCATAGCTCTTAAAACAGAGGTGCTGTATCCTCCTGCCACATCACTTCCAAGTCCGACAGAAAGCCCCTCATCTAAAAACCGCCGAACAGGCGCAATACCGGATGAAAGATTTGTATTCGACTGTGGACAATGCGCAATAAACACACCTTGCTTTTTAATCAGAGAAATTTCCTCCTCCTTTAACCAGACACAATGTGCCATAATCGTAGGACAATCTCCTCCGAACAAGCCTGCCTGATAATACGCATCACTGTAACTGGAAGAATTGGGGCAAAGTTCCTGTACCCACTGAATTTCTCCCGGATTTTCTGACAAATGAGACTGCAAAGGCAATCCTGTTTTTTCCTGAATACTTTTCAATTCCGCCATCAAAGCATCGGAACAGGACGGAATAAATCTGGGGGTTAAAATAGGCTTCGTATGCTCATAACGCCCTTCTGTTTCCAGCAGCCACTGCCTTACCGCCTTTGCTGCTGCCTCTGCATTTTCCTCCTGTAAGCCCTCCAGTGCATTTCTGTCCATACTCACTTTTCCCACATAAGTATCCAGTCCGGACGCTTCCAGTAAATCCATCAATATTTTTGTTCCTTCTATATGCAGGGTAGCAAAAATCACAGCTCTGGTCACAGCGCTTTTCTTTAAATCCTCTACAAACATTGTATATGCCTTTTTTGCATAATCTGCATCAGCATATTTCATTTCCTCCGGAAAAGTATGCGTATTCAGCCAGTCCAGCAATTCCAAATCCATTCCCAAGCCCCGAAAAGCATACTGAGGCGCATGAGTATGCAAATCCACCAATCCCGGTATAATCAGCGCATCCCCCATATCTTTTACAATATAGCTTTCATATTCCTTTGGAAGCTCCTGATAAACACCTCTGCAAATCCCTTCCTGGCACACCACATAACTTTTTGGACAAATCACAAGCTTTTTGCTGCCGTCACTGTAACAAATATTCCCTCTCAAAACAAAGCCGTTCTTTTCCTGCATTTACTGATTATTACCTCCGTATAAATTTCTCCTGAATTTTTCTTTCCCCCTCCAGAAGCATTTCGGTTACTTCTTTATTATTCTTTCCCAAAATCTCCTGAAAACATTCCCATTCATCTTTAATACCCTGTCCATGAGGCACAAGATATGCTCCGGCATCGCTACCTAGTGCAAGCTGTACGCCTATTTCATATCCCATTTGTATATTGCGGCTTCCTGTTTCCCATATCTTTTCCAGAACCTCGTCGGAAAACCTGCCGCAGCCAATCATGTTTTTCACTACGGTTATAGTAGGCACCCACACGGTTTTATGTTCTTTCATTGCCCACATAGCTTCTTCATCTACATAGTTTCCATGTTCAATGCTATCTGCACCGGCAAGAGCTGCTTCCCGAACAGCCCTTGCCCCATTTGTATGTGCCATTACGGAAAATCCCTCTTCGTGAGCAATATGTACCATTTCTTTTACTTCGTCAAACCTCAAGGGTTCTTCTGTCACAGAGCCATCCATATCAAAATTCATAATACCCGTTGTCATAATTTTAATGAAATCTCCGCCTCGCTTTCTCACTTCCTTTACCAAGTCGGCATATTCTTTCATATTTTCAAAAGGTCTTCCTACAATTCCTCCGTAATGCCCTTTTTTATGAATGGCAAAAACAGGCGTCCGATAGGTAATTCCATATTGGGGTGCAATTTCCCTTGCTTTTTCAGACACTCCCAAAGCATCCCCTCCGTCCCTGACAAAGGAAACACCCTTTTCCTGATAAGTCCGAAAATGTTTATGAATAACATCTGTATCCACTCCGCTTTTATGACAGTTTACTGCTGCTCTGTAATTGAGCCCATTCATGAAAATATGTGCATGATTTTCTCCAAACATTATGACATCTTCTTTCTGAAATTAATCTTCTCTTGCCCATCCGTAGGCACATTTTACTGCCTTTTTCCAACCCTTTGTCTTTTTATCTCTTTCTTCCTTTGTAAGCTCAGGATAAAAGACACGGTCTGTACTCCAATTCTCAATAATTTCCTCTTTGCTGTTCCAATATCCCACAGCCAAGCCTGCCAGATACGCTGCCCCCATTGCCGTTGTTTCCACACACACCGGTCTTTTTACAGGAACCTGTATCATATCTGCCTGTGCCTGCATAAGGAAATTATTCGCGCTGGCGCCTCCGTCTACCTTCAGGAAATTCAATTCCATACCGGAGTCCGCCCTCATGGCCTCAATCACATCATGAACCTGATATGCCAACGACTCCAGAGAGGCACGGATAATATGACATTTATTCACGCCTCTTGTAAGACCTACAATGGTTCCTCTGGCATATTGGTCCCAATATGGCGCTCCCAACCCCGTAAAAGCCGGCACAACATAACATCCATTGGTATCCTTTACCTTCCTTGCCATATATTCTGAGTCTTCTGCCGAGTCAATCAGGCGCAGCTCATCTCTTAACCATTGAATAATCGCTCCTGCCACAAACACAGAGCCTTCTAACGCATAATTGACCTTTCCGTCCAGCCCCCATGCAATGGTGGTAACAAGACCATTTTGCGAAAAGACCGGCTTTTCTCCTGTATTCATCAGCAAGAAGCAGCCTGTCCCATAGGTATTCTTCGCATCTCCCTTTTCAAAGCAGGTCTGTCCGAAAAGCGCCGACTGCTGGTCTCCTGCTGCACCTGCAATGGGAATTTCTCCTCCAAAAAAGCTGCTGTCCGCCATTCCGTAAACGCAGCTGGAGGGTTTTACTTCTGGAAGCATACATTCCGGAATATCCAATTCTTCTAAGATTTCTTTATCCCACTCTAATGTATTGATATTATAAAGAAGTGTCCTTGATGCGTTGGAATAGTCCGTCACATGAACGGCTCCCTTTGTCATCTTCCAAATCAACCATGTTTCCACTGTTCCAAAAAGCAATTCTCCCTTTTTCGCACGCTCTCTGGCGCCTTCTACGTGGTCTAAAATCCATTTTACCTTTGTGCCTGAAAAATAGGCATCAATAATCAAGCCTGTTTTCTTTCGAAAAACCTCCGTAAGCCCCTTGGCTTTCAACTGGTCGCAATACTCTGATGTTCTTCTGCATTGCCAGACAATGGCATGATAAATAGGCTCTCCTGTATTTTTATCCCAGACAATAGCCGTTTCTCGCTGATTGGTAATACCGATTGCCGCAATATCCTCTGCATCAGCTCCTGCTTTTTGCATAGCTTCCACAGCAACGCCTAACTGATTAGACCAGATTTCATTTGCATCATGCTCCACCCAGCCCGGTTTCGGAAAATATTGAGTAAACTCCTTCTGCGCCGAACTGATAGTCTCTCCTTTTTTGTTAAATAAAATACATCTGTTGCTGGTTGTCCCTGCATCCAATGCCATTACATATTTTGCCATATCGTTTCCTCCTGTATTTACAAAGTATTTTCCCATTACACGAAAAAAACTGTCCGGAAAAGAATTCCTTTTCCTACGACAGCCTTACTCCCCTTCTCCCTGCCTTCTTATATTTCACACGTTTCTTATGCTCCTATTTTAGCTCTAATCCCGAAAAATTTCAACCATATCTTCACCTTTTCTTTTCTTTCGCATATACTAAAGCAACGAAAAATCTGAGGTATTTTTATGAATACAGCCTCTTTAAAATCTATGCAGACAGACCACCCGGATGAAGGGACTTTGCAGCTTTATGTTCTTTCTTCCATTCGCAATCAGCCTGTGGAGGATGCTTCTGTTCAAATTTCTTATACCGGAGACCCTGACTCTGTGATTGAAGAAGTGAAAACAGATGCTAACGGCATGATACCGGAAATTCAGCTTCCTGCTCCGCCACTGGAATATAGTATGGCGCCTTCTGAATATCAGCCCTATGCAGAATATACTTTCCACATTTCAAAAGAAGGCTTTGATGATTTGGATATTTCCGGAGCAGAAATTTTACCGGATGCTACTGCTATTCAAAGAGCTGTCTTGTCTCCCCAAGCTGCTCCCGGAGCTTTTGAAGATATTGTCATTCCTGCTCATACCCTCTATGGGGAATATCCCGAAAAAATTCCCGAAGACGAAATCAAGCCTATGGATACGTCAGGAGAAATCGTTCTGAGCCGTGTGGTTATTCCGGAATATGTGGTTGTACATGATGGTTCTCCAAATGACTCCACCGCAAAGGATTATTATGTCCGTTATCGAGATTATATCAAAAATGTAGCCAGCAGCGAAATTTATGCCACTTGGCCGGATAATACCATTCGTGCGAATGTATTGGCAATTATGTCCTTTACTTTAAATCGTGTATATACCGAATGGTACAGAAACAAGGGATACGACTTTACTATCACTTCATCTACTGCTTTCGACCACAAATGGATGCACGGGCGAAATATCTTTGAAAGTATCTCCCGTATTGTAGATGAGCTCTTTGACAATTATCTTTCAAGACCGGGGGTACGGCAACCGATTTTAACTCAGTATTGTGACGGACAGAGGGTACAGTGCCCGAACTGGATGACACAATGGGGCTCAAAATATCTGGGAGATCAAGGCTATTCTGCCATTGAAATCTTACGAAACTTCTACGGCAGCAACATGTACATCAACACTGCCGAGGAAATTTCCGGCATCCCTGCCTCGTGGCCCGGTCAGCCCCTAGACATCGGTTCATCCGGAAGTAAGATCCGACAGATACAGGAACAGCTTAATGCCATTGCCAACGCCTATCCTGCTCTTCCGAAAATTTCCGTAGACGGAGTCTTTGGAGAAAACACGCAAAACGCAGTCAAAAAATTCCAGCAGATTTTCGGACTTCCTGCCACAGGAATTATTGATTACTCCACATGGTACGAAATTCAGGAAATTTACGTAGGCGTCACCAGAATTGCAGAATTAGTATAAAAAAGCTGCCACATAAAATAAATATCGAGAATATCTATACATTTTCGCCAAAACTGCATAGATATTCTTGATTATTCTTTCATGTGACAGTTCCATTATAATCTTCGAAAATCATTAAACATTACAAATACCATTAAAAGCATCAATAAAACAAATCCCGCAAAATGGATCATGCCTTCTACATTTGGATCTAATTTCTTCTTTCGTACAGCTTCAACTGCAAGAAAGACAAGTCTTCCTCCATCTAAAGCCGGAATAGGAAGTAAATTCATAACACCTAAATTAGCCGAAAGCAAAATTGCCCAGTACAGCATTTGCAACCATACCATTACGCTGCCTTCCTCTTTCGCCTCTTCATAAGAATCGCCAATAACATCAATAATTCCCACCGGACCGGAAAGATCATTTACGCTAAATTGTCCTTTTATCAACATCATAAGACTTTCTATCGTATTAGAAATCCAATACCGCACTTCAGAAGCGCTGTATCTTAATACACCTAAAAAATTCGTTTTTTCCCGATATAAATTATAGATGAAACCAGTGTCTACCTGCTTTGTCATCTGAGGTTTTAAAGAAAGTGTTTGTATCTCCCCATCTCTTTCAATTCCCAGACTAATCGCTGAGCCATCCAGTGGATTTTTTTCCCAATACTCCTGTATTTCCTGACTGGTTTCAATCGTCTCTCCATTAATTTCCCTGATAATATCTCCTGCCTGTACTCCTGCTTCCATCATTGCACCATTTAAAACGACCTGTGTAATTTCCGGCTCACTATCCGGTGTAGGCACATAAGAAAATCCCAGCATATATTTTTCTTCACTGTATGCTTCAAAGGAAACTTCCTTTTTCTCGCCATTTCGTTTATAAGTCAGGGTAATTTCTTCGTCATCCAAACCATGAAGCATCATATAAGAGTCCAAGTCTCTTCCCAAAACAATGCTTCTCCCTTGAAATTCCGTAATAATATCCCCCTCTTGAAGTCCTGCTTTGGCTGCAGGAGAACTTTCTTCTACCTTTAATACACGAGCAGGATCATATCCTGCCACGCTGGTAATAATCATGGCAAACACAAAAGCCAGAATAAAGTTAAAAATCGGTCCTGCCGCAACAACAGATATTCTCGCCCACACGGATGCTTTATTAAAAGAGCCTTCACTGTCATCGTCATCATCTTCTCCCACCATCATACAGGAACCACCTATAGGAAAAAGCTTTAAAGAATAACGGGTTTCTCCTTTTTGGGTAGACAAAAGTCTAGGTCCCATCCCCAAAGAAAATTCTGTAACTTTAATTCCATTTCTCTTTGCCAAAAGAAAGTGTCCCAACTCATGGAAAATAATAATGACGGAGAATATCAAAATTGCTATTAAAATTTTCAATTTACCACCTGCCCTCAATTCTCTTATATATGTCTTGTTCAATATTCAAAATTTCTTCAATCGTAGGATTTAAAATTAATTCATGCTCATTCATGGCATTCTCAATAATTTCATAGATATCTAAAAATCCGATTTTTCGATTTAAAAACAATGCCACTGCTTTTTCATTGGCTGCGTTAAAAACAGTGGGCATGGAGCCTCCTGTTTTCGATGCCTGCATTGCTAACGGCAGTCCTTTAAAGGTCTCCATATCAGGATTTTCAAAAGTAATGGATGCCAGCTTTGCAAAGTCCAAACGTTCCCCATCTAAATATTTACGCTCACCTTCATATAAAGCATACTGAATAGGCAGACGCATATCAGGTGTACCAAGCTGTGCCATAATACTTCCATCTTTAAATTCAATCATAGAATGAATAACACTTTGTGGCTGTACGACTACTTGTATTCTATCCAAATCCACATCAAATAACCATTTTGCTTCCATGACTTCCAACCCTTTATTTACTAAAGTAGCAGAATCAATAGTAATTTTCTGTCCCATAGCCCAATTAGGATGCTTTAAAGCATCTTCTACACGCATATTTTTCAATTCTTCTGTTTTCTTTCCACGGAAAGGGCCGCCGGAAGCAGTAATCAGCAGTTTTTCAATGGTTTTTGGATTTTCTCCGTTTAACGCCTGAAAAATTGCACTGTGCTCGCTGTCAACCGGTAAAATTTTCACATTGTGCTCTTTTGCAAGAGGCATAATAATATGCCCTGCTGTTACAAGGGTTTCTTTGTTTGCAAGAGCAATATGCTTTCCTGCACAAATAGCGGCAACCGTAGGACATATTCCAATCATCCCCACAATGGCGGTCACCAGAATTTCCGCTTCCTCCATAACCGCCAGCTCAATTAAACCTTCCATTCCGCCTACTATTTTGCAGTCAGTGTCCTGTACACGAAGCTTTAATTCCTGCGCTTTCTTTTCATCTCCCACCGCTGCCAGCCTTGGAGAAAACTGACGGATTTGCTTCTCCAGCAAATCAATATTTCTTCCCGCAGCAATTCCTACCACCTGCAAATCATCATTTTTGCTGACAATATCAAGGGTTTGTGTTCCTATGGAACCTGTTGAACCTAAAATTGCAATTTTCTTCATACGCTTTCCTCTTTATATTAAAACACTGGCAAGGAAATAAATAAACGGAGCTGTAAAAATAACACTGTCAAAACGGTCCAAAACACCGCCGTGCCCCGGAATAAGTTTTCCGTAATCTTTTATTTCCTTATTTCTCTTAATGGCAGATGCCGCCAAATCTCCTACCATGGAAATCAGCGCACCTACCGCACAAATCACTGCATACATCAATGGAGTATGACCGTCTGCCTGATTGACACCGGAAATCAAAAGTGCATAGAGCGCTCCCAAAAGCGCTGCGCCTAACACACCGCCTACACCGCCTTCAACGGATTTTTTCGGACTTAATACCGGCGCCATTTTATGCTTTCCGATTAACATTCCCACACAGTAGGCACAGGTATCGCTCCCCCAAGAGCTTAAGAAAATCAAGCCTACCAGCCATGCACCGCCCTCTAAGGTTCTCGTTTTATAAATATAGGACAGCATAACCGCAACATAGAAAATGCCGAATAAGGCTGCCATAATCTGTTCTGCTCTATATTTTGGATACGTAAACACATAGACACACATAATGAGTACAAGGGCAAACAGTAAAATCATCATGGAAAATTCATCTGTTTTTACCCAAAGCAGTGAAAGGTAATACAAAACCGTTCCTACATACCCTGCGATTTCCAATGCCCCAAAGCCCTTCTGGTGCACCTCCATGGCACGATACAGCTCTCCTACTCCGATTAATGAAATTGCCAGAAGCACAGCAAATAATATAGGACCTCCTGCGGCAACAGAAGCGACTGCAATCGCCACAAGAACAATTCCACTTAAAAGTCTTGTCTTAAACATTCTACTCCTCCTTTACGCCACCGTATCTGCGGTCTCTGTGATTGAATTTATCAATGGCTTTTTCAAATTCCTTTTTATCAAAATCCGGCCATGCCACATCGGTAAAGTAAAACTCTGTATAAGCAAGCTGCCACATTAAAAAGTTTGAAAGCCTTTCTTCGCCGCTTGTTCGAATTAGCAAATCAGGGTCGGGAAGTGCCCTTGTGTCCAAGTAATCAGAAATCACATCCTCCGTAATCTGCTGAGGGAGAAGAACTCCTTTTTCCACATCCTCCGCCATCCTTACCATGGCTCTTTTGATTTCATCTCTGCTTCCGTAATTTAAAGCAATTTGAAAATGCAGCTCGTCAAACTGGCTGGAATATTCCTCCAGCTCTTTGATTTTTTGCTGTAAATCTGCATCAAACATACTTGGGTCACCAATGACACGTACACACATTTTATTATCTCTTGAAATCTGAATACAGCGCTTCATATAGTTCCGAAACAGCTTCATAAGACCGTCCACTTCTTCTTTTGAACGCTTCCAGTTCTCTGTGGAAAAAGCATATACTGTCAAATATTTTACGCCTAAATCCTTGGCAATACCGCAAATTTTCTCCAGATTTTCGCATCCCTTAATATGTCCGTAGGTTCTGGGCATTCCCTTTGCTTTCGCCCATCTTCCGTTTCCGTCTAAAATAATTGCCACATGTCTGGGAATTGTCATAATTTTTCCTCCTACGCATGAAAGAGGCACAATACGGAATTTGTATGTGCCCCTTCCTATGTTTTCTCTTATACAGTCAGAATTTCTTTTGACTTTTCTTCCACTGCTTTTTCGATTTCTTTCACAAACTTATCTGTGATTTTCTGAATTTGCTCTTCTAATTCTTTAATTTCATCTTCAGATACATCCTGCTTTGCCAGCTTTTTAAAAGCATCATTGGCATCACGGCGCACATTACGAACTGCAACCTTCGCTGCTTCGCCTTTTTTCTTAACATCCTTTACCAGTTCTTTTCTGCGCTCTTCTGTCAGCTCCGGAAGTACCAGACGAATGATTTTACCGTCACTGTTTGGATTTAAGTTCAAATCAGAAGATAAAATTGCTTTACTGATTTCTTTAATCAAGGATGCTTCCCAAGGCTGAATTTGGATCATTCTAGCTTCCGGAACTGTAATATTTGCCACCTGCTGAAGCGGTGTCGGTGTTCCATAATAGTCTACGGTAAGTTTATCTAAAATATGCGGATTTGCACGTCCTGCACGAATGGTAACCAGTTCCTTTGTAAGACCTTCCAAAGTCTTTGTCATTTTGTGTTCATATACCTGAATTCTCTCATCTGTTGCCATGTTTTCTTCCTCCTAATTTTAAGCTCCGACTATACAAGCACCTTTGTACCTGTGAATTTACCATGAGCAGTATTCACAATGCTGTTTTCTTCATTTAAACCGAATACCAACATTGGCATTTTATTTTCCATACACATAATAGAAGCTGTCATATCTACAACTGCCAGTTTCTTGTCAATGACCTCCTGAATGTGAACCTCATCATATTTCTTTGCATTGGGGTTTGTTTTCGGGTCGCTGTCATAAACGCCGTCAACAGCTTTTGCAAGGAAAATAGTCTCTGCTTCGATTTCAATGGCACGAAGTACCGTAGCTGTATCTGTTGAGAAATAAGGATGTCCTGTTCCCCCTGCCATAAATACAACCATGCCTTTTTCAAAGTATTTGTTTGCACGGTCTTTGGAAAACAGCTTTGTGAAAGCACCGCACTCAAATGGTGTGAGCACACTTGTCTTCATTCCTGCTGCACGGAAAATTTCAGAAACATAAATACAGTTCATAACTGTTGCCAGCATACCAATCTGGTCTGCCTTTGTTCTGTCGATGTTCTCACTGGTACGTCCTCTCCAGAAGTTTCCTCCTCCGATTACAATACCAACCTGAACGCCTTCTTCTACAAGTACCTTTACCTGTTTTGCAACTTCCATAACGGTAGCTTCGTCAAAACCTGTTTTTTTCGGTCCTGCCAAAGCTTCTCCACTTAATTTCAATAAAATTCGTTTCATTGTATAAGCTCCTTTATCTCTTAATTCCCGTAACGGCATAAAGCACCGCTTTTCTCTAAGTATACCTATAAAACTCTCCGATTTCAAGAAATTTTTCTGAAACTTTCTTTTCCTTTATTTTAATCCTGCAAAAAGACTCCAATATCCCTGAATGAAAATATAAAATACTACAATCGGAAGTACAAAAGTAAGGTATACTCTCATCTTTTTCGGGAAAGAAATACCTGCTCCCGTGTTGGCTTCCTTCAGGAAATTCTCCCAGCCCCAGCCGTATTTATTTACACAGAACAGCAGATAAACCAAAGAGCCGAGAGGAAGCATATTGTTGCTTACCAAGAAGTCTTCTAAATCCATAATCTGTTTTCCCAAGATTGTAAAATCGCTCCAGATTGTCATACCGAAGATACAAGGCAGGGATAAAACAAAAATAGCTACTCCGTTTATCAAAACCGCTTTTTTCAGACTCCAGTTCCATAAGTCCTGTGCAAAGGAAATAATGTTCTGGAATACTGCAATAATCGTAGATAATGCAGCAAAAGTCATAAATAAGAAGAACAAAGATCCCCAAAGTCTTCCGCCCTTCATTTCATTAAATACATTGGGAAGTGTAACAAATACAAGTCCCGGTCCTTCTCCCGGATTAATATCAAAAGCAAAACAAGCAGGGAAAATAATCAAACCTGCAATTAAAGCCACACTGGTATCTAAAATCGTAATATTGATTGCCTCTCCTGTAAGCTTTCTCTCTTTTCCGATATAACTGCCGAAAATAGCCAGCGCTCCAATACCAAGACTAAGGGTAAAAAATGCCTGTCCCATAGCTGCAAAGACTACCTCGGAAATTCCTGCATCTATCAGTTTTCTAAAATCAGGAAGCAGATAAAATTTCAGTCCCTCTGATGCTCCCGGCAGCAGGCAGGAATTGATTGCCAGTACCACCATTAATCCTAAAAGCACCACCATCATAATCTTGTTAATACGTTCCACACCACTTTGCAGTCCCATAGAACACACCAAAAATCCAATGACAACAATCACTGCCATCCAGAAAATCATAGTAGGCATATCTGTGGTAAGCTTTGCAAATTCAGCACCCACCCCGTCAGGATTAAGCCCTGCAAAGTCCCCCTTTATCATCTTTACAAAATATGCCAGCATCCAGCCGCCAATGGTAGTATAAAACATCATTAAAAGATAATTTCCCGCCATACCAAAGTAACGGTAAATATGCCACTTTGTTCCTTTTGGTTCAAGAACGTTAAAAGATGTTGCAATACTTTTCTGGCTTGCTCTTCCCACGGAAAATTCCATTACCATAATCGGAAGTCCTAAAACAAGCAAAAAGAATAAATAAATCAGCACAAATGCCGCACCGCCGTATTTTCCCGTGATATAAGGAAATCTCCATACATTTCCGAGTCCAATGGCACAACCTGCTGAAATCAGGATAAAACCAATCCTTGAAGAAAATTTTTCTCTTTCCATATTATGTACCTCTTCTTTTTTCTTTATCTCACCAAAGCGTTGATGTGCAACGACTTTACAGAGATGATTTTTTCAGGTAATTATAACATGGTTCTTACTTGCTTTCAATACTTCCGATATTTTTAATTAAAACAGAAATTGTCCCGTCCGGATTTGTGATAAATTCAATTTTATCTTTATTATTGTATTCTTCCATAGGTATTTTCAGCTCAATTCCCGTATCTGTCATCAAATGCTGCTTAGTAAATTTTTTTGTTGTCAGCGGATTTTGAGGTTCTATGGTATCTTCTGTGAGATTGTATTTTTCCAGCTTTTCCTGAACCTCTTCTTTCATCTGAGGGTGCTCCTTGAAAATTTTATCAATTACCACAGGCACCTCCAAGCCACCCTGTTCTGAAAATTCCTGATTTAAAATACTCTTTGTTTCCATTTGTACTTCAAACTGCTCCGAGTCATGAAAATACTTTTTCTGAACCTCAGTCACAGCTTTATTTACAATGGCAAGCTTTGTCTTAGAAGACAAAGAGCCTTTACACTTTAAAAAGTTCTGAGAAAAATAATTGGTCTTTACACCGTTTACATCATATTTCTTTTCCACCAGCCGTACATACTGAGGAGCCATAAGGTCAATCAAAGCCGCTTCGGTAAGCTTCTGCGTCTCTCCCGGAAGAATGGCCTTCTGCTTAATAATATCATTATTATTTCCCCAAGGGTCTGAATTCGTCAGATGGGTATAGGAAGTTTTATAGTTCATTTTCAAAAGTGCCAGATAACTGTGCTGCTCCACCTGATATTCCACCACCAGCAAATCCGCTGCCGGAATGTCAATGTTCTGGCTCATAAGAGTATAGAGCTCTCCCGCAATTTTTTGCGACACTTCCAAAAAATTCTCAGAGTTCCATTCCTCCACCAAGAGAAAAACAGATGACTCCTCTGTAAAGCTGCAATTTTTTATTTCATCACTGCTGTCAATTTTAAAAATATGACTTTTCAAAAAATCAGAAAAATCCGAACCACAGTCCAACAGCGTATCAGATAAGACCGGCATGCCAAGTGCAGAGTCTAAAATATGTACCACTGCCTGCTGAATTTTAATTTCTTCTTTTGATGCCAACATTTCTTTCGTTCCCTTCTATATTTCTCTCCCGTTCATCATGCCCTGACATGCAATAAGGATAATCGCTGATACAAGAAAATTCATCACTATGGTAACCACTGTAACGACTGCCTGAAAAACATACAAATCCTTTAATAAGAACCATGCCAAAAAACCTGCTCCTGTTGCAGGAATTGCTGCCAGCAGGATAATCAGCATACGAAGAAGATTTTCTAATGCCACACTTGCCTTTGTTTTCATAACTTTCGCAGCCCAAACCGTACCGGAGATAAAAATCATTGCATATCCTAACAGCATAAAGAAATATTGCAAAGTCGTCAAGACCGGCATCCGATTAAAAATACCTGCAATTAAAATTGCCGTACCGATTAAAATAGAAATTTTGAAATAAGCAGGCAAAACTACATAAATCAATTTTTTTAATGGATTTTCCGGTATCAGATAAATCTGATAATTTTTTAAATCACCCAGAAACTCGGTATCATTTAGCAGATTAAACAGCCATAAAATCATCATGTAGCTGAACATATAAAACCGTCTTTCCGCTATCATGAAATAACTAATAAGAAAATACACCACAATCACAAAGAAATCCTGTTTTCTTAAAAAACTGCCTGTTTTTTTCATACTGAGAATATTCTTATAGAAAATTGCTCTTGCGCCTTCCGGAAATTCTCCCCGCACCTGCTTTATCTTTCCTTCACTGCTGAGAATATTTCCTCCATTCGCCTTTACCCTGCGAACATAATTGCTGATTTCCTCTGCGTCCCGCACAGCCTGCTCCACAATATTTCTTGGGAAGGTCAAAAACAGGATTACAAAAACAGCATTAGCGAGCAGCAAAAGAGCCAGACCAATTATCATACCCATATACTCTTTTCCCAGAAAAGCGCTCAAAACAAGCTTCCCCCATCCAAAGAAGGGTACATAATAAAATTCTCTGCTTACGGCAAACTTTAAAAATCCATCTTCCAAATCGTAGCCTGCTGCCTGCATAGAAATAAAAAAAACTGCTCCTGCCGATGCCAGCACCAAGATTACTGCAATATAATTCCAAATCTTTGCTTTGGGCTTTACCAGGGTCCACATATAAATATAATCTGTCATCAGTAAAAATATGGAGCTGATTAAGAAAAGCACCAGCAA
Source organism: Blautia hansenii DSM 20583 (assembly GCF_002222595.2). Taxonomy (NCBI): domain Bacteria; kingdom Bacillati; phylum Bacillota; class Clostridia; order Lachnospirales; family Lachnospiraceae; genus Blautia; species Blautia hansenii. The sequence goes on from NZ_CP022413.2 coordinate 1,736,045, forward strand.
ACATAACAGGAAATACGGAATGGAAAAATATCCGCCCATAGAAAGCAAGCCCATAAAGAAGCAGCCTATCAGCCCATAGCCTAATGCGCCTTTTAAAGTCTGTACTAAAATAAAAAGATTTGTCTGCGTCTTTGTATAAGGACCGGAAAAAAAATAAAAAGCATCCGTATCATACAAAAGCGCTTTTCGCTTACTCATTAACGACAGCATTGAAAAGAAAGCCGTAACACCAATGCCTGCCAGAATTGCCGTAGCAGCCTGCAAATACATGGTTTCCTTGTCATAAGGTACAGAAGATGTAAAAATCGTTCCTATCAGTATTCCATAGATTAAAACCGTAAAAATGACTGCCATACCTGTTCCTAAAGAAGAAAACTGAACTCTTACAGAACCTTTTATTTTTGTCCGAAACAAATAGAAGAATGAATTCATACATCTCCCTCCCTTGTAGTTTCAAAAAAGATTTCCTTTAAGGTTTCTTCTCCTGCATCTTTTCTGTCTATTTCTTTTACAATCTCTCCCCTGTTCATAATATAAGCCCTGTCCCAGATATCATTTACAATGTCAATAATGTGGGTGCTGATGAGAATTGCCGTACCCTCTGCACGAAGCTGCCGAAAAAGCTCCAACACTTCTTCAATACTAGCGGGGTCTAATCCTACCATAGGCTCGTCTACCAACAATGCCTTCGGTTCAATCATAAACGCCAAAATCATGCTTAATTTCTGCCGCATTCCTTTGCTTAGCTCTTTTGCTAATTTTTTTCTGTTTTCTGTCATTTTAAATGCTTCCAGATACTTATCTGCTATTTCTTTATAATTCTTTACACGATACGCCCTGCCAATAAATTCTATAGTTTCATCCACAGTAAGAACATCGTACAACATAGGAATTTCCGGTACATAGCTGAAACATTTCTTCGCTTCAATGGTATTGTTTGGATGACCACATATCAGAATTTCCCCTTCATAATTTAAAAGATTTGCAATACTTTTAATCGTAGTAGATTTCCCAGCCCCATTCGGTCCTAAAAGGATAGTAATCTCTCCTGGTCTTGCACAAAGCGAAACATTCTTTACTACAGGTTTTTCCAATACATTATACGATTTTGTCAAATTTCGAACTTCTATCATTTTTCTTCCCTCCTAGGCCTAATTAATTTAGCATAGTATAGCATAAAAGTTTTTTAGAGTAAAGAAAATCTTATTATTTCCTTGCTTAACGATTGCTCTTTATGCTATACTTTATTACGTATGTAAAGTCATAAAAAAAAATATATAAATGGAGGTTCTTTATGCCAAAGAGAAATGATATACACAAAATTCTTATTATCGGTTCCGGCCCAATTATCATCGGACAGGCGTGTGAATTTGACTATTCCGGTACACAGGCATGCAAAGCTTTACGTAACCTTGGCTACGAAATCGTACTGGTAAACTCCAACCCTGCTACTATCATGACTGATCCATCCACAGCAGATGTTACTTACATCGAACCTTTAAATGTGGATCGCCTGACTGAAATTATTGCAAAGGAAAGACCTGATGCCCTGCTTCCTAACTTAGGCGGACAGTCCGGATTAAATCTTTGTGAAGAGCTCTATCATGCCGGTGTTTTGGACAAATATAATGTAGAAGTTATCGGTGTTCAGGTAGATGCTATCAGTCGCGGTGAAGACCGTATCGAATTTAAAAATGCCATGGATAAACTTGGTATCGAAATGGCAAAAAGTGCACCTGCTTATTCTGTAGAAGAAGCTCTTAAAATTGCTGAAGAATTAGGATACCCATGTGTTATTCGTCCTGCATATACTATGGGCGGTACAGGCGGTGGTATCGTCTATAATGAAGAAGAATTAAAAAAAGTAGCTGCAAGAGGTATTGCCGCATCTATGGTAAACCAAATTCTTGTAGAAGAATCTGTAATCGGTTGGGAAGAACTCGAAGTTGAAGTTGTTCGCGACAAAGCAGGAAAGAAAATCTCTATTTGTTTTATTGAAAATATCGACCCAATGGGTGTGCATACAGGTGACTCCTTCTGCTCTGCACCAATGCTGACAATCTCTCAGGATTTGCAGGATCGTCTGGAGAAACAGGCACACGCAATTGTAGAATCTATCGGCGTAATCGGCGGTACAAACGTACAGTTTGCTCATGATCCGAAATCAGACCGTATCATCATTATCGAAATCAACCCAAGAACATCCCGTTCCTCTGCTCTTGCAAGTAAAGCAACTGGTTTCCCAATTGCTTACGTATCTGCATTATTGGCAGCAGGACTTACCCTTGATGAAATTCCATACTGGAAAGACGGTTCTCTTGCAAACTATAAACCATCCGGAGATTATGTTGTTGTAAAATTTGCTCGCTGGGCATTTGAAAAATTCAAAAGCTCTCAGGATAAACTGGGCACACAGATGAAAGCCGTAGGCGAAGTTATGTCCATCGGTAAAACATACAAAGAAGCTTTACAAAAAGCAATCCGTTCTCTGGAAAGAGGCTGCTATGGTCTTGGATTTGTAAAAGACTTCCACGAACTTACTTTAGATGAATTATATGCAAAACTTGAAAAACCAACCAGCCAGAGACAGTTCATTCTTTACGAAGCAATCCGTAAAGGCGCTTCTTTAGAAAAACTTCACGATATGACACATATCAAACTTTGGTTCTTACAGCAGATGAAAGAACTGGTTGATTTAGAAGAAGAAATTCTGACTTACAAAGGTAAAAGCCTTCCTGATGAACTTCTTATTCAGGCTAAGAAAGACGGATTTTCTGATAAATACCTTGCTATGCTTTTAGATATTGACGAATGGGAATTATTCAAACACAGAGAATCTCTTGGCATGGGTGAACGTTGGGATGCCGTACCTGTAAGCGGTGTAGAAGAACCGGCTGCTTACTACTACTCTACATATAACGGAGAAGATAAAGCTCCTGTATCAAACGGACGAAAAGTTATGGTACTTGGCGGCGGTCCAAACCGTATTGGTCAGGGTATTGAATTTGACTACTGCTGTGTTCATGCTGCCTTCACTCTGCGTGAATTAGGCTTTGAAACCATCATGGTAAACTGTAACCCTGAAACTGTTTCTACTGACTACGATACTTCTGACAAATTATACTTTGAACCTCTGACTGTAGAAGACGTTATGTCCATTTACAACAAAGAAAAACCACTTGGTATCATTGTTCAGTTTGGTGGACAGACTCCTCTGAATATTGCTGCTGAACTTGAAAAACGCGGCGCTCATATTCTGGGTACTTCTCCTGCTGTTATTGATATGGCTGAAGACAGAGACTTATTCAATGCAATGATGCACAAATTAGAAATCCCAATGCCTGAATCAGGAATGGCTGTCAACGTTGAAGAAGCTCTGGAAATCGCTCATCGTATTGGCTATCCAATGATGGTTCGTCCTTCTTATGTATTAGGCGGACGTGGTATGGAAGTTGTTTACGATGACAATATGTTAAGAGATTACATGGCTGCTGCTATTGACGTTACACCGGAACGTCCAATCCTTATGGATAAATTCTTGCAGAATGCTTTAGAATGTGAAACAGACGCTATCTCTGATGGCACACACGCATTTGTTCCGACTGTTATGCAGCACATTGAACAGGCAGGTATTCACTCCGGTGACTCCGCTTGTGTTATTCCTTCTGTTGAAATTTCTGAAAAGAATAAAGAACTCATCAGAAAATACACAACTGCAATCGCATGTGAAATGGGTGTTGTAGGTCTTATGAATATGCAGTACGCAATCTGCGAAGATAAGGTTTATGTATTGGAAGCAAATCCACGTGCATCCCGTACTGTACCGCTTGTTTCTAAAGTATGTAACATCAACATGGCAAACATTGCCACAAAGCTTATGACTTACGAGCTGACAAATGAACGTCCTGACGTAACTGCATTTAAGGAAAAAGCGCATCCATATTATGGTGTAAAAGAAGCCGTATTCCCATTCAATATGTTCCCAGAAGTTGACCCTCTTTTAGGACCTGAAATGCGTTCAACAGGTGAGGTGCTCGGTTTAAGCGAGTCCTTCGGAACTGCTTACTACAAAGCACAGGAGGCAGCAGGAGCAAAACTTCCTCTTAGCGGAACTGCTTTAATCAGCGTAAACAAAAATGACCGTGCACAGGCATTAGAAGCTGCAAAACAGTTTAAAGAACTTGGATTTGGCATTGTTTCCACAGAAGGATGTGCAAAATTCTTCAATGAAAATGGTGTAGAATGTAAGACTCTGAAAAAACTTCAGGAAGGCAGTCCAAATGTTTACGATGCTTTAGTAAGCGGAGAAATTGATTTAGTCATCAACACTCCTGCCGGAAAACAGAGTAAATACGATGACTCTTATTTAAGAAAAACAGCAATTAACAAAAAAATCCCTTACATCACCACAATGTCAGCAGCTCTGGCAAGTGCAACCGGTGTAAAAGCGATTTTAAATAAAGAGGCTCAGTCCTTAAAATCCTTACAGGAATATCACAAAACATTAGATTAATACGATATCATTCAATCGGGTAGGAGGTAAATGATTATTCTATTTACCGTCCTCCCACACCACCTAGCATACCGTTCGGTACTAGGCGGTTCCTTAGTTTTCACAAACTGTTAGATAGTAGTCAAGCATAGATGTATATCCTAGCCTGGCTACTATTTTATTTGTGATTACTGAATTTAACACCTGAGCCATCCTCCAGTATCCTTTTCTACTACAAGCAAGTTCCTTTGCTTTCCAATGTTCCATTCCTAATGCTTTCAGCATTCGATACTTTGTTTTAATTTTCTTCCATTGTTTCCAATAGACTGCTCGAATCCTACGCCTTGCCCATTCGTCCATTGTTTTAAGAAGTCCTTTCATATCTGCAAGTCTAAAGTATTCTACCCATCCTCGCACATACTCCTGGTATTTTCTTTCTCGTTCTGCATTGCTAATACCTTTGTTCCTATCAGTAAGCTCTCTGATTTTATTTCTCATCTTGACTACTGACTTTTGATGTACTCTGAATCTGCATTTGCCTTTGTATCTATAAAAAGTATAACCGAGATACTTGACTTTGCTGATGTGAGCCACTTCTGTTTTCTTCCTATTCACTTTCAGGAAAAGCTTTCCTTCAATAAACGGAATGATGTTCTTCAAGGTTCTTTCTGCACTTTTTCTGCTCTTACAGAAAATCATACAGTCATCTGCATAACGGACATATCTATGTCCTCTGCGTTCCAGTTCCTTGTCCAACTCATTTAGCATTATGTTACTAAGCAACGGACTCAATGGTCCTCCTTGTGGCATCCCGATTTCTGTACGCTCATACTTCCCGTTTGCTATAACTCCCGCATTCAGGTATTTGTGTATCAATGAAATCACTCTGCCGTCCTTGATGGTTCGTGACAACACCTCGATTAACTTACTCTGACATACGGTATCAAAGAACTTTTCTAAGTCCATATCCACTACATATACATAGCCGTCATTTACGTTCTTTTGGCATTGTCTTAGGGCATCGTGTGCCCCTCTTTTCGGTCTGAAACCAAAACTGTTCTCTGAGAACTGCTCCTCAAAGATTGGCGAGAGTTCCTGTGCGATTGCCTGTTGAATCACTCTATCAACAACCGTAGGTACTCCCAGCTTCCTGTACTCGCCTTTTGTCTCTTTGGGTATTTCTACCCTTCGAACTGGGTTGGGTTTATATTTCCCTCCCCTTATCTCTTGGATTAAGGTTTCTTGATTTTCTCTAAGGAAGGGCAGAAGTTCATCCACCTGCATACCATCGATTCCACCTTTACCTCTGCTTCTTTTGACTTGCTTATAGGCATTGTTAAGATTGTCTTTCCGCAAAATCAATTCCAAAAGATTGTTCGTCCAATAGTCTGTGATGACACCGCTCTTTTCAGTAATCTTAGAGTAGTCGAACACTTCTGCATACTCTCTCTGTTCCGCAGATACCATTTGCAGATAGTCCTCTATATGAAGTTGTCTGTTCTTAAATCTACTTTCAGTTACATTCATTGCTTGTGCCTCCTAAAGTTCAGTCCTTCGCCGATGTTTGCAACCATCGGTTTACTATGACCTCTGCTGACTTCTTGCCATTCGTTATTACTACAAGTTTCTTACTCTGTTTCCACTTGCTGACAAGACCTCCCTTGGTACCACACGCCACTTTCTCTCCATCTATCTGCCACATTTACTACAGTTAATTCCGAGTAGTTATTGGACTTCAGCTTGTTAGGCAGCCTTATCCTTAACTATAGCCTGATGTGATTTCTGTTCGTCAGACCAGAGATTTGCCTCCACCTTCCTTCAGATTCCCCTCACGTTAATCATAGTCTTGCCATGAATAGGACACCCTTGGTCTTGGCTGTATCCTTCCCACTACTAGGGCGGATTAGGAACTTTCATCCATTAGCGGCGTGCGCCGCAAGGCGCACCTAAAAAGGGAGTTATCGCCTTTAAGGCGATAACTCCTTTTTCTAGTTAGTAACTAAAAATTTTCCAAATAATATGCTTCTGCTTCATCCAATTCCTGAATATAAGAAGATATATCTTCATCTGATATTTCCGTATATACAACTTCATCTAAGATTGCCCGAGAATATTCATAGGGTGTCTCATAGGTCTTATCCTTTATTTTATCTTTTCCATTTTGAAAATCCTTGTACGTTTCAAGTGAAAGTTTATTTTTTGTCATTTCTTCTTTGATATAATCTCTACTCTTCTCCAAACATTCTTCCATGGTTGTCCCGTATTCTTTACAAATAGCTTCATATTCCGGATAATCTTCCTGTTTGTTAAAATCTTCCAGTATTTTTTTTATCCTTTCTTCCACTTCTTTTTCTGAAACTTCATAACCGGATTTTTTAGCATATTCGTATATCTTTTGATTTTCTATGCTACTTTTTCTCACTTTAGAAATGGCCTCTTCTTCTGCATCTCCTGTCTTCTCCATTGTATTTACAACGCCACTTGCAAAGGAAAATTTTGTATCATAAGTTTTAAAGTCTTTTCCTATTTCCAAAGTTCTTTTTAATACATCTTTGTCTATCCTTATCTCCCTTTTTACATCAATGTTAAAATCAATATCTACATAGTCCAGAATAAAATCTGCGTTTCCATAAACGTCTCCATTCTCTGTTTCCAGATACCATTTCTCACCTTTTGGAAAGAAATAGAAAATATCCTTTGTTTCATCTTCGTAGATAAAGGAGACAGGATAATAGTCTTCTCCTCTATGAGGTGCTTTCTTCTGGTCTTTTTCCGGCACAGCCCCTTCCATATTTTCAATGAAATCAGATAGCTTTTTATATTCTTCCGGTTTTGATCTTATACTTCCCATTTGAAACTTGGCTATTTTTTCTTCGGGAATTTCAATCTGTGAGGGTTCTTTTTCGCTGCTGCATCCCGCAAGCAATATTCCGCACAAAAAAATATATATACCATATTTCTTCATTCCTACCGCTCCTTTCTCCTTCTACTACACGACCTTTTTGTTATGTATATTATATCTGAAAGAAAGGCTCTACACAAGTAAAATAATTATATTTTAGAAATATAAAAGAAAAAGGCTGTCACATTAAGCAGAAATCTGGAATATTCATACATATTCTCGATATGCACGCACTTAACGCAACAACCTCTCTTTATTCATTTAAAATTTTAATTGATAACATAAAGGAATTAATACCGGTACTACCGCAGAGCATAAAACTCCATTAATTACCGATAAGACTACCGTTTCCTCATTTGTATATTTCATCATCATAGGAAGTGTGGTATCTTCACTTGTAGCCGCTGCCGGAGCAATACAGGAATAATAATTAAAGTGTTTTGCAATAAAAGGAATTGTAAAAAACGAAAAAATTTCCCGCATCAGATTGCTTAAAAAAGCAATACTTCCAAGCTGCGCTCCTGCCAGATTTCCTATGGTAACACCTGCGAGGCTGTACCACCCCAAACCGCTTACCACCGAAGTACTCTCTCCTACGTTATACTTTGTTACCATACTGAGAAGCACCCCTCCCAGAAGTGTTCCCACAATAATCCCCGCCGGAATAATCAATATTTTTACATGATATTCTTTTATCTTTTTAATAATTCCTTTGTGAAGACCAATGCTCATTCCCACGGAAAACATCAAAAGATATAAAACCAAATCCTTATTCGATACCAGTGCATCCAGTAAAAAATTCTGCACATCAAAAGTACCCACAAGGACACCTAAAACCAATGCCAAAACTGCTAAAATTACCATAAGTCAATCCTTTTCTTTTTTTCTTTTGTCATCCATAAAACGCTTTGTCAAAATAAATACCAGTATAACGGAGCATACGGAAGGCACAAGGAAAAACAAAAAACTTTCCCAGCCTAATGTAAAGAGCTTATCAAAAAAATTGTCGTCCTGTCCCAGCATAACACCCATGGAAAAAATCAAAGACAGCGTACACATAATCTGAAAAATCTCGTTTGCTTTCTTATATTTTGGAGACAAAAACTTGTTTCCAATACATATTCCGATACACATAATGACTAAAATCAGCACATTTCATCTTCCTTCCTTTTTACTTCTCAATGCGACAATTTACCACATTATAGTTTGATTGTCAAGTATTCTCAGACACCGAAAAGCTCCCCTAATTCCTTTGTGCTGTCAACGATTTTTACTGCTCCTGCCTGCTGCAATTCCTGAAAATCCCCATAGCCATAAGTAACTCCAATGCAGGAAATCCCTGCTGTTTTTGCGCCTAAAACATCATGATGACGGTCTCCAATCATGACTGCAGACTCTCTTTTTTCAGAAAATCCCAGTTCCTCTAAAACTTCTTCAATGACTTCTGCTTTTGTCATTTTAGGCTTTGTAATATCGCTTCCCTTTACAACCTGAAAATATGGCATCAGGGAAAAATGATTTAAAACTGTTTTTACCATAGAATCCGGCTTGGAGGATGCTACTGCAAGGATATATCCCTTCTCTTTTAACTTTTTCAATACTTCTTCGATTCCTTCATAAGGCTTATTTTCAAATATTCCAACAGGCAGATAACGTTCCCGATAGAATTTCACCGCTTCTTCCGCTTCTGCCTCTGAAAGCCCTGCATAAGCCATAAACTGCTCTAATAAAGGAGGCCCTACAAACACCTCCAACTTCTTTAAATCCTGTGCCAGCTCTCTCTTATTCATCTTTTCTAAAGCATACTGCACACACTTTGTAATTCCTTCCCCTGATGCAGTTAAAGTGCCGTCTAAATCAAATAATAATACCTGATATTCCAATGTTTTATCTCCTTTTTTCTAATAATGATATTACCTTTTCTTTTGTTAAATTGGCATACAACTCTCCGTCCAAAAGCATATTGGGAGAAGTTCTGCATTGCTTTAAACAATTTCTTGTAGTCAGATGAAAGCTTCCGTCTGCTGATATACCGTCTTTTGAAATGCCAAATTCTTTCCTTACCATATCTAAAATTTCCATACTGTTTTTGCATTGACAGCTTTTTCCTGTGCATAACACCATCTCATGCGCATAATCAGCTTCCTTCAAGCTGGGATAACGCTTAATAATACAAGATAAAACAGACGGCTTAACTCCCAACGCTTCCGCAGCCTCTTCCTGTACCTTCATAGTAATACACCCTTCTGCTTCCTGTATTTCTCGAAGCATGGCAACTATATTTTCCTGTTCCTGTGGATTTCTCTGTTTACTATAATAATCTATAATTTCTCTGATTTCTTCTTTCATCGCTAAAACCTCCATTCAGATATTTTTCCTCTATATTCTATCATGTCAAAAATCACCTGCCAATGCTTTTTCTTATTTAATTCTTTCTTGCTACATTTCCAAACTTCTGCTATTCTGAAAGAAAAAGATTTTAAAGAGGGATTATTATGATAAAAGCAATCATTTTCGACATGGATGGTGTTTTATTTGATACAGAAAAGATTATGAAAAAAGGGTGGGAAAAAGCTGCTGATTTACTGAATTTTTCTCTCACAGAAGACCGATTGAAACAATTAAGAGGAGGCTCTAGAGAGCGAAATTGTGCTCTTTTTCAGGAATGGTATAACGGCGCTGTCGATTATCATCAAGCCAGAAAAATCCGCAGCGACTACTTAAATGCTTATGTAGAAAAATATTCTGTTCCTCCTAAAAAAGGACTTTATGAACTGCTTTCTTTTCTAAAAAGCGAAAATATACCCTGGGGAATTGCCACCTCTACGGACAGAACACAGGCAGAACACTATTGGAAATTAGCAGATATCTATGAGGGAATTTCTGCTTCTGTCTGCGGAAATGAAGTTTCAAAAAGCAAGCCAAATCCTGACATTTTCTTAAAAGCGGCTGAAAAGCTTCAGATTTCTATTGACTCCTGTATGATTGTGGAGGACAGCATCAATGGCTTAAAAGCAGCAAAGGCCGCAGGAGGTATTTCCTGTATGATACCGGATTTAACCCCTTACAGCCCTGATTTAGCTCCTTTTTGCGACTATGTGTGTGAAGATTTAGCAGCCTGTATTTCTCTCGTACAGACTATTGGTTTTTCTTCGCCAACTCCATAATTTCCTGATATTTACTCATAATATAACCATAATTTTTTCTCTTGTGAGGCAGCTTGCAGGCACTGCAATCTTTTATTCCCTGCTCTGTATATTTAAAGTTGCCTCCGCATTTACTGCCTAAGGCATACAGAGGACAGTAGCAAAACAAACAGTTAAAATTCTGCGGATCTGTGGTTTCATGGCAAGGGAAAAATTCACATTTTTTATGATTATAAAAAGAATATTCTTTCCCTTCCCAATATGGTTTTTCCTGTTTTTCTTCCTTTTCTTTACTCATGCTGTTTCCTTTCCCTGACAAAAATACATCTTAAAGTTTCCGGCTTATAGTGCTTATCTAAGTCGAAAATTTCTTCCAGTAAGTTCAGATTTTCATCAGAATGTTCAATCTCTCTTGCATAGCGATAAGCTGTTTCCAATAGATTTTTTTCTTCTATTTGTCCTTCGTCTGCCGCCCAGCTCCAAAAGGTAATTTCTTCTATCCAGAAAACGGATATTACAGATAAAACACCCTTGGAATAAATCATATCGTCATAGACTGCACCGCAGAAATAAGTATACAGGAAAAACATCAAAAGCTGTTCTTTATAAATATCCCACTGTTCCTGTCCTATGGTATTTTTTATTTCAGCTTTATATCTGTCTCTCTTTTCCACATACCATGTTTCACCCTTTTGAAAAAGGTTATCTGCCGCCTTTAAATTTGTTTTCCACTCTTCTCGAAGCACTTCCAGTCTTAACAAATCTTTTCTGAACGCCTGCACAATTTCATAAAGATTACCTGAAAAATCTTCTGCTTTTTCCTGTAAGCACAACTCAATTTCTGCCATAAAATCTCTTTCAAAAAGTTCTCCCTCATCAAGAGCAGTCTGTAAATTTTTTGCTATTTTCAAGACACAGTACATTCTCTTTTCTATGGGAATTGTTCTGTTTTGCACAATGGAAAACAGCTTTTCTCTCACCTCTAAAAGACAGTCAAACAAAAGAAAATCAAAATCTTCAAAGTCTTCTTCACATTCTTCTTTCTCGTCCTCTTCTTCCAGAAACCTCACCGGTTCCTGACACTGCAAAATCATTTTTGCTGCTACGGGACAGGATAAGGACAGAGAAAATTCTCTTAAATTTTCAAATTCTTCAATATGTCTGGGATATAAACGGCAGGTGTCACACAGCGCATCTGCACCTAATTCCTTATAAATATCACAGAGATTTTCTGCATTTAAAAAGCTGCATCTCTTCTCATATTGTTCAAAAATCCCCTCTCTCCAGTTAATGGAATTCAAAAGACGAATACCAAAATCACCGGAGACATTACTGTATTTTTCTAAAGAATTTTCATCAATTACAATCTGCCAGCCTGCACAGCAAGTATCCGGACATTGCTCCGCTGTGCAGGAAAATTTGTCATAATAATGTGGTTTTCTATAATACATACGCTATTGTTTTTCTACAATTTCATTGCCTTTTTTATAAATACTGTCAGAAGGAACAACGCCTCTTACAGAAGAAAGAGGATAAATATTGCTGTTGCTTCCCACTACTGTTCCCGGATTTAAAACAGAACCGCAGCCAACTTCCACTTCATCTCCAAGCATTGCGCCGAATTTCTTCAAACCTGTTTCAATATGTGTGTTTGCAGCCTTTACAACTACCAGTTTTTTATCTGATTTTACATTGGATGTAATAGACCCTGCCCCCATGTGAGACTTATAGCCTAAAATAGAGTCGCCTACATAATTGTAATGAGGAACCTGAACCTTATCAAATAAGATAACATTCTTTAACTCTGTGGAATTTCCCACTACTGCGCATTCTCCTACCAGAGCATTTCCTCTGATAAAAGCACAATGGCGAACCTCTGCCTCTTTTCCGATAATGGCAGGACCATTGATATAAGCAGTCGGCGCTACTTTCGCTGTTTTGGCAATCCATACATTATCGCCTTTTTTCTCATACTCTGCTTCGTCTAAAGTCTCTCCTAATTTCAGAATATATTCGCCAATGCAGGGAAGAGCCTCCCATGGATAAGTCTTTTCTTCTAAAAGCTCTTTTGCAAGGGTTTTGCTTAAATCATGATATAACTCTTTAATCGTTAACTGCTCCATTTTTTCTACCTACCTTCTCTTAAATTATTTTTTTCTATTTTACTACGCTTTTTTTGATTTTCCAACCTTTTTTGCGCCGGTTTTTTATAAAACTTGGAAGAAGCGTCAAAAAACTGCTTTAACATCAACTGATTTCGAAGCCCCAACACACCTTCTGTACGGGATTTAATGAAATTTTCCAGCTTAAACATATATTCTTCCGAAGTGATACTGCCTTCTGCCACGTATGTAAGCCCCTTCTCCCAGCTTGCCGTAAGCTCCGGATTTAAAAGAGAGCGGATGGAGCAATTCACTACATCAAAAATCATTTCCCCTAACAGTGTAGGCGTAATCACCTGTGTTTTTTTATTTAATTCCAGATATTTAATGGTCACCAATTTCTTCAAAATCTCTGCTCTGGTAGCGCTGGTTCCGATACCGCTTCCCTTAATCTGTGCACGCAGCTCCTCATCTTCGATAAGCTGTCCTGCGTTTTCCATTGCCAAAATCATCGAACCTGAGGTATAGCGCTTTGGCGGTGATGTTTCCCCTTCTTTTATAGAAAAGTCTTCAATGGAAAGATAACTCCCTTTTTTAATACCCAAAATCCAGTTAAGAAATTCCCCATCCTCTGCAATGGTTTTTTCTTCTTTTCCTGCATTGTCTTTCTTCTTTCCAAAAGAATTCGGAGTTACTTTTAAATAGCCTTCTGATACCAGTATTTTAAAAGAAGAAAATAATTTTTCTTTTTCAATCACCGATACCAGATTGATTTTCTGATATACTGCCGGAGGATAAAAAATGCTTAAAAACCTTCTTACAATCACTTCATAAACCTTACTTCCCTGCACGGAAATACTGCGTAAAGCATTTAATCCCTGCCCTGTGGGAATAATGGCATAGTGGTCTGTAATCTGTTTATCATTTACATATCTTGTTTTTATGAGATTTTTATAACAACCTGTCTCTAAAATCTCTGCCGCATAAATACTTCCATGCTCATAGTTCTTTAAGCCGCTGATATTTTTATAGATTTCCTTTGCAACTGCACTGGAAAGGACTCTGGCATCTGTTCTTGGATAAGTAACCAGCTTTTTCTCATATAATTCCTGCACAATTTTTAAGGTTTCATCAGGACTTAATTTAAATAATCTGGAACATTCATTTTGAAGCTCTGCCAGATTAAATAACAGCGGAGGATTTTTATTTTCCTTTTTCTTCTCTATCTTTTCCACCACTGCTTCCAAAGGAGGATTTGCAGAAAGAATTTCCTTTAATTCCATAGCTGTTTCTTTCTTTTTAAATCCGTTTTCCTTATATAAAAGAGGCGATGCAAAATATCTGCTGCTCTCTGCCGCTCTCCATTCTCCTTCAAAAGTATGCCCCTGCTGTTTAAAATTACCGATGACTCTGTAAAAAGGTGTCTTGACAAATTCTCGGATTTCCCGTTCTCTGCGCACCACCATTCCCAGAACACAGGTCATTACCCTTCCCACAGAAATTGCCTGATAACGGCTTCCCAGATAATTTGACACAGCATTTCCGTACTTTAAAGAAAGTAATCTGGAGAAATTAATTCCCATGAGATAATCCTCTTTTGCCCTGAGGTATGCAGATGCAGAAAGATTATCATACTCGCTGATATCTTTTGCTTCCTTTATCCCACGAATAATTTCCTCCTCTGTCTGGGAGTCAATCCAGACTCTTTTTTGCTTTTTATCTTTTACCCCTGCCATCATTGCCACAAGGCGGTAAATATATTCTCCTTCACGTCCAGAGTCCGTACATACATAAATCGTTTCCACATCCTTGCGGTTTAAAAGCCCGCTTACAATCTGAAACTGCTTCTTTACAGAAGGAATAACTTCATATTTAAAGTCCTCCGGAAGAAACGGAAGGGTTTCTAAACTCCACCTTTTCAGTGCAGGGTCATAGGCTTCCGGATAACTCATGGTCACCAAATGTCCCACACACCAGGTAATAATGGTATTTTCCGACTCTAAATATCCGTCCTTCCTTGAAGTATTTACTTTTAACGCTTTTGCAAATTCCTGTGCAACGCTGGGTTTTTCTGCTATAAATAGTGATTTATTCATGAAAGCTCTCTTTCCTTTCAAAATTACGTATCTTTTATGCTAACACAACTTTTTAAAAGCGTCAAATAGGACGCAATTTGCCATGTACGAATTTTCCTATGGAAGAAAAAAGGCGGCATACCTGTTTCTTGCAGGCTGCCACCTCTGTTAAAAAAATATCATTTTTTATTTCTTTGTAATATATCCTTTTGCTTTTAAGGTTTCTGCACAAAGCACTGCACCGCCTGCTGCGCCACGAACTGTATTGTGAGATAAACCGATAAATTTAAAGTCGTATACCTTATCTTCTCTTAAGCGTCCTACGCTTACGCCCATGCCGTTTTCATAATCTACATCAGCCTGTACCTGTGGTCTGTCAGCTTCTTCCATATAGCGGATGAACTGTTTTGGTGCGCTTGGCAGCTCTAATTCCTGTGGAATTCCTTTAAATGCTGTCAATTTTTCAATTAACTGCTCTTTTGTAGGTTTCTTTCTGAATTTTACAAAGACTGCCGCTGTATGTCCGTTTAAAACAGGAACACGTACACACTGACAGGTAATAACAGGTTCTTTTGCAGGAACGATTACGCCGTCTTCGATTTCACCCCAAAGACGCAACGGTTCCATCTCGCTCTTCTCTTCCTCTCCGCCAATATAAGGAATAATATTTTCTACCATTTCCGGCCAGTCTTTAAAAGTCTTTCCTGCACCTGAAATCGCCTGATAAGTAGTAGCAACCACTTCATAAGGCTCAAATTCCTTCCATGCTGTCAATACAGGCGCATAGCTCTGAATAGAACAGTTTGGTTTTACCGCAACAAATCCTCTTGTTGTTCCCAGACGTTTTTTCTGGAATTCAATCACATCAAAATGCTGTGGATTGATTTCCGGAACAACCATCGGTACGTCCGGTGTCCATCTGTGAGCGCTGTTATTAGAAACTACCGGTGTTTCTGTCTTTGCATATTCTTCTTCAATGGCTTTGATTTCCTCTTTTGACATATCTACTGCGGAAAAAACAAAATCCACAGTGGAAGCAACCTCTTCTACATCGGCAACATTCATAACCACTAATTTCTTTACTGCTTCCGGCATAGGAGTTGTCATTTTCCAACGAGCTCCTACTGCTTCTTCATAAGTTTTTCCTGCACTTCTTGCACTTGCTGCAACAGTCACCACTTCAAACCAAGGGTGATTTTCCAGTAAAGAAATAAATCTCTGTCCAACCATTCCTGTTGCGCCTAAAATTCCGACTCTTAATTTTTCACTCATCTGCTTATCTCCTCCGTTTCGTTTTATTTAATATAGCAAATCCTGTCAAAATGTCAATGTTTTTCACAATCTTCCAGATATTTTTTCTGAATTTCCAGTACCTTTTTCATTGCCTCCGGTCCCGGAGCGCCAATGGTATTTCTGGTTTCCACACAGGTCTTCATGCTGATTGCTTCATAAATATCCTGCTCAAATACCGGACTGATTTTCTGATATTCCTCTAACGGCATTTCATCAAGAGAAATCTGGTTTTTCACGCAGAATAATACCAGCTCGCCTACAATGCTGTGAGCATCTCTAAACGGTACGCCTTTTTTTACAAGATAATCTGCCGCATCTGTGGCATTGGTAAATCCGTTTTTCGCACTCTTTTCCATGTTCTCTTTTTTCAATTCCATGGTTTCCAGCATACCGTTAAACAGGGCGATACAGCCTTTTACCGTATCCATTGCGTCAAATGCGAGCTCTTTATCCTCCTGCATATCCTTATTATATGCCAGAGGAATTCCCTTCATAGTAGTAAGAAGAGACATCAGCGCCCCGTAGACACGACCTGTCTTTCCTCTTACCAGCTCTGCTATATCCGGATTTTTCTTCTGAGGCATAATACTGCTGCCTGTGCTGTATCCGTCATCAATTTCGATAAACTGATATTCGTTGGAATTCCACAAAATAATTTCTTCGCAGAAACGGCTCAGGTGCATCATAATCACAGATAAGTCTGATAAATATTCAATTAAATAATCTCTGTCTGCAACAGAGTCCATGCTGTTTAAGGTTGCTCCGTCAAAGCCCAGCAGCTCTGCCGTATATTCTCTGTCCAAAGGATACGTTGTTCCTGCCAAAGCTCCGCTGCCTAAAGGACAATAATTTAATCTCTTTTTCGTATCTGCCAGACGGCTTCTGTCTCTTTTGAACATTTCAAAATATGCGCCAAAGTGATGTGCCGCCGTAATCGGCTGCGCCTTCTGCAAGTGGGTAAATCCCGGCATATACGTATGTAAATTGTCTTCCATTAACTTCAAAAGTGTTTCCAACAGCTCTTTTAAGAGCATATCTGTCTCCTGAATTTCATCTCTGACATAAAGCTTCATATCTAATGCAACCTGATCGTTGCGGCTTCTTCCTGTATGAAGCTTCTTTCCCACATCACCTGTTCTTTTAATCAGATTTGCTTCTACAAAACTGTGAATATCCTCGTATTCCGGAGAAAATTCCAGCTTTTTCTCTTCAATGTCCTGAAGAATTTCTGTCAGTCCCTTGAGGATTTCATCCTTTTCCTGCTCTGTTAAAATTCCCTGCTTTGCAAGCATTTTAACATGTGCCATGCTTCCCTGAATATCCTGCTTATAGAGCTTTTTGTCAAAACCGAGGGAAGCATTGAAATTATAAACCAGCTGATCTGTTTCTTTCGTGAAACGTCCTCCCCATAATTGTGCCATAATTCTGTTCTCACTTCTTTCTCTTTATTGTAGCCAATGCTTTGAGCAGAATTTTATCACTTTATAGTATTAAATGCAAGATTTTTTCTTTTGTTCTTCTCTTTCTTTTTTCGAAAATACACAACCGCAATAATCTTGACGATATAATTGATATTCTTTTGACAATTCCGTAGAACGTTTATATCCGTTTTTCTTCTTAAAATCAGAGGGAAGGTGCTTAACATCATAGATTTCTGCCAGCTCCTCCCCTATTTCATTTATTTTTTGTGCATTTTTTAACGGACTAATGGTCAGCGTTGTTGTGAAATAATCATACCCGCCTTCTGCTGCCAAACGTGCCGCTTCCTCCATACGCATACGGAAACACTGAAAGCATCGCTCTCCGCCCTCCGGCACGTCCTCCAGTCCCTTTGCCATTTTGAAAAAATCCTCCGGACAGTATTCCCCTTCTACAAACTTGGGCTTATGTACAAAAGGCATCTCTTCAATGAGACGCTTCATTTCTTCCGTTCTTTTTTCGTATTCCTCCTTTGGAGAAATATTCGGATTATAGAAAAAATCGGTTATTTCAAAATATTGAGAAAGATATTCTAATACATAGCTGCTGCAAGGTGCACAGCAGCTATGTAGAAAGAGACTTGGAACTTTATTTTCCGCTTTATTTTTCTCAATAATCTTTTCCAGCTCTTTCTGATAATTTCTATTCATTTCTATCCCTTCCGGCTTATTTTACCTCGTTTTCGTTTGTTTCGCCTTTTAAGAAAGTCATTGCATTATCAAGGGTTGTCTGAGAAATTGCAGTCAGCGCCTCTTCTGTGAAAAATCCCTGATGAGAAGTAATCATAACATTCGGGAAAGAAAGCAGTCTGGCTGTTGTAGAATGTTCCAAAATTTCATCAGAACGGTTCTCAAATACGTTCTTTGTTTCTTCTTCGTATACGTCAAGACCTACTCCAAAGAATTTTCTTGCACGAATTCCGTCAATCAAATCATTGGTTTTTACCAGTCCGCCTCTTGATGTATTTACAAGGATAACACCGTCTTTCATTTTTGCAATAGTATCTTTGTTAATTAAATGATAAGTGCTGTCCATCAACGGGCAATGCAGAGAAATCAAATCACTCTGTGCCAGTAATTCATCTAAAGTTACATATTCTACAAAGTCTGCTAAATCCGGATTTTGGTATACGTCATAGGCAATAACCTTCATGCCAAATCCACGGCAGATTTTTGCCATAGCAGCGCCGATTTTACCTGTTCCCACGATACCTGCTGTTTTCTGATAGAAGTTAAAGCCCATGAGACCGCCAAGGCTGAAGTCGTTTTCTCTTACTTTTACATAAGCCTTATGAAGACGGCGGTTTACCTCCAGTGCAAGAGCCATAGCATGCTCTGCTACTGCTTCCGGTGAATATCCCGGCACACGCATAACACGAATACCGTATTCTTTTGCTTTATCCATATCAACATTATTAAATCCTGCACAGCGCATTAAAATCAGCTTGACACCTGCTTCGTGAAGCACGGTCATCGTTTCAGCGCCTACATCAGAGCTTACAAACGCACACACTGCATCATAGCCTTTTGCCAGAGGAGCTGTCTTTGGAGCAAGGTCTGTCTTTAAATAATCCATTTCAATCTCAGGATAATTTGCAATCTGTTTTTCAAATGAGTCTTTGTCGTAGTTTTTTGTGTCAAAAAATAAAATTTTCATAGTCACAGTCCTCCTGTTAAATAATTCACAATCTTTTTTCTCCTTTAATATAATAAATTCTATGGTATTTGTCAAGTACCCTCTTAAATTCTTTTTTATAGATTATGTTTTTTCACTACCTGTTCTACAGTATGGTCAAATTTTTGTTTTCCATACCAGTATACCCCTCCAGCTAAGGGTAATAATATCAGAAATACCCAATTAGGAACCATAATCTCCGAAAAAGGCAAAATATCCTCAAATACTATTTTAAACAGTATATTGGGGAAAATTATAACAGCAGCAGCCACTGCACTTAAAATCCAGCCAATTTTTTTAACCAATACAAAGCGCCCAATAGTGTGCATCTGCCATAATGATAGAAGACAAGGCAAGAAGAAAACCCATAAAAAATCTGCCAGACTGAATATGCCAGTTCCCAAAAAATGTTTGAAATCCGTTGTTATTGCAAGAAAGAAAACCAGCGCGATTACAACCAGATAAGATTTTCCGATTTCTTGAATACAGTAATAAATCTGGTCTTTTTTGCTCTCCTTTCTTCCTTCTGTAACCAGATTTTCTGTAAATTCTTTTACATCTCCCAGAGAATTTTCTAATCGCTCTCCATTTTTTTGTGCTTCTTCTGCTATACCGATTAAATCCTTTCGAATAATTTCTGTCTCCATCATTCCCACACCCTGATTTACAGCATAAGCAGTCACTTTGTCCAAATACCTTTGGTCTTCTATTTCCAAATTCAAGGCTTTGGCATTATTTTCTTTTTTTAATTCTTTCCATACGTTTTTCTTCATATTTGCCACCCCATTTCCTTATAATTTCAATATAGCCTCCACCGTATCTGATACACTTCGCCAACAAATTTCAAACTCATTTAATTGTTCCTGTCCTTCTCGTGTAAGAGAATAATATTTCCTGCTCGGTCCCAAGGGAGAAGGGCGGAATTGTGAGGAAATCATATTTTTCTTCTCTAAGCGCACCAGAATCGGATAAATGGTTCCTTCTTTCATATCCTCAAATCCAAAATCCTGAAGTTTCGTAACAATCTCATATCCGTACGTTGTCTCTACACTGATGATTTTCAAAATGCAGCCTTCCAATGTCCCCCTCATCATTTGAGATTTGTCATACATAATTTCCACCACCTGTCTTTCCTCACTATCACTACTATATACTACATAGTACCTTCTTAACTATATTGTACCACATAGTAGTCCTTTGTCAATTCCTTTCTCTGTCAAAAAACGTATTCTTTTCATATAATACTATATGAAAAATTCAAGAAAGGAGCTTCACTATGAGTTTGCCTCTTCTTCAAGTAAAAGATATAAGTTATACCTACCATACGAAAGCCGGTGAAACTCCGGCTCTTTCTCATATATCTTTTTCTGTATTTCCAGGAGAATTTATAGCTATTGTAGGACCTTCCGGATGTGGCAAATCCACATTTTTAGATATGCTTTGCGGTCTCTTAAAACCCGCCGCAGGAGAACTCCTCTTAAACGGAACTCCTTTATCCATGTCCAATACCAATATCGGTTATATGCTGCAAAAAGACCATTTATTTGAATGGCGCACCATTTACAGCAATATGCTGCTGGGACTGGAAATTCAAGGGAGAGTTACTCCGGAAACAAAAAAACACGTTGAAAATCTTCTGGAGAACTACGGGTTGTACAAATTCAGAAATTCCAGACCTTCTCAATTATCTGGTGGAATGAGACAAAGAGCAGCTCTTATTCGCACATTAGCCTTAGAACCCGATTTACTTCTGTTAGATGAACCTTTCTCTGCCCTAGATTACCAAACTCGTCTTTCTGTTGGAGACGATATCGGAACTATTATCCGTCAGGAAGGAAAAACTGCTATTCTTGTAACACATGACATTGCAGAAGCTGTGAGTATGGCAGATCGAGTAATTATCTTCAGCAATCGTCCAGCTTTTGTCCAAAAAATTATAAATATCAAATTTTCTATGGAAGAACGCACGCCTATGGCATCCAGAAATGCTCCGGAATTTAAAACCTATTTCAATGAAATCTGGAAGGAGTTGAATGTTCATGGCTGATTTACATTCTGTATCTGCTGAACAGAAACGCTATTTACAAATTCAAAAGCGCAATGTACGCCTCATTCAATGTTTCCGTATTCTCTTACTAATTCTTTTTCTGGGATTATGGGAAATAACTGCCCGACTGGGCATCATAGACTCTTTTATCTATTCCAGTCCTTCACAGATTTTAGATACTATGTTTAAAATGATTTCAGATGGAAGCCTGACAAAACACATTTCCGTCACACTCACAGAAACTTTAATAAGCTTTGCACTGGTTACTTTACTCGGTATCCTCTGTGCTGTAATTCTTTGGATTTTCCCCAGAGTTTCCAGTATCTTAGAGCCCTATTTAGTAGTATTAAACAGTTTACCAAAATCTGCTCTGGCTCCTCTGCTTATTGTGTGGCTGGGCAGTAATATGAAAACAATTATTATTGCCGGTATTTCTGTGGCTATTTTTGGTGCTGTTTTAAATTTATATACAGGATTTTGTGAAATCGATTCTGATAAATTAAAACTAATTCAAACTCTGGGAGGCAATAAAAAAGACGCTCTTATCAAAGTTATTCTGCCAGCTTCTATTCCTTTAATTCTCAGTGTCATGAAGGTCAATATCGGACTTTCCTTGATTGGAATTGTAATAGGAGAAATGATTGGAAGTAAGCAGGGACTGGGGTATTTGATTATTTATTCCAGCCAGGTATTCCAGCTTACTACCATGATTATGGCAATTGTTATTCTATGTGTTATTGCTATTCTTTTGTATGGTTTTATTTCTCTTTTGGAAAAATATTATTTAAGAAAATATCAGTAATAGTAAAAGGGAGAAAACTCAAAATGATTTTCTCCCTTTTATGACTATTTTTTAAATTGATGTTTCTTCAGTTGTTTTAAATCTCAATGTTATTTAATTCTTCATTTTTCTCTGTTTCTTCATGCTTATGTCCTACGGTTCCGGCTACTGCGTATAAGTGGAATTTCGGTTCATAATAATATTCTTTTACCAGAGAAAAATCTTCTATTTGCCCCGTACTCTCTACATGTAAAAGAGGTGCGGTACAATCCATTACATAATCACCAATCTGAATATGTTCCTCATCGTAGGGTTTGATAGGCAAATCCTGATGAATTAAATCAAGTATCTTTTCTTCAATTTCTGCCAAATCAAAAGACGGTTTCTCTGTATAATTCAACATAAACCCATGTTTAATATCAGAACGGATACATTTAGGCCGATCAATATCTTTTACGCAATACCCAAACAACTCTTCTGCGCTATGTGTCATTTTTCGATAAATTAAAGAGTCAAAAACAACATTTGCAATATTGTCCGGCAATGGTCCGAAAAGAGAAGGTCTTGTAACAATCACTTCCTCTCCAATTCCAATCAGCAAATCTGCATTTCTTTTCAAAACTGGATATAAAATTTCGAAGTGCTCTACAATTACTCTTTTATTCATCCCTATTACATTGTGTACTGCCTTTGCAATTTCCTCAAGAGAAACATATTTTCTGGCACTGCGCACATCTACATGGAACGTTCTCGGCGTATAAAAACCCACATCTTCCGCATTAAGCAAGGGCATATTTAAAATATCAAATTCATCATCTGACTCCACCATCTGAATTCCCGGAAACATTCCTTTAATCAACATACTCTTACCTGAATCTTTTGCCCCAATAATCCCTATAATCTTATCAAAAGGATTTAAGTACATCTGGGTAATTTTTCTTCCCAGTTCCATAACTCTGCGGTTTCCACGAGGAGCAAAAAAGAAATTATAAAGATTACATTCATGTCGAACATTATTATAAATCATGCGACACCCTCCTTCCAATACCAACTTACTGTTATTGTAACATAATTTGTTTCTCTATACAAACACTAAGCTTTCAAAGAAAGAATTTTATACCACGTCTGGCTATTTGTAATGATTTATTATTTTTCTAATCGTTCATAAATTCTCTGAATTTCTTCCTTGGTAGCCAGTAGATGGGAAAATGCACTGGCACTTCCTGCTGCAACTCCCATACGGAACGCATGGGAATAAGACTGTCTTTCCATCCATCCGGCAATAAAACCGGCTACCATAGAGTCACCTGCTCCTACAGCATTCACTAATGTTCCTTTCGGTGCTGGCTGCATAAATACTTCTCCGTTTTCTGCTACAAGAACGGCGCCTTCCCCAGCCATAGATACCAGAACATTTCTGGCTCCTTTTTCCTGAAGTTTTTTTGCATAAGGAATTACAGACTCTCTGGTCTTTAATTCCACATCAAAGATTTCCCCAAGTTCATGATTATTAGGTTTAATTAAAAACGGTTCATATTCTAACACATATAAAAGCAAATCTTTTGTAGCGTCCACAACAAAAAGAATTCCTTTACCCTGAAGTTCTGCTAAAATATCTCTGTAAATAGAATTTGGAAGACTCTCCGGTATGCTTCCTGCCAGAACCAGAACATCCCCTTCCTCTAAATGTTTGAGTTTTTCCATCAATTTTTCTGCTTCTTCCTTTTGAATTACAGGACCTATTCCATTAATCTCTGTTCCGTCATAATCTTTCAATTTCACATTAATTCTGGAAAATCCTGTTTTTGTCCTGATAAAATCACATTGAAATCCAATTTCTCTTACCATACGCTCAATTTCCTGTCCGGTAAATCCTGCCGTAAATCCCAATGCTGTATTATCTATCCCCAAATTTTGAAGTACTGTGGAAACATTAATTCCTTTCCCTCCCGGAAGCATTTGTTCTTCTTTGGTTCGATTAGTCGTTCCCATCTGAAATCCCTGTAAAGAAATAATATAATCCAGAGAAGGATTAAAAGTAACTGTATAAACCATCTTTTCTTACCTCCTATTTATTTTTAATTTTCTATGAACGCTCTTTCGCACAAACCAAAAGCAAATAACCTGAAGTATAATGGTTACAATCCAAGATGCCGGATAAGAAATAAACAGCCAATCTAAAGAACGGTGCTGTGGAAATATCCAAAAAATCCAGAGAATTCTGGTTCCTACTGTTCCGATTACAGATAAGAACATCGGTACTGCCGAATGTCCCATTCCACGCAAAGCTCCGGGAAACAAATCCATAAGCCCGCAGAGAAAATAAGTAACTGTGGTGTAAAGCTGAATTTCCACTCCACACTGAATAACCTGCGGATCTTTTGTATAAATCCGTAGAAGCTCCGGTCCAAATACATAAGCGCCGCCACCCAAAAGTACCGCAACTACAACAGAAAGAATAATGCAATTCCAGAGAACCTTATCCATGCGCTTCCATTTTCCAACTCCAAAGTTCTGACTGGTAAAGCTCATACATGCCTGAGTAACGGAATTCACCGCAACAAACAAGAAACCAAAAATATTGTTAGCTGCTGTATATCCTGCCATGGCAATGGAACCAAAAGAATTCACAGAGGACTGGAGCAGCACATTGGAAAAATTAATAACTGTACTCTGAATTCCAGCCGGTATTCCCACCTGAAAAATCTGTTTTAAATGATTTTTCTTCAAGGTAAGTTTGGAAAAGCGAAGCTGATAACTGCTGTCTGATTGATAAAGACACCGTAGCACCAAAACACAGGAAACTAATTGAGAAATCACCGTAGCGATAGCCACTCCTGCTACGCCCAGATGAAACACAATAACCAGTACCATATTTAGTCCTGCATTAATCAATCCTGCTGCAATCAGGAAAAACAACGGGCGCTTTGTATCTCCCACGGCTCTTAAAATCGCCGCCCCATAATTATACAACATGAAAAACGGCATTCCCAAAAAATAAATTTTCATATAAAGAGCTGCCTGATCAATGACATCTGAGGGCGTTGCCATAAGCTCCAATGCAAATCTGGAAAAAAACAGTCCCACAAACACCATTACAATTCCGCTGATTAAGGCAAAGGTAATAGAGGTATGAACTGTTTCTGACATTTCCTTGGAGCGTCCCGATGCGTAAAAACGGGCTGCCAGTACATTTGCTCCCAGGGAAACCCCGATAAATAAATTAGTGAACATATTTATCAGCGCAGAGGTTGAACCTACTGCCGCCAATGCCTGACTGCCGCTAAATCTCCCCACTACCACAATATCCACGGCATTAAACATCAACTGCAAAATTCCCGAAAGCATCAATGGCAGAGAAAACGAAATCAATTTATCCATAATAGAACCGTTGCACATATCGATTTCATATTTATTTTTCTTTGACACAGAATTCATATTTTTACTCCTTCTAAATTACAAAAATGACAAAATCGCCGTACCCCACTTTCAGTGCCCTTTACGCACAATGGATACAGCGATTTTTTCATTTTTCAGCTTTGAAAACAAAGAAAGCCTATATTATTTTAAAAATCCACTGATAATCTGTTCTTCCGCTTCTTCCTCTGTCAGTCCCAGAGTCATCAGCTTAATAATCTGCTCTCCTGCAATTTTTCCAATGGCAGCCTCATGAATAAGCGCTGCATCAGAATTATTAGCAGTAATTTCAGGAATGGAACTGATTTTTGCATTTCCTACAATAATCGCATCACATTCTGTATGTCCGCTGCACATTTCGTTTCCATTGAGTACAGATTGGAACAACTGATAAGAATTATCCTTCGCAACAGAGCGAGAAATAATATTAGCTCCTGAATTTTCTCCGTTTAAATCCACTACAAAATGACTTTCTGCTCTCTGTTCTCCGTGAGTCATCAAACGCTCCATAACTTTGATACTGGCATTTTTGTCCAGCTTTACCGTTGTTTTACGGATGGTAGAGTCCACACCTTTAATCTGGGCAGTATCCATTTCCATATAACTGTTTTCCCCTACTTCCACAATGGTTTCCGGGTTCATAATTCTCTGTCCTTTACCATCACCGCTTCCATAGTGTTTTTCCACATATTTTACCTTTGAATTTTTACCGATAAAAAAGCTGTGAATTCCATCATGCTCACTGGAATCATCTGTTCCGCAGTGAATACCGCAGCCTGCAACAATCGTAACATCACAGTCATCCCCGATATAAAAATCATTATAAACCGTCTCTTTTAATCCGGCTTCACTTAGCACAACAGGAATATGAATGCTCTCATTCTTTGTTCCGGCTTTAATTTTAATCACAATACCATCACTTCCCTCTTTCGGGACAATTTCGATATGTTCTGTGCTGTTTCTTGCCTCTGTTTTTCCATTTGTTCTGATGTTATATGCTCCTACAGGAATTTCATGCAGCCCTGCAATTTGTTTTAACAGCTCTTTTTGTACGTTATCCATTATCTCTGCACTCCCTTCTGCCACATTTCACAGCCGGTATCTGCCTGTGCTGCATCTAACAATGCAGGCAACACATCTTCTTTACTTCCTCTTTTTACAAGCCTTCCATCTGCAATTACCAGAATTTCATCTGCGGTATTTAAAATACGTTCCTGATGAGAAATAATCAAAATAGAGCCTTTCTTTTCCTTGTGCATCTTTTCAAATACCTGTATTAAATTTTGAAAACTCCATAAATCAATACCTGCCTCCGGCTCATCAAAAACAGATAGTTTTGTTCCTCTTGCCATAACTGTGGCAATTTCAATTCTCTTCATTTCTCCGCCGGACAAGCTGGCATTTACTTCTCTGTTAATATAGTCTTTTGCACAAAGTCCTACTTCTGAAAGATACTGACATGCTCCGGATAAAGAAATCTCTTTTCCCGCTGCCAAATTAATTAAATCAAAGACCGTAACACCTTTAAAGCGTACCGGCTGTTGAAAAGCATAACTAATTCCATGTTTCGCTCTTTCTGTAATACTCCAGTTTGTAATATCTTCTCCATCTAATAAAATCTGTCCCTGAGTAGGCTTTTCAATTCCTGCAATAATTTTTGCAAGTGTTGATTTTCCGCCTCCATTCGGTCCCGTGATAGCAACGAATCTATTATCCTCAAGAGTAAAACTTACATTTTCTAAAATTCCTTTTTCTTTGTCTTTAGAATTTTCTGCAACTCGAAAGGAAACGTTCCGTAATTCCAGCATTTTTCTTCCTCCCTGTATATCATAAATCATTTTGATTTGTAATCCGTTCTCTATTATATAATTCTGTATTCCAGTTGTAAATGCCTTTTGCCTTTTATTTACATTTTCTCAATTCATGGTATAATCATAATATGCTCGTTTAGAATACAAGCGATGGCTTGAAAATTTATAGAATACGGAGATTTAACTTATGAATATTCAAAATCTGAATTTTACAGTAGAGGAATTAAAAATTCTTGCAGAAAACGGTCAAAAAGATTTTATCTATGCTGTGGGATATTATTATGAAAATGGTATTCGAACCTCTGTTAATTTAACAGAAGCTGCTGTATGGTATGAAAAGGCTGCACAAAAAGGTCATGCAGAAGCTGCTATGCGTCTTGCCCTTCTCTATGCACAGGGGAAAGGTGTGGAAAAAAATGAGAAAAAAGCTTTCACTTATATGGAACAGGCTGCAAAAGCCGGAAATACCAATGCTCTCTATAATGTAGGACGCTGTTATGAGGAAGGAATTGGAGTAAAGCAGGACTTCTCAAAAGCCTTTGACTGGTACAAAAAGGCTGCTGCCGAAGGTGATTTCCGTGCCATGTGTTGTATGGGCGGATATTTTCTCACAGGAAATCCCGTTCCTTATGAACCCGCAAAAGCATTCCAGCTTTTTGAAAAAGCGGCAAATGCCAATATTCCGGCTGCCCAGTACAACCTTTCTGTCTTATACCGCTATGGAGAAGGAACTGAAAAAGACGTGGAAAAAGCAGATTTTTGGAGAATGAAGGCTGCTCAGAATGGTTTCCGCATGGCGATTGATGAGATTGAAAAGCCGGCTGAAAATCAATAATCCATATTTGCTTACCCAAAGAATTATTGGCTGGTGTACCACAGGTGCGTAGCAGCACAATTTCTACTTCAATAATTCTTTGGGTAAAGCCATTATACAATAAGCGACCATTATTTTAAAGTTTTTTCTATTTCATAATAGAGTTCCCTTGTCTCCTTTTCTGTTTTTTCGTTTATTACCACATCTCCTTTTTTTGTGTGCAGGATTATGTAAGCTTTACAGTCTTTATACGCATACAAAGTATATTTTCCCTGTTCTTCATTTTCAAATTTCCCTTGCAGCAAAGTTGCACCGGAAAATCCATTGGTTCTTGTTCCTGCCTGAAAGTCTTCGGTAAATTCTATTTCCTCAATATCTTCTGTTTTTATCTCGTAATCGCTCCACCAATACCCTTGAATTTCAAGTCTGTTTGCTGATACAGCAATTTCAATCTTACCTTTACTGAAAACAATTCCCATAATCAAACCGGAAAACACGATGGATGCTGCTATAACACAAATCACTGCTTTATTATAGTTTCTCTTTCTGCTTCCTGTATTTTCTTTTATCTTACAGATTGTATTACTCAAAATCATAATCCCGACTGCAATAAGGACAACCAAAACAGCATAGACTATCCAGAACCAATCCGGTATCCTTTTACCAAAAGCTTCCATAATTGCCGTAAGCAAGGTAATGATTAGCATACCTGTTCCTGTAATACGGCAAAGTTTTTTCTCATCGTATTGCTCCTGATTTTCCTTTGACATGGTATTATAACCGGCGATTAAAATACTGCCTCGTCCTGACAATAAAATCAGTGAACAAATACCACATAAGGCAATTATACTCCAGATTACTATCATCTTTTACGCCCCCACTTCATTTACTTAATAAAGAAGCCCGCACATTTCATATCCTCATCAAAGGAAACAGTGAACATTGCCTTTCCTTCTTCGTATTTTGCCAAAACCATAACGGTTGCATATTCTGTGCCTGTATCTTTGTCTTTTGTTCCTGCTACCTCTATTTTCTCGAAGCTGTCAAACGCTCCTACTTTATCTAAGGTGTATGATAAATTTTCCTGCAAGGTCTCTAACGCAATAGCATTTTTCATAACAGGGCTAAAGATGTCATTATATACACTTTCCACATTACCTTCATTTACCTGTGTCACAATATCCTTTGCCGCATTTTTGACTTCTTCCTCATCGAATTTGTCCGATAATTTTCCCTGACAGCCTGTCAGAAGCAATAACATTCCCGCCAGAATAAACGCTGTAAGCTTTTTCATAAAACTATTTTTTCTCATAATTTTCTACCTCCTGAAAATGATTTGATGAAATCATAATAATTACTTCAAACTGTTTTTCATTCTTTTCAACAGTACATGTTCCTTCGTATTTTTCCACCGCCTCCTTTACATTTCCAAGTCCTAAGCCTTCATGCTTCTTTTCCCGTTTTTGCACATTTCCCATAGAATTTGCTACATGTATAATCAAAAAATCCTTTGCTTCTTTTATACTGATTTTCAAAAATCGGGGTTCTTGTCCTTCACTTCCGATTGCTTCAATGGCATTATCCAGTAAATTGGCAAAAATCGTGGTGATATCCATTTCGTTTATTCTGTCAAGACAATGTTCCTGTATATCCAACTCCAGCTTCACATTTTGAAGATTTTTATGACAGAGCTTTTCATTTAAAATAATGTTTAACATTCTGTTTTCTGTATACCATAAATGATGGCTTTGGTTTAAAATATGAAAAACCTCCTGATTATACTGCTTTGCTTTCTGAATTTCTCCCATTTCATAAAGCTCTGTAATTACCTGCATGTGATTTTTTAAATCATGTACAATCTTCCGTGATGCCTGATAGCTTTCCTCCAGCTTTAAATAATGTTGATAGAGCAGTTCTTCTCTCTGCTTATTTTCACAGCTTTTTGCCACAAGCTGATAGGAATAAAACACCACCAAATTCATACCAAACAGAAGAACAATGTTGAAAATAATCAGTGCATATCCATTCCACCTTACATAATAATCCCCGATAATAAGCAGGGAAATGAGAAAAATAACAGAAAGTATCGGCATTGTCCAAAAGATGAGCTTCTGCCCTCTTTTCAGCGTCAAAACGCTTTGCTGTTTCATCATTCCGTCTAAAATCAATATCCAAAAAATATCTATCATCCAGCGGATTAAGGCAGCCCCGATACGGGATACCGCAAACGGATCTTCAATTACATACGACCATGACATATTCCATATAATTCCTGATAAAATGGTACTTTTTAAATGAACCGATAACACATAGCTGATAAAAATTCCTGCAAAAAACAACAAAAAATAAAAAATCAAACGCTCCTGTGCCTGTTTTTTCACTTTTCGGGAAAACCAGATGCACAGCCCTAAAAATAGGATAATCTCCACCCCGTAAAAAATATCCATAGTTTTACTCCTTTTTTACCAGAAATCTGCTCAGCGATTTTTTAAATGCAACCGCCTGTTTTTGAGATAAAGGAAGTATTTCATTGTTCATCAAATAAATGTCATAACCTTTAATGTTTTTCACTTTATCCAAATTTACCACAAAGCTTTTATGAGGAGCGGCAAAACCATATATTTCCATTTTTTCTCGGATATCGCTGATTTTTCCTCTCATAAAATAGGTTTCTTTCTTAGATACCAGCTTAATCTTCCGATTAAAAAATTCAAAATAATAAATAGTATCGCAAGGAATACGAACACGCCCTTCCAAAGTCATAAATTCTAAAAACGGTATCTCTTTCGGTGTTTCTTCCTCATAAGAAAGTGCATCCTGTATCTGCCTGTAAATTTTTTCTTTTTTTATGGGCTTTAACAAATAGCCGAAAGCATGTACGGAGAACGCCTGACTTGCATATTCCTTATATGCCGTCACATATACAATTTTTATTTTCTTATCTTTTAAGCGAATTTTTCTTGCTGTTTCTATCCCATTGATACCTTTCATATCAATATCTAAAAATAGTAAATCGTAACTTTTGCCACATTCCAAAAATTCTTCTCCGCCTGCATATAAATCAATCTGCTCCAAAGGCTCTCTATATTCTTCCAATATGTTTCTGAGACTTTCTCTTATCTCTTTTTCATCATCACAAATGGCTATTTTCATCTTTCCTACTCTTTTCTTCTTTTCCTTTTTCTGAATTATAATTCATTTTATCTCTTTACTCAATAGAAGTTGTATAAAAGACAGAAAAAAGGAACTATCGTATGAATACATCCAAAACAGATGATATCCAAAACAATAGTTCCCTTTCCTTTATAATTCCTGCTCGATTTCCTTTAATTCATTTAAAATTTCTGTATATTCTTCATGAAACAACAGTTTTTTATTATATTTGTAATAGCTGTCACATCCGTGTTCACTGATAAATTCTAAACTGTGCGGACTAGTATTCAGTTCTGTCACAAAGATAACCATTTCCTGTCCGTCTGCAAAAGCTGCCTCCAAAAAGTCAAAGGCATTTTGAAGATTATTGCGTAGAGCTTCAATGTCCTTTTCTCGTTTTTCCTTTTCTTCCTGAAATCTTTCTTTTACCCCGTCAAAAATAACTTCCTTGCTCTCTCCTACAATGTCCAGCGTATCTGCTGTCTCCTTGTAGTCTTTGAGACGCTCAATCGCTCTTAACCAAATATACTCCGCATCTTTTGTAAGCTGTCCGGCAACCTTTTTCTCCTCCAGCGCCCGATTTTCCATGTCCAGAATATCCCCCATAGAAACAGAGGCTTTCCGCTCATCCGAAAGCGCTTCCTTCCAGCTTTTCAGCAGTTCAAACAGCTTTTCCATATATGCTTCGTTATCGTGATAGCTTCGAAACATTTCATTTAATTTTCCAATGAGAAGTCCCACCACACTAAACCGCTCATCAAAGGCTGCCACTCGAAGCTTTTCGATTGCAAAGCTTGCGAAAGTCCCTGCAAGAACAGCATCAATCTGATAATCTGTCTGATATTTTTCAAACAGTTCCAGATAATTTGCAAAGTCTTTGGCAATTTTCCAATGCTGAATATACTGCATGATAACTTCTCTGTCTGCGGTTTTTCCCAGCTTTTCATACACATATAAAAGCTCAGATAAATCCTCCCAGCCTCTGGCAGTAGCAAACATTCTGCCGTCCACGCCGGTTTCCATACGATAAAAATTCTCCTTACGGATATCCAGATAAGAAATCACTGCCGGATGAATACCTGCTTCATAAGCATATTCCTTCCATACTTGGAAATTCTCCTGTACTTCTATCTTTTTTATTCTGTCTAAGGTTACCACATCAAATTCACGAACAGACTTATTGTATTCCGGAGGATTTCCTGCTGTTACAATCACCCAGCCCTTTGGCACTTGCTGATTTCCAAAAGTCTTGCACTGCAAAAATTGCAGCATGGCAGGGGCTAAGGTCTCTGATACGCAGTTAATTTCATCAATGAATAAAATCCCTTCCTCTATCCCTGTTTCTTTCATCTTATCATACGCCGCAGAAATAATTTCACTCATGGTATATTCTGTTACAGAACGATTTTCTCCTCCGTATTCTTTTTCCCGAATGAATGGCAGTCCCATAGCGCTTTGTCTTGTATGATGGGTAATGGTATAGGATACCAGATTAATCTTACACTCTCTGGCAATCTGCTCCATAATCTGTGTTTTTCCGATACCCGGCGGTCCGATTAAAAGCACAGGTCTTTGTCTGACAGAAGGAATACAGTATTCTCCCCGTTCATCCTTTAACAAATATGCTTCTATTGTATCTTTAATTTCCTGTTTTGCACGTTTAATATTCATACTCTGCTCCTTCCTCCTGTATATAAATTTTCATTGCCCAAGGCGGCACTTCTACCTCCTGATAATCCTTCTGCATAAGAATAAAAGCTGTGTCATACGGGGGCATTTTATTGGGAAAAATCCCCTGTCCGTCTGTAAAATATAAAAGTCCTTTTAATCCTGTGAGTTCTTTGTTCTCCTGTAATTTCTGAATATAAGCGAAAACAGGGCGAAAATCCGTACCTCCCTGTCCTGCCAGCTCCAGAGTTTCCATATAATTCTCCAGCTCTTCTTTTGAAGTAATTTTCTCATCTTTTTGAATTCTTTCATCACACTGGAGAATATGAATGTTAATCTTCCTAAAAAAGCTTTCTTCTTCCTTTAATATTCCGTAAGTTTCCTGCAAAAATCGTTTCACTGCCTCTCCGGAGCAGGACATAGAGGTATCAATGGCAATAACAAATTCTTCTATTTTCTTGACTTCTCTTGTTTCCTGTGGTTCAATCAGCGGCATATTTCCATAGACAGACAACCCATAGCTGTAAAATACATAATCAAAGGCATCCGGGTCTAAATGCGCTTCTTCCTTTACCACGGCAAACTTCTTCAAAAAATTTCTATAATCAAAGGTTTCCCTGTTTTCTACTTTAATTTGCTCTAAAAATCCCGGAGAACCCTCTGACAAATCCTGTCCGAAGGTTTCCATTTCTGTTTCCATTTTATCACGAATATCTTCCCAATTCTCCTTTGATCTTTCATTGGGAGGGCGGTTCTTGTCTCTTCTTTCCCAGAGCCCGTGATTGTCTGTGTGAAACTCTTTTTCCCACCTTTTTGCAGTTTCCAAGTCCGGCTTTTGCTCTGTCAGCTCCTGAAAAATCCCTTCTGCATGCAGCACATTTCTTCTCTTTTTTAACCACGCATATAAATTCTTTTTCTCTCTGCTCATGGGCCTTTTCACACAATGAAAAGGCAGTCCGTCTATGACAGACTCCACTGCAATATCACAGGCTGTATTCCAAAGGATATCCACGATTTCTCTGTCCAGATATTGACACGCACGTTTTTTTCGATGCTCTGTTTTCTTCCATAAATGCCCGAAAATACAGTGCAAAATCACGTGAAGATAAGCTCTGTTTACTTCTCTTCGACCTTCTCGATACAGCCCGCCCAGATAAGCCGGATGATAATAAAGTCCAATTCCGTCTGTTCCAATGGTATCTGTTCCTGCATCCATCTGATAGCGCAAGGTCGATAAAGCAACATCTAAAAACCGCAAATGAAGATACAGCTCATTTCTGGCTGATACTAAAATTTTTCGATTGATTTCTTCTATGCGTTTCTCTTTTTCATAACTCAAATTTTTTCTCCTTTCCTGCAAATTTCTTTCTTTTTTCTTCCATGAGATACCCTGCAATATCCACTGCTTTCTTCTCGGAAGCCTCCTCTATGATATTTTCTAAAGCTTCTCTGCTCCAGAAATTTTTCCTACCGAAATACTCATATACTTCATGCCAGTTGGATTTTTCCAGATAAAAACGTGCACATTTTTCCAGATTCTCTCTCACATAAGCTTCATAACTTTTCTCCGCTTCTTTGGCAAGCTGATAGGGATATAAAAGCCTGCCTACTGCCATGGGAATTAAAATTTCTTCTTTTTCATACACCAAAGCTGTGGAAAATAAACTGTCGTATCGCTTATAATCTACTTTCTTGTCCGTAAAGCACTGGCGGTATTTATAACCACACCCATGAAAATGCGTTTCCAAAATTCTGGCAGGGGTATTTTCCACGCCTTCCTCATAATATTCGGGAAAAATCAGCTCTGCCCTTTCATCTGTATTGAGAAAAACAATGCTTACATACATCTCATGAAAGGTCTCGCTGACAACGTCTTTGATACAGGAAATACCGTCTTCTTTTAAAAACATGACTAAATTTCTAAGGGAGGAACAGCCTGTAAAAGAGCCTCCTCCGATTTCCTTTACATCGTCAAAAAGCTTTAAGGTCTTCAAGCTTCTGCATCCGTAGAAAGTATATTTTCCCAGAATTTCAATCCCCTGCGGTATCTCTATTTCTTCTATTTCCGTAAATTCTCTTTGCTCCTCTTTGCTTCGTCCCGCCTTCCACGGAGAATAGGCATAAGACGTCAAAGAGGATGCCAAAGCACCCTCTTTTCTACATTCTTCCAACTTATGTACCTCCGAAAGCTTAGTCGCAGGCTGCTTTAAATTCTGTCCAGTTTTGATTGTATACCTCTTCTGCCTCTGCACTTACATTCTGAATAATTTCGCCCTTTGTTACAGAGTCCGGAACAACTAAATCAGGATTTACCAATTCATCTGCCGCTTTATTTGTACAGTAATATCCTACGAAATCAAAGCATTTTGCAGCTACCTCAGGCTCTAAAATGTAATCTAAAAATGCGTAAGCTTCTTCTGTATCCGGCGCATTTTTCGGAATAAAGAAGTTCATAATTCCAAAGCCCAAGCCCTCTTTTGGATAAACAACCTTCAAATCAGGATTTTCTGCCAAAGCTGCAATGACCTGTGAGGTATATAAAATACCTACGGAAGCTTCTCCGTTTAACAGAGCATTCTGTGTATTGGTATCCTGTATCATACGAATATTCGGCGCTAATTCTTTTAACTTTTCTCCTGATTCTTTAATCACCGCAGGGTCTTGTTCATTCATGCTTTTTCCCATAGTGAGAAGCACCATACCCTCTACGGCACGATAGCTGGCAATGGTTGCAATTTTATCTTCCAGCGCCGGGTTCCATAAGTCTTCATATCCCTGAATTTCAAAGTCCACCTGCTCCGGATCATATACGATTAAAGGAATACCTGCTCCATGCGGTATGGTATATTTATTTTCCGGGTCGTAAAACTGGCTCTGATACAATGGATTGATATTGTCATAATTTTTCAGCTTTTCCTTATCCAGTTCTTTTGCCAGTCCATTATTTACAATCTGCTCAATAATATAATCGTCACCGATTACAAGGTCGTAATCTTTTCCGTCAGACTGCTGTACCTTCTCAAACATGGTTTCGTTAGAGTCAAAGTTTGAGCTGATAATACGAATGCCTGTTTCATCTTCAAAATCTGTCAAAACCTCCTGAGGAAACAAGCCTTCCCATGTATAAAGCACCAGCTCTTTATTGTCTTCTTCTTTCTTCTCTCCGCAGCCTGTCAGCATACTTCCTGCCAACGCCGCACATAAAATCATAGAAACTATTTTTTTCTTCATTTTCACATCTCACTTTCTAAATATTAATATTTCTTTTCTGCTCTCTTACTCAAAAATGAGGAAAGAAGCAAAACTGCTGTAATTACTACTAAAATAATGGTACAAAGAGCGTTAATTTCCGGTGTTACCCCTGTTTTTAGCTGTGCATACACCTTTACCGGCAGAGTATTCAGCCTTGGACCGTTTACAAAAATACTGATGACCACATCATCAAAGGACATGGCAAACGCCAGTAAGCTTCCGGATAAAACAGCCGGTGCAATAAGAGGCATGGTAATGTCAAAAAAGGTTCTTATCGGTCCCGCCCCTAAGTCTCTTGCTGCTTCCTCAAGGGATTTATCAATTCCCACTAAGCGTGCCTTTACCATCATAAAAATATAGGGAATACAAAAGGTAGTATGTGCAATTACCAGTGTTGTCATACCAAAGGGCAGATTTAACATGGAAAAGAACACAAGAAAAACCATTCCTAGAATAATTTCCGGTATCATAATGGGAATTGTAGAAAGATATTCCATCATTCCCTTTGTTTTGTATTTCACTCTTGCCATTCCCACAGCCCCTAAGGTTCCGATTACCGCAGAAATTCCGCAGCTTAAAACCCCAAGCAAAATGCTGTTAAAAAGCGCTTCCTTTAAATCTCTGTCATTGGCTAAGGTCTCATACCATTTGAGCGAAAAGCCTGTAAAATTAGCGGAAAGTCTGGACTCATTAAAGGAAAAAATCACTACCATAACAAGGGGAAAATACATCAGTAAAATCATAATTGCCAAATATAAATTTGACCATTTCCATTTCTTTTTCAAAATAATCCCTCCAAATCCTTTACATGAGTAACCTTTCTATATACAAACATCATCAGAGATGTCAGCAGCATCAGAACCACTGCAAGGGCTGCCGCAAAAGGCCAGTTGCTTCCTCTGGTAAGCTGGTCCTGAATCACACTTCCCACCAGTACAATCTTATTTCCTCCTAAAATATCTGCGATGAAAAACAGCCCCATAGAAGGAATAAAAGTAAGAATAACCCCTGTCAAAAGCCCCGGCAAGGTAAGCTTAAAGGTAACCGTAAAAAATGCCTTTACAGCATTTGCACCTAAATCTCTTGCTGCCTCTACATAAGACCAATCCATCTTTTCCACACTGGAATATACTGCTAGCACCATAAAAGGCAAGAGAGCGTATACCATACCAATAACTACCGCAGGATAGGAATACAGAATTTTCAACGGTTCTTCAATAATCCCCAGTTTCATCAAGAAACCGTTTAAAACACCTTTTGCCTGCAAAATTAAAATCCATCCATACATACGAATTAAAGAACTCGTCCAAAAAGGTATCATAATCAAAAGCATCATTCGTTTCTTCCGTTTTGCAGAAAGCTTCGCCATAAAATATCCGAAAGGATACCCCATAAGTACAATCAACAGGGTACTGGTAATGGCAAGCTGGAAAGACTGCACAAAACTTTTTAAATATACAGGCTCTGCAATCTTTTTATAATTTTCCAGCGTAAAACTCCATATTGTGGAAGAACCGCTTCCATTGGTAGCAAAGCTCAGTGCCACCATGTAAAGGAGTGGTCCTACTACAAAGCATAAGGTAAAAAGATAAAGAGGAAGAACAGTAAGAAACAAACCTGATTTTTTCTTTTTCATGTTCCGCCTCCTACTCCAAATCCACAAATACCGCATGCTCCGGTTTCCAACCCACGCAGACCTTATCCCCTGCTTTTAAGTCCGCATCCATACCATATCGACAGGACACCAAGGTCTTTCCGGATTTCAGTTTCAATGTGAGATGAAGCTGCCCTGCTGTAAAGGATTTGTCTTCTAAAACAGCATCCAGACCTTCTTTACATTCTGTGCAAACCTTTAAATTTTCTCTTCGTACTGCCAGATTTACCTGCATGCCCTCACAAATTCCGTCAATGGGTTCTGCATACATCATCTGATTTTCTATCAGTACCTGCGCTTCTGTATCTGCTACCTTCTGCACCACGCCGGAAATCACATTGGCATTTCCTACAAAATCTGCCACATAACTGGTTTTCGGATGATTGTAAATTTCATCCGGCGTTCCAATTTGCTCAAATCTGCCGTCTTTCATAACCACAATTCGGTCGGACATATTGATGGCTTCTTCCTGATCATGGGTAATGTATAAAAAGGTGATACCCAGCTTTTTCTGTAATCGTTTCAACTCAAGCTGCATGGTACGGCGAAGCTTCAAATCCAGCGCACCCAAGGGCTCATCCAAAAGCAAAAGCTTGGGGCTGTTTACCAGCGCTCTTGCAATGGCAACCCTCTGCTTTTGCCCGCCTGAAAGCTCAGAAGGCATACGCTTTTCATATCCTGTCAGCTGTACCAATTCTAAGATTTCTGCCACTTTTTTCTTAATTTCTGCCTTGGGTACTCGCTTAATCTTCAATCCGTATCCCACATTTCCCTCTACATTTAAGTGAGGAAACAGCGCATAATTTTGAAAAACCGTATTCACATCCCTTTGATTGGGAGGCACAGCCGTAACATCCTTTCCGTCTAAAAATACCGTTCCGCTGTCCGGCGCTTCCAGTCCTGCAATAATACGCAGAGTCGTGGTTTTACCACATCCTGACGCCCCTAAAAAGGTGATAAACTCTCCCTTTTCAATGGACAGAGTAATTCCGTTTAAAACATCGGTTTCTCCAAATCCCTTTTTAATATTCTTCAATTCCAGTAATTGTTCACTCATTTTTTTACCTTCTTTTTCATTTCAACCTGTTGTCAGCTTCTATAATGGCATAAGTTTACTATTTTTGTCAATTCTTATGAAGAAATTTAGATTTTTTTAATCCACTTTTATTTGAAAGCGTATAGGCCACGCAATATGCCGCAAAGGGAACAATCAGCACACATGCCACTGCCCCAAAAAGCATCACGGACAACTCCTGAAACAAAAAGCGGGAATTCACAATGGTTTCTATGGTATATCCACCCTTCTTCAAATAGGCAAACAACAGCATAGAGTCACCTAAATACACAAAAAGCAGAGTATTTACCGTAGTTCCGATAATTTCCTTCCCCACCTGCATGCCGGAGGCGAACAATTCTTTTTGGCATAGCTCCGGCCGATGCTGCTTCACCTCATAAACCGCAGAGGTTACCGACAATGCCGTATCGATTGCCGCACCCAAAGCGCTTAGTATGGTTACTGATACTGCAATCTGTAACATGCTGATATGAATATCCGACTCATAAAAATACATAATATCCTCCTGCATGGACTGTATTTCATTTAATCCGCCGCCCTGTGCCTTCCACACCAGCAGATAAATCAGAATACTCAGTACAAGCATAATTCCCGTTACAGCAGCAAATGCCGCAAAGGTTTTCACGTTTTTTCCATTCTGCTTCATTAAAGATATGTAGCTAATGATTACAGCAGCCAGAAAGACAACGGGAAAAACAGGATAGCCCTTTGCCAGCAAAATAATCGTTCCTCCTAAAACAAGAATGTTGCCGCAGAGCACCAAAACGGCGATTGCACCTCTTTCTCCTCCCACTGCTACCATGAGAAGAAACAATATCAACACAAGTATTCCTGTCATTTTTCCCTCCTAACCTGTACCTTTAAAAAGACTGCGGATACAAAAATAGAAATTGGAATTGCCAGCACAATCCCGATACTTTCTATAAGAAACCGGCAGATTTCAAAGGAAATATGATATCGTATATTGGACAAAAAAGAAATGTCATTGTTCATTCGAATGAGAAATCCGGGAATTAAACCGCTTCCAAAGGTAAACAACAGCACACTGAGCATGGTTCCCATAATGTCATATCCTATTTCTCTGCCGGAGCGAAACAGGGACAAAAATTTAATATCCGGTTTTTTCCGAATAAGTTCTCCTGTTGCCGCCGCTATGGTTACAGCTACGTCCATAATTGCTCCAAGTCCTGCCAGCATAACCTCTGCCTCAAACATTTCTGCGGGATTTTCC
Organism: Blautia hansenii DSM 20583; assembly: GCF_002222595.2. Classification (NCBI taxonomy): domain Bacteria; kingdom Bacillati; phylum Bacillota; class Clostridia; order Lachnospirales; family Lachnospiraceae; genus Blautia; species Blautia hansenii. The sequence goes on from NZ_CP022413.2 coordinate 1,776,111, forward strand.
ACGCTTCCCAGATATTCCATAGAAGAATAGTCCACGTCTCCATACAAATACATAATAAAATGAAATATTCCCATAATAACCGTAAATACACAAAGAGTTGAGCAGACTGCCGCCAGCGTTCGCTTGTGAAATCCGTTTAAAAGCAAAATCGTTCCAAAAGTAAAGCAGAAAACCATGATATTGCAGATTTTAATCATATTTCCGCCTTTTAGATAAAAATGAAATCCCACGGCATAGACAACCGTGTTAAAAATCATCGTGCTTATAGTATAAATTCCTTGCTTCTTTGTAATCAGGATGAGCAAAAAAAGTAACATTCCTCCTACTGCCGCCAGATAAGTATCCCTTTTCAGACCTTTGATTTTTCCTGAAAGCCTTTCCCCGTTTTCACTGGCATGAATAAACACCTTATCCCCTCTGTGGTATTTCTGATTTGTAACACCGGAATACGTATATTCATTTTTCAGCGTAACTTTACTTCCCTTCCATTTTCCGTTCAGTAAAATCCCCTGCATTGTCTGTCGGTAATAAGCTTCCGTCTCACCTCTTGCCCCTTCTTTTTCTCCTGTCTTTTCTGTCTGCACTTTTGTAATTTTGGCAATGGTTGTATCATAAAGCCAAGCGTCCTGAGACACAAATAAAAGAAACAACAGATATATTCCTATAAGAAAAAATACCTTTTTTCTTTTACAAACAAATTCTTTCATTTTCCCACCTCATTTGTCAGAATTTACTGCTTTTTTGATTATACCCCTTTCTCTTTTTTACGGCAACAAAAAAGGTACGGAAGCTTTATTGACAAATAATTCCAGATAGTGAATAATACTTTATAAGATTAAACACAAGTGAGGTGACGTCATCTTATGACTATTAAAGAAATTGCCAAGCTGGCAGGCGTTTCTATTTCAACCGTTTCAAAAATTGTAAACAACAAAGCAGATAATATAAATATCGAAACCCGCAATCGTGTACTGAAAATTGTAAAAGAATACAACTATACGCCTTATGGCACAGCCAAAAATATTTCCAATGCAAAGACCTTTGTCATCGGCGTTCTTTTAAGACACAGCACTTTGCTGAACCTGATGCTAAAGGGCATTATGGATATGGCGCAAAAGCATGGCTATAATGTTCTTCTTTGCGACAGTATGGACTCTGAAGAAAAGGAATTAAAACACATTACCGCACTGTGCAGGCATCATGTGGACGGTGTTATCTGGGAGCCCGTCAGTGAAAACAGTATTCAATACGAACATTATTTTCAGGAGCAGGATATTGCTGTTTCCTACATTAACTCCTCCCTTCCGGAAGCCTCTCACTGTCTGGATTTTATGCAGATGGGTTATCTTGCTGCCCAAAAGCTTTTAGATTATCGCCATACTCATATTGCATGCCTGACAAAGCCCGGAAGCTTTCGCTCCAAAATGGTATTTGAAGGATTTAAGAAATGTCTTTTTGACAATGAAATTCCCTACTCAGAGGATATGAAGCTTTTCGTTACCGACCCTGACTTTTATACCCAGATTTCCTTGCAGGGCTTTACAGGAATTGTCAGCACCCACTTTGAGGCTGCTCTTTCTCTGTATGAAAAAGTAAAGAGCTTTCATTACCATATTCCTTCCGACTTATCCCTTATAAGTCTTCGGGAGGATGCGGGAGACGCCATCTGTTTTCCCAGAATTTCCTCTCTCCAAATCCCCTACGAGGCTTTCGGAGAAAAAGTCTGCTATCATTTAATTGCAGCCTGCGAAAACTTAAATGAACCTGAATTTACACTCTTTACTTCTGATAATCTCACTTTGGACCATGAAGAAAGCTTAAATGCGCCGCCTTCCTGCCGCTATAAAAAAGTGATTTCCGTAGGAAGCATCAATACGGATATTACACTGACCGTAGACGAGCTCCCAAGCTCCGGCAGTACCACCGTTACTACCGCCTCCTGTATTTCCCTTGGGGGAAAAGGAGCAAATCAGGCCATTGGCGCTGCCCGCCTCGGACGTGAAGTGATTTTAATCGGAAAAATCGGAAATGATTATGACTCCACCGTTATTTATGATACGTTAAAGAAAGAGCATGTGCTGACTCACGGAATACGAAGAAGCTCTGCCTCTGCCACCGGAAAGGCATATATTCACGTACAAAAAGATGCGGAAAGCTGTATTACTGTTCTGCCCGGCGCTAATGAAACCCTGTCTCCTGAGGACATCTTATCAAGAGAACATTTATTTGACGGCTGCGGTTATTGTTTGATTTCCACGGAAATCCCTATGAATACCTGTATACAGGCTGCCAAAACAGCCCATTTCCATCACGCCAAAAACATTGTAAAGCCCGCCACTCTAAAGGCGCTGCCAACTGAGCTTTTGGCAAATGCAGATATTTTCGTTCCCAATAAACGAGAAGCCGCACTTTTATGTCCTTCTGAAAACACAGTAGAAAAGCAGGCTGATTATTTTTACCGTCAAGGCTGTCCTGTGATTATTATCACCTTAGGTCATCAGGGTTCTTACGTAAAAACAGCAGATTTTTCCGGTTATTTTCCTGCTGCCGATTTTCCTTCCATCGACTCTACGGGAGGTGCTGACGCTTTTATTGCTGCTTTTGCTTCTTATTTAACAGAAGGGTATCCTCTTTTGAATGCAGTGAAAATCGCAACTCATGCAGCCGGATTTTGTATTTCCAGAACCGGTGTAGTGCCGGCGCTCATTGACAGAACCTCCTTGGAAAATCATATTAAAATGACAGAACCGACGCTTTTAACTCTAGCATAGTTCTTATGAAAGTAAGGCTGCTACATTAAGTTGTATATTACGAATACTTACACTTGATGCAACAGCCTCATTTTCATTCATTTCTAAATCCACCTTTTTTCGTTTGTATCTTTAAAATGTGCAAACCCTAAAACATATCCTTCTCCGCCCCTTGGTTTGTCATATACAACCACCATTTTTAAAATCGCATTACCATCCGACGATATACAAGGGCTATTTTCCAGCTCACGCTCGTACTTATATTTTGCTAAATTTATATTCAGAGTCTTCTTTTTCTCTATTTGTATCCATGCAATACTTATTAACACGATACCTATAAATATAGCAAGCCATATTATTAAGTATTTTTTCTTAAAATCGTTATATTTGATTATCAATAAAATAAACTTTTCTAAAACATTTTTCTCATATCATACCAGCAAGCTCCTCCGTGTGTTGAGTCTGCCACCCCAAAGTTTTCAAATCCATGACTTCCGTAAAACTTCAGCAAATGTTCTTTACAGGTTAAAATCACACCTTTTTTTCCTCTTTCTTTTGCCGTATCGGAGAGAAAATCCAGCAACTTTCCTGCAATTCCCTGATTTCTGTATGCTTCTCTTACGTCTAATCCAAACACTGTTTGGTAAGCTCCGTCAGGCTTATGCAGTGCCGCATTATGATAAAGCTCGTCCGGTAAAGAGGGCCGGTCTGTCACCGCTCCGTTAATAAAACCGGCAATTTCTCCCTGTACTTCTGCTACGAAAAAACTTTCTAAAAATGTACTCATGCGTTTTTGAATTTCCTCTGCCGAAGCTGCTTCTGCCTTTGGAAAACACTCTGCTTCAATCTGCGCCAATACAGAGGCTTCTTCTAATTTTGCATTTCTGATTGTAATTTCCATATTTTCTCTCTCATCCTCATAAATTCCCATTTTCTGAAAGGCTTCTTCAATAAGCTCTAAAACCTCCTCACTGTCTGCACTGATGGTATGGCAGTGATGACCGGATGTAATATTTGTAAGAGGACGTGATTTTCCTGTGCGAATATCCTCCACAAACTGTTTTACCTGTCTTCTGGAGCTGATTTGCAGGGAAGCTCTTAATTCTCCGTAAATATGGTGCTGTACAAACACATCTATAACTGTGCCTCCGCAGTCTACTACTGCGTTTAATTCTTCTTCTATTTTTTCATCGGTATGACACACCTGAAAAACCCGAACAAATTTCTTTGTTCCCTGACAGATATATCCTCTGTTGGTAGACAGAATTTCACAATCTGCCGCACGCAGTAATGCAATATCCTGTACAATTACCTGTCTGCTTACATGAAAAAGTTCTGCCAGCTTTGTTCCTGATACCGGTTTGTCGCTTTCCGAAATATATTTTAAAATTTCTTTTCTGCGTGTTTCTCCAACCATTCTGAAAAATCCCCTTCCTTCGCTGTATTATACCTCGTGAAGATTTTTTAAGGACAAGTCTAAAATCGGAGAGGAATGTGTCAAAGCCCCGCTGGAAATATAGTCTACGCCGACTTCTACCAGACGTTCAATGTTCTCTTTTGTAACATTACCGGAGCACTCGGTTTCTGCTCTGCCGTCAATGAGCTTCACTGCCTCTTTCATTACCTCCGGCGTCATATTATCCAGCATAATAATGTCTGCTCCGGCTTCTACTGCCTCCTTTACCATCTCCAGATTTTCTGTTTCAATCTCGATTTTACGAACAAAAGGAGCATATTCCTTTGCCATTTCCACTGCTTTTTTCACACTTCCTGCTGCTCCGATATGATTATCCTTCAATAAAATTCCGTCAGAAAGGTTGTATCTGTGATTATAACCGCCGCCGACTTTTACCGCATATTTTTCAAAAATACGCATGTTCGGAGTTGTTTTTCTGGTGTCTAAAAGCTTGATTTTTGTTTCTTTTAAAAGCTCTGCAATCTGATGTGTATAAGTCGCAATTCCGCTCATTCTCTGCAAATAATTCAGCGCAGTACGCTCGCCGGAAAGAAGCACACGGATGTCTCCACGTATTACTCCCAAAAGCTGTTTATTCTTTACCTCATCGCCGTCTTCTGCGTAAAATTCTACCTCTGTTGTCTCATCCAAAAGCTTGAAAACACGCTCAAATACACCCAGTCCGGCAATAATTCCATCCTGCTTGCAAATCAGCTGTACTTCTCCCTGTTTTCTGTTTCGCATAACGGCATTTGTAGTAACATCCTCGCTGCTGATATCTTCCTGTAATGCCATTTTTATCAAATTATCTGCATTTAATTTCATTGTAATATCGTTCATTTTGCCTGTCTCTCTCTTTCTATTTCTTTCAGAATTTCGTTCTTATACACCTCTGCCAGACATTCCTTCTGACTTACAATACACTCTTGTGTCTCTTGATACAGTTTATCAAAATCAGCATCATTTGTCTTGCATTTTTCCCTATTTTTTTCAATATTTTTTGCCGCACGCTCAGCAAAAACCAGACTTTCCAAAAGAGAATTGCTTGCAAGACGGTTAGCGCCGTGCACGCCGTTACAGCTTGTCTCACCTACTGCATACAGACTTTTCATTGTTGTTTTACTGTCTGCATCCACATGAATTCCCCCCATAAAATAGTGCTGGGCAGGAACTACGGGTATCCATTCCTTGGTTACATCATAGCCTTCCTCCAGACATCTTTCATAAATATGAGGAAAATGATTTAAAATCACTTTTTCTCCTAAAACCGTCATATCCAGCCACACATAAGGCTTATTATCCAATTCCATCTGCTTATGGATTTCCTTTGTCATCATGTCTCTTGGAAGCACCTCATTTGCAAAACGTTCTCCTTTTGCATTATATAATTTTGCTCCTTCTCCCCTTACAGACTCCGAAATCAGAAAACGTCTTCCCGGTTTTAAAGAATATAAGGTCGTAGGATGAATTTGAATATAATCAATATTTTCTAATTCCACTTTATGGCGCATAGCGATTGCCAGAGCATCTCCTGTTAAATGGGGATAATTGGTAGAATGTTGATATAAACCTCCAATTCCGCCGCTTGCCAGTATGGTATGCTCTGCCTGAATTCCCATACATTCCTCATTTTCCGTTTCTGCAAGAATTCCCATACAGGTATTGTCCTTCTCGATTAAATCCAGCATGGTGGTATGCTCCATAATTTTTACATTTGGAAGCTTTTTCACAGCCATTAAAAGCTTACTTGTAATTTCCTCTCCGGTAATATCTTCATGGAATAAAATTCTGGCTTTTGAATGACAGCCCTCTCTTGTATAATCCAGCTTTCCGTCACGCTTTGCGAAATCTACTCCGTAAGAAATCAGTTCATTAATGACCTCTCTGGAAGAACGTATCATGATATCCACAGACTCTTTTCGGTTCTCATAGTGCCCCGCTTTTAAGGTGTCTTCCATAAAGCTTTCATAGTCATTTTCGTCTCTTAAAACGCAAATTCCACCCTGCGCCAGATAAGAGTCGCTGTTTTTAAGGTCATCCTTTGTAATCAATATAACCTGCATATCGGAAGGAATATGAAGCGCTGCAAAAAGTCCGCTTGCGCCTGTTCCTACAATCAGCACATCTGCTTTTATCTTATTCATAAAGACACCCCCTACTTTGCCAGCTCCAGCATTTTGTCCAATGCTTTCTGTGCTTTTTCTCTGGTGTCTTCTGTAATTTCCACCTCATATTTTTCTTCTTTTAAGCAGTCACGCACCTTCTCAAGAGTGACTTTTTTCATATCTGCACAACACTGTCCTTGCATAACAGAATAGAAGCTTTTTTCAGGGCATTTTTTCATAAGCTCTGCGAAAACACCGTCCTCTGTGCCAATTAAAAATTCCTTTTTTGAAGACTTTTCTGCATAGCCGATAATGTCCGAAGTGCTTCCGATAAAGTCTGCCTCTGCCAGAATTTCCTCTGTGCATTCCGGATGTGCCAAGAATTCTACCTGTGGGTATTTTGCCTTTGTCTGCCTTACGGTTTCCACTGTAATTTTTTTATGTACCGGACAATATCCGTCATTTAAAAGAATATTTTTTTCAGGTACTTGTTTTGCCACATAGCTTCCCAGATTTTCATCCGGAATAAAGAAAATATTTTTATTTGGCAATGCTTTTACAATTTTTACTGCGTTGGATGAGGTCACGCATACATCAGAAACCGTCTTTAAAGCGGCTGTTGAATTAATGTAGCATACTACTGCCAAATCCTCATATTTTTCTCGCATTTCCTGTACTTTTTTCGCTGATGCCATGTGTGCCATTGCACAATCTGCCTCTGCATCCGGCAATAATACTTTCTTCGTGGGATTTAAAATTTTGGCACTTTCCCCCATAAAAGAAACACCTGCAAAAACAATAATTTCTGCCTCTGTCTCTCTTGCCTTTTTTGCTAAATAATAGGAGTCGCCTACAAAGTCCGCAACCTCCTGAACTTCCTTTGGAACATAATAATGTGCTAAAATTACTGCATTTTTTTCTTTTTTCAGCTGTTCGATTTCCTCTTTCATGGCTTTCATTTTCTCTTTCCTCCTGCCAAGCATTTGACAGCTATTATACACCATGTTTTTACAAGTGACAAGACAGTTGTTATTTTTTATTTTTACAGTAATTCACCTTTTGGCTTTTCTCTTATTTTAACCACTATATTGCTTATTTTCGTTTTTGAATATGGGAATTCCAACAGTCTTTACGAGGCTATGTATGGGACTGTGTACTTGCGAGACATTGTTTATCAAGAATTATTACGCCGTGGCTATAAAGTCACAGTAGAAAAAAACGGCGATAAGGAAATCGATTTTGTGTGCCATAAGCGAGATGAAAAGCTACATATTCAGGTTGCCTATCTGCTTGCCTCCGAGGAAACTGTTCAACGTGAATTCGGAGTATACGATACAATCCGAGACAATTTCCCGAAATATGTGGTTTCTTTAGATGAATTTGATATGAGCCGCAATGGTATCAAGCACCGTAATATCCGTGATTTTCTCTTAGCTGAAGAATGGAACTAAATAATAAAGGAGTTGTTGCTTTCAGTGATATTTCTAACCACCATGAAAAGCAACAACTCCTTTGTTTCTGAAAAACTATTTAATTTTTTCTGCCTATAATAATCACATGATTGCTCATGTCTATAATTGATTTTTCCGAACATACAGACAAGTGATATTTAAGCCATATTTCAAATTGTTCATTGTTCCACTGGTCTACTCTATTATGAAATAAAGGTGCTAATCCATCCTGTGCAAATTGGTCTATACATTCTATGCCATTATCTTTATATAATTTCTGCATTTCATCGTATGATGAATAATATGTATCAGTCCAAAAGCATTTTGGATTATCATGTAATAACTGACATAACAAGCATCTGATTAAGATATAATCTTGGAATATATGCTGTAATAAGATATCCACCTTTTTTCAAAACTCTTATAGACTCGCTTAAGCATTTATTCCTTGACATATCATCGGTTAAATGATAAAAAGGGCCCATGTTTAACACCACATCAAAGCACCCATCTTCAAAACATCTCATATCAGTAGCATCTAATACTTTTGTTTCCATTGAATATGTTCTATCCTTTAACTGTTCGTTTATTATTTTAATATGTCTTGGTGTTATATCTGTTGCTGTGAGATTATGTCCTTTATCTGCCAAATAAAAAGCATAAGCACCTGTACCAGCAGCACAATCTAAAATTTTCAAATTACCCTTCAACAATTTATCAAATTTATATATTGTTGTTAAAAATTCTATTCTCCTTGCATTATTAGTCGTAATTCTATCTTCTTCTCGATAATTTTCATAATAATTTACTACTTCATTACTCATAAAATTTCTCCGCAACTTAGTCAAGACACCTTATCTTCCTGCCCAATAGTCCACCGCTTTTACAAGAAACTCGCCGCACCCTTTTATATTCTTATCATAATATGCAAGAAATCTCTCATCGGCTATATACATAGACGCCAGCCCTTTATGTGCCTGAGCAGAATATTCCTTCCATGTATATCCCAGCCAGTCCTTATGCAAAAGCACAATTCTGTGTCCTGTTTCGCTTTCGGGCAATTCTTTGTTTCTTACAGCTTCTTCTAACTGACGAAGCACTTCCTTTTCCAGATTTTTAAATCTCTCGTAATCTGCCTCGGACAGTCCCATAATTTTTTGATTTGCCTCATCAACAGCCTCTTCGCCATATTTTTCTCTGGCTTCTTTCCCGTAAAGTCTTTCTTTTTCTTCTATCAGCTCTCGTTTAAAACCTTCAAATTTCTCTTTATCACTCATATTTCTTTCTTCTCCTTTCATGTCTGCAATGGTATTTTTTACAGTCTGAATTAAGGTAGAAATATGTTTTTCCTGTTCCATAAGAGCAATCAAATGTTCCTCAAGCGCTTGTGCCGCATCAAATTGGGGATTGCTGATAATCTCTTTAATCACATCCAATCCCAGATTTCTTTCCCGGTAAAATAAGATTTGTTGCAGCAGGTCCACCTGCTCCTGTTCATAGTAACGACAGCCCTGCTCATTTACTCTACTAGGCTTTAACAGACCTCTTTCATCATAATAACGAAGGGTTCTGGTACTGACCCCTGTAAGGTCTGCCAACTGTCTGATACTGTACTCCATATTTCTTCCTCCTTTTCTTACTGTACAATTACCATAACAGTTTCCGCTGCGTCAATGTCAAGGCTGTTTTTTCATTTTTTAATTCCATGTCTGAACAATATCTATAATTTCCCTTTCATACTCTCCGAATAAATCTTCATGTCGCCCCATATTTTTCACATTGGTTTCTGCTCCCCATATATCATCATCAAAAAATTCCCATACATGATAAGCAACTCCACGATATTCAAAATCAATACTTCCGCAACCATCTTCCTCAGAATAGGTAAAAGGAAATCTTTTTTCTTTTAAAAGGTTTTGCAACTTTTCTAATCTCATCGTTCTGTCTTCCTTCTCTTATGACTGACTGGAACATTTTTCTGCATCAATAGCCAGAACCAGCATCAATACATATAAAGCATTTTCTGGTCTGTCAATTTCCATGACATATGTATCCGCTAAAGAAAATACTTCTTTATTTACCAAGGCTACTGCCCTTCCAGTCTGATCCTGTATTTCATAATCCCATTCCCATACGTTTCCCTGCACGCTCCAGCCATTAAAATCAACAACAAATTTAGGCTTAAAAAAAGTAAACTCTTTCTGAACACACCCCAAATATTGTTCTCCCGCATAGAGTTCAAACTTAGGTAAAAATGTGAGCACTTTTTCTTTTACTGTACCTAAATATTGCCCATATTGATCCATAATTTTTAGACAATGTCCCCACGCTAATTCACCTTTTACTGTATACACTTTTTCTCCCTGCTCATTATAGATATCATAACTGTCAAGCCATGAAAATATCCTTTGTTTAAATAAAAGTTTCATATCGTCTCCTTTTGTTCATTAGTGACATTTACTCCATCCACAGCTTTTGCAAATATTACATCCTTCTTCAAAAACAAGGGATTCTCCGCACTCCGGACAATACATTTTATCTGTTTCTCCCCTTACCGGAACTGCTTTTGGTTTTGGAATTTTCTTGCCTTTCTCATCTTTTCCCGCTTTCTGACTTAATTCCTCCTGCATTTCTTTATACATATCCATTAAAGCATTTCCCACTGCCATTGGACAGCATGCACCTTTACTTGTATCCTTTCTAGTTACTCTACGAGCAGTATAAGACGGACAGGAACCACTGGAATTTAACTGATCTACAATAGTTTCAATATCAATTCCGCCTCTTGCACTGATAGAAATCATTCTGGAAAGACCAACCATAAAGTTATTACAGCCTCCGGTAGAACCTTTGCTTAAATATGTTTCCAAAAGTGCTCCTGTATGCGGGTCAAAAAGGGCAATACAGTGAAGACTTCCGCAGCCTGTAATCAGCTTTCTTTTCTTGCCTACCACATCGTCTGTGACAAGAATAATTTCTCCTCGTTTCAGTCCTTCTCCTGCTGTGATTTTCTTCGTTTCCTTTGTATTTAAAATTCCCACACGCTTGCAGCCGTCTCGGAAAATAGTAATTCCTTTTAACCCCTGCTCAAAGGCATATAAATAAAGATTTTCTGTTTCTTCCACAGTAAAGCCGGAAGGTACGTTTACCGTAGAGCTGATGGATGCGTCAATATGTCGCTGCCAGATGGACTGCATATCTATTCTCTGGTGATAGTCTAAAGTCATAGCCGTTACAAAATAGTCCGGCAAAAGTCTGTCATCCGAAACCTTGTGCTCCTCCATAAAATCTTTTACAATTTTTGTATAGACCTTATAATACACATCCTCTCCATGTAAGGACTCTGTTTTTCTCTCATAATAATTAGCATAAATCGGCTCAATTCCTCCTGAAATGCCCAGCATGGTAGACAAGGTTCCCGTAGGAGCAATGGTTAAAAGCTGAGAATTGCGAAGCCCGTATTTACGCACCAGCTCTTTTGTTCCCTCTGTTGTATTTGCCAGAAAATAAGGTGTTTCCATAATTTCCTCCACCTTACATTTTGGAAATGCACCCAATTCCTTGGCAAGTCTTGCGGAGGCTGCAATCGCTGTATCTGCCATGACAAAGCCTATTCTGTCACAGACAGAAACTGCATCTTCTTCTCCATACGTCAGTCCCAGCTTAATCAGTGCATCTGCAAGTCCCATAATTCCCAGTCCGATTTGACGCCACTGACTGACACTTTCTCGCTGCTCCGGAAGGGGATGCAAGGGCAGTCCTTCTTCCAACACTTCATTTAAAGCTCTTACAGATTCCTGTACACAATGCTTAAATTCTTCAAAGTCAAAATAGGCATTTTCTGTAAAAGGATTTTCTACAAAAGCAGAAAGGTTGATGCTTCCTAAAAGACAGCTTCCTCCTGCCGGCAAGGGCTCTTCTGCACAGGGATTTACGCCTGCATAAGAAAATTCCTTTGTATTGCTAAGTAAATTCCAGCCGGTAATTCTGTCCCAGAACAATGCGCCCGGTTCTGCATAATCCCAGTTTGTTTCCGTAATGCGGTGAAACAGCTCTCTGGCATTTACCATACGTTCAATAACCTGTCCTGTCTCTTCTCTTGTATAATGCAGACAATACTCTTCGTTTTTCTTCACTGCTTCCATGAAATCCTCATGAATACGCACGGAAATATTCGCTGTATTTACTTTTTCCAAATCAGTTTTCAGCTCAATAAATTCCGGAACGTCAGGATGGGAGCAGTCAATGGAAATCATCAACGCTCCCCTTCTTCCGTTTTGTCCGATTAAAGAAGTCACAAGAGAATATAATTCCATGAAGGATACCGCTCCGCTGGTTTCCTTTGCCGCATTATTGATTTTCGCACCTCTTGGACTCAGCTCGGAAATATCCACACCGCAGCCCCCACCGTAGCTGTACGTACGTGCCAGCTTTTTGGCACAATCAAAAATACTTTCTATGTTGTCCTTTGGCGGTTCGACCACATAGCAGTTGGAATAAGTCACCTTTTTCCCCTGCTTATCCAGTCCTCGATTGGATAAAATTCTTCCTCCGAAAAGAAATTTCTTTTCTTTTATGTACTTTGCGATTTCTTCATTTCCGCCGCTGATACGTGTAATCCAGCTTTCAAAATCCTCTTCTTCATTCCGATACTTTTTATTCCAGATATCCATTCCAAGCCGGTTTTCGCTGCCCAGCCATTCTTCAACATTCATCCTTTTACCCTCCACTATATTTAGTCAGTATGTATATATACTAGCACGATATATAGTTCGTTTCAAGGGCTGTTAATTTCCGCATTCTATGCTAATCTCATTAAACTTTTCTAAAATATCCTCAATTTTTATTTCTTTTTTCTTTTCTGCTACCGCATCCATAACTGCATTTCCCTGATGCAACATGAGAAGTCTATCTCCGTATTCCACTGCGTAGCGAAGATTATGCGTTACCATAATCGCTGTCAAATGCTTTTCTCTCACAATTTTCTCTGTTAATTCCATAATTAAATCTGCGGTTTTCGGGTCTAATGCTGCCGTATGCTCATCTAAAATCAGGAAATCAATAGGCGTCATGGTGCTCATTAAAAGCGCCAATGCCTGTCTTTGTCCTCCTGAAAGAGCTCCTACCTTTGTATTCAATTTATCTTCCAAGCCAAGCTGTAATTTTGCCAGCTCTTCTTTATAAAAAGCAATGCGTTTCTTATCTGTTCCTCTTTTTAATCCAAAGGCTTTTCCCTTATTATCTGCCATTGCCATATTTTCTAAAATAGTCATGGAAGGGCAGGTTCCCATAGCCGGATTTTGATACACACGTCCGATTTTCTCCAGACGCTTATATTCTTTTTGCTTTGTAATATCCTGACCGTCTACCAGAATTTTCCCCTCATCTAATTCAATACTTCCGCAGATAATATTTAAAAGAGAGGTTTTTCCTGAACCGTTACTGCCTACAATGGATACAAATTCTCCTTTTTCTATGGTCAGATTAAAATCTTCAAACAGACACATTTCATGCACTGTTCCCGGGTTATAGTATTTATGAATATGTTTTAATTCAAGCATGGCTTTTCCCTCTCTTCTCTTTTTTATCAACAACCAGAATTAAGACTAACACGCCTAAAAGGAACAATGCAGAAATCATTTTCATTGCCTGTGGCGGGAAGTATAAAATGGCAATTCCTGTACACGCCTTATAGAGAATTGCACCTAAAAATACAAAGGTCGTAACCTTGATAAAGGATATTTTTTTCAGCATTTTATAAAGACTTGTTCCTACAATAACACTGGCAAGTCCTACGACAATAGCTCCTGTACCGGAAGAAATTTCAAATACTCCCTGCTGCTGACAGGAAATACAGCCGCTTAATGCAACCAGTCCGTTGGCAATGGAAAGGCCTAAAATCTTCACATTTCCCTTGTTTTTTGCAAGAGAAGTAACCAGATTTTCATTATCACCTACGGCTCTTAATAAGTATCCTGACTTTGTTTTCAGATATCCGTCTAATGCAAATTTACTGATAAGAACCACCAGCAAAATAATCATCAAATTGCTGTATTTGGAAATTCCGCCGCTGAATATACCGGATAAAAACTCATTTTTAAAAATGGTTTCTTTAGAAAATAAAGGGACATTATTTGTTCCTGCCACCATTAAATTCACCGTGTATAAAGCTGTCATCATAATAATTCCGGAAAGTAAATCCCGTACCTTACATTTTACATGAATAAGACCTGTGCAAAGTCCGGCTGCTGCCCCGGCAAAAAATGCCACAGGCAGTGTGAGATAGGGGTTTACGCCGGATTTTAAAAGCGCCGCTGTTACGGCTGCTCCCAAAGGAAAGCTTCCGTCTACTGTCAAATCAGGAAAATCTAAAATTTTATAAGTAATATATACACCTAATGCTAAAATGCCGTAAATCAATCCCTGCTCAATAATACTGATTGCAAAATCCATCTTTTTTTCCTCTTTTCTTATCCTTCAATTTCTGTAAATACTTCCTCTGCTCTGTTTTTCAGTTCTTCCGGAAGTTCTATTTTTAAGTTTTCTGCTGCTTTTTCGTTGATGTAAAGGCTGCTTCCCTCTAAAAGCTCATAAGACATTTCCTCTGCTTTTGCTTCACCCTTTAAGATTTTTGCCGCCATCTTTCCTGTTTCTTTACCAAGATTGATATAATCTAAGCCTTCGGCTGCCAGACACCCCAGTTTTACCTGTTCAATTTCACTGCCGAAAACAGGAATACCTTTTTTATTTGCCTGCTCTAAAATCGTTGGCAGAACACTGACAACCGTATTGTCTGTAAGATTGGTAAGGCAGTCTACCTTTTCCAACAATCCTGCTGCTGCCAAAGACACCTCGGAAGTATTGGTAACACCTGCTGTTTCTAAGGTAAATCCGTATTCCTTGGCATATTTTTCATATTCTTTGATACTGTGAACGGAATTGGCTTCGCTGGTTGTATATAAAATACCGATTGTTTTTGCATCCGGAAGCATTTCACGTATCATCTTCAGCTGCGCCTCTACGGGAAGCTGGTCACTTGTTCCTGTCACATTTCCCACCGGTGTTTTATCCTCACCTGCAAGCTCGGCTTCCTCCGGATTCGTCACTGCTGTATACACAACGGGAATTTCTGTGTTTGCTGCACTGTTGTAAGCTGCCTGTGCGCTTGGTGTTGCAATGGCACAAATCAAATCCACCTTATCTGACACAAATTTATCGGAAATCTGTGCTGCTGTGGCAGTATCGGAATTGGCATTGTCTAAATCAATCTCCAGATTTTTCCCCTCTTCAATACCTTCTTCTTTTAAGCCTTCCAAAAATCCCTCCCGACAGTTATCCAAAGAACCATGTTCTGCAAACTGAGAAATGCCAATGTGATAGACACCTTCTTTACTCTCTTTATTTTCGCCTTTGCATCCGGTGAAAAGACCTGTTGTTAAAATTGCTCCTAAAATCATAACAAATACTTTTTTCTTCATAATTTTTTCTCCTTTTCTCTGCTTTTCTTTTTCCATTCCGATGTGCAAGGGCTTTCTATTGTATAGGACGCAATTTCCTATACAATAAAAAACCGCCCCAAGTTAGAAACTAACTTGAGACGGTAATAAAATCATTTATTATCGCGGTACCACTCAACTTGACATTGCCAAATGTCCACTTTACCATGTACTGACATACACGCCTGATTGATAACGGGTTCGGTTCCCGACAACGCCTACTCTTTTCATTTCGGGCTGCCCTCGAAAGTCCATTCAGCTTCAAAGTCCATACGGCAATCCCACCATCTGCCGCTCTCTGTAATTTCATTTCAAGCTTACTCCTCTTTCTCATCGGTTTTGCTTTTGTTGGTATCATTTTATGCTTAACTTTGTTTTTTGTCAACTATTTTTTGAAAATTTTTTCTGTCTGTTCTCTTTATTACAAACATTCCCACTGCCATAGTACATAATTCTGCCGCCGGGTATGCCAGCCAAATTCCTGTAACTCCCATAAAAACAGGCAATACATAGACAAAAATCAGTACCAGAATACAGCCTCTTAAAAGACATAAAAGCAGGGAATATCCATTTTCCACCACAGACTGAAAATAACAAATATACACCATATTTACTGCTGTAAATAAAAATCCGATAAAGTAAATCTGCACTGCGTCTCCTGACATGGAAAGGATTTCCTTATCAGGATTTAAGAAGATATAAGTAAAGAAATCCGGTGCAAAAATTCCAACTGCTACAATCACGCCACAGACAATAATAGATGTAATCATCGTCAGTTTTCTTACGGAAAAAGTTCTTTCAAACTGCCCTGCCCCGTAATTTACAGAGATAATAGGCTGAGATGCCTGATTAACGCCTTTGCAAAGACACATTACCACAATGGCTGTATTGCAGATAATGCCGAATACCGTAACTCCCGTATTTCCCACATATTTTAAAAGCTGCAAATTAAATACAAAAATGGTAATTCCCGATGAAACCTCAATCAAAAAACTGGCTGTTCCGTTCACCAGAATATCCTTCATATAGCTTACACGAATACCACGAAGGTTGAATTTCAACTGATTTTTCTTTGTAAAAAAATGAATAAGCAGAATTCCTACGGTTAAATAAGAGCCGATAACCGTTGCGATTGCAGCCCCTGACATTCCCATTTCCATAGGAAATACAAACACATAATCCAGCACAATATTGGTAATTCCTCCGGCAATTACCGCATTCATTGCCAACTTCGGAGCACCGTCATTTCTTACAAAGGTCTGTAAAAAAGCAGAGAGAAAATATGCTCCCATTCCCCATATAATGTAGGGAATATAGTCCATAATATAAGGCATGGTTTCCTCTGTTCCGCCTAAAAGCCATGCGATATCTTCCATGAAAACCACACTCACCACAAGGAGCAAAAGCCATATGAGAATGTTCAAAAGAAAGGATGCCGTGAAGTAGGCATCTGCCTTTTCTTTTTCTCCTCGTCCCCTGAAAATAGACATCAGTACAGAGCCGCCCACACCAAATAAAAGTCCCAATCCAAAGAACACATTATAAATGGGAAGTGCGATGTTTAACGCTGCCATTGCCACACTTCCCAATCCTTTTCCGATAATAATGGTATCTGCCAGAACATAGATAGAGGTTACCATTGTGCCCATAATGGACGGGATTAAATAATGAAAAAATAACCCTTTTACCGGTTTTGTCATAAAATCTTTTGTTTCCATAAATCCCTCACCTGTATATTTTATCTTGCAATGATACAGTATATACAAGGACAGAGTTTCTGGCAACCACTTTTTCTATTGCGCTAAGAAAGCATCGCTTCCAATGGCAATATGCACAGCAAGGTAAAAAGAACCGCACCTGAAAAAACAGCCCAACGGACCAATGGAATTTTCCTTTTTTGGTGCCATATAATCATAAAAAGGACAAGGAACAGCCATATCATAAATACACCTGCCTGTATTCTCTTAATCGTAAAACCATAGGCTGCAATATACATTCCCAGCTTGCTCATTGCCGTAATCAAAAGCAAAATCGTCACTGCGGAAAAAGCTATATTTATCACAGAAAGCACCTTGTTTTCTCTTGTTATAGTCTTTGTAAAAGTATTCATAAAAAGGAGCAGAAGGACATTAAAAGCGGTAATTCCGCAAAGCTCAAAAAAGCCCTGTCTTGCATATTCTGCATAAGTAAAGCTCTCCGGTAAAATCCCCGCACAGGCAGAAAAAAGATATTTTGCCTGAAAAGCAATAAACAAAATATAGGTAAATCCGATAATTCCTGCAAAGGTATAAACTGCCACATCCGGTATGATATGCAGGCCTTCTCCTGATATCTCCCTATGCTCTTTACAGAGGTCTTTTTCTATATTTCTCTGATAAATTCCTCCATAAACAGTACCAAACATTAGGGAAGAAAGAATAAGCATAATCGGAATTTCTATACATAACTGAAGGAAAAGACCTCCGTCAAAAATATTTCCCAAAAGGCTTTTAAGCATCCGGGAAAATCCCGCGTCTGCCTGAGACAAAACCGGCAAGATAATAACAAGCACCGGCAGAGATATCCCTATTCCCAGTAAAACCATAGCTCCTGTCCGTTTCTGTGTTTTGCTGAACAGACTTTGCAGCAACACTCTGATTTGACACAAAAAATTAGAAAACGGCAAAATAATCAGCGCATACCATACATCCAAAAGCACCCACGAGGAGGTTTTGCCATCCAAAACAAGCGCATCGGTCATAACCAGCGTCCAATAGGCACCTACCACCGCCAACATTCCCAGCTGTGTCAGAGGCATAATCGAATAATATCCGTAAGGTATTCCAACTCCCAGCAAAATAATACTCCAAAATATCTTTTCACCGTTTATATGAAAGCCTTTCACAAAACAATACAGAGAAACTACTGCAATATAGAGAATAACAAAGCCTGATATATTAAAAAAAGAGTCATACTGTCCTGTTTTCCACAGCACATATCCTAAAAATAAATACGCCGCCGCAAAGATTTTATCCCATTTATCTACCTTTATTTTCTCAAAAAAGGGTTCACTTTCCAAAGGTAAGCCCATTTCTGTACTTACCTGATTTTTATTTTCCATTTTTCTTCCTCACTTTCTGAAAACTATTTAGAATTCTTCCTCAGAAACATACTCCAGAATATCTCCCGGCTGACACTCCAAAACCTTACAAAGAGCTTCCAAAGTAGTAAAACGAACTGCTTTTGCCTTTCCGTTTTTTAACACCGATAAATTGGCAGGCGTAATATCAATGGCTTTTGCCAAGTCTCCTGCACTGATTTTTCTCTTTGCCATAACGACATCAAGATTAACTACAATAGGCATTTTTATCACCCTTCCTATATGGTATAATCGTTTTCTCTTTTAATTTCTTCCGCCTGTGCAAAAACATTCTTTATCACACGCAGTATCAAAGCCATAAACATGGCTGCCCCGCATAAAAACCAAAACGGAAAATAATAAAAACCGCTGGCTGCAAAAATCATTCCTGCCGCCGCACAGCACCATGACAGCTGTCTTAAACACTCTGTATTCTCAGAAATGAACACCTGATTTGCACTGATATTTTTCAACAGACCATTCATTTTGTAAAGCGCCGCTCCAACAGGAACTGCCGTAGCATAATTCGTCACTAAAAAGTACGGTAGCATTCCGTCTAAAAGAGGACTGCGAAGTTCTAAAAAACCCCGATACAGCCACGGAGCGCCAACACATATCCCCACAAGAAGGACTGCAAAGAAATAAATACAGACTCTTGTAAATTTTAAGCTTTTATCCTTGTTCCAATTCATCTTTTACCTCCCGCAAAAAAAGTTCTGTGATTTCTCTTTATCAAAGAATACCACAGAACTTTTTGTTTTTCAATATTTTTTTATCGTTTTTCGATAAATTTCTATTTTCTTTTGGAGCGAATAGCTATTCCTGCAACCAAAAGCACAACACCTGCAATTCCCAAAGTCCATTTCCACTCGTATTTGCCCATACTCATGGAAAACAGATAAAATACTTTTATCTTGTTAGGGGAAATGGCAATATTTAACATATAATACAGCAGAGGTATCATATAACCTACTACCACCTGGTCCGTCAGTGCATAAAAGAAAATACCCATTCCACCTAGAAACACTATGGTTGCCAGCTCGCCCATATATAATTTCAAAAATGCAAATTCACAATTTCCTGCTTTTAAAACGCACATATAAATGCCTAAAAGTAACATTAAATAGATAATCGCCTGTGTCATGCGAATACCGTATAGCTTCGCCATAGGCATATACTTTGATGACAGTAAATCTTTAGTAATCCATTTTTTTCCTTCCATAGCTGTTTTTATTCCCAGTTTAACCTAAAATTCTCTACAAAAACTCTACTTCTATGATATAAATAAGAGCTGTCGTATCAAGCATTTCCCTGACACAATAGCTCTTATTCTCATGGATTTAAAGTATCATATACCATTTTCGTAAGTTCATGAATATCTCCATATACTTCTTCCGCTCCATTGGTATTTTTTGTCATAATACATAAAATGAAATCCGTGTTTTCTCCATATACGATTGCCGCATCATGCTGTACCTCAGAAGTTTCTCCTGTTTTATTGGCAACTTTTGTTCCCTCAGGAAGTCCCTGAGGAATTTTAATAGTATTTTCCTGATTTAGCAATAAATGCAGCATACTTCCTGATTTTTCATGACTGACACAATTTCCCGTATAAATTTTTTCTAAAAGTTTTCCACAGTCTTTTACTGTAGTTACATTATCTCCCTTGCCGTCTTTTTCAGACTTGGAATATGCGGGATGTAAAGTAGTATGTATTCCTGTATCTTCATATCCATTTTCTTTCAGATACTCATTAATTTTTGCAGCTCCCTTTACAAAGCTTCGATCAGAAGATTGAACTTTTATAAGCTCATTATAAGCTTCATTATCGGAAACCTCTATCATTTCCTCTAAAAGTTTCTTTGTTTCACTCCAGGCTTTTTTCTCACCTTTATAATATTTCGTCTGGTTTTCCATAACCTCATCCAGATTTTCATAAGTGGCTGCCATAACAAACAACTTTACTAAGCTTGCAGGATACATGGGCTCATTATTCAAAACAATTTCATTGCCGTAATCCATTTCCTGAATATATACACTCCAATCACCTGCAAACCCACTTACCATATTTTCCGTTTCCGTCTGAAGTTTTTTTGTCAGTGCTTTTCTCTCTTCTGCTTCCTTTTTATGCTCTTTCTGACGGACTTTTACAGCGGCTTCTTTTGCTTCTTCTTTGGCAATCTGGGCTTCCTTTTTCGCTTTTTCTTCCTTCGCTTCTGCTCTGGCAGATGTAATGCTGGACACAAAATAAATGCTGAGTCCTATAACGAAAAGGGCAGCAACCATAAGCCCTAATTGCCTTCTTACTGCTCTTTTTCTAAGCAGCCTTCTTCTTTCTTTGGCATCCATATTTATCTATCTTCCTTTTTCCAAATACTTTTTCCCTCTTTTATGGTTTCCAAAACTTGTATTTCTTTTAACATTTTTTTCTCTGTTTTCATTGGATTTCTATCCAGAATAACAAGGTCTGCCCTTTTTCCTTCTTTAACACTTCCCTTTTCTTTTTCTTCAAAGTATGCGTATGCACCGTTTATCGTCACTGCCTGAAGTGCCTCATACACAGTACAGCACTGCTCTTTACCCAACTGATTTCCTGTGCGTGTAATACGATTTACCCCACACCATACAGAATGCAGCATATTCGGCTTTGTAACCGGTGTATCCTGATGAAAAGTCACTTTCATATTTCTTAAAAACGCAGAATGACAAGGACTAATACGTGCGGCTCTTTCTTCGCCTAAATTTTTTCTGTGTACTTCACCCCAGTAATAGACATGTCCCACAAAAATAGACGGAAGAATACCCAGTTCTTTCATTTCCTCTAACTGGTCTTCCCTTGCTGTCTGACAATGAATCATCACCGGACGAAGCTTGTCTTTTTTAGGATTTTTACTATTTTCCAATGCTTTTCTATAAGCGTGGATAAACTGATCTCCTGCTGCATCTCCGTTACAATGTACTAAAATCTGTCTGCTGTCTTCCACTGCTGTTTTCATAAATTTTTCTGTTTCTTTATCAGAAAACCATGGATAAGCACAATACCCTTCACTATTTTCATAAGGTTTTGTCAGCCATGCAGAACGTCCCTGAGGAGAACCATCAAGAACTGCTTTATAGCCTCCCAGCTTTAAATTTCCACAATATTGTTCTGCGTATTCAGGAAATTCTAAAAATAATTCTTGAGCCTTATTTTGTAATAAAGGATATAATACTACATCTAAAATCAGCTCTTTACTTTCATCCATCTGTCGAAGCATTGCAAAAGATTCAGGAGATGCTGCACCGTCTTGCACAGTTATAATTCCGTTTTGCAGATACAACTCCTGCGTTTTTTTCAAACCCGCTTTCAAGTCAAATTTTATTCTGGGGCCTATTGCCTTTTGCAGCAACATCATTGCTGCTTCTTCCAGATAACCATCCGGCTCATTATCTTTATCAAAGCGACCAATTTTACCGCCTTCCGGATCTTTTGTATCCTTTGTAATTCCCGCCAGTGCAAGAGCAGCATCATTGGCACAGCCCATGTGACCGGAAGTATGAGAAATATAAATAGGTATTTCTTTAGAAACCTGATTTAAGTACCTTTTATCCGGCTGCTTCCCCTGAGGTAAGAAATTATGATCATATCCAAATCCAATAATGATACCTGTCTTTTCTATTTTATTCTCCCGCTGATACTCTTTTAAAACAGAAATAATTTCCTCAAAACTCTCACATTGACTTAAATCTGCTGCCTGTGACATTTGAATAGCAGTAGAGATATGGCTATGGGCATCAATAAAAGCGGGCATCAGTGTTTTCCCTTTCAGATTTATCCATTGTGCATCTTCTTTTACAAAAGCCTTTACTTTTTCAAAATCCCCAGCTTTTTTAATTCTGCCGTTTTCCACAAGTACCGCTTCTAAGATTTCCCCTTCTTTTTCCATGGTGAGAATATCTCCGCCATAATAAAATTGCTGCATTACACTACCCCGCTTTCTTTATTTAATTTCTCTCAGATAAACCAAACGCTTCATGAACTGCGTTCATAGCTGCCACTGCATCCTTCTGTGCTACTAAAACGGTAATTCTGATTTCAGAAGTGGCAATCATGTTAATATTTACATCCTGATTATACAAACATTCAAACATCTTTGCCGCAACACCCGGATTAGACATCATACCCGCTCCTACGATAGAAAGCTTTGCAACATCGCAGTTATATTCTACCTTCTCAAAGCCCAGAGCTTCTTTCTTTTCCTCTAAAAGCGCAATGGCTTCATCCAGATTTTCATGGGAAACTGTAAAGGAAATGTCCTTTGTTCCTTCCCTTCCTACGGACTGGATAATAATATCTACGTTAATATTTTTCTTTGCCAATGTATTAAAAAGCTTAAATGCGCTTCCCGGCATATCCTGAATACCGATTACTGAAATTCTATCTGCATTTTTATCTAATGCAACCCCGCTGATAATCATTCTTTCCACTTTATTGACAACCTCCTTCACCACTGTTCCTTCTGAATTGTTTAAGCTTGAACGCACTACAAGACGTACGCCGTATTTTTTTGCCATTTCCACAGAACGGTTATGTAATACTCCCGCTCCCAATGTTGCCAAATCCAGCATTTCATCATAAGTGATTTCTTTTAATTTCCTTGCTGTCGGCACAAGACGTGGGTCTGCTGTGTAAACGCCGTCTACATCTGTATAAATTTCACAGGCATCTGCATGAAGAACTGCTGCCAAAGCAACTGCTGTGGTATCAGAACCGCCTCTGCCAAGTGTGGTATAATCATCATATTTATTTATTCCCTGAAAGCCTGTTACAATTACAATTTTTCTGTCTTCCAGTTCTCGTTTAATTCTCTCTGTATCAATTTTTTTCAGCCTTGCATTTCCATAGCTGCTGGTCGTGTGCATAGGTACTTGAAAAGCGTTTAAGGAAACAGCTCTGACTCCCAGCTGTGCCATTGCCATTGCCATAAGAGATACCGACATCTGCTCACCAATGGTAAATAACATATCCATTTCCCGCTTAGGTGGATTAGGATTGATATCATGAGCTTTTTCAATCAATTCATCCGTATATTTTCCCATTGCAGACAAAACGACCACAACATCATTTCCTTTTTCATAATCCTCTATACACCGTTTTGCCACATTGAAAATGCGTTCCTTATCGGCAACAGAGGTTCCTCCGAACTTCTTAACAATTAACATGGTTTCCTCCTGAACGGCAGCTTATACCGCTGTTTTTTCTAAATTGTAAAACAACTATATAATACTATACCATTTCATTGCGGTCAATTAAAAATAAGAAAGCTCTTGCAGTTTCTTTTATTTCGCAATATAATGAACTCAAATTTTACTGTTTTGGAGAAGGATTATGGAATTTGAAAAAATAAGTTCGCCATCTCTTCGGGAACTTTTTGTAGACCAGTTAGAAAATATGATTTTGTCAGGAAAATTAAAAATCGGCGAAAAGCTTCCTCCCGAACGCCAGCTTGCTCAGATGATGCAGGTCAGCCGTGCCGTGGTAAACAGCGGAATTGCGGAGCTGGAAAAAAAGGGTTTTTTAATTGTAAAACCCCGAAGCGGAACTTTTGTTGCCGACTATCGCAGGAAAGGTACGGTAGAAACCTTAGTTGCCATTATGAAATATAATGGAGGCCGTATTCGCAGAGAGGAAATCCGTTCGATTTTAGAAGTGCGTATTGCTCTTGACACGCTAATCGCCAGACTGAGTATTCCCATGATTACCGATGAGGAAATTCAGGTACTTTTTGAAAAAGTAGAAGCCATTCAAAATACTGCAAGCGTTCAGGAAGCCATTGAAGCTGCTTTTGCCTTTCAGCATGAATTTGCCCTGTCCTCCAAAAATACTTTGATACCTCTGATTTTTCAGTCTTTTCATGCCCCTATCTTTACCATGTGGGAGCGCTTCTGTGAACTGTATGGTGTGGAAATGCTCTATAACCGCAATTATACCATGTGGACTTATATAAAAAACCGAGATACACAGGGAGCGGTGGATTGGATTGAGCATTCTCTGAAGCAATGTATTGACGGGGATACGCAGATTTATTTTGATTAGAAAAAAACTGCTGTATAGAACAGCTATTGAACTATCAATAACTGCTCATACAACAGTTTTTCTTTTTTATCTCTCTGCTCTTTCCATAGCCAGCTTAAAGTCTTTCTGGTCTGTGAAAATCTCATGTGTATATGGATTTTTCTTCTGCTGTTTTGCACGTTTGATAATCATTGCCATACATGCAATATTGGCAATCAGCGCAATAACCGCTACCACCCCCTGCATAGTGGGATTTGCTACGGTTGGTCTTGTGGCAGCATCCATAAATCCGTCTGCATACAATACCGGTATAGTGGTAAATCTGCTGGCATCCTGAAACAGCGGAAATACCTGTGCAAACATACACCATAAAGCCAAAGTATTTGCTCTGTTCTGTATCCAGCCGCCTTTATTCCAAAGGGCATTGGCAACTGTCGGAGCTAAAAGAAGCGCCAGTCCGCAGTACCATGCGTGTGTAGGCAGATTGTTATAAGTATATTCAAAGTTCCATAAATCATAAGCCAGAATAAAACACCATGTCATATCCGGCCACAGCATATCTTTTTTATCCTTGGAAACATAAATCCCCAGCCAGCCTGTCATACAGAAAATATTGATTAAGCCGGAAATACCGTTTACCCAGTTCCACCAGCCTCCGTACAGCCATACGTTTTCAGATGACAGCCACCAGCGGTCTCCGTATTCTGCCATTGCCATCATACCTCTGATACCGGACTCAAAATCACTGACTACTGCAATTAAAATGTTAATTGCCACAATGAGAAAAGGAAACAGCTTAAACCATTCTTTTTTTCCAATTCCCCATTTGTATTTAATCATCATAAAGCCGATACATCCCGCTGTTGCCGCATAGAGCTTCGCATAATGGAACCAGCTTGTCATGTGCAGATAAGTCTGATTATGAAGCGCCCAATCTGCGCCCATGGCTGCTCCTACATAAATTGCCACAAAATATACGGTCAAGACCGCAGGTAAAATTAAGAAACAGAAAATTCCTCCTGTTTTGCTTCTTCTTGCCAGCTCATTCATGAGAATAAGCCCCGCAAATACCAAAATCCAGCCTAACAGCTGCCACATGGTGTTATCTCCGTAAATCTGAAATAACATAAAATCCCTTCCTTTCTCTTTCTGCCTGCATTTTTCAGCAGGCAGTTATCTCTTTAATATTAAACTCATTTCCGGCTGCAAGATATGTATGTTCACTTTTGCAATAGGGACAGATTTTTCCAAATTCTGTTGTAGAATAAGTCTGTTTACAATCCTCGCAAAAGGTCACTGCCGGAATTTGTTCCACAGTAAGTGATGCTCCCTTTAGAAGCTCTGTTCTGTCTGACGCCCACCGCCAACAGCTTTGCAGATAATCTTCCAAAACTCCGGAAACTTCCCCGACTTCCAAAGTCACCCCCGCAATCTGCTTTAAATGGTTTTCTTCCCCCACTTCTTTTAAGCTGTCAATAATATGAAAGACAATTCCCAGCTCGTGCATCCTCTATTTCTCCTTTTTTCCAAAACGGATTTTCATTTCCCTCTTAAATGCGTAAGGAAGAATGACCTTCATCTTATCCTCTGATTTGTGCATGGTACTGCATTCTGGATGCTCTCGATACAGATGAATGGCATCAAACTCACATTTTGTAGTACAAACACCGCAGCCGATACATTTGTTTTCATCTACAACGGAAGCTCCGCATCCCAGACAGCGTGCTGTTTCTTTTTTCACCTGTTCTTCTGTAAAGGCTTCTTTTGCATCTCTAAAGGATTTATGAGCATCAATGTCTTTTCTCACACCCGGTATCTGGCGGGAAGAATTATCGTATTCCTCTATTTGAATATTGCTCTTGTCAAGCTCAATAAACTGACGTCTGTTTCTTCCGATTGTCAAACTGCTGTGCGGCTGCACAAAACGATGAATGGAAATTGCACCCTCTTTTCCTGCTGCAATGGCATCAATGGCAAATTTCGGTCCTGTGTAAACGTCACCGCCTACAAAGATATCCGGTTCTGCTGTCTGATACGTTACTTTATCTGCCACCGCACCGTTTCCTCTTCCTAATTCAACCTTTGAGCCTTCTAATAAATTACCCCAGACAATGCTCTGTCCGATACTTAAAAAGACTCTTTCACAAGGAACGGTCATGGTTACGGCTTCATCAAATTTCGGTGCAAAGCGTTTGTTTTCATCAAAGACAGAAAGACATTTCTTAAATACAATTCCTTTGACTTTTCCGTTTTCTGTAAGGATTTCCTTCGGTCCCCAGCCACAGTTCAGAGTGATGCCTTCTTCCTGTGCCTCTGTGATTTCCTCTTCTGATGCAGGCATAATCTCTCTGCTTTCCAGACAGAACATGGAAACCTCAGATGCTCCGCAGCGGCTTGCAGTTCTCGCCACGTCAATGGCTACGTTTCCGCCTCCTACGACTACGGTACGTCCTTCTACCGGATAATTCTGATTGTCACCTACTGTACGAAGGAAATCTACGGCAGTCATAACACCTTCTGCATCTTCTCCTTGGATATTGGCTTTTCTTCCTCCCTGACATCCGATTGCAAGATAAAAGGCTTTATAGCCCTGTTTACGCAGTTCCTCTAAGGTAATATCTTTTCCTACTTCAATACCGCATTTAATTTCCACACCCATCTGGCGCATCACATCAATTTCTGCCTCTACCACATCTTTTTCCAGTTTAAAAGAAGGTATTCCGTAAACCAGCATACCGCCCGGCTTTTCATTCTTTTCAAAAACAGTAGGCTTATAACCTTTTTCTGCAAGATAAAAGGCACAACTAAGTCCTGCCGGACCACCGCCTATAATGGCAATCTTCTCTTCAAATAATCTGCCTGTGGTAGGCGGAATAATCGGCGGAATATAACGGTTTTCTGCTGTCAAATCCTGCTTTGCAATGAATTTCTTTACTTCGTCAATGGCAACCGCCTGATCAATGGTTCCTCTTGTGCAGGCATCTTCACATCTGCGGTTACAGATATGTCCGCATACTGCCGGAAACGGATTTTCTTTTTTAATCAAAGCCAGCGCTTCTCTGTATTTGCCCTGTGCGGCTTTTTTCAAATAGCCCTGTACTGCAATATGCGCAGGACAGGCTGTTTTACATGGCGCTGTACCGGTGTCATAGCAGTTAATCCGATTGTTATCCCGATAATCTTCATCCCATTTTTCCGGTCCCCACTTCACGGCATCCGGAAGCTCATGCTTCGGGTATTCGATTGGTCCATCTTTTGTACAGAGCTTCTGTCCCAGCTTGACCGCTCCTGCCGGACAATATTCCACGCATCTGCCGCAGGCAACACAATTTTCTGTCTTTACGTGAGCAACATAAGCAGACCTTGACATATTCGGCGTATTAAACAGCTGGGAAGTACGTAGTGCATAGCATACATTGACATTACAGTTGCAGATGGCAAAAATTTTATTTTTTCCGTCAATATTGGTAATCTGATGTACAAAGCCATTATCCTCAGCCTTTTTCAAAATATCCAGCACTTCCTCATAAGTGATATAGCGTCCGCCCTTTTGTGTTTCTACTACGTAATCTGCCATATCCCCCACTGCAATACACCAATCCTCCGGGTCATCTGCACAGCCTTCCTCATAGGTCTGTCTTGACAATCTGCAAGAACACGGACTTGCCGCATATTTTCCTTCATATTTTTTCAGCCAGTGAGAAATATGCTCAATGTCAATGGACTGATTTTCCATTTCAATGGCTTTTTCTACCGGAATAACGTGCATACCGATACCGGCTCCTCCCGGCGGCACCATTGGTGTTACTTTTTCTAAAGGCAGTCTTGACATCCTTTCAAAAAATCTGCCAAGTTCCGGATGTTCCTCAAGCTGTTTGCGGTTCATATTCGTAAATTCTGCACTGCCAGGCACAAACATAGGAAGTACATATTGTTTTTCTCTTTTAGGATTTTCCCAGTTATATTCCAAAAGCCCTACAATACTCATTTCTTCCAAAAGTTTTTCCAGTTCTTTTTCTTCTTTACCCGTAGCTTTTAAAATCTGAGAAAATGTCATAGGCTTACGCACCTTCATTTTCAGCGCCACTTCTGCCATTTCATCTGTTACAACGCATGCTAATCCCCAGTATTCTGGATCATCTACGGTCACCTTATGTCCGATACGATCTGTAATTTTCTGTCCCAGCTTTAAAATTAATTCTCTTTTTTCTGCCATACGTGACTCTCCCTTTCTGTTTCTACTCTTTCCAATGCTTTACTTCATCTAAAAGCCACTCAAACCACTGCTGCATCCCTTCCCCTGTCTTTGCACTAATAGGAATAATTTTTGCTTTTGGATTACGCATCAAAATATTTTTCTTACACGCCTCCATATCAAAGTCAAAATACGGAATTACGTCTACTTTGTTAATAAGAACTACATCGCACACGGAAAACATAAGCGGGTATTTCAACGGTTTATCATGGCCTTCCGGTACACTTAAAATCATGGCATTTTTTACTGCCCCTGTGTCAAACTCTGCAGGACAAACTAAATTTCCCACATTTTCCAAAATTGCCAAATCCAGTTCATCTGTCTCAAGACCTTCCAGCCCCTGAGCTGTCATGCCGGCATCCAAATGACACATTCCTCCCGTATGGAGCTGAATGGTTTTTACTCCCAAATCAGATATTGTTTTTGCATCCACGTCAGAGTCAATATCTGCCTCCATAACCCCAATGCGAAGCTCCCCTTTTAAAGCTTTAATGGTTCCTGTAAGGGTTGTAGTTTTTCCTGAACCGGGAGAAGACATTAGGTTTAATAGGAATAACTTTTTCTCCTTCAACTGCTTGCGAAGCTCATCGGCACGTTTTTCATTGCCGGAAAATACACTTTTTTTAATTTCCAGAACTTTGAATTTGTCCATTGCCCTTCCTCCGTTCTAATTGGTTGTACCAATTTTGTTATTTTATCGACATTATATTATTATGACGATTTTTTGTCAATATAACTTCTGTTTTTCATATATTTTATCCTATTTTTCTCTGTTTTCCCCTTCGTTTATGTCAATTTTTGTATTTGGTATCTGGTATAACCAATTCCATTTTTAAAAAAGAAAGAGAGGATATGATAAATCTCAAATCATAACCTCTCTCTATCAGCTTTAACTGTTCTTAACAAACTCAGCTCCGCATTTGGGGCATCTTACACTAATCTTACCTTTTCCCTTTGGAATACGGATTTTCTGTTTGCACTGGGGACATGTATAAATATGAAAGTCCTTTCTCTGCTGCTGTATGTATTTTGTTTTCCCGAAAAATCTTCGTACCTTATTTTCCAACGCCAGATATTTTTGATTTTCCGCATATCGCTTTGAAATATTTCTGGAAAACACACGGAAATAAATAAGAATAACAAGTAAAAATTCCCATGAAGTAAGCAACACGCTAAAGTATACATTATCCACGAAAATATCCAACATGGCACAGACCAGAAAAACAATCAGCATCGCCTGATTTAAACGGTCACTGCCATACCTTCCATACATAAATCGCTGAAACGCTTCTCTTATTTTATTCATACTGCAATTCTTCCTTCCTAATATCTTCAAATACCTTTTGTACAAAGGCTTTTGCGCCTTCTAAATCCTGCGTGTCAGGATGAAGCATTGCCATGTCAAAATTACGGAGCATAGCATTTATCATCTTCGTATTTTCCGGTGTCTTCATGCTGAGATATTTCTCACGCACAGAAATCGGCATCTTTCCCTGACAGATATAAGCGCCCAGATATTCGTTGTCATCCTCAATAAAAACACGTATGTTTTCTTCGATTTTTTTATAATATTCCAAATCATTTCCCATGCCGCAGGTACCGAATAATGCAATCTTCTTTCCCTGAAGGCTGCCCAGATAATCCAACACCTCCACGCTGGCACTTCCTCTGTCCGTCCAAAATCCTATAAAATATATGTCTCCCATTTCATAATCTGTCTGTCCTTCTAAAGGTGCAATATCCTTACACTGTCCGGGAACAGCCTCAAAAATTGCTTTTGCCAGCTTTTCTGTATTGCCGGTTCTGCTCTTGTACAATACCTGCGTTTTCATGTTCATCTTCCCTTCTATTGTTGTCATAATAGTATTTTATCACAAAACAATAGAAATAATATTTCTTAATTCTTAAAAACTCTAAACTCTCTATAAAGTTTTTCCTGCATACACTTTATTTAATATGCACGTCCAACTGCGGAAACGGAATTTCAATCCCCTGTTCATCAAAGGTGAGCTTGATTTTTTCATTCAAACGCCACTTTGTCGCCCAGTATTCCTCTGTCTTTACCCATGCACGAAGTCCCAAAATCACACTGTCTGCCGCCAGCTCGTCCACAAAGACCTGCATCTCCTGGTCTGACATAATACTGGCATCCTCGTGGAGCAGTGTTTCCAAAATTTTCTTGGCTTTTTTCAAATCTGCCTGATAGGAAATTCCTACCTTAATTTCCAGCTTGCGGTTGTCTTTTGCCGTCACATTGACAATACTGGAATTGGTAAGCGCTCCGTTTGGAACGGTAATTCTTCGGTTATCCACTGTGGATAAGGTTGTGTAAAAAAGGTCAATTTTTACAACCGTGCCCTCTTGCTTTCCCGAATTTTCAATAATATAATCTCCGATTACAAAAGGTCTTAAAATCAGGATAATCACTCCGCCTGCAAGGTTTGACAAGCCCCCCTGCAAGGCAAGACCAATGGCAACACCACTGGATGCCAAAAGTGCGGCAATGGAAGACTCCTTCACTCCAAAGCTGGTTGCAATGGAAACAATCAGGAAGAAATACATGGCAGCCTTTGCGAATGAGGATACAAATTGTGTAACTCCAGTATCTGCATTCGCCCTGTTCATAGATGCCACAATCAATTTGCAAAGTTTATGAATGATTTTACTGGCAACTACATAGACCAAAATTGCCAGAAGGACTCTCCCTGCAAAGCTTCCGATTAAGGGCAGCTTCTGACTCCAGTAATCCCATGTGAGATACTGTCTGAAAAACTCTCCAATTCCCGCAATTTCCAGCGGTTCTGTCAATGCGTCTGTCAAGATAATTCTCATCTTCTGTTTTCCTCTTTTTTGTGTTCTTCTTTTATTTTTTTCTCCAATTCACGGCGTACCTTAGACTCTTTTACCATCTTTTCCCCACATTCTTTTACAGAAAAAATCTGTACGGAAAGAGGGGCTACCTGAATTTCTATGGAATAAGGTCTTTCGTCCTTTTCCTCTTTTTTTGCTTTCTGTACTCCGCTGTTTTTTACGCCTGTACCTCCAAAGCTTTCATCATCACTGTTAAAAATTTCTCTGTACTCTCCTGCATAAGGAACACCCATCGCATAAGCTTCATACGCCAAATCAGAAAAGTTACATACCACAACTAAGGTATCTGCTTTTTTCTCTGCTTTCCGAAGGAAGGTAAGCATATTTTTTTCTGCTTCTATATGATTAATCCATTCAAAGCCGTCAGGAGTATCATCATATTCATAGAGCGCCGGATAATCCTGATAAAGCTTTAATAATGCTTTTACATAGTCCTGCATCTGTTTATGTTCCTTCTCTTCTAACAGCTCCCAATCAAGAGGGGTCTTTTCAGACCATTCCCTTTCCTGGGCAAAGTCCTGTCCCATGAATAAAAGCTTTTTGCCGGGATGTGTCATCCAAAAGCCATAGGCTGCTCGCAGATTTGCAAGCTTCCTATCTTTTTCACCGGGCATTTTATTAAGAAAAGAACCTTTTCCGTGTACTACCTCATCATGAGAAAAACTAAGCAAAAATTTTTCACTATATGCGTATAACATACTAAAGGTCAGCTCATCATGGACACCGCTTCTGAAAATCGGGTCTTTTCTCATATAATCCAGAAAATCATTCTGCCATCCCATATTCCATTTTCTGTCAAATCCCAAGCCATTATCCTCTAAATCTCCCGTAACAGCCGGCCATGCAGTAGACTCCTCTGCAATTAAAAGGGCATCGGGATATTTTTTCTTAAAAATAGAATTTAAGTGTTTCAAAAACTCTACTGCTTCCAGATTTTCATTTCCGCCATACATATTCGGCTGCCACTGTCCATCCTGTCTTCCGTAATCCAGATAAAGCATAGACGCCACCGCATCCATACGGATACCGTCTGCATGGTATTTTTCCGCCCAAAACAGAGCATTGGATATGAGGAAATTCTTTACTTCAGGGCTGGCATAGTCAAATACCAGCGTTCCCCAGTGAGGATGCTCTGCCTTCTCTGCTTGGGAATACTCATAAAGAGCTGTGCCGTCAAAGCCTGCCAAAGCAAAATCATCTTTTGGAAAATGTGCCGGAACCCAGTCTAAAATCACGCCGATATCATTTTGGTGCATATAATCCACAAAATACATAAAGTCTTCGCAATTTCCAAAGCGACTGGTAGGAGCATAATATCCTGTCACCTGATAGCCCCATGACTCATCTAAAGGATGCTCCATCACAGGTAATAATTCCACATGAGTATATCCCATCTCTTTCACGTACGCACACAGCATTTTCGCCAATTCCCGGTAATTATAAAATTCTCTGCCGTCCTCCGGCTTTTTCCATGAGCCTAAATGCACTTCGTATATGGAAAGTGGTCTGTCCTCTCCTTGGAGCTTACCTCTTTTGTTCATCCACAGACTGTCTTCCCACTGATAACCGGACAAATCTGTTACCACAGAAGCATTGCACGGACGGACCTCAGCCTGATTTGCATAAGGGTCTGCTTTTAA
Organism: Blautia hansenii DSM 20583; assembly: GCF_002222595.2. Classification (NCBI taxonomy): domain Bacteria; kingdom Bacillati; phylum Bacillota; class Clostridia; order Lachnospirales; family Lachnospiraceae; genus Blautia; species Blautia hansenii. The sequence goes on from NZ_CP022413.2 coordinate 1,809,308, forward strand.
AAACACCCGCAAATCTTTTGTTTTAATTTCATACTTGTATAAATCAGAGAGTTTGACACCGGGAATAAACAATTCAAAAATCCCAGACCGGGAAAGCCGGTTCATCGGATGTACTCTGCCGTCCCAATGGTTAAAATCCCCTACCACACTGACACGCAGGGCATTGGGCGCCCAAACTGCGAAATGTACTCCCCAAACGCCTTTTATCTTTTGATAATGCGCTCCTAATTTTTCGTATATATCATAACAAATTCCCGCACAGAATTTCTTTTCTTCCTCTTCTGTAATCTGGCTCTCAAAATAATAAGGGTCTTGTACCAGCTTTTCTTCACCGTTTTTCAAAAACACCTGATACGTATAATTTAAAATCTGCTTTTCCGGTATCAGACAGGCAAAAAATCCCGCCTCATCCTGCATTTCCATTTTATATTCCCGTTTCTTTTTCCCAAAAAGAAGTTTTACTTTTCGTGCTTCCGGAAAAAAGCATTGAAAAAGAATACCGTTTTTCATAATTTTCGGTTTCAGTGTTTTCTGCGGCTCGCTTTCCTCTGAATAAACAAGAGCCTCTATCTTTTGCCAATCCATTAAATTATATAATTCCTCAGACATATTGCGCCTCCTTTTTTCTATATTATCATCAATCCGGTAAATTGTAAAGTTTTGCCCTGTTTCTCTTAAAATTTGTATATATAAATTGTATATTTTTTGTTTTTATAACAGAAAATGATTGTGAATTTTATACATATCAAGTATAATAGGAATAGCTTCGCAAAGTGAAGGTTCATTTCCCTTTGGCTGCGTATTTGACTATTAGGAGGAGGTATCAAAGCATGCTTGACCAAAGTTATTATGAAAAAACCGATGAAATCATCGAATTTTATGGCCGTAAAGCAAGTTCATTAATTCCCATTATGCAGGATATTCAGGCAGAATATCGTTATCTGCCCGGAGAGCTGCTGACCTATGTTGCGAAAGAAATCGGAGTACGTGAGGCAAAAGCTTACAGTGTGGCAACTTTCTATGAAAATTTCTCTTTTGAACCAAAGGGAAAATACATAATTAAAGTTTGTGACGGAACTGCCTGTCATGTCCGCAAATCTATTCCTATTTTAGAAGCCCTGCAAAAGGAGCTGGGGCTTAGCAAGAAAAAGCATACCACAGATGATATGCTGTTCACCGTAGAAACGGTTTCCTGTCTGGGCGCCTGCGGATTAGCGCCTACTATGACGGTAAACAACGAAGTTTATCCTTCCATGACGCCGGAAAAAGCTCTGAATTTAATCGCAGAACTGAGAGGTGATAATGTATGATAATTGAAAACAGAGAAGCTTTATTAAAAGAAAGAGAAGCTGCCCGTGAAGAACTGGCTTCTTATAAATGTCGTATTTTAGTCTGTGCGGGAACAGGATGTGTAGCCTCCGGTTCTGAGAAAATCTACCAGAAAATGGTTGAGCTCTGTCAGGATTTAGAAGGGGTTTCCGTTGAATTTCAAAAAGACGTTCCCCATATCGGCACAGTAAAAACAGGATGTCAGGGAATTTGTGAATTAGGCCCTTTGGTACGTATCGAGCCTTATCATTATCAGTATGTAAAAGTACAGGAGGACGACTGTGCTGAAATTTTCCAGCGCACGGTTTTAAATGAAGAGCCGGTAGAACGTCTTTTCTATAAAAAAGGCGGTAAAGCTTATCCGACTCCCGATGAAATTCCTTTTATTGCAAAACAGACTCGTATTGCTTTGGAAAACTGCGGTAAATTTGACGCAGAGTCTCTTGATGAATATATTGCTTCCGGCGGCTATGAGGCTTTATCAAAAGCGCTTTTTGACATGACTCCGGAAGATGTTTTAAATGAAGTGGATAAGTCCAAACTCCGCGGAAGAGGAGGCGGCGGCTTCCCTACGGGACGCAAATGGAAACAGGTTGCAGCTCACAAGGATGTAGCGGAACATTTTGTGGTATGTAACGGAGACGAAGGCGACCCCGGCGCTTTCATGGACGGCAGTGTTATGGAAGGCGACCCATATCGTCTGATTGAAGGTATGACTATTGCCGCTTACGCAACAGGCGCTCAAAATGGTTATATTTATGTTCGTGCCGAATATCCTCTTTCCGTTGCAAGACTTCGCAAGGCAATCCGACAGGCGGAAGAAAAAGGGCTTTTAGGCGACCATATTTTAGGTACGGATTTCCAGTTCCACATGCACATCAACCGTGGTGCAGGAGCATTTGTATGCGGCGAGGGTTCTGCTCTTACTGCTTCTATTGAAGGCGACAGAGGTATGCCTCGTGTAAAACCGCCTCGTACTGTTGACAAAGGTCTTTGGGCAAAGCCTACGGTTTTAAATAATGTAGAAACCTTTGCCAATGTACCGGGAATTGTATTAAAAGGCGCTGACTGGTTCAAAACCATCGGTACAGAAGGAAGTCCCGGAACAAAGACCTTCTCCATTACCGGTGCCATTGAAAATACAGGGCTGATTGAAGTGCCTATGGGTACTACTTTAAGAGAGATTATCTATGACATCGGCGGCGGCATCAAAGGCGGCGGTGATTTTAAAGCCATTCAGATTGGCGGTCCTTCCGGCGGATGTCTGACAAAAGAACATCTTGACGTTGGGCTGGATTTTGACAGCGTAAAAAAATACAATGCCATTATGGGCTCCGGCGGTCTTGTTGTTATGGATGAGAATACCTGTATGGTAGAGGTTGCCCGTTTCTTTATGAGCTTTACCCAAAGAGAGTCCTGCGGAAAATGTGTTCCATGCCGTGAGGGAACAAAACGTATGCTGGAAATTCTGGAGAGAATTGTCAATGGCGAGGGCAAGCTGGAAGATTTGGACACACTGGAAGAACTGGCTGCCATGGTGAAAAATATGGCTTTATGCGGTCTCGGAAAGAGCGCTCCTCTTCCGGTTATCAGTACTTTGAAAACCTTCCGCAAGGAATATGAAGAACATATTGTAGAGCATAAATGTGCTGCGAAAAACTGTACTGCCATGAGAAAATATGTAATCAATCCTGAATTTTGTAAGGGCTGCGGCAAATGTGCGAAGAACTGTCCGGTAGGTGCAATTACCGGTGTGCGCAAGGAAGCTTATCACATCAATCCAAATCTTTGTATTAAATGTGACTCTTGCCGTGATAACTGTGCATTTGATGCAGTGTATGTTGAATATTAGGAGGGATGATTATGGGATTTATGACAATAGACGGCAGAAAAGTAGAATTTACCGATGAAAAAAACGTACTTTCTGTCATTAGAAAAGCCGGTATTGATTTACCTACACTTTGCTATCATTCTGAGCTGTCCACCTTTGGCGCATGTCGTTTATGTACCGTAGAGGATGACAGAGGACGTACCTTTGCTTCCTGTTCAGAGGAGCCCAGAGACGGCATGGTAATTTATACCAATTCCGGAAGAATTAAAAAATATCGTAAAATGATTGTAGAACTGCTCCTTTCCGCACACTGCCGTGACTGTACTACTTGTGTGAAAAGCGGCGAATGTAAGTTGCAGGAGCTGGCTCACAGAATGAACATCACTACGGTTCGTTTCCAGAATACCAGAGAGGAAAAGCCTTTAGATACAAGCTCTCCTGCTCTTATTCGTGACCCGAATAAATGTATTCTCTGCGGAAACTGTGTTCGTGCATGCCGTGAGCTTCAGGGACTGGAGGTTTTAGGCTTTACCCACCGTGGTACAGATGCTATGGTAACGCCTGCCTTTGACAAGCCACTTTCTGAAACAGACTGTGTAAGCTGCGGTCAATGCCGTGTTTTCTGTCCAACGGGCGCTATCAGCATCCGCACCAATATGGATGAGGTCTGGGACGCTATCAATGATCCGGATACACGGGTTATCGCACAGGTTGCTCCGGCTGTCCGTGTAGCGGTAGGCGATGCCTTCGGATTAACAAAGGGACACAGTGTAATGGGCAAGCTGGTAGCTGTTCTTCACCGCATGGGCTTTGATGAAGTTTACGACACTACCTTTGCAGCTGACCTTACCATTATGGAGGAGTCCAAGGAATTTTTAAACCGTGTGGAAAAGAATGAAAAACTTCCTCTTTTAACCTCCTGCTGTCCTGCATGGGTAAAATTTGTATGTGACCAATATCCTGAGTTTAAAGATAATTTATCTACCTGTCGTTCCCCACAGGGAATGTTCTCGGCAGTTATTAAGGAATATTATAAAAATCCGGAAAGAAGCCAGAATAAGAAAACCTTCGTGGTTTCCATTATGCCATGTACAGCAAAGAAAATGGAAATCCTGCGCTCCAACAATTTTACTCATGGAGAACAGGATACCGATATTGTACTGACTACTACGGAAATCATCCGTATGATTAACAATTCCGGTATTGACTTTGCTTCTCAGGAAACAGAGGCATGCGATATGCCCTTTGGCTTTGGCTCCGGTGCAGGCGCTATCTTCGGTGTGACCGGAGGCGTTACAGAAGCAATGCTTCGCCGCCTTGCTGATGACCATAATAAAGCGACCATGGATGCCATTGCAGAAGCAGGGGCTCGTGGTGACGAGGGTATTAAAGAGTTCACTGTAAATTATAAAGGCACTGACTTAAATGTCTGCGTTGCCAGCGGACTTGCCAATGCACAGACTGTTATGGAAGATGTGAAAAGCGGAAGAAAGCATTACCATATTATTGAAATCATGGCATGCCGCAGAGGATGTATCATGGGCGGCGGACAGCCTCCAAGAGCCGGTGACCGTACCAAATCAGCCCGCCGTGACGGACTGTATCAGGCAGACCATGTGACAAGTATCCGAAAAGCTGACGAAAATCCATTAATTCTCGCTCTTTACGATACCTTACTGAAAGATAAGACACATGAACTGCTTCATGTAGATAAATACTAAAAAGCAAAAATGAGGCTGTCGTTTTAAATATATATGTATTTAATGCGACAACCTCTTTTTAAATTTTAGAAATATTGAATGACCGCTCCCAAGGCTTCTGCCTCTTTTTCCTCATGGGTAATACAGATGACCGTTTTCCCCTCACAGCTTTTTTTCAAAAACTGAATAACCCTTTCTTTCATTTCTTTATCCAAGCCCTTAAAGGGTTCGTCCAAGAACAGGATATCCCATTTTGCATACAATGCCCTTAAAATCGCCACTCGTCTTTTCATTCCTCCCGACAATTCTCTTACCGGCTGATGGCAGCAGTCCAGAAGTCCCACTGCTTCTAGCCCTTCCCGAATTTCTGTTTTTTCTTTTTGGACAAGGCGAATATTGGAAAGGACGTTTAGGTTTTCGCAAAGCCTATCCTCCTGAAAGACAACGCTGATATCCTTGCCTTCTATTCCTGCTACCTTTCCCCTGTCTGCCTGCTCCAGTCCGATGAGAATACGAAGCAATGTGGTTTTTCCTTTTCCGGAAGGCGCCATAATACAGGTTATCTGTCCTTCTGTCAGCTCCATATTCAGATTTTCGAACACTTGTCTGCCATCGTAACTTTTACTCAAGTTTTCTATCTTAATTGCCATGCTTTACATCCTTTCTACCCACGAAACAGCCTTATCCAGCGCTGCCAGAAAGATTTTTTCAAATATCATGCTGACTATAAGAATTACCATGGTCCATGCAAAAAGGTCTGGAGTATCCAGATACACTTTTGCCTCGTATAATCGCTCTCCCATAGAACCGTCAGGAATTCCGATTACCTCTGCAGCAACTCCCGCTTTCCAGCATAATCCCAGCGACACACTGCAGCCTGCTCTGAAAAAAGGCAGCACTTCAGAAAGATAAATGTAACGAATTTTGTTTTTTCCAGATACCTGAAACACCTGTGCCATTTCCAGAAGATTTTTATCTGTATTTTGAATACCGTTTAATACATTAGTGTAAATCACCGGAAACACCATGAGAAAAGAAATTGTTACAGAAAGGTTTTCGGAAGGAACCCAGATTAAAATTAAAATGACAAAGGATGCAACCGGAACAGATTTCATAGCAAGAATAAGAGGGGCAAAAAGCTCCTGTATTTTCGGAAGTCTTGACGCAATGCTTCCCCCGAGCACTCCTGCCAGTACAGCAAGGAAAAAACCGCCTATAATACGAAAAAGCGAAAAACAAATTGTCTTCCAAAAAGAAGCTTCAAAAATGAAACTGCCAAGTCTTTTCAGAACAGCAACAGGAGATACCAGAAGTATCTCCTGTCCAAGCCACAGACTGGCTATTTCCCATACAAGCAACCAGAAAAGCACTGCCCATAGCTTTATTTTTCTATTTTTCTTACTGGATGTAATAGAAGTCATGATTTGGTACTTCTCCTCCTACTGCCTGAGGATTTTGCGCTTTTAAAACCTCCAGATATCCGGAAAGTTTTTCTTCCATTTTCTCCCCGTCTATACAGACAATATTGCAGGCAGGAAGCGCTTTTTCCGCCACTGCTGCCGGCACAATGTCATATTTTTCGATTAGCTGTGCCGCATCTGTAACGTTCTCATTTACATAATCCACCGAAGTATGGTATTCCTTTAAAAATTCCTGCATTTCCTCTGGATTTTCTTCTGCAAACTCCTTACGGACAACCACAACTCCTGTAATCATGCTGCTTTTCTTTTCCTCACCTTCTTGTAATGCGTCCCATTCCTTTGTTAAATCAAGAGCAGTTCTAATCTCAGGATTTTTTGTCTGTGCCGTAGTGACAAAAGGCTGGGGCAGCATGGCAACTGCATTTTCCTGACTTGCTAAGGCAGCAACACATTCAGAATGTTCGCTTTTCCATTCAATGGTAACGTCTGTTTCAGGGTTTATTCCGTTAGAAGATAAAATGTAATTTAAAGCATATTCCGGTGTTGCGCCTTTTCCGCTGGCATAAATGGTCTTTCCTTTTAAGTCTGCTGCGCTTTGTATAGTTTCTCCGTTCTCCACAATATATAACACACCTAACGTGTTAATTGCCAGAACCTGAATGTCTCCTTCTGTTTTATTATAAAGAACAGAAGCCAGATTTGCGGGAATTGCCGCAATATCTGTTCCCCCCTGCAAAAGCTTTGGAGAAACCTCATCCACAGAAGCTGCTATGGAAAAATTGTAATCAGAATTTTCCATCATTTCTACCAGTCCCATTGCGGTGGGGCCTTTTAATGCCATAATATTCACATCTATCGGTGCTTTTCCTGTTTCTTTCGGCTCTTCTGCCTTACCTTCGGCTTTTCCGCATCCCATAAAGGCTGCAACCATCATTACCGCTGCCAATAACAGCGCCGTTATTTTCTTTTTCATGTTCTGTTCCTTTCTCATGAAAACTCTATTTTATAATTCGTACTCGGTATACTTCCTCAATGGCTTTTAATGCCTGCGCCACCTCTTTGGAAATCGGCATGGTAACATCAATCATCGTATACGCATAATCGCCTTTACTTTTGTTAATCATATTGGCAATATTTACCCCTGCATCACCTAATACTTTTGTAAACTGAGAAATCATATTCGGAATATTTTTATGATTAATCGTCAAGCGTCCCGCATCAATACAGGTACCCCCGTCACAACTTGGATAATTGACAGAATTTTTAATATTTCCGTTTTCCAGATAATCCATAAGCTGTTTTACTGCCATCACTGCACAATTATCCTCAGACTCCTCTGTGGATGCGCCAAGATGAGGTGTCACCAAAGTATTTGGTGCATTTGCAACGGTAGGATTTGCAAAGTCTGTTACATATTTTTTCATTTTTCCGGCTTTTAATGCTTCGCAGACAGCCTCCTCATCCACCAGCAAATCTCTGGCAAAGTTCAAAAGAACTACATCGTCCTTCATCTGAGCGATTTCCTCTTTCCCAATCATCTTCCTTGTAGCATCTGTCAAAGGCACATGAATGGTAATATAATCACAGTCACGGTAAATCATGTTAATATCATTGATGTGATAAATGCTTCTTGATAAATTCCATGCTGCATCTACGGAAATATACGGGTCATATCCGTAAACCTCCATTCCCAAATGAATTGCCGCATTTGCCACACGCACGCCAATAGCTCCGAGTCCGATAATTCCCAGCTTTTTACCGCTGATTTCACAGCCTGCGAACTGCTTTTTCTGTTTTTCTGCTCTTTTGGCAATATCCTCTGTAACATCCTGTTTTTCCAGCCACTCAATGCCTCCGATAATATCTCTGGATGCCAGCAACATTCCCGCAATCACCATTTCCTTTACTCCGTTGGCATTTGCTCCCGGTGTATTAAATACTACAACTCCCTTTTTTGTCATTTTTTCCAAAGGAATGTTGTTTACACCGGCTCCTGCTCTTGCCACTGCCGCTGTTTTTTCTGCCACTTCCAGATTGTGCATATCTGCACTTCGCACCAGTATGGCATCCGCTTCCTGCATACACTCTGTATTTTCATATTTTGCAGGAAACTTATCAAGACCAACTGCTGAAATTGGATTTAAACAATAATACTCATACATATTTTAAATTTCCCTCCTCAAAGTTCTTCATAAAGGCTACCAGTTCTTTTACACCCTCCATAGGCATTGCATTATAAAGGCTGGCACGCATACCGCCTACGGTGCGATGCCCTTTCAGATTATACAGACCTGCTGCTTCTGCTTCTTTTACAAATTTATCATCCAACTCTTTCTTTCCGGTAACAAAAGGAATGTTCATAAGAGAACGGTCTTCTTTTCTAACTGTACCCTGAAACATCTTGCTGCTGTCTAAGAAATCATAAAGAACCTGCGCTTTCTTTTCATTATATGCTTTCATGGCTTCCAGGCCACCCTGTTTTTTCAGCCACTGAAATACCTTTCCGCACATATAAATACAATACGTATTCGGCGTATTATAAAGAGAATTGGCATCTGCATGCGTTTTAAACTTCAGCATGGTAGGAGTTTCCGGCATTACATCTTCAGAAATCAAATCCTCTCGAATAACAGAAATCACCATTCCCGCAGGTCCGATATTTTTCTGTACGCCTCCATACATAATTCCATATTTCTCTATATCCACCGGCTCTGACAAAAAGCAGGAGGACACATCTGCCACTAATGGTTTTCCCTTTGTATTTGGAAGTGTTTTAAACTTCGTACCATAAATGGTATTGTTTTCACAAATATATACGTAATCTGCCTGTTCGTCAATTTCCAAATCACTGCAATCCGGTATATAAGAATACATTTTATCCTCAGAAGTTGCGATTTTGTTTGCTCTTCCGTATTTCTGTGCTTCCTGCCATGCTTTTTTTGCCCACTGTCCTGTCACAATATAATCTGCCACTTTATTTTTCATCAAGTTCATGGGAATTGCCGCAAACTGCTGGCTGGCGCCGCCCTGCATAAATAAAACCTTATAATTATTTGGAATATGAAGCAGCTCTCGAAAATCTGCCTCTGCTTCCTCCAATATTCTTTCAAACATTTTCGAGCGGTGACTCATCTCCATCACAGACATTCCGCATCCTCTGTAATCTAACATTTCTTCTGATGCTTCTCTTAATACTTCCTCCGGTAATACTGCCGGTCCTGCTGAAAAATTATACACTCTGCTCATGACTCGTCCTCCTCTAAATGTCTTTTATAAAAGTGTGCCATCTACTCCTTCTGGGAATACATGGCACTTTTTTCTTTCTCTTTATGATAAACCTTTCACTTATAGCTGTCAACAAAAACATTTGTCTTTTTGTCAAAGACAATTATGTTAAATCATCTTCATCAAAAGCATCTTCTATATTTGCTCCTGCTGGAACCATTGGAAATACCTTATCATCACTGTCAATGATACAATCCAGAACAACGGTTGTATTCAGCTCAATGGCTTTTGCAATGGCTTTTGGCAATTCTTCTTTTGTTGTAACACGAATGCCCACTGCTCCCATTGCTTCTGCCAGTTTTACAAAATCTACCTTATCCTGCAAAACCGTATTGGAATATCTTCCTTCATAAAATAAAGTCTGCCACTGACGCACCATACCTAATACCTGATTATTCACTACTACCTGAATAAGAGGCATATTATTTCTGGTAGCTGTGGCAATTTCGTTCATATTCATACGGAAGCAGCCGTCTCCTGCCACATTAATGACAATTTTGTCCGGATTTCCCATCTTCGCTCCAATAGCAGCGCCCAGTCCGTATCCCATAGTTCCCAGTCCGCCGGAGGACAAAAAGGTTCGAGGCATATTGTATTTATAATACTGTGCCGCCCACATCTGATGCTGACCTACCTCAGTAACAATAATGGCATTGCCCTTTGTCTGTCTGTACAGCTCTTCGATAATTGCCGGTCCGGTAAGCCCTTCCTGTCTGTATTTTAAAGGATATTTTGCCTTTAGCTGCTCGATATATTCCAGCCATTCCTCTCTTTGGCAGGGACTTAATTTTTCATTTAACTGCTTCAAAATTTCTTTGGCATCTCCTACAATACTGCAGTCCACCAGTATATTCTTGTTAATCTCCGCTGCGTCTACATCAATATGAATGACCTTTGCATTTCTTGCAAAGTTTCTTGGATTTCCGATTACACGGTCTGAAAATCTGGCTCCCACTGCAATTAAAAGGTCACATTTTGTTACACCTAAATTGGAAGCTTTTGTTCCGTGCATGCCCAACATTCCTGTATAATAAGGGTCTTCCCCTGAGAATACACCTTTTCCCATCAAAGAGTCTGTCACCGGAATTTGAAGGTTGTGTGAGAGCTTACGCACCTCCTCCCACGCACCGGAAGCCACAGCTCCTCCTCCTACAAAAAGGAAGGGACGTTTTGACTCTTTTATCATTTCTGCCGCACAATCAATGTCCTCCTGTCTGATTTCCGCTGTATATGGTTTTACAGGTGACGGTACATAAGGCTTAAATTCCGTTACAGCGGCTGTAATATCCTTTGGAATATCTACCAGAACAGGACCCGGTCTTCCGCTTTTTGCAATTACAAAGGCACGGCGAATGGTCTTTGCCAGCTTTGCCACATCCTTTACAATAAAGCTGTGCTTTGTAATAGGCATTACCACTCCCGCAATATCCACCTCCTGAAAGCTGTCCTTTCCAAGCAAAGGCAATCCTACGTTACAGGTAATGGCAACAACAGGAATAGAGTCCATCTGTGCGGTTGCAATACCGGTTACTAAATTAGTTGCTCCCGGACCGCTGGTAGCCAGACAAACGCCTACCTTCCCTGTGGAACGTGCATATCCGTCTGCCGCATGAACTGCCCCCTGTTCGTGAGAAGTCAGCACATGATGAATTTCTCCCTGATGCTTATATAACTCGTCATATATGTTTAAAATCGTTCCTCCCGGATATCCGAAAACAGTATCTACTCCCTGTTCCTTTAAACATTCTATCACAATCTGCGCTCCTGTCATCTGCATAAGCAAAACCTCCCCTTCCTCTTATTGTTTTGGTATTTCCAATACAGCTCCTCTGTTTCCGCTGGTCACCATAGCTGCGTAACGTGCCAGATAGCCTGTGGTTACCTTCGGCTCTTTTGACTGCCACTGTGCTCTTCTCTTTTCCAACTCTTCATCCGAAACAAGAAGCTCCAGTCTGGTATTTGGAATATCTACACGAATGCGGTCTCCTTCCTGTACCAGTGCAATGGGACCTCCCACTGCCGCTTCCGGTGAAATGTGACCGATAGACGCTCCTCTGGATGCTCCTGAAAAACGTCCGTCTGTAATCAGCGCAACGCTGGAGCCCAGTCCCATACCTGCAATAGCGGAAGTAGGATTTAACATTTCACGCATACCGGGACCGCCCTTTGGTCCTTCATAACGAATAACCACTACATCTCCTGCTTTGATTTCGCCGCCTTTGATTGCACAAATAGCATCCTCTTCACAGTCGAACACTCTTGCCGGACCTTCATGTACCATCATTTCTTCACAGACAGCGCTTCGTTTTACAACACCGCCGTCAGGGGCTAAATTTCCTGTGAGTACCGCCAGCCCTCCTGTTGCACTGTACGGATTTTCCACCGGACGGATAACCTCAGGATTTTTATTTACACAGTTGGCAATATTTTCACCTACTGTTTTTCCTGTTACTGTCATACAGTCCAGATTTAATAAATTCTTCTTTGTCAGCTCGTTCATAACGGCATAGACACCGCCTGCTTCATTTAAATCTTCCATATAAGTATAACCTGCCGGTGCTAAATGGCAAAGATTTGGTGTTTTTTCGCTGATTTCATTGGCAAAAGTAATATCAAAATCCCAGCCGATTTCATGAGCAATAGCCGGAAGGTGAAGCATACTGTTGGTAGAACAGCCAAGTGCCATATCTACTGTTAAAGCATTTAAAACTGCCTCTTTTGTCATAATATCTCTTGGACGTATATTTCTGCGGTACATTTCCATAACCTGCATACCTGCCTGTTTTGCCAGCTTTATACGCTCAGAATACACAGCCGGAATGGTTCCGTTTCCTTTTAATCCCATTCCTAAAACTTCGGTCAGACAATTCATGCTGTTGGCAGTATACATACCGGAACAGGAACCGCATGTCGGACATACGTTGTTTTCAAATTCTTCTACATCTTCTTCTGTCATTGTTCCTGCACTGTAAGCGCCTACGGCTTCAAACATGGAAGAAAGACTTCTCTTTTCCCCTCTTACTTTTCCTGCCAGCATAGGTCCGCCGCTTACAAAAACTGTGGGAACATTGATACGGGCTGCTGCCATTAAAAGTCCCGGCACGTTTTTGTCGCAGTTTGGCACCATAACAAGAGCATCAAACTGATGTGCCATTGCCATTGCTTCTGTAGAGTCTGCAATTAAATCTCTGGTGACGAGGGAATATTTCATACCGCTGTGTCCCATGGCAATTCCGTCACAAACGGCAATCGCCGGAAATACCACCGGAGTACCTCCTGCCATAGCAACACCCATTTTTACCGCATTTACGATTTTATCCAAATTGATATGCCCCGGAACAATTTCATTATAAGAACTGACAATTCCCACCAAAGGTCTTTCCATTTCTTCCTTTGTCATTCCCAAAGCATGGAATAAAGAACGATGAGGCGCTTGCTGCATCCCCTTTCTTACTACATCACTTCGCATATCTTTCCTCCTGTTATCTACTGTATTTTCTCTATAATCAAGTCTCCCATTTCTCCTGTGGAAACTTTTTTCATATTCTCTGACATAATATCGGATGTACGATAACCTTCATTTAAAACTGCATTTACCGCATTTTCAATAGCTTTTGCTTCTTCCTCCATGGAAAAAGAGTAGCGTAAAAGCATAGCTGCGGACAATATGGCTGCAATCGGATTTGCAATTCCTTTTCCCGCAATATCAGGAGCAGAACCATGAGACGGTTCATACAGTCCGAAACTGGTTTCATTTAAGCTTGCAGAAGGCAGCATTCCAATGGAACCTGTAAGCATACTTGCTTCATCGGAAAGAATATCTCCGAACATATTCTCTGTTAAAATCACGTCAAACTGCTCCGGATTGCAAATCAACTGCATGGCACAGTTATCAACAAGCATGTGCTCCAAAGTAACCTCCGGATAATCGGCTGCCACTTCCTCTGTTATTTTTCTCCACAAACGGGAGGAGTCCAAAACATTTGCCTTATCCACACTGGTGACTTTTTTCTTTCTTTTCACAGCGGTCTCAAAGGCTTTTTTTGCAATTCTGCGAATTTCCTTTTCATCATAAGTAAGAGTATCCACAGCCTTTGCAATTCCGTTTTCCACAACTGTTTTTCTCTCTCCGAAATAAAGTCCTCCTGTAAGCTCCCTTACAATCATCAAATCAATTCCTGTCTGATAAAACTGTTCCTTTACAGGGCAGGCATCCTTTAAAGCCTCATACAAATATGCCGGTCTTAAATTGGCAAACAGCTTTAATTCTTTTCTCAGCTTTAAAAGTCCCGCTTCCGGTCTTTTCTCGGGTGACAGACGATACCATGGTGAGGTTTTTGCATCTGCGCCTACTGCTCCCATTAAAACAGCATCTGCACTTTTGGCTTTTGCAATGGTTTCCTCTGTCAGCGGTTCTCCGTAAGCGTCAATGGACGCTCCTCCTAAGAGCAGCTCTTCATAGGAAAACGTATGTCCGTAGACCTTTGCTGTGGCGTCTAATACTTTTCTGGCTTCTTTTATAATTTCCGGACCAATGCCGTCTCCCGGCATCAAAGCAATTTTATATTCCATATCGATCCCCCGTTTTCTCAAATTAAATTATTACTATGATAAGCCTTTTTTCACCACAATTCAAGCAATAATAAAACAGAGAGGTATGCTTTTTTGTTATGGTTTCCATTCTTTTTAAACAATACCTCTCTTTTTCCCTATTCTTCTGTATTTCCGAATATTTTACAGCTTTTCTCACAGGCGCTGGTTGTCCCTGCACAGCCGCCCAAAGCGCTTTCTCTCAATTCAAAAGGAAGACATCTTCCTACATGGTACATTGCCTCTGCCATCTCATCAAAAGGAATAATCTGATGAATACCGGCAAGCGCCTGTTCCGCACAAATCAAAGCATTGGATGCACCAATGGAATTTCGGTTCTGACAGGGGGCTTCCACAAGGCCTGCTATGGGGTCGCAAACTAAGCCCAGCAGATTAGAAAGGGCTCCGGTTGCTGCCCACAAACACATCTTCGGACTTCCGCCCATCATTTCCACTGCCGCTGCCGCCGCCATTGCAGAGGCTGCTCCTACCTCAGCCTGACAGCCTGCCTCTGCTCCCGATACAGAAGCATTTCGCATCAAAAGATACCCCACTGCACCGGCTGTATAAAGTCCGTTTAATAATTCCTCGTCTGACAAATCAAATTCTTCCTGCAAAGCAAAAAGCACGCCGGGGACAACGCCGGAAGAGCCTGCCGTAGGAGCTGCCACAATCACACCCATAGAAGCGTTTACCTCTAAAACTGCCATGGCATAGGTCATTGCCTTTGACAGAACTGTTCCACAGATGGATTTTCCGCTTAATCTGTGGTTTTCCAGCAGTTTTGCTTCCCCGCCGATTAAGCCTCCCATGGATTTCTGGGGATTTTTTAAAGGCTCTTTTGCAGAATTTCTCATAATTTCCAAAGCTGTTCTCATTTTCTTCTCTACCTCTGCCTCAGAAATCTTAGAAAACTCTGCCTCTCTTTTTTTCATAATCTGAGAAATCGGAAATCCTGTTTCCTGACATAATTCCAGTAATTCTGCTCCGTTATTAAATTCCATTTCCCATTCCTCCTATAACTGCACCAATGTGATATCGGAAACCAGCGGATTTTCTCTTATTCTGTCCAGCACCTTGGCAGGTATTTTCTCATCAGACTCTACAACTGTAAAGGCTGCCGCACCTTTTTCTTCCCGAAACAGACGCATAAATGCAATATTTACCCCTTCCTCACTTAAAACTCTGGTAATATGAGCCACAACTCCGGGCTTGTCTGTCTGGCTTACGATTAAGGTGCTGTATTCCCCTGTAAAATCCACTTCTATCTGATTTAATTTTACGATTTTTACTTTTCCCCCGCCAATGGAAACTCCTCGGACAAAAAGCTTCTCCCCTTTTGTTCCCTCGATTTCCATATCTGCCGTATTGGGATGGATAGCCGCATCCTCCTGCGCAGAAACAGAAAAGCTATAATGAAGTCCCTGCTCCTTTGCAATGCTTAAAGAGTCACGAATACGCAAATCATCGGTTTCAAAGCCCATAATTCCGCCTAAAAGCGCCCTGTCTGTACCATGCCCCCGATAAGTTCTGGCAAAAGAACCATACAGGGTAAAATGCACGCTCTTTATCTCTCCCGGAAACAGCTTTCTTGCCAAAAGAGCCATAGAAGCTGCTCCTGCTGTATGAGAGCTGGAGGGGCCTACCATATTGGGACCGATTACTTCAAATAAACTGATAAATGCCATATTTCTATCTCCTGTTATATTAAAAACTTGCGCTGCTGCACAATTTCCTGTGAAATGAAAAAGGTACTGTGGTTTTATCCCTCAGCACCTCTTATTTCTCTTATTCTGCTGCACCGTCACTTGCTTTTTCTACTTCAGCGATTGCGCCTTTTCTCATTGGAATTCTGCAGTTTCTGTTATTTCCGAATTCTACAATAACATCTTCTTCTGTAATATCGATTAAAATCCCATAGAAACCGCTGGTTGTAACAACACTGTCACCAACCTCCATAGAAGCCAGCATACTTTTTACTCTCTGCTGCTCTTTTTTCTGTGGACGCATAATCATGAAATACATTAAAAGAAAAAATACAATCAATGGTACGAATAAACTAATCATGCTTCCTGCACCTGCTGCTGATAATAACATCTTACTTCCTCCTGAAAAAATAATCTTTGTCTGTCAGACTTATAGACATTATTGTTATAATACACAATTTCCGACTTTTCTTCAAGTGGTTTTTCTGTATTTTTCCAATTTTAATACTTTTTTATACCAATTTCTCAGTCTTTCGGACCTGCTGCCATACTCTCTAATTTTTTCTGTTTATATTCCTCATAACAGCCTTCATCAAGGGCATTTCTAATCTCTTCCATCATGGTATTGTAGAAATATAAATTATGCAGAACACAAAGGCGCATACCCAGCATTTCTTTGGCTTTCAGCAAATGGCGGATATAGGCTCTGCTGTAATGGCGGCATGCAGGACACTGACAGCCTTCTTCAATCGGACGGGAGTCCAGCTCATATTTTGCATTAAACAGATTGATTTTACCGAAGTTCGTATATACATGTCCGTGGCGACCGTTTCTGCTTGGGTAAACGCAGTCAAAGAAGTCCACGCCTCTGGATACCGCCTCTAAAATATTTGCCGGTGTTCCCACGCCCATAAGGTAAGTCGGCTTGTCCACAGGCAGATGCGGAACTACGCTGTCTAAAATGCGATACATTTCCTCATGAGTTTCCCCTACTGCCAAACCGCCTACTGCATATCCGTCTAAATCCATTTTGGAAATCGTCTCTGCATGGGCAATACGAATGTCATCGTAAATAGCACCTTGATTGATACCGAATAAAAGCTGATGGGGATTTACTGTATCCTCCAAGCTGTTCAGTCTTGCCATTTCGTCCTTACATCTTTGCAGCCATCTTGTGGTACGGTCAACCGATGCCTGCACATATTCTCTGCTGGCAACACTGGATGGACACTCGTCAAATGCCATGGCAATGGTAGAACCTAAATTGGACTGTATCTGCATACTTTCTTCCGGTCCCATGAAAATCTTTCTGCCGTCTACATGGGAGTTAAAGTAAACTCCTTCTTCTTTTATTTTTCTCAATTTTGATAAAGAAAATACCTGAAAACCGCCGGAGTCTGTTAAAATCGGTTTGTCCCAATTCATAAACTTATGAAGACCGCCCAGCTGCTTTACGACTTTATCTCCCGGTCTTACATGCAGATGATAGGTATTAGAAAGCTCCACCTGCGTTTTAATCTCCTGTAAGTCCATAGTAGATACAGCGCCTTTAATGGCTGCCGCTGTTCCCACGTTCATAAAAACCGGAGTTTCGATTGTTCCGTGAACCGTTTCCATGCGAGCTCTTTTCGCTCTGCCTTCCTGTTTTAATACTTTATACATCAATTTTTCCTCTTTTTCCATTCTCTTATTTCTTGCTGTCGTACAGATTATTCTATCATAAGCCTATTTCAAACGCAATGGCTGTGAAATATTTACGATTGTTTTTTTCGACATTTTGTCGTATAATGACTTTGATTTTTTTATACATATAATAATAAGTAGAAACACATACATAGAGGAGGTTTCTGACAATGTCAGAAGATAAAAAAATTAAAAATACCTTTTATACCTTAGGAATTGATATTGGCTCTACAACTGTAAAAATCGCAATTTTAAATCAAAAACATCAAATTATGTTTGCTGATTATGAGCGACATTTTGCTGATATTCAAAATACTCTGGCAAGACTTCTTGACAAAGCATATCAGACTATGGGAGAAATTTCCGTGATACCCGTTATCACTGGTTCCGGAGGACTTACTTTAGCAACTCATTTAACCATCCCGTTTGTACAGGAAGTAATTGCTGTTTCATCCTCCTTAGAAGAACTGGCACCTCAAACAGACGTTGCCATCGAACTGGGAGGAGAAGATGCCAAAATCATTTATTTTGAAGATGGCAATGTAGAACAGCGTATGAATGGTATCTGCGCCGGTGGTACAGGTTCTTTTATTGACCAAATGGCATCTCTTTTACAGACAGATGCTCCTGGACTTAATGATTATGCGAAAAACTACAAAGCTCTTTATCCTATTGCAGCCCGCTGCGGTGTTTTTGCAAAAACAGATATTCAGCCTTTAATTAACGAAGGTGCTACAAAAGAAGACTTATCTGCTTCTATTTTTCAGGCTGTAGTAAACCAGACAATCAGCGGTCTTGCCTGTGGAAAACCAATTCGTGGGCACGTAGCTTTTTTAGGCGGTCCTCTGCACTTTCTCTCTGAACTGAAAGCTGCATTTATCCGTACTTTAAAACTGGATAAGGAACACACCATTGTACCTGAAAATTCGCACTTATTTGCCGCAATAGGTTCTGCTTTAAACGCAAAAGAAGATGCTCCTGCATTTTCTATTACTGCCATGCGTGACAAACTGCAGGCATCTATTAAAATGGATTTTGAAATTGACCGTATGGAGCCCTTATTTGCTTCTCAACAGGAATATGATGTCTTTAATGAGCGTCAAAGCCGTTATAATGTAAAAACAGCTCCCCTTGATACTTACAGCGGAAACTGTTATTTGGGAATTGACGCAGGTTCTACCACTACCAAGGCTGCCCTTGTAGGAGAAGACGGTTCTTTGTTGTATTCCTTTTACAGTAACAATAATGGAAATCCTTTGGCAACTTCCATCAAAGCCATTCAGGAAATTTATAGCCAGCTTCCTGCCGGCGTTAAAATTGCCTATTCCTGCTCTACCGGATATGGAGAAGCTTTAATTAAGGCAGCGCTTCTGTTAGATGAAGGAGAAGTTGAAACTGTATCTCACTACTATGCTGCTGCCTTTTTTGATCCAGAAGTAGACTGTATCTTAGACATTGGCGGTCAGGATATGAAATGCATTAAAATTAAAAATCAAACCGTAGACAGCGTACAGCTCAATGAAGCCTGCTCCTCGGGATGTGGTTCTTTTATTGAAACCTTTGCAAAATCCTTAAATTACAGTGTAGAAGATTTTGCCAAAGCTGCCCTTTTTGCCGAAAATCCTATTGATTTAGGTACACGTTGTACTGTATTTATGAATTCCAAAGTAAAACAGGCACAAAAAGAAGGCGCTTCCGTTGCAGATATCTCTGCCGGTCTTGCTTATTCTGTTATCAAAAATGCTCTGTATAAAGTAATCAAAGTTTCTGATGCTTCTGAACTTGGAAAACATATTGTTGTTCAGGGCGGCACCTTTTATAACGATGCTGTACTTCGAAGCTTTGAAAAAATTGCCCAGTGCGAAGCTATTCGCCCTGATATTGCAGGAATTATGGGCGCTTTCGGCGCTGCTTTAATTGCCAGAGAGCGTTATGACAAAAATAAGACAACTACCATGCTTCCCATTGACAAAATCAATTCTCTGGAATATAAAACCATGATGGCAAACTGTAAAGGCTGTACCAATAACTGCCGCCTTACCATCAACAAATTTTCCGGCGGACGCCAATATATTTCAGGAAACCGCTGTGAGCGTGGAATTGGAAAAGAAAAAAACAAAGAGCAAATTCCGAATTTATATGAATATAAATACAAACGGCTGTTTTCCTACGAGCCTTTAACTCCAGATAAGGCGACACGGGGAAAAGTAGGACTTCCAAGAGTTTTAAATATGTTTGAGAATTATCCTTTCTGGTATACCTTCTTTACTGAACTGGGATATCAGGTAATACTCTCTCCTACCTCTACACGAAAGATTTACGAACTTGGAATTGAGTCTATCCCAAGTGAGTCAGAATGTTATCCTGCCAAAATGGCACATGGGCATGTATCCTGGCTGATTAAACAGGGTGTAAACTATATTTTTTATCCCTGTATTCCTTATGAACGCCAGGAATTTAAAGACTCTGTAAACCATTTTAACTGCCCAATAGTAACTTCTTATGCAGAAAATATTAAAAATAACATAGATGAACTAAAAAATCCTAATATTCGTTTTCACAACCCATTTCTGGCGCTGAGCAGCGAAGAAATTATCACAAAACGTTTAGTGGAAGAATTTCCTGATATTCCTTCCAAGGAAGTAGAAAAAGCTGCTCATGATGCATGGAAAGAAATGAGAAAATGCAGAAATGACATTATGCGAAAAGGAGAAGAAGTCCTTCGTTATCTTGAAAAAACAGGAAGACGAGGCATTGTTCTGGCAGGACGTCCTTATCACATTGATCCGGAAATTAACCACGGTATTCCAGAATTAATTACCTCTTATGGAATTGCAGTACTTACAGAAGATTCTGTCTCTCATCTTGCTCCTATTGAGCGACCTTTGAGAGTTAATGATCAATGGACTTACCATACTCGTCTATATGCTGCAGCAAATTTTGTAAAGGAAAAAAACAATCTGGATTTAATTCAATTAAACTCTTTCGGCTGCGGTCTGGATGCTGTAACTACAGATGAAGTCAATGAAATTTTATCTAACAGTGGAAAAATTTATACCTGCCTGAAAATTGATGAAGTGAATAATCTGGGTGCTGCCAGAATTCGTGTGCGCTCTTTAATTGCTGCACTGAAAGTAAAAGAACAACAAAAAATAGAAAGAGAAATACACCCTTCTTCTATTGAACGTGTTTCTTTTACAGAGGAAATGAGAAAAAAATATACTATCTTGTGTCCTCAAATGTCTCCTATCCACTTTAATATTTTAGAAGCTGCTTTTAACACTAGTGGTTATCATTTAGAAGTTTTAGGAAACGGAAATAAAGAAGCTGTTGATGTTGGATTAAAATATGTAAATAATGATGCTTGTTATCCATCTTTAATGGTAGTCGGACAAATTATGCAAGCATTACAATCAGGAAAATATGATTTAAACAAAGTGGCAATTATCATGACACAGACTGGCGGAGGCTGCCGTGCTTCCAACTATATTGGTTTTATACGACGTGCTTTAGAAAAAGCAGGTATGGCTCATATTCCTGTTATTTCCCTTAATTTAAGCGGATTGGAAGAAAATCCCGGATTTAAAATAACCGTGAAGCTGGCAACTCGCATTGCTTACGGTGCAGTCTTTGGAGATATTTTAATGAAATGTCTGTATCGTATGCGTCCTTACGAGGCTGTAAAAGGTTCTGCTAACGACCTTCATAAAAAATGGGAAAAACGTTGCATTACTTTCCTCTCAGGAAAACATGTAACCTTCTCTCGCTTTAATCAGCTCTGCCGTCAAATGATACGAGAATTCGATACTCTTCCTATTACAAACGAGAAAAAACCTCGTGTGGGAATTGTAGGTGAAATCCTAGTAAAATTCCATCCCGGTGCCAATAATCATCTGGTTGAGCTTTTAGAAAAAGAAGGTGCAGAAGCTGTATGCCCTGATTTAATTGATTTCATGTGCTACTGCTTCTATAATATGAGTTTTAAATCTCAATACCTTGGTTTCCAAAAGTCTTTTGCTCAGAAGGGTAAACTGGCAATTAAAGCCATTGACTTTATCCGAAAAGCTGCTAATGATGAATTTAAAAAGAGCCGGCATTTCACACCTTCCGCTCAAATTGAAAGTCTGGCAAAAATGGCAGAACCTATTGTTTCCATTGGAAATCAGACAGGAGAAGGTTGGTTCCTTACAGGAGAAATGCTGGAGCTTATTCATGCAGACACCCCAAATATCGTATGCATCCAGCCATTTGGCTGCCTTCCTAATCATATTGTAGGAAAAGGTGTGATTAAGGCAATCCGAAAGGATTATCCTCAGGCAAATATTGTGGCGGTAGATTATGATCCAGGTGCCAGTGAAGTAAATCAGTTAAATCGTATTAAGTTGATGCTTTCCACTGCCTTTAAAAAACTTTCTAATGATTAAAAATATGACCTTAAAAAGAACTGCTACATTTGATTTTCTCTTCGAATGTAACAGTTCTTTTTTCTTACATAATATGAAGTTTTCTTGTAATCTGTATCAGTTTTCTTCCTCCCGGAAGCCCTGCCAATTCTTCTTCTCCCGGCTTTGCAAAATACAAATACAGAAGAAAATAGATACATGCACCTAAACCAATAGCCGGTATCAACGCCAAAAGATTTCCTCCCGGCAAGGCTTTTGTCATCATATAAATAACCTGATAAACTACAAATGCTGCAATTCCCATAGGAACAGCTGCAAAAAGAGCAGGTAAATAAGCAGTTTTCCACGGATTTTTGTAATGCAATTCTTTTTTCAATGCTCTATCATTTAAAATACACATTACCAGTGCATAAACAATCATAGCCAGCACCACATTGTAAATTCCAAAATCTGTCACAAACATCAATACCGTAACTACAACTACATCAACTACCAAAGCAATGGCTGCGTTAATCATAGGGATATTAGCCTTTCCAATTCCCTGTAATACGCCATTGGAAATGTTGGACATTCCGTTCATAATAACTGTAATTACACCAAGCATCATTAAAAAGCCTGCGGTACCGTCTGTGGACGGAAATAAAAGTGCAGTAATCGGACCTGCCAGTGCAAAAAGTCCCACACTGCATGGAATAGAAATAAACATACTAAGCCATGTTGCTTTATCAATCTTTTCCTTCGCTGTTTTTAAGTCCCCTCTGGCATACGCCCCGGAAACCTCCGGCATCATAGAAGTAGGCGCTGTGCTTGACAGGGTAAGAGGAATGTTAATAATGGTTAAAAAGAACCCACATTCCGCATAAAATCCCTCTACAATGCTTCCTTTTAAGCCCTTCAGCTCTGACACAGAGGTATAAATCATACTGTTAATATAACCGTTTACGTTATACAAAAAGGCGCTTAAAATAATCGGAGCTACAATCATCACAATGATTTTCATAACATCCTTGTAGCTTTCATCCACCGACACCTTGTCTCTTGCAATCTTTCTTTGAATAGTCTTTCTGTTTACCTGATAGACAAACAGCATAAAGATAAGCGCCGTTAAAACACCGGCTCCCGTTCCCAGAGTAGCCCCTGCCGCACTCCAGCTTCGCAGCACGTCCGGCTGTGCATCTGCAAAATGATGCACCATAAAATTTGCCATTACCAGAGCTACCACGGCTACAGCAATCTGCTCCAAAATCTGAGAAATAGATGTCGGAAGCATATTTCGATATGCCTGAAAATATCCTCGGAAAACACCCAGAATACCGGAAACAAAAATGGTCGGCGCTAAAAACTGAAGCGCAAGTCTTGCATTTGCCATTCCGTCAGGCACTAAAATCGGAGCGCCTACAATACAGATAACTGCCACAGCTCCGCCTACGATTACCGCATAAAGCAACGCTCCTTTAAAAATTCTCTGAGCATCTCGATATCTCTTAAACGCAAGTCTTTCTGCCATGATTTTTGACACAGCCTGAGGAATACTAAAGGATGCAATCATCAGAAGAATAAAATACACATTCTGTGCAAACTGAAAGCATCCAAAGCTTTCTTTTCCCATTGTGCTTGACAAAGGGCTTTTGTAAATCAGCCCGATAATCTTGGAAATCAGCGCAGCAATCATGAGAAAAGAAGCATTTTTCACTAATGTATTATCATTTTTCTTTCCCATTTCTATATCCCCTGTCTGTTTTCTATCTGCCAGTCAATAGGAGCAAGACCATTTTGCTCCAAAAATTCATTGGTTTTGCTGAAATGTCTGCACCCAAAAAATCCTCTGTATGCAGATAAGGGGCTCGGATGAGGCGCTTCCAAAATTAAATGCTTCGGATTGTTCAGCATACTGTGTTTCATCTGTGCCGGTCTTCCCCAAAGCAAAAATACAATCGGTCTGTCCTGTTCATTCAATACACGAATTGCTGCGTCAGTAAATTGCTCCCAGCCAATTCCCCTGTGAGAATTTGCCTGATGAGCCCGTACCGTCAATACCGTATTTAACATCAGCACACCTTGTCTTGCCCATTTTTCCAAATAACCGTTATCCGGTATATAACATCCGCAGTCATCATGGAGCTCCTGATAAATATTTACCAGAGACGGCGGGATTTCCACCTCCGGCTTTACAGAAAAGCAAAGCCCATGTGCCTGTCCGTCATTGTGATAGGGGTCCTGTCCTAAAATTACTACTTTTACCTCATCAAGAGGTGTAAAATGAAAGGCATTAAAAATATCATCCGGTGCAGGAAATATCTTTCTTTCCTGATACTCCTGCCCTACTTTTTGAAACAGCTCTTTATAATATTCTTTCTTAAATTCCGGCTTTAAAGCTTCCAGCCATTGTCCTTGTAAAGGCGGCATCTGTATTCCTCCTTCTTCTTTTTATCCATCTTTTTAGTTTAGCAGAATATGTCAAAAAATGCAAACACGTAACCTCTTTTTCTTCTATTCTTCCGCATCTGCACAGGATAATTCAAACCAGAATTCCACACCGTTTTCATAATTTTTCACACCGCATTTCTGGTGCATACTGTCCATAATTGCCTTTACAATGGAAAGTCCGATGCCGCTTCCTCCGTATTCTCTGGTTCTGGCTTTATCCACCTTATAAAATTTAATCCATACCTTTTCCAAATCCTCTTTTGGAATAATATCTCCGGTATTAAAGACAGATACCCTGACTACATTTCCTTCTTTCTGTGCCTTTACTTCAATTTTTCTCTCATAGTCCACATGGTTTAGAGCATTGGAAACATAATTTGTCACCACTTCTTCTACTTTAAATTCATCTCCCCAGACATAAATAGGGGCATCCTGTGAAAAAGTCAGCTCTGCTTCTTTTTGTCCTGCCAAAAGCTGTGCCGACTGAACAACGCCACGAATAACTTCTGTTAAATCAAATCTCTCCATGGAAACCTTATCATTTCCAAATTCCAACTGATTTAATGTCAGCAGTTTTTTTACCATATTGTTCATTTTTCCTGCTTCATCAATAATAACATCACAGTAAAATTCTCTGCTCTCCGCATCATCGTTGATGCACTCCTGCAAGCCTTCTGCATAACCCTGTATTAAAGCAATGGGCGTTTTCAATTCATGGGACACATTGGAAAGAAACTCTTTTCTCATCTCATCTATCTGTTCTTTTTTCTCAATGTCCTTCTGCAATTCATTATTGGCTGTTTTCAGCTCGGAAATGGTATTTTCCAGAGCCTCCGACATCTTATTCAGATTGTTTCCCAATACGCTGATTTCATCCTGTCCTGCACTGTGATATTTTGCTTCGAAATTCAGATTTGCCATTTCCTGAGAAAGAGAACTGAGCTCCTGAAGCGGTCTGGTAATATGTCTTGTCATAAACCAGATAATCACAGAGCTTACCAAAATTGTAAGAACACCGATATATAAAAAGAAAATGTTGGAAATAATCGCACTGTCTTTTAAGCTCTGGGCAGGAGTATTGATTAAAAACGGATTTCCGTTATCCAGATTCCCCATCATGTTTACAGAGTCCATAGTTTCCCTGTCATCTGTTTTCTTTTCTACTACATAATTATCGGTTGTTTCAAGAACGCTGTGCTTTCCTCTTGAAAAGCTGTCCAAAAATCCAAACTGCGCCTCTGCATAAAGCTTATCCGCATCTCTTGCATAAGCATATATCTGATTGGAGGTTTTATGGTCTACTACAATAATCGAGAGGTTTTTTTCCTCACAAAATTGCAAAAAATCCGTGTCGTATTTCAGATAAGCATAATTCTCCGTGCTGTTTACCATCTCAAAAGCTTTTTTTAAAGAGTCTGTCTTTTTGGATAAATAAAATTTTTCCAGAAACAGTGTATTTACCAAAAGCATGGCAATCAGAGAAAGACACATAATCCCGATATAGCTGACTGCCACTCGTATTTTTATGGATTTTTTCATTATGACACCTCGAATTTATAGCCCATACCCCAAATGGTTTTAATGTATTCTCCCTTTGCTCCAATTTTGCTTCTCAGTTTTTTTACATGGGTATCAATGGTTCTAGCATCTCCAAAATAATCATAATTCCACACAGAATTTAAGATTTTTTCCCTTGATAAGGCAATTCCCTGATTTTCCAAAAAATAAGTCAAAAGCTCAAATTCTTTATAGCTTAAATCCATTGTTTTTCCGTCAATGGAAGCCGTATGAGAAGTTTTGTTAATTTCAATTCCTCCCGCACTTAAAATATCATCTGAGCCAATGGCGCTTGTTCTTCTTAAAATTGCCTCTACCCTTGCAACCAAAATTTTCGGACTGAAAGGCTTGGAAATATATTCATCAACACCCAGCTCAAAGCCCAAAAGCTCATCTCTTTCATCTCCTCTGGCAGTCAGCATAATAATAGGTATCTTTGAGTCCTTTCGGATTTCTCTGCATACGCCCCAACCATCCAGCTTCGGCATCATCACATCCAGAATAATCAGTTGGATGTCCTTGTCTTTATAAAAAATATCCAGTGCAGCTTCTCCGTCACCGGCTTCTAATACTTCATATCCCTGTTTTGTCAGGAAATCGCTTACCAGCTTTCTCATTCTGCTTTCATCGTCTACTACAAGTACCTTACATTTATCCATGAAAATTCCTCCTTTTTTTAAATTGTATCAAATAAATTTGTTAAAAATGTGAACAAGCTTTTCTCTCTGCCAATTCTAACACACCCGCTCTTATCTCACAATATTTTCCCTTATTTTTCCTATTCTTGACACTGCTCTTATGACTGTGATATAGTGGAACAGAAATAAATATCAGCAGAATAAGAAGGGGAGCCGAAAGGCTGAGAGGAAGGACCGCTTCGACCCTTGTACCTGATTTGGATTATGCCAACGTAGGAATCTTTTTTTCAAGCTTTCTTTGCCCCTTCTTGTTCTTCTAAAAGAAGGAGGATTTTTCTATGTTTCAATTTTTTATCAATGCAGAAGGTGGTCTTACTGCCGCCGGTTATGCAGTCACTATCCTGGCAGCAATTTTATTTACAGTTGCAGCCATTATTCTCGCCGGAAAGGAATCCACAAGAAAAAAATTAAGTATCAAACAGCTGGCTTATTGCTCTATGGCTTTAGCACTTAGCTTTATTACCTCTTATATTAAAATTTTTGAACTTCCTTTTGGCGGTTCTGTTACCGCTTTCAGTATGCTTTTTATTGTATTAATTGCTTATTGGTATGGACCGAAAGTAGGCATACTTTTAGGATTTGTTTTTGGTATTTTACAGTTTTTACAGGAGCCTTATGTGCTTTCCTTTTTCCAGGTATGCTGCGATTATCTCCTTGCCTTTGCTGCTCTTGGGCTGGCTGGAATTTTCCGCAAGCAGAAAAATGGGTTGGTAAAAGGATACTTGGTTGCTGTAATTGCCAGAGGTGCTTTTCACGTTTTAGGAGGATATTTATACTGGATGGATTATATGCCTGAAAATTTCCCAAAAGAATTATCTGTAGCTTATCCTTTCATCTATAACTACAGCTTTTTGTTGGCAGAAGCTTTGATTACTATTATTTTACTCTCTATACCGGCAGTAAAAAAAGCCTTTGCACAAATTCAGCAAAATGCACTTTCTTAATTTAATTACATAAATTGTTTCTTGACAATGTAATATACTTACCCGGGCAGCCAGTAGGACGGCTATGGTTCTCCGCCTGAGTCTTGACAGGAGGGGATGCTTATAAGTACGTATGAAGAATTGAGTTTGATTGTAAACACAGCTTTACTTATCGTAGCAATCCTTACATATACATCACATAAGAAATAGCCGCCCTGCTCTCTGGAAAAGAATAGGCGGCTATTTTAGCTAAATATATTTGCCAAGCGGGGAGCCTTAACCTCCCTTACTGGCTGTCTTGTTAAGTATATTATATGTCAAGAAAAACAATTTGTCAAATTTTTTGTCTCGCAAGACATAATTTCCTATGTAAAAAAAGCCCAGTAAACACTGAGCTTTTTCTATGGACCTGAGGGGAATTGAACCCCAGATAAATACCCTATTTTGCTTGCATTTTACGGTGTTTTAAGCTTTTTCTGTTGATTAGATTTGATTATATCTAATCAAACGCTTTGTCAATTATTAGGGATTTCTGTTGCATATTTTTTCGATTTTTATAATAGTAATTTTTCGTTGTCGTAATATCTGTATGTCCCATTTGAGCAATTATCAATGAGTCGTCCACTCTTTTATCTATCAATGTTGTTGCATACGTTTTTCTAATCTTATTTAATGATTTTTCTTTAATTTTTAACTTTGAACATATTCTCCTAATTCTATCATCAAAAAGACATGTTCTAATTCTTTGCCCATGTTGTTCAAATACATATTTTCCACTCGGATTTAAAGTTTTAATTTCTTTTAAAATCCATAATTGGCTTTGCGGCACAATAACATCTCGTATTCCTGCTTCTGTTTTGGGAAAATCTCTTACTTCGTATATATATTCTTTATTTTCATTTTCGTACCGTATCTCTGTACTATGGATTTTTATTATGTTACCATTTACATCATCCCACGTTAAAGCACTTAATTCTCCCGGACGCATTCCTGTATAAAACAAAAGTAGTATGCCTAAATCTTTTAAATCAAGTTTATGTTGTTTAAAATAATTTAAGACCTTTTCCACTTCTTCGTCCATGAAAATCAATTCATCATCTTCGTGCTTCACTTTTCTAAATAGTTTTCTGGATATGTCCATATCATCAATAACATTTTTTATACTATATTGTACGAGTTTTTTCTTTTTTGCTAATTTAAATATACCTAATATCAAAGTTCTAAGATTACTGAAACCTTTTGCGGTCATTTTGTGAACATGAATAGCCTCTAATAGAAATTTTTCAATATCATATTCTTCTATTGCTTTAATTCTATTTTTACCAAACTCAATCATGGACTCGTTATATTGCCTGTCGTATCTATTCTTGGTCGTAATCGTAATCTCTTCTCTCTTTAATTTCCCATCGACCCATTCAATATATAATTCATATATTGTCGGATTTTCCATTTCTTGTTTCCAAAAGTCTACTATACAATCTTCTATCTTTTGCCTTGTGTTCCTACTTTTCAGCATTCTTTTGTTGTCTTTTTCTGGAAAATACGTGTAGTATCTATTATCTTTACCTATCCATATTTCATACGGATGTTTTTTTAGTAACTCCTCTCTTTTATTCATTTCGATTTTATTTTCTATATATGACAAATCTATTATGCCATGTTCGATTGCATAGTTCAATACTTCGTTCTTTGTTGCTTGTTCTATAATAATTTCTCCTTCAAAAAGAACTGTAGTAAAAAATACCACAGTTCTATGCTGTTTTACTTTATATCTATTCAACTATGTAAACAGGAGCACTATATCTCCCTTTATTCATCGCCTCAGAATGACTTCCTACAAATACATCAACATTATTTCTTCCAATAGCTCCACCTCTGTCCTCTACTGTATATACTGTTGGGTTATTTCCAATTCTAATCTTTGTTCCAAATGGTACATTTCTACCCATTGCTACTGTTCTATTTACAGAAGGTATCACACCACTTGCAGTTGTATTTCCATAAGAGCCACTGCATGTTGAACAGTTGCAATAATGACTAATAGAACATGTACCATATAATCTACCTTTAGACTGAGTTACATTATTATTGCTTGTTGGTGCAGAAGTAGCTACAACAGGCTTTTCTTCATCTAACCATTCAGAATACATATATCCTTCAATATCATCGTATTTAATTGCATACCATTCAGGATTATCAGTAGAAGTGATTTCTACTTTTGTTCCTTTTGGTAAGGCTTTAATAACATTACTTTCAGTTGTTTCTGCCTCTCTAATATTTAATCCACTGTTTGCTGTTACATACATATCTTTTAATTCTTCTGCTTTTACTGTTACAGGAGCTATTAAACATAATACTAAAGCTCCAGTTGTCATTAGTTTTTTTAACATCATCTACTTCCTTTCTTTTTTAAATTATTTATTTTACATTTTATTTTTCTGACAATAGGCAAATTATGTAAAATAATGTTTTTTAATCTATAAATACTTCTTTCATAATCAAAGTTGTGTATAACTTCTACACCTGAACGACTTAAAGATTTTTCAAAGTTTTCAAACTGCAAATTTTCACTGTTGTATCTTTTTAAATATGATTGAATATTATCTCCTCTTTTTTTAGCTCTTTCACATAATTCATCTTTTGACACTTTAATATAAATGGGGATAAGTTTAATATTGAGATGATATTTTTCAATATTCTTAGATAAGAATTGATACCCTTCTGGATCAATCACATAGATATCTGACTGCTTTAATACATCAATTGTTGTAAAATATTTATAACCATTAATTTCTGTATATGCAATCATTTGTTTTTTATAAAACTTAACTTCGTCATCTGAGATGAAATAATGGTCTGAATTTTGTTCAGTTTCTCCTTCTCTCATAGGTCTTGTAGTATATGATTTTACTACTTTCAATCCAAAATCTTTAGCAACTGTTTTAGTTAAAGATGATTTTCCAGAAGCACTTCGACCAATAATACAAAATAATTTTTTCATCAATCTACCTTCCTTAAAACATATATTGTATTTTTTGTTTCAAGCTCATAAGTAAAAGCATCAATTTGACTTTTTCTATATAATCTTGAACATCTTAAATAATATCCATGATAATCATTGCCGCATTCATCTAATTCATATTGTAAAACCAAAGGTGAACCTACTGTTGCGAATAGAATAGTTTTATCGCTTACACATCTTCCAACTCTTAATGGGTACTTCCCATCAGTTCTAGGTGTACGTAACTTATCTCTATTGTAAATTCCTACTATTTTATACATAATCGTCTCTCCCTATCTGTAATATTTTCCAAATACATATCCCAATCCAAACCAGCCTGCTAAAAGACAAAACACAAGCTCATTTGTGTGTACTGATATTTCAGTTCTACTTACCTGCTTTTTCATATACAGTAAGTATGCTAAAAATCCAGTTAATAAATGAAGTATAAAAACCATTATTCAACTATATCCTTTCCTAATATAAATCTATAAAATTTTTGTCTTACCTCTCTTAGATATCCATGCGTATTAAATTTGTACTTAATAAAAGCTAAAAGACATGGAATACAAACCAATGTAAATGTTATATAGCCTCCTATGGTAAAAAATAAAAAACAGAAGTCAAAATCAGAAGCGTCAAACACTTTCTCATTGTCATATAAAGCATCTTTTCTTATTATCATTCTGAAACTTAGAATGCCACACAATATCCATGTAAATAAAAAAAGAAATATTTTCATGTCTTTACTTCCTCTTTACTGCCAATAGTGTTCACTTTGTTTGTAAAAATATTTAAAAAGCGTTCCATTCCATCCCTAGTGACAGCACAATTTTCCTCAGCGAAAATTTTTTGCCAGCCTTTCCGATAGTGTTCTATGAGATTAACTATATCTTCTCTTTTAATGTAATCATTGTCATCTTTGGATATCTCAATATTATATGTGTTATTCTTTTCATTATAATTTACGGTCAAATTATCACTTTCTGAAATTGAAATTTTAATCACTTCATCACCTACCTATATTATTTAATCATCCCAGTCATCTCGATTGGGATTGTTGTGACAATATGGACAATAACTCTCATATTCTCCCTCATCATTCATAAAATAATCATCACCATATCCTGAACACTCATAACAATAATCATATTTATCTTCTAAATCTTCATCGAACTCCATAAATCAGTTTTACCTCTTTCTTAGTAAAATTTTTACATGTGTATTATCTTTAATCTCAATATTAAAATCTTCTTTAACTTTTTGATATGTATAAGGCAGCACATAATCTTCAAAGTAGATGATTTCGTATTTATCTATAGGAATTTTACTCAACAACTCTTCAGTGGTTATGGGAAAGTAGTTTTCTCGCACTTCTCTCTGCCAATTGTCTATGTAGCGGTATTTCATGAGATAATGAATTAACTGTTTATTGTTTCTGACTTTTCCCCAGATACTTTCAAACTCTTTCAAAGCCGTAGGTGTACTTTTAATAACTGCTTTCACATAATCATTCATATCTGTTTCTCTATCAGCAGTTTTACTCAAGCATAAATCTCTTATAGAAATGTATTGAAATCCAGAATCAAATACTCTTTTCCAAAATTCTTTTATTTCATTTGGTTTGCTATAAGAATAAACTTCGTGGATAACACTGGAAAGATTTAGTAACGCTGTGTCTGTATCAATTTTTTTACATATAACATTAAAATCTTCATCGAATATGGCAATATCTGAATGACAATCATTTGCTTTTGCTATCATTTCAGAGCTGTTGTCGTAGCCATATAGGTCAATCTCAGGAGATATGTCATGAATATGTCTCAACATATCTCCCTGAGCACAACCAAAATCTAAGATTGCATCAACATTTTCAATTTTATCAAGGAAAAATAATTTATCTAAATAAGATTTGTTCATTCCAGAAATGTAAGAAGAATAATTAGAAATGTTATTATTACTCATTCTCTTCACCTGTAATCAATTCTGAACAAGGGAGAGTTTTAATCCATTCGCAGAATGTTCGCCATTCATCTAACTTATGTTTCTTTCTCTGATGATACATATTTGCCAGAACTTCATAATTGAGCATGACCGTGCGTTTCTGATTGTATGATGATGGAAGAAGCTGAATTAACTGCCACCAATCGGTTTTATTTTTAGTTTCCATAAATGTTTTTCTACAAGCATTCAAGCACTTAATCATTTCTTTCATTAACATATATGGTTTATATTCTTCACCATCTTCATCTAATCTTGAGATGGTTTCCAAATGTTCACAACTGAAATCTTCTAATGTGAATTCTTTCGCCGCAATCTTGTGCATTGTACTACAACTGTTCGCAACTGTGCCAACTTTATATGTATCAAATTCCTTCCACCAGTATAAAGGAGCAGTAATATCAACATATACTGTAATCATCCTCATGAATTTGCGATGTTCTGTTCCTGCTTTATCAAGTCTTTTCATGAGGTCTAAATCATTTGAGCCAATAATAAAACCATTTGTATGAGGTAAGCATTCTCCATCACAGTCTCCACAAAATATATTTCTACATTCCTCACTATCACTTTTATCCCAACTGTTTAGGGGATTTCTCATACCTCTTATAACAGTTTCCCACTGTTTTTCGTGTGGTAATACAACATTTTCAATTTTAATCATTTTCTTGAACCTCCCACTCTTTTACATATTTATAAAAGTTATCTTTTACATTTTCATTATCAGTTACAATTTCTACTGTTACAGGCTTTGACCAATCTAAGCTGTACATTCCCAAAAGACTTTTAGCATTGATAACTTGTCTTCCCTGCTTAACATAAATTTCTTCCTCAAACACTGTTGAACAAGCATTAACAAAAGCATTCATGTCACTAATATAATTTAATTGAATTTTAGTTTCCATCTACTTATCCTCCATCCATAATGAAATTTCTTCTTTGAACTTAGTAATGGTTTCTATATTATCTGTGTGTATTTCAACTTTTGCACTCTCACCTAAATCTGTAGACATAATACCCATGATAGATTTTGCATCAATAACATATCTTCCATGTATGTAATCTATATCTTCTTCAAATTCACCGCATTTTTTAACGAATAGAGCAGCATTATTTACGCTATTTAATTTAATTTTAAATATGTTATTCATTACACTTTCTCCCTTTTACTTAATCCTATTGTATAATTCTCTATATTTTTTAAAATCTTCTGCATTTCCACCATTATCAGGATGTGATTTTTTCATTGCATATTTGACCGCCTCGATGATTTCTTGATTGTTTATCTGACTATTGCAAGAATTGTATGTATCGTTTTGTCTGTTCATTTGTTCTTTTAATTGTTCTAGTTGTTTTGACAACCTAGCATAATTATCATAATAAAAATTGTAACCACTACGAAGACGTGCTGCTTCACGTTCTGCGTCTTCTGCCAACATTTGCCAATCGTCTTTTTGACGTTCTTGCTTTTTTATTTGTCCCGTTAGTGATGAGAGTCTACAAAAACTTGTCAATAGTAATAAAGCTAATGGAATTATAATTATGTAAGCCATTCTTACTCCTTCTTGTCGGTACTTCCAAACCCTCCGTTACGCACTCCTGTACAATCATCATCAACTGTCAATCCATAAGGCAAGAAAATGCCTTGTGCAAAACCTTCTCCTCGTTTGATTTTTACTGTTTTGTCACCTCTATTGACCAACTTCACAAAAATATGTCCTTCGTTGTCACTGTAAGCGTAATCTGCGTCCACTATCCCTGTTCCATTACAAAGATTTACCTGATACTTAAATCCTAATCCACTTCTAGGAAAAATCTGCAATACCCAATCATTATTCATTTCACATCTAATTCCTGTAGGAATTTTGATTGTTTCTCCGGGTTTTAATCCAACAAAGTCTACCGGACTGAAAAAATCGTATCCGGCACTTCCTGCTGTTGCTCTCTTAGGAAGTTTGATATTATCGTACATGTCTTTTACATATTTCTCTTTAATATTATCTGGTAATGTAAACGTATCCATCATATCCTTAAAAAACTGTTCATAAGTTACTTTCTCAAATTTTGCTATTCTTCTGTTTACTATATACTCAGCATTATTCATTATTTATTTCTCCTTTTCCATCATTAAATCAATTGCTCTTTTAGTCTTTTCAGCATCTACTAAACTTGGCATATTAAAAATATATCCTCTAATATCTTCAACTGCTTTTTCAGGTGGTCTACGCCCCTTTGACTCTTCAACACAAGCTTCTCCAATTTTGCATAAACTGCTTTTCATCTGTTCTATTAAATAGATTAGCTGCTCTTTTGATAGTTCCTGTAATACTTCCTTATCGTGTTTTGTCATGGTAATTTTCCTTACTTTACTCGTCTTTATGGCATGTGTTAGTGAGTTTTTTATAAACATCCTCATAGAGTTCCTGCTTGTCTCCATTAAATGTGTATTCTGCATAAATACCATCTCCTGACACAGCAGTAGATACCAAACATTTATAGTTTTGCAATGTCTTACAGCTCCACACAATAAATACATCTCCTAAATCAATCGGTGTTTCCGATCTGTTTTTGTTATACCATTCAACTAATTTCTTCTGACATACACTTTCAAAATGTTTCATTCCTGTAATAATCATATTATTTTCTCCTTTTCTTATAACCAAATAATCTTTTACGCTCTTTCAAAATATATCTACAATGATTGCATCCATTTCTATTTTTACACTTCCAACAATTATCATTGTCCAACCAGAACCAATGTGGCATTTCAGGAGCTTTTCTTTTCTTAGACTTGCTCATTTATTCAATATTTAATATATTGCCTCCCATCGCTTACGCTTTAAATTAAAACCAATTTAGTATAGTCAGGGTTATAGTTTTTTCTAAAAACAAAATGTGCATATTCAATAGAATCTGTAGAGCCATGTTTAACATTTCCATTTTTATCAAACATAACATATCCATCCTTATCTTTTTTATCACAAAATCCTATTCTAACATGATGCACGAAACACCATTCAGGCATATATTTTTCAAAAAATTTCTTTCTATCCTTACTGCCGAAAAAATTTAACCTAAGAAGCATAATTACATACCCATTATTCTCAACATCGCTTAATGCTTTTTCAATAATCTTAATCGCAGATGCAAATGGAGGATTTGTTATAATTAAATTAGGTTTATTTTCTAACTCTGTTTCTAAATAGTCTGCACAGTGCTCTGCTAAGGAATCTTCTCTTATATCCATAGTTGTAATATTACATTTTCCATATATGTTACTAATGGCTGTTGGATAACTCATTGCATGATATATTTCTTTTATTCCATGTTCATCTTTTACTTCTTTATTTCCTCCTGCACATGGATCAAGAATGTTTATTTCGTTCCATTCTATTTTTACATGTTCATTAAAATTTTTAAGAAATAATTCAACATCAGAAATCGGTGTTACATAATAATCTGAAATATGATTGTCTCTTGCATTACTTCTATTTGTACTACTCAAGTCTCTTACCTTATAGCGGTTGCAACCTTATCTCATGAGACTATTTCTATCCTTTCTATATTATTTTTTTATAGTAAACGAGATTAGTTTTTATCATTTTTTATTGCATAAACAGTTATATTTATATCTACTTTTTCAATTGACACAAAAGTATCACCTTCATTTATTTCAACTCTATATGTACCATCTT
Organism: Blautia hansenii DSM 20583; assembly: GCF_002222595.2. Classification (NCBI taxonomy): domain Bacteria; kingdom Bacillati; phylum Bacillota; class Clostridia; order Lachnospirales; family Lachnospiraceae; genus Blautia; species Blautia hansenii. Next base: position 1,845,558 of record NZ_CP022413.2, read on the forward strand.
CATTTTGATAAGCATGAATTTCCTTGTTACAAATATTCTCTTTCAATTTTTCTCCTTTACAGGTGCTAACCATAAAACATATTCATAAGGTATAATCACCAACTCTTTTGTATTTTTTAATTCAAAATATATATTACTCATAGTCTGATTTACTATTACTCCAGCAAATCCATTTGCTATTTTAGTATTATAATTATATAATTCCTGAACATATTTTTCTTTAAGTTTTACAAAATAGATAGTCTCTGTGAAATCCTTCTTTACAGTTTCTGTTTTAACTGTTGGGTAATTCTTACCATTTTCTTCATTCTTAATATAATCTTTGCATTTTTTGTAATTATCTACATTTAACATCTCAGAAAAAATTTTCGTACATTTATACAGACATGATTTACTATCATCGCATTCAAAACAACATCTCCTATCCATACATCTTGCACATTCAAACTTGCATGACATTCTATTCACCTCCTATAAAACGTGAGTTTTATTGTTTTATCACACTACGACTCAATGTAATTCCATCTTTTCTTTACTCCTCGCTCGGTTGGCGTGATTAAGTAAATTCAATTTGTACTTCTTGTACCTCAGACAAGCGAGGAAATATTTCTTTGCATTTGCCTTCTTCATAATGTCGCCTATTTTCTTCATATCCACAGCTCCAACACTTACTTATACTTTGCCCCGGATACGATGTAAGAACCAAATCCATCATCTTTCCGCCACATTTAGGACAATGTTTTTCGCTTTCAAAATTGTACATACCTATATCTTCCTTTAAATCCAACTCAGTGTTGGCTTTCCATCATAATCCTTATCCCAAACAAACCAAGCGTACATTTTTGTTCCACCATTTTTTGGTTTTTCTTCTCCATAAGGAAACATTGTCACTCTATCTGAATGTATGTACAGATGTCTTAAATGACTTTCTTCTAATAACTGTTTTCTTTCTTTACTTGACAAAAAGAAAATATTTAAAAGCAGAATAACTTTGTGTCTTGAAATCCTTAAAAATTCCTTTAACAAACTTCCACCTTTATTTTCTTTTAAGGTCATTAAGTTGTATGGAGGATTAGTAAACACTACATCACAAACATTATCTTCAATGTCATAAACATCTACACCTTTATTTCCTTTAATGTATTCTTCTGTTTGGATATCTGAACATTTTAGGTTTTCAAATCCGTATATTTGTAGTACATCACTGATTGCTCCTGCGCCCACACAAGGTTCATAAATTTCTTCATATTTATTTATCAATCCATCTGTGAGCAATGCTTCAATTACTTTTTCAGTAGCCCATTTCGGAGTTTCGTAAAAATCAAATTCATCATTACGTTTTCTTCCAGTGATGTTACTGCCGTTTAATGTTTTATTGTCCGACATTTACATCACCTTCTTTCAATCGGTCTTTAGCAATATTAAAATATTCTTCTTCTTTCTCAATTCCGATGAATTTTCGATTGAGATTTTTACAAGCTTCACCAGTCGTTCCTGACCCCATCGTAAAGTCTAAAACAGTATCTCCTTCATTTGTCCAAATTGTTACGCAGCGTTCCATAAGCTGCAATGGCTTTTGGGTCGGATGTCCATTTCTTTCCTTGCTCCAAGGTACAATTGGAGAAATATCATACCAGACATTTGTTAATGCTCTGCATTCTTGTCCATTTTTCTTTCCCATTCCTCCAGTTTTCTTAGGAATATTGGAATAAATTTTATTAAATGTAGGTTTATCACCTTTGCAATACCAAAGGATGTCTTCTCTCGTAGATACAAAATTCTTCTTGGCTCCACGTCCCTTAATTCTATCCCACACAATCCAGTTCTGAATTTCAAATTTTTCATCCAACAGTTCTTTGGTTTGCAATACATTAGACCATCCTTGAAATAGAATTAAATTACCATTATCTTTTAGTAGGTCATAACATAAGTTAATTGCTAATGGCATATTAAATTCTTTATCCCAATCTGCCTGTTTTATTAGATAAGGCGGATCACAGATAATTGCATCTACTTTTACATCCTGTTTAATTAAGTCATTCATGACATCAAAACAGTCAGCTTGATATAATTCAATATCTTTTTTCATCTTTTTACCAGAAAGCCCACATGGTTTACAGTAGCTACACTTATTGTCCTTTCTGATTAATTATTGTTTATTCTATCTTTCGCTATTTCAAAATATTTTTCTTCTTTTTCAATTCCAATAAAACGTCTATTTAAATTCTTACATGATAAACCTGTTGTACCTGACCCCATACAATTATCTAAAACCAAATCACCCTCATTTGTATACGTTTTAACCATATATTCACATAATGCTAGTGGTTTTTGTGTAGGATGTAAATAACAAGTTTGCTTATCGCTAGGAAATGTTAATACACTTCGAGGATAGCGTATGGTTTCTCCACCGCCGCTAATCTCTTTATTCATCTTTCCATAAATTTCTGTATTATTTTGTGTTGTTATATATTTTGTATATGAATGTATTGGCTCATGACCCTCTGTCATTTGAGGATTATATGTTGGTAATTTTTTATAAAACACTAATAAATTCTCATGGGCTTTCATAGGCATCTTTTTAGCATTTAAATGTCCAGTGGCTTGTGTTTTTTCCCATATCCATTCGTATCTCAGCATTTTTAAATTTGAAGCTCCTAGTACTTTATCAAACGGTGTTTGAGCAAATAATACAATCGCACCATTTTCCTTAATAATACGACAATATTGTTTCCATAGTTCTTCAAGAGATATTATTGAGTCCCATTTACATTTTGTTGTCCCATAAGGTAAATCACACAAAATCATGTCAATACTTTCATCAGAAATATTATTCATTAACTCAAGACAATCTCCATGCCATAATTCAATATCTTTAATTTTCCCTCACCAGAAAGGTGACATGTCCTTAGTAGCTACCCTAACTTTTATCCTTTCTGATTAATTATTTTAAATAAAATTTCTCTTGTTCATTCTTAAATATCAAATAAAAACATCCTAACAGCACAAAGGAAGTCAACATATCTGCAATTCCTGCTGTAAATATTCCTGTTTCTAATATTTCGATTCCAGCATACATGCCTACATATATAACGTAGGCAAGCATACTTTTAAATAAGCACATCTTCTTTTCATATTTATTTAATTTCATTATTCACCTTCTCTATTTACGTTCCAACGCTTCTCCATAAGTGATAAAGACTATCTTTCCTATATCTGAATAATGAAACAGGAAAGCGTGTTGTTCTTTCTCTTCAATACCAACAAAGTAATCCTCTTCAACAGTTCTCACTGTTAAACGTAGAACTTCGTTAATATCCTGTTTAGGAAGTTTCCTGAGATAAAAGATTTTATCCTTCTTTTTTAATCGCATTTGCTAAATCCACAATTTTTACAGGAATTGCATCCCCCTTCAAACACTAATGGAGAGCCACATTCAGGGCAAGGAACTATCTGACTCTTGTCAACAGGTTTAATTCCCAATCTTTTTCCACGCTTAATAGTCTCTTTGTTTTTAATCGGTTTTTCATCTACATCTTCAAATAACTCTCCTTGTAACTCTTTATACATATTAAGGAGCGCATTTCCAACTGCAACAGGACAACTGCTTCCAATGCTAGTGTCATGCTTTGTAGCTGTTCTTACTGCATAAGAAGGACAAGTACCTGAAGACTTTAACTGGTCTACAATGGAGTAAATATCTACTCCTGCTCTTGCAGAAAGTGAAATCAATCTGGAAAGACCTGTAAGGCTATTTAGGCATCCACCTTTCGAGCCTTTGCTTAAATATGTTTCAAGTAAATCGCCTGTATCTGGATCAAAAAACGCTTCACAATGCAATGTTCCACATCCTGTTTGTAATGTGCGTTTCTTTCCAATGCAATTATCATCTGCTTTAATAATCATTCCACGTTGCAATGTAATAGGCACATTGCTGTCTGAGTTATTTTCTTTTGTTTCTTTTTTCTTATTATCTGTCGTTAAAATACCTGTACGTTTACATCCATCTCTAAAAATAGTGACACCTTTCAATCCCTTTTCCCACGCATAAAGGTATAAGTCTTCAGTATCTTTAACAGTAAAATTATTTGGTACATTTACTGTAGAACTAATAGATGCATCAATATGTCTCTGCCAGATAGACTGCATATCTATTCTTTCTTTATAATTAAGCGTTTGCGCTGTTACAAAGAAATCTGGTAATTCAGAATCATCTTTTAATCCATATTCATCAATATATTTTTTAACAATAGGCGTATATACTTTGTAATATTCATCATGCCCATGCAGAGACTCTGTTTTTCTTGTATAGTAATTTGCATAAACAGGCTCAATTCCTCCTGATACACCTAACATACTTGACAAGCTTCCTGTAGGAGCAATGGTTAAAAGTTGGGAATTACAAAGTCCTATTTCAGAAATATTTTCACGATATAATTCGTCAATGTGTTCGGTGAAAAATGGGGACTGTTTTACTGCATCTGGTTTATACTTTGGGTAAGAACCAACTTCAATTGCGATTGAATTTGAAGTCATAATAGCTTGATATGCCATTGCATGACCAATCATATCGCATAAATCAATTGACTCAGGTGAGCCGTATTTAATTCCTATTTTAATTAATAAGTCTGCTAGTCCAAAAATCCCTAAACCTATCTGTCTCCAATCTCTAACTGACTCTCTTTGTTCTTTCAATGGATGCAATGGTAATCCTTCATCTAAAACAATATTTAATGCTCGGACAGCAATATCAACTGTCTTTTTGAAATCTGTAAAATTAAAAGTTTTATTTTCTGTTACGAATTCGGATAAATTAATACTTCCAAGCAAACACGAACCTCCGGCTGGTAAGGGTTCTTCAGCGCATGGATTCGTGCCCGCATAAGAAAATTCTTTATCTGCACTAAGTAAATTCCAATTTTCAATTCTATCCCAGAAAAGCATTCCAGGTTCTGCATAATCCCAGTTCATCTCACATAGTTTATGAAATACTGAATATGCGTCAATTTCTTTCCTAATTGTTTCACCAGTTTCTTCTCTGGTAAAACTTAATACAAAAGGTTTTCTCATTTTTACTGCCAACATAAACTTATCGGTAATTCGTATTGAGATATTTGCTTTTGTCACTTTATCTAAATCAGACTTAATTTCAATAAATTCTTCTAAATCAGGATGGTCGCAAGCAATTGAAATCATCAATGCTCCCCTTCTCCCATTCTGACCGATTAAACCAGTAACCAAACTATATAAATCCATAAAACTAACTGAACCACTGGTTTCTTTTGCAGTATTTGTTACTCTTGCTCCTTTCGGTGCAAGTTTTGAAATATCCACACCGCAGCCTCCACCATAACTATAGGTACGTGCTAATTTTTTTGCACAGTCAAAGATTGATTCAATATTATCTTCAGGTGGTTCAACCACATAGCAATTTGAAAGTGTGACTTTTTCACCTAATTTGTCTAACCCTCTATTAGATAAAATCCTTCCACCAAACAAAAACTTCTTCTCAAGAATCAACTGTCTTAAATCACTATCTCCACCACTAACTCTATCAAGCCATTCATCGAAGCTTTCATTGTTATAACGATATTTTTTATTCCATATATCAATACCTAGTGTATTATCTTTTCCTAACCATTGTTCTACTGTCATTTCTTATCTCCTTTTTAAAATACTGGTTTTTCTACTTTTTCTATTGCTTCAACTAAATATGTTTGTTTACTGCTTATGGCATTTTGTCCCACTGCATATCTCAAAGCATTGGTTTGACATTCTAATTTACAATGCTTACTAGCTCTTGTAATTGCAGTATATATTAGCTCTTTTGTGAGCATAGAATATGAACCAAAATCTAACCCAACTAAAACATAAGGATATTGACTGCCCTGTGACTTGTGTACTGTAATTGCATAACTTAACTCCACACTAGAAAGCTGCTTCGATAATATCAAAATTTTACCTATGTATTGGAAATTCACTACTATCTCATTTCGCTCAAAATTTATTGCCTCAATTATCCCAATACTGCCATTAAAAACTCCAGTTATATTACTTATCTCTTCATACTCTTTCTGGTCATATTCCCACTGATTGTCGTACAATAAGGCTTTATATGTATTAGCAGTATACATTACTTTATCTCCCACTCTTAAATTTGCAGAATAGCTCGGAGAATATCTTACAATGATTTCTTCTTCATCATCTCTAGGATTATATAATTCCTGAAATGCTGCATTTAATTGATGTATCCCAGACTGACGCTCTCTAATTGGAACAATTACCTGTAAATCTAATATAGAGTCCACTTTATTTATCCATTCTGCAAAATCTCTACATAAATTAAAATATGTGTTATTTGCATCGCTGTAACAGTTGTATTCTAAGTCTTGTAAATCACCTTTCGTTAAATGTCCTACAAAGTCTTTATCAATTACCTGTATGTTTTTTCTTATTTTTAAACTATCTGTAATAATTGCGGAGGCTTCTGCCTGCCTATGAATTTTAGTCAAGTTTATAGAAGGAATATATTGACTTTCAATTAAATCATGAGCAATATTTCCGCTACCAATACATTCCAACTGACCTGTATCACCTAGCATGATTAACTTAGAACCGGGCTTAATTGCATCTATCAATCTATAGAATAACTTAGAGTCAACCATTGAAATTTCATCACAAATTATAATGTCGTATGGAAGATAATTACCTTCGTAAAAAGCAAACCCTCCATGCTCTTTATCGCCAAGTGGAAATCCCAGTAATCTGTGAATTGTAAATCCTTCTTCTCCTGTGACTTCAGCTAATCGTGCAGCCGCCCTTCCAGCTAAAGCACATTGAGCAAATCTCTTTCTCCATAGAACTCTTAATACACCTCTCACAAAAGAAGTTTTTCCTGTTCCACCGCCACCTGTAACGATGAAGACGTTTTCTATTAAAGCAGTTCTTATACATTCATATTGTTGGTCTGTATATTCCCAGCCTTGTTCTTTTTCAACTTCTGAAATGATTTCTTCCCAACCATCAAAGTTAAATGTATTCTCTGCCTTTTTTAATTGAATAAGCTTTTGAGCAATTTTCTCTTCTAGCTCAATATTCTTTTTAAATGCTACCTTACTCCTATCTTCATTCCACCATAGAAATTTATCTAAATCTTTCATGGCTTCTAAAATAGGTTCGTCAGGAATATCTTCTCCAAGCATAGTAACAATAGCATCCATAAGCTGTTCATTTGCATATACATAAGTACAACCTTTCTCAGCCATCTCATATAAATATCTTTTTACAAATGCTGTTACTCTTTCTTTAGAGTATATTCCCATCCCACCTTTTAGAGCTAACTCGTCACATTTTTTCCAACCAATTCCATGAATGTCAATTAAGGTATATGGATTTTGTTTTACATTCTTAATAATCACATCCGCAGATTTATAGTGCTCATATAGCTTTTCTACCATATTTGCTGTAAGGTTGTACTCTTTTAATTCTACAAAAACTCTACTTTTATCAATATTTTCATGGAAACGTTCCAGCCATTTATTTGCAGTTTTTAGCCCAACACCTTTAACCTTTACTAAGTCAGAAGCCTCTTTATTATAAAGTGCCATATAAGGATTTTCTAAAGCTGCATACATTGCATCAATTTGCTTGTCAGTGAATAAAACATGGAGAAATTCTCTTTGTCCTTTTAAGTCTGATACGTCTACGCAAAGATTAGTGTACATACTAATTACTTCATATTGATATCCCCATTTAGAGTCTTCTACCAACTTAGCATTGAGTGTGTACTTTACATTAGATTTTAATTCAGGCATAATTCCTTTCACTATCATTTGCCCGTATTTATCTTTTTGTATTTCATCTGTTGTTTCAACTATGTCAGCACAAATGATGCCAAAATTGTTACTATTGTTGTAATATCGTATTTTTTTTACTTTTATCAATGCTGATATTCTATCATTCATTTATATTTAACCTTTCAACTGAAGCTAGAATAGAACCATCATCATTTACTTTTTTAATTAACATACAGGAGTGCTTATAAGCACTATCAGCATATTTATAAGCTCTAAATATATCATTTTGCCTATATCCGCATACGGCTATTTTATTACCTCTTTTGAACCATGATTTTTCCAGTACCTTTTTATTCCCATTCTCATCTATGCTGCTTATTTGCTGGTCATAATGAACAAACTGTCCTTTGCTAAATTTCACCATAACAACTCCTGTTTTAGTAAGCAGTGTTACAAGATGTTTGTCTTTGTTTTTATCTAATACTGTACCGGAAATTCTTTTTATCCTGTATTTAGGGAATTTTTTTACTTCAGTTCTCCAAGTGTCACCTTCTTTAATTTTTATACGTTTTGTATATGTGTCATATATTTCAGGCTCTTCCGGCATTTCATAAAAATCTTCAATTCCATACATGTTATCTTTCATATTTTTCAACTCATGCTCAGTTGTTGCATAAATTGAAAGTGAGTCCATTTCCCATTTAGATAGAGTTCCACTCGCATTTTCTTCCAATGCTTCTTGAACTAAGTAATAATTGTATTGTTCTAATGTAGTCTCTAAAGTCAACCATTCTTTAAGTGGTGCTATATGGGTTTTGTTCTCTTTTATGAATCTCTTCTCAGATATCACATAGAATTCATCAATTACTGCCTCGACACTATCTTCGCTATAATATTGAATAAAAAACCTCATAGAGGTTTCATCCAATTTGAACAATCTATCATGATAACCAGCTTTAGGAACTTTCTTTCCATCAATAATGACGTTCTTGTAAAAGAAATAATCATCCAAAACATATTTCTTAAAATTTACATGTCTGATTGCTAATTGAAGTTTTTCTGGTATGAAGTTATATTTTTCATTTAAAACAAGTAATTTGTTAAATTGCTGCATGCCCAGCGCATTACATTTGCTTACTAAAAATTCTGAAATATATTCTTTCATAAGTTCTATTCTGTCTGTGTTACTTATTTCATCAAAAACTCCTGCTTTGATAAGTTGCATCATTTGAGAGTTTTTAACTAACTTTGTTTTGATCATTCTTTCATAAAAATCCTGCATATCTCTATAAGGTCTGTTTTCCAATAAAATTCTTACAACGTCATCGCCTATACCGTTAATTGCTTTTAAGGCATAAATGATACGATTGTTCTCTTCATCTGGATAAAAACCGAAATTGGCTTGATTGATATATGGAAGCGCAATAGGAATATTCCTTTTCTGCATATTAGATATTGCAGTTGCAATTTTTCCATAATCTGTAGATTTGTTTTCTTCAACTTCCTCATCTGCTCCTGCATCAACAATAAGACATGCTGTATTCCAGTAGATGATGGGATAATGATATGCTAGATTTAATTCCTGAACTCCTATACAGGAGTAAGGAAAAGTATGATTTTTCGAAAATGAATCATTTGTAGACTATCTCTTGAGTGAATGTGTTTATTCAAAATCATCTGAAATTATAAGTATTAAATATTAATTTTTGTTATACTTAACATCTGATTCCAATTCTAAAAAATTAGCCTTATTGTATTCACATTCAGTTTCAAGACATATATTACAATACTTTGTATTTTTCTCAGACATGTTATTACATAATCCTAGAAATTTATAATTAATTTTAAAATTTGATATTGTGAACGATAAACAATGCGTCATGCTTAATCTCCTTTCTAACTTCAGACCACATTCACCCTATCTCTGCGCTCCCAGATGTGCTAATCTCACCTGTACCCGTACTCATGCTTTCGCCTTTCCGATAGTCGTTACACCCGATTTAACTTGGCACGGTATTATTTACTGTTTCTACGTAACCTTCACCGTTAGCACTACTTTTGTAGTACACCGCTTTTGCTTGCGTTCACAGAGTTTTACTTGAGCACTCATTTTACCCAAGCTGCTTTCCTACTACTTCATTCCAGATGTAGTTCAGCAGATTGTCTGAAGTTCCTATTCCTCTACCTGCTTCAAAAAATGTATGTTTCATTTTTTGCTGTAATTCTTTATCTTTTTTGGCTATACTCTTACGTAGCTTATTAGACTCAGCTACGCTAAAATTCGCAATATGCTCATCCATAGATAATTCCATTACAATTTCCTGAGTATCACCAACACCATATACAGGTAGTAAATACGGTTCGATAATCTTAATTTCTACTTCTGTAAGATGGTACTCTTCTCTCATGCACTTATACCATTCAGATATATCGTTTTTATATCTGATATAAGTATCAATAGGCTGTTCCCCATCTGTTACCATGAGTCGCATAATGCTATTTGCTGTAGCCAATTCTACTAAACTGTGAGGTTGAATACGTTTAGCTGCCTGTAACCCAACCTGTGTATCAACATTTTGTTCATTTGTAGTCGCTACACTACAAACCGTCATCTTTCATGACTGCTTGCGCTCTCACGCAAGTTCAGACTATATCTTTTCCAATCTCCATTTCAGACACCAAACACTTGTATCTTACGCCTCACTAATGAGGTCTTACTAGTCGTTGAACCTTCTCAAATAACCAAATTTTTGTTCATAAAATATTCTTTTTTGCTTTGCCTCTTCAAGAGTATCGAAATCTTCATCTATAACATTACCATCGAGGTCAATTATTCTCATTCTGTATGTTTTTCCACTTCTTTTTTTATTGTAGTGAACACCATTAAAAGGGATTTCTTTATTTTTTTCTGCTGTAGTTTTATTTCTCGCATTGATTTGAGGTGTAACAATTCTAAGATTTGACTTTATATTGATTAGAGGATTTCTATTTATGTGGTCAACAACTGTATTTGTATCCGTTTTATTCATGACAAGATTATATAAATAGATTTTCTCTCCGTGAGTACGAGACATTGGATAACCATTCACATTAAGTTGCCAATAATATTTTTTAACTTTTCCTAAATCTTCTGTGTCAATTAAAATATCAATTATCTTGGAATTTTTCTGTTCCCAGTAGTATATATGCGTTTCATTTCCGTCTATTTTATATGGGTTCCATATTTTTTCATCTTGATTATAACTTTGTTCTACAACAGCTTTTAGAAGTTCACCATATCTTTTTACAGAATAACTTGCTTTATTATCATCGCTAAATTTTACTATTACTCTTGTATCATATTCATATATTGCTTTCACATATTCACACCTCCTCGTGTGTATTCTAGTTTTGGTTATTTAAGCTTGGCTGCGGATTGTCTAATTCTGATGCTTTTTACCCTATCTCCGACATTACTCTTTGCCATGTGTTCTTTGCAGAACACATTTGGTACATCAGACTCTAAAGAGTTTCCCGCAATTAAAAGACTTTTAATTCAGCCTGATATTACATCCACTGAAATAAATCCATTACTTTATTCTCGGCTATCCAATCCCACATTTCTTTTGTTTCGTAATCTAAAACATCAGGATGTAAGTATTTGTTATATGTATCTCTTAACGTTCCTTGCCATTGCATGTGCCCTGCTTCAATAAGTAGCTCCATACAATGTCTAACGATATCAAGAGATGAGATTGTCAACATATCTTGTTTCAAACCTCCACACCAATCTGAGTCGTGCATGTTGAATTGCGTTATATAAGTACCGTTTGGTGCTTTCATCCTAGCATTATGTTCTATAAAATCATCATTGAACAGATACACTGCTGACGCATGTATGCTTCGTCCGCTTATAAGACCTTCTATATTTAATGCAGTTTCTAATAAATTAGGAATTTTTTTAATCTCATTTGCAAATTCGATAACAGGTTTTCTTTCCTCTTCCTCATTCCCATATAAGCAATCATGTATAGACCATGTAAAACCTCTTGTAATAGGAATAAGATTTGCAATGTGTTGAGCAATGTCATTATCAACTCCTAATCCTCTAGCCGCTGTAATAACTGCGGATTTACTTCCTTCTGTTTTAAACGTACAGCTATTGAGAACTCTACGTTCGCCTTTACGTTTTTTAATTGCATTTACAATTTGTTTTCTTCTATTCCTTTGTGAATCTAAATCTATATCCGCTAATTCTGGGCGTTCATGAGATATATGTCTCCAATGAGGTAATCCCCATTGTATAGGGTTCATTTGTATCAATCCAATTAAATACATGGTATACATACCTGTTACTGAACCTCTGGCTACTCCAACTAAAGAGTCTCCTTCATTCCACATAATCTCAATCAATTCCAATGTTGATATGTAATAAGAAGAAATGCTGTTTTTAATCTTCTCTGTAACTTTCCACATCTCGGAAAGCTCTATTTCTATCCTATCAATCAAGATTTTAAGTTCTTCGTCTTTAATTCCAACATAGTATCCTTTTGTTTTAAAACCCTGAGAAATTAAATGAAGTAAATATCTATCATACTTATTGTCGCTGTAAGCAAATTTTCTAATATATTCATGTGTATCATAGAAATCTTTGAAATAGTGTTCTTCTTGATATTCCGGTATATTTGCTTCTGGAACAATGGTTGAATGAGCAAGTGTATAATTACTTACTTTGTCTGCTATAACTTCTGTATTTCTAATTGCTTTATTAACATTCTCTTCTCCAATTTGCCAATCTAAATACTCATGTATCTCTGTCACATTCATCATGTAAGTGGTTGCATAAAAATCACCAACTTCTCTTTCTTCTTCATGAGAATTTAAATATGCTTCATGAAATACCCTATCTTCTTTATTTACATAGTGTGCATCACAGGTAACGATAAATGGGATATCCAATTGTTCAGAAATGCTTATCAGAGTTTTATTTACTAAGACTTGTTCTTCAGAATTGTTTGGTTGAAGTTCAAAATAAAAATCTTCTCCAAATAAATCATAACAGTATTGCACAAATTCATTAAATTTTTCTACATCTTTATTTAATATCCAATGTGAACATTCGCCACCAAGACATGCAGTGCTTGCAATTAAATGTCCGGGGTTTTCTTTTACAATTTTTTCTAAATCTGATTTTAAAGTTGGAGTTCTTTCCATTTTTCCTGTCTTGAAACTATTATCCCAAGCTAAAGAACTTAAAATTCTTAATTGTTTATGTCCAATTTCATCTTTTGCCAATAGTATGAAATGCCAAAATTTAGTAATACCTGATTTATAATTGTCTCTTACTTCTTCTAAAGAATTTACTAAATATATTTCATTTCCCAATATCAGCTTAAAATCTTCTGGTATAGAACCTTCAGATTTTCCTTTTTCTACAATCTGCAAAGCTTGAACATGACCAGAAACACTTTCATGGTCTGTTATTGCTATACCAGAGTTATTCAGATTTACTGCTTTTTGTATCAATTTAGATACCTTATTAATAGAGTCAATCAGACGAATATTTGAATAATCACTATGTACATGCAAATGTAACATATTATCTACCTCTTTCTAAAATATACGTCTTGGTTTTGCATCCTCTCCCGGTATCCATTCCTTATTTACTTTAAATACTTTATTGTCTGGCTTCCAGAGAGAATGATATACACACAACCCACCATATCTGCTATCAGCATTTGGCGTATGTGACTTGCTTGCAAAATCGCACCAATAACATAATGGTGTTGGACTTGGCTTATAAATATTACTTTTCTCAAATTCATCAATTAGAGAAAGTAATTTGTCAATTTTTTTCAAACCTCTTTTTAAATATCCTTTTGAACAAACACCATCTTCTGTTGTCTGCTTTTTATCTAAGAGGATAAAATCATATTCATGATACATTGGAAGCCTTCCATATTTAAAAACACATGCAATATCATAAATTACCATCTGCAAAGGTGTTTTGATATCAGCATCTCTAAATACTCGTTTTGAAGATTTATAATCAATAACTTTGATTTCTCCGTCTTCGTTTTGATCTAATCTGTCTATAAAACCATGTACTATGCAGCGATTATCATAAACAAATTCAAAATGGTCTTCCACGGCGAATACGTTCCATTCCGGATTTTCCATTCTGGATTGAATAACAGAATTTAAATATACTTCCATTTTGTCGTTGTAATTAAATCCTGTATTCTCATCCTTTGTCATCCAGTCTTCCATATATCTTTTTTTAATGTCATTTGTTCCCGGAAGAAATGCTGTACTTTTATCAGTCTTTTCTTCACATCCTTCGACTACGGATGTTTTAATGTAATCATAATCTACATCTTGACCTTCAATTTTATTTCTTCCTTTAATTTCTAAACCTTTATGAAGAATTGTGCCTAACTCTAATGCTAATGTTTTAGAGTTTGCATAATTACCATCAATATATTTCATTTTATAACGGTAAGCACAATTCTCAAAAAGGCTTAGTTTTGAATAAGATACCGTAAGCAACTTACCTCTATCAGTATCTTCTACTGGTCGAATTTTTTCTAAGATTGTTTCTAACAACCTTCGTTTCCTTTATTCATTTCTTTCATTGCTCTGATATAAGCTTCTTTTTGAATTTCAATCTCATATTCTTTACGTGCTCGTTCTCTAGCAATACGCTTATCACGATTTTCTTTTTCTTTCTTAATCTGAGCTTCTTTAGCTGCCTTTTCTTCTGCTAATTTTTTCTCTTTATCATTTTGTAATTTCTCATCTGCTTTAATAAGTGAACGAATGTATGTATGATAACTTTTATCTCCAAAAAGATATTGCATGATACATTCCTGCACTCCACGTTCTTTATCGAATACATCTCCTTCTTGAGTAACAGAAACAAATTCACTACCATCTTTCAAAATAAGTTTTGTTGCCGGAGGATAGAATTCTACTCTTTCAATTGCATCTAAATTAATTGATTTGATATCAAATGCTTGAAACTTAAACGGGGGGTTCCAAAAGAAGTCAGTTATATTATCTAATTCTGATGTCATAATTCTCACTCTTCCTTTCGTACTTCAATTTTACTTTTCATTAACTTTTCTAATATTTCTTTTCCTCTATCAGCAGGAGAGTCTTTTTGTTTCAACAAATCTTCAGTATCCATAAGCAAATATACTGTACAATATGGAGTTAATTTATATGCCAGTTTCAGGAGCTTGTTATAATACGCTTCTGCAAGCTTGCTCTTAGCATTTTCGTACTCTTTATCAAAAGCAATCATTACTTCACTGACACCTAAAGAACGTATCATTCTACATTGAGTATCTGTAATGTTTGAACCACATACTGCAACACTGAAATTATTTTGCTGATAATATGTGTCGCACAATAATACAGATTTCTCACTTTCGAAAATGATTATTTTTCCCATTCTTTTAATGGCTTCTTCGTTCTGACATAATCCATATAGGTTATTCCCAAGCGTATGTTTCAAAACTTTGCCCTGTATTGTTATTGGCATATATTTTCTTTTTGCTTCTAAATCTGATTGATTTAAGGCTCTCCCTCTTATTCCAATCAATCTTCCATCTATATCTCTGTGAGGAATAATAATTTTATTTTGTTCTCCCCAATAGGATATTTGATATTTCTTCATAGAGTCTTTACCAATGCCTTCTTCTAACCATACTTCATGTGGATAAGGGCAAAAGACTTCTAAGATATGCTCATTGATTTCGCTGAGTTGAGGAATAGATTTTTTGTTTTGAGACGATTTTAATCGGTTTATCCAATTCCAATCATCAATTTTTTCTTCCTGTATAACATGGTCTTTTTTGTAAAAGACATTATTACTTATATTTGCAACATATTTTACTGCTTGAGGAAATGAAATTGTAATTCCTTGTTTTCTTCTAGCTCTTATTACTAATTCATAAACATCATAAGTGTCTGTACATGTATAACAATGAAATATCCATCTCATTTTTGAGTCTATATTTTCATACAAGTATAATTTCATCGAGTTTCCGTCTTCATGGCACAACTCAGTACAAAATATGAGATGTCCTTCATTATCTTTTTCGTACATTCCATTTCCTAGGTCGCTACAAATTTTAATAATATCTTCTTGAGTTAATTTTTGTGATATTTCCTGTGCATCTAAATACATATAACACCTCAGAAATTAAGAAAACTTTTTGCTGCTTCTATCATTTCTTCTTCTGTAGCTTCCAAATCTTTTTCATCAACAGAATGTTGTTTCAGAATTTTATTAGCACTTTCTATTGTAAGTGCATCCACTGGAATAAGTTCGTTATCGAATGTGGTAACAAACAAATCCTTAGCCCGACAATTACCTAAATTAACATGCAGCCATACTTTAACTCTGGTTATTTTCCCTCTCCTACATTTATACAAGTGATATATCATATTTGGTTTTGCATATATACCATTTTGTAGAATTGGCTTTACTGCTTCCAATTCTGTTTTAGAAGGTGGAAGTAATATATAACCTACGTCAATTCTGTCTGCTATTGCTTTTGAACCTCTTAGGATTGTCTGGTCTTTTTCCTGAGCATTTTTATAATCTCCTGAAAGCTGAGTTGCTGAGTCGATATGAATTTTATAATCATTAGCAATGGTTTTAAGAGCGTCCGAAAACATAAATAATACTTGGTCTTCTCTTATTTTCATTCCTTTAGAAATGTTTGAGATTTGACTTATAAGTTTAAGAGATGTATGCAGATAATCAAAATTTACATTAAGAACACCTTTTTCTCGATAATATTTTTTAATCGTATTTTTTATATCATCAATATCAAAATCTGGAATAGGTTCTATATATAGTGGACTGGAAGCAATATATTCAGCAGCTTGTAGCACTCTTTCGAATTCACCCTCTTTATATTCATTCTCAGTAATGTGGTCTTCATTTACTCCACTAACAAATGCTACAATAATCGTTTGAACTTCCTGAACAGATAATTCAGTTGTAATAATTAAACTGGGACTGCTAAATCCAGTGTATTCCCATTTATTGTCATCAAGATTGAATATCCAAGGAACAGCGGTCATACACGTATCTGCAAACGAGAGTCTTGATTTACCTGAACCAGTTCCACCAGATCTTAAATAAAATGTTGAGCGTCTTGCGCCTCTAAGTAAAGCGTTCATGAACTTACTCTGCATTGGAAATCCGAGTTCAGGATTTTCCTTAAACGACATGATTAGGTCAATTAATCCTGTTCCGGCAAGTTGTCCGTGTTTTTCTTGTGCGGAACTAAATCTTTCCTTTGCAGTGGTAACATATTTTATTTCTACCGTTTCAATAATATCTTCTATACTTAAACTATCAAACTTTTTCTGCTCTCTTTCTTGTTCTACTGGGTCTATCAAATTAGGGTTATAAATTGCAGTTATATCCATATTTTGAGATACATAATAACGAAGCAGGCTAAATTTTTTAACTCTGTTATAGTTATAAATAAAATTTTCAGGTTCGCACATAGAAATAGCATCATTTACGTAATCAATACCATTATTTGATGTAAAGATACGATATTGTTTCTCGTATGATGAGATAAATGAGTCCAAAGCAAAACAATCAATTATACTCACTCCCTGATTATGTAGGTTATATATAGAAGAGAAAACAATTTGGTGAAAACTGTCTCCATTAAAATCTTCCTGTGTCAGCACATATTCATCGAGTAAAGAAGGATTTTGTAGCAATCCTCCGATTACTTGGAATACTGACCTTCTATCAAATAACCCTGTCATTTTTTCTTCCTTTTACGATATTCAGATAGATATTCTATTTGTTCTAAATCATCTATTTCCCTGTCATAGTTTGTTTTATTCATGACTAAGACTGCTATACCGATTGCTATTGAACATACAATTATTATTGCAAGAATTTCCAACTCTATCACTCTCCAATCTTACTAATGTCAATTTGGTCAATAATTCTATTCTCTATGTCAGGGAGTTTTAAAACCTTTTCTGGATACATAGATATCATTTCACTCATTTTCTCTTGGCAATTCTTTTGTGCTCCCCTTATATTATCCATAGCATTTTTTGCTTCGTTGTAAACATAAGGGAAAATACCAATCATATCGCCTTTTACTTCATTGCTCTCAATCGAATAATACCAGTACAATGTTTCATAAATGTCTTTATAAGTTACTTTGTATTTTTTTATATAATCATCAATCAATTTATATATCTTAATGGTTATATCTGCTTTTGTCTTTTCTCTTATAAAGTCACATAGTTGTTTCTTTTCCTGATATTCCTCTTCAGTTAAACCTGTTTTAACTTCCTTTTGAGGAGCTTTCTTTGTATTTTTCTGTACTACTTTCGTACTTTTGGGCTTTTTCTCAGTTGTTACAACTTTCATTGCTACATTAAAGCAACTGAGGTGAGCGTACCGTTTTTTATACGGTACACTGTCATTATTATCCTCAATCCACTCGCCACATATAGCGCATTTACGTTTTGCCATTAAGCCAACGCTTCTTCTAAATCATTTAAAATAACTTCAACAGCTTCATACTGTTTAGCTGTACACTGAGATACCTTCCCACCTTTTCCAAGAGTTTTTTCTACAATATCAACAACTTCTTCATCTCGTTTTGCATTACACATTTTCTCAATACACTCGGCAACTTTTCCCATTAATTCATCAAAGGTAATTCTTTGCTTTTCGTACATTTTATCTCCCTCTTCTTTTGTCACAGTGCTTGTTCCCTCTGCTTTTTCCTGTCTATCTAAGGCATCATAATAAGCATTGACAAGATTCTCAGCAGTATAATCTTCAATATAAGGAACAAAATATTCGTTACGTGTTCTTGCAAAATATTCATCAGTGTCGGAAAGCATTAAAGAAGAGTGGATAGGCTTTCCTGTTTCTGGATCAGAACCATTTCCTCTTACATATCCAATGATATCAGAGTGATTTAAAATAATAGGAAGCATACGTTTTAAATCTCCAACTGGCATAATCTTTCCTGTATCATCTGCACAAGCATGAAGAATAAACATTACACAGAAACCACTGCCAATAATTTTCATAATTTCATTTTCCCATTCATCTTTCAAGTCACCCCAAAGACCATATCCACCATTTCCTTCTTTAATCTTTCTTACACCTTCTGTAGAAGCAACATACTGTTCACAGTATTTGTATAAGATTTCCATTTCGTCCAATACTAATGTGTGATATTTTTCATGAAGTTGCTCATAGTTTTTCTTATTTGAAAAAAGTTTAACAAGACTCTTAAAATCAGACCATGAATTTACTGGCTGGAAATCTACATTGTTAATTCCACTCAAACCAGACTTGCCAAATGCAAAGTAAAAAGGTTTTTCCATTTTTGTAGCCACTGGAGTTTTTCCTTGTCCTCTTGCGCCGTATGTAGTAATAATTAAGTTATCAGTTGAACGTGTTACTTTTGATACCTGTGGGTTTAATAAATCATCTAATGAATATGCCATTGTTTATCCTCCTAAATTAAAATCCTGCTGTTGGTAATTTTCTGCTTGTTGCTGTAGTATTTTTAGGTACAGCACCATTGTTCTTTCCTTTTTTTCTATCTTCTTCCACTTTTGCTTTTGCTTCGTCAAGAGCAATCTGCTTGTCTGCCATTGCTTTGCGAATAGCTTCTTCTTTGTATGCAAATTCTTCTTCATAAGGAGCAGAACCACCTGTCATTAAGAGTTCATTCACATATTCGGTGCTTGTTTCATGAACATCGTCTCCAATAGCTCTTTTAATTACTTTTTCTGTAACAATAGCTCGATTGACAATTTTTCCATCAACGTCTACTGTTGCGCCCATTTCCCATATATCTTTTACTGTATCTGCAAGATTTTCTGGAACAATAAGTTTTAATGGTTCAATAGAATTAAAAGTAGGTACTTGTAGATTAAGAATTAATCTTCCTGTTTCCTCCTCTTTATCGAATTCGTCAATGATAGACTGAATATATCCAGTAACATGAAATTCTGCTTTAAAAGGCACATCTAATTCACCATTCTCAGTATAAGTTCTATCAACTTTATTCATGAAATTTGCAGAATAGCGAACTCCCTGAACTTCTCTACCTGTTTCTTTGTTGATATATTTACTCGGTCTTAACTGACCTTTTTTAATGTGAACGATTGTTGCTCCATCTACACCTTCATCCGCAATAGACTCATATTCAGCCATGCGTGTAAGCCAACCATCATAGGTTTTATTTTCTTTTCCATCCTTTGTTACCTTATTTACTCTTACATCAGTAACAACTGTATTTGTTTCATCTGTCTTGATTTTGATTGTTCCACCAATATATTCTTTTCCTTCTGTATCGGTATCTACTTTCAGGTTCATTTCACTGATAATGCCGATTACTTCAAATCTTGCGTCTGCTTGTTTTAATGTATTTTCTTCCATTTAATGTCCTTTCTTTTAATACTTGTAATATTTTTTATCGTTGTTTATATCTAAAAATTTCATGAAAAATTGGTCGAGTGACCGATTAAGAACTGAATAAGATGCTTTACAGCATGGACTTTGATGACGCATTTTTACGTCTTCAGGTAATTGTGAATATGAAAAGATTTCTTTACATTTATGACATTGACATTTTGTTTCGCTGCTAATCATTAAAGCTCCTCAACCATATCGTCTGTCATATTTGCAATGTCAGCATTTTCTGAGATGATACCGCTGACTAATTTAAAAGTGAAGTTTTTATGTTTAAATGCTGTGAATTTAGGTCTATTTTCAATTCGTACAACAACTCCTTCTCGAATGTGTGTTTTTCCTACAGGGTCTACTCCATCATAGTATTTTTCAACACGTTCCATTAAATCTTCCCACGTTGAATATTCAAATGTTTCAAAAAGTGGCACACAATCCACTCCCATTTGCTCACATCTTAATCTCATGAGCCAATCAGGATATTCAATAGTGTATCCGTCCTCATTGGTCAGCGTCATACGATAAACATAGTATTGATTTTCTCCGGGATTACAACCATAGGAAAATACCATTTCTTTTCCATAAAGTTTTTTGGCTTCCTTATCCTGTAATTTTGAAGTAGAACAACTACCCATAATAGGAGTTTGATTATTAACGTAACCTACAATCTCTCCGTAGACTGTTTCACCTTTTTCTAATTTTCCTTCAAAGAAATCATGCCACGGTTTTCTAAATTCATTTGAACCATAAAATCCTCCATCGAAATCTTCTAATATACATCTCCTTGTACCTGAAACATACGTCCATTCTTTTTTAGTTCTAGGTTCTTTTTTTAGTAATTTTTCTATGAAATTTTTTTTGAATCGTTCATGTTTGATACTATACATTTCTCTACTGCTTGTTCCATGCATCTTTAATGTAATTGTGCATTTATCTCCGGGTTTAAATGCTTGTTTATTGCACATCAACTGTTCAGTATCAACATGTTCTATAAAGATAGGATATTTTTCCTTCTTAGAAATGTTTTTTGATTTTGTTGAACTGTTTCCACCTTTTAAGGTTTTTCTTTTAGGGATATATTTCTCACAAATCAAATGACCATTTAATGTCGTAATTTTATCTCCGACCTTTAATGTTTCCATACTTGTGTATGATAATAATGTTTCTACCGGCATTACTAAACCTTCGGACTTTTCTCCTCTAAGCTTCAATGCTCTGATGTTATTTTTCTCAGGCTCTAAATATCCTCCAATATTTTTACCTGTCTCATCTTTTTTTCTAACTAAATTATTTGCTAATGCGTATTCATCACTCAATCTTCCATCTACAGGAAAGAAGACTACTATTTGTCCTTCGTAATAAGACATATCTACAATTACATTGTTTCCAAAAATATTTACACATTGCAATCTGTCTGCATTTGAGTGCTTACGCAGGTTCTGTAGCTGTACAATATATCCACAATACAATTAAGCTTTTAAACCTCTGATTTTACGGATTACATCAAAAACATTATCTTTCTCTACATCAATTTCAATACCTGCTTTATTTAATAAAGCAAATACTGTTTCGGAATCTTCATGTACCAATACCTTACATACATCTTCAATAAACTGTTTCTCTTTTAACATTCTTATTCTCCTTTTTAATGAGCGTATAAATCCGCTTTATGTAATTTTTCTATCATTTCAAATAAATCTTTTCCCCATAGTTTTAATCTGTTTTCTTTTAATTTTTCATCTTTCTTCCAAAAGAAGGGTTCCATGTGCCAGTTAATTAACCAAGCTATTAATAATGAGTCGTCTAATACTTTTGAGGTATAAAAAAATGAGTCGTATGCACCTACGTTCATGTGGTTATAATAGTGAGCATTTTTGTCTCCTTCTTTGCACTCCTTGCAAAATGGCTTCCCTATGTCGTGAAGATATGAAGCCCACAACAGTTCGAAAGTATATCCTCTTTCATGTCTAACAAATCGTTGCCCTATGTAATGAAAAGCATGATATAAGTGCCGACCAAGAGTTAAAGTATGGTGCTCATTTTCTTGATTAAAATTATTATAACTTGTAACAATTTCTTCTGGCTCTTTGTAATCTGCCCCTTGCCATAAAACT
Organism: Blautia hansenii DSM 20583; assembly: GCF_002222595.2. Taxonomy (NCBI): domain Bacteria; kingdom Bacillati; phylum Bacillota; class Clostridia; order Lachnospirales; family Lachnospiraceae; genus Blautia; species Blautia hansenii. The sequence continues at coordinate 1,867,940 of NZ_CP022413.2, forward strand.
ACCTGAATAATATCAAATCCTTCATAATAATAAGGAACTTGGAAGTTCGTATACATTTTCTCTATAACACTTTCAGGAATACTTCTTTCCCTCTCTGCATTATTTTTCAAACATTGCTGGTATGGAGTCATTATGAGAATTGCAATTTTTTCACAGGGAATATCTTTTAAAGATTTCAGAAATGATATTCTTTTTTTCGAATTGATATTTGTTGCATCATATATAACGTTTTTACCAGCTTTTAAATCTCTCTGAATTCTTTTATGAAGTTCATTAAAAAGAAAGCCATTATCTCCCATGTGGTTTACATCTCGGAACAACTCTTCTCGCAATCTATCAGAAGCATGAATTACTGCGTTATGTTCTTTTGCAATTATCTCTGCTTCTTGTGATTTTCCACTACCGGGAATACCAATCATCATAAATAATTTGGGTAATATACTCAGTTTTCACTCACCTCTTTTCATCTATGTTTAATTAAGTTAAAGTCAATTCATGTCAAGCTCTTGATATCCCCATATATATCCTCCTGCTGATTGCCTTCTTCCAACTATGACATCCCATATATGTGAAATATGCAACTTTCGTTGTGCTTCGTTAATGCTAGGATATTCACCAATTATTTTTAAATCTTTCGTCATCTGAAAAATCGGCTTTGACATGGTTTTTACTGTACGTTTTGAAGTTTCCTTGTTTGCCTTTAAAACCGCTTCTTTAGAATCATAAGAACACCATCCAATTTTAGCTCCCTTTTTTAACCAAGATACAATAGTATTTCTGCAATATCCCACTTCTCTGGATATTTCTTTTATTGATTTAGTTTTATTTTCATAAATATCACACACTGTTTTTAACATATTATTACAGGTAGCCACATGACATAGCTCCCACTGTTCATCTGATAATGTTATTTTTTGGTTTAAAACTGTTTCGATATTACTTTGTAAAATACTGTTTTTAATATAGTCTGCATCTGAATTACGAGCGTTTATTTCTATATAGTGTTGTATTCCATTTTTACTTGCAATATCTTTTTTGAAATCATCATTTGCTTTTTCTTGTTTTAATGTTCTTCCACCTAAATCTGTAAAACCGCTCTCTATGTAATGTTGTTTCCCGTGAACTTCAATAATACACATATAATCTTTTAAATAAAAATCGTATGATTTTTTCCCAGACCATTTAAAAGATACATGTTTAGTGTAATTAGTATTCATTAAATCTAAAAATTTTGACACATATTTTTCACCGTAGCTAATAAAATCATTACAGTTATTGCATTTATTCTTATTGGTAAGAAACTTGTTTGGAGCTTTATACATTACATATCCACAATCAGGACATTTCCAATAGATTTTTTTATTAGAACCAAAAGTATATTTATATCCATCTTCTAAATTCAAAAGATATTTCATACATTCTGGATGTGTTGTAGCCATGTCGTTATACCCCTGTAAAACCGTATGATTGCTACATACTGTACAATGAAATCCATCATCTTTTATAATGTTCGATGGCAATGCCTCAAATTTATGTCCTTTGTTGCAAATCCATATATATTTTCGGTTTGTTTTGATTTCATTTATTTTATCTGTATTTTCATCTGAATATATTTGTGGATACATAGAAATGAAATTTTTTATCCTATCAATGTGCATGTTTACCCCTGTTAATATCCACATCGCTTGTTGGCAGGTTAGTTCCATAAGCAATAGAACCTCCCATACCAATCAAGCAGATGTTATTTCCTAAATGTGGGTTTTCTCTAAGAAATGAATATTCAGACTGTTTTAGAATTTCTCTGTAAGACATGATTATTTAGAAGCTGGAGTTGTACCAGATGATACAATACGAACTGCACCATTTGCTTTAACTGTTTCAGATGCTAGTGTGTTCATTTTAGTATAAGCATCATCTAACTTAGACTGTAATGTAGTTGTTTTACTTTCTTCCTGTTCTAATTTTTCTTCAAGCATAGAAACTTTGTCTTCCAATTTTGCAATTTCATATTCTTTTTCTTTTTCATACATGGTTTTCTTATAACCATACTCTTTTGCAGCTTCTTTCTGACCAAGTTCTTTTGCTTCTTTCTCAGCATTTGCAATCAATTCTGGAATTTCTGCAACTTTTTCACGCAATCTTTCCAGTTCGTCTAATTTGCTTTCTGCTTCTACAAACATATTGTCAGCAGCCTCTTCCTTTGCATTTAAAACTTTTTCACGTTCTGCTTTTTCATCTTCCCATTTATCATTTTCAATCTTACGCTGACGTGTCAGATTGTATCCATACTCTTCTTCTTCACGTTGACGTTCCTGTTTTACTTTTGCAATTTCTTCTGCTCTCGCAGCTCTTACTTCTTCTCGCACGGAGTCTTTTTGAGAAATCAAGTCATCTAACTCAGCTTCATATACTTTAATCAGCTCTTTGTGTTCAGCCATGAGTTTTTCTCTTTTAGCTTTAAATTCTTCCTCTAATTGATAGTCTTTTTCTTTAGCTGCATTAATAATAGCTGCCAGAGAAGATGCTTCTACTTCAATATCATATAATTCTTGCAATTCTTTCTGTTTATTTTCAATGGTTTCCATTAAGTCTTCGTACTGTCGAGTAATTTCATCACTGAAAATATTGCTCTCTACAGCCTGAGCAGCATTTTCTTCAACCGCTACTTTTCTTTTATTTTCAGCCATATCCGCTGGCGTTTCTTTCATTTTCTGAACTTCCTCTACTTTTTTCAATGCTTCTGAATATGCATCAAAAAGTTCCTGTTTCGTATTCTTCATTGTCAACATTTTTTAATTCCTTTCTTTTCTCTTTGATTTTTTTATATATAGCAATGCCTTTATCTACAGCGAATGTAGCGGTCATTGTTCCTAGCAATACAATTACTGTATCCGTAAATACTTTTGCGAATTTTTCTTTCACTTTATTCCTCCTTAACTACTGCATTTGCACCCTGAACAGTTACCCAACCATGCTGTAATCTTGCCTCTGCCTCTTTCATCTGAATGAGTTCTGGTGTAATGGAGTTAGATTTCAAATTATTTGCATCTGCCTCCGCCTGAGCTTCGATACGCATTTTTTCTGCTTTTGCTTGAGCCTGTGTTACTGCAATCTGAGCATCTGCTTCCGCTTGCATTTTTTCGGTTTCTTTTTGAACTTTAATTTTTTCCTGCTCTGCTTCCGCTTGCTGTTTTTCCTGCAAAGCTTTCACTCTATCATCAATTGCTGCCTTTAACTTATCGTCAGGATGAACGTCAATAATGGATGCATCCAAAACTTCAATGCCATACGCTTCGCCAAATTCTTCATTTAAATATTCAGTGATTTTGTCGTTGATTTCTGATCTATTTCCACTATATAACTGCATCATACTGTAATCTGTTGTAATTTCAGAAATCTTTGATTTTAACACTGTTTTCACACGCTGTTCAACAATATCTTCTCCATCCATACCTTTGAATTTCTTATATGTATCTACTACTGTTTCAGGAATATATCTATAGGACATCTGAAAACTAATAGAAATACTTGCATCATCAGAAGTAGCAACTTTGAAAGAGTCGTCCCCTTCACTTCCTTCTCTCTTATCTTTTGATAGAATTAACTGTTCATTTCCAATTGTAAATTCTTTTACGTGAATACCAGGAAGAACAAAATGTACTCCCATGTCCAATACTTCATCTTTTACTCCACCATTCAATGAATATTGAACTCCTACTCTTCCTGTTGGAATTTTTTCCATCTGGCTCACTGTAAAAACTCCGCCTGCCAATGCAACTACTAAAACAATACTAGCTATAACTTTTTTCTTCATGGCTTATGGTCTTCCTCCAATTCTTTTTCTATCTTTTTGTCATCTTTTTTGATTGAATTGATAACTTTATTTCCAATCCATACAATTATCAATCCCAACACTGCATATCCTAAAACCGCTAAAAGAAATAGAACCCACATATTATTTCATTCCTTTCTTTGCTTTCAGTTCAGCTAACTTCTTATTGATTTCTTCGTCTTTCATTTTTTTATCCAGACGTTTTTTCTGCACGCTAGCAGAATTTTCATAAGCTATTCTGTTTCCTTCAGACTCTTCTCTTGCTTTTCTGACTCCATCTCTGACTTTTTCTAACATTTTATCTTCTTCATTTGAAGACACTGTGGTATCAGCTTTCAAAGATTTTGTAGCTTCTACTGTTTCCAAAGTGAATACGGTTTTTTCTTTTTCAGCTTTTAACTGTGCCAAATCATCATAGAGCTTATCAACTGTCTCTTTCTGCAACCTTTCGTTCTCTTTCAAATCCTTAATACCTTCTTTGAGAACTTCCATCTTATCTGTAATTTCTTGCTGCATTTTCAAATATGTTTTAGCCCCTTCATCATCACCACGAGATACGCAAGAGTCAATATCCATATTAACTTTCATTTCATCTTTTTGGAGTGTTCTTAAATCTTTTTCAAATGCAGATAATTTTCCAAGAATTTGACTATAGTTAGCACTTGCTTTAGAATAATCTTCTTCTTTCTTTTCAATAGCAGCATTAAAATATGCTTTTGCACCTTCAGGAGTAGATGCATCTTCACTTAATTTTTCATTGATTGTTCCTGTTGCTCTAAGGCGAATTCTTTTGCCTATTTTTGTAAACAAAAGAATTCCTCCAACAATACCAACAGTTAATAAAAGTAATACCGTTGCGAAAGTCATTAAGCATCCCTACCTTCATCAATGTCTAAATCAAATGTTTTAAATAATTCAACCATACCGCCTGTATAACCAGAACCAATTGCCTGAAATTTAAATCCACCGTTATGCTTGTATAATCTTCCAAGCTCCACAGCATTTAATTTTTCAAACTTTTCATCTTCTGATAAATCAAAGTTTGCTTCAAAACCTGACGGATTGTCATAGTCATATACTGTAACCATTGCATTATTTACCATGCCAAAATTCTGCAATCGTTGAATTGCTCTGAAAATTGTTAAGCAAATTGTAAAGTCTGTTTTGTTTGCTGGAAACTTATCAGCGTGAACAATAAAATACTCATCAAAATGTCTCCCATTAAATTCAATACCCTGTGAGTCATCGCCTGTTCTGTTATCTCCAGAGTATTCAACCCACGGATAATTTTTTCCATCTCCGTATGTACTAAAATTCACGATATCTGAAGGATATTGAACTTTTTTATCGCTGTTTGTTAAGAACCCATGTATATCAAAATCAATATCTCCTTCGCCGGAAAATCTATTCATATCCCAACGCACACCAATGAAAATATTTTTAATGTTGCTTCCATCTTCTTTTGTCATGTTAATTTTTTGATTTTTACTCATATCAATTACTGGCATTTTTTCTTCCTCCTATTTATTCGCTAACCAATCTTTATATTGTCTCAAAAGCTCTGTATATAGCTGCTCATCATCTAATTTTGCAATATCTTTTACAGAGATAAACCCTGTATTATCATTCTCTCTGCCTTTCATGTCGTCCAAAGATTTCAGATATTTAAAATTATCATTTCCAATTCCTACAAACTGGACAAATATGTTGTATGCGGATAATTCCCTGATAATGTCATTTGTTTTTTCTTTATCCCAGTTATCTCCATCTGTAATAAACATGATAAATGCAGGAATTGTGCTAGGCTCAATATCTTTATAGTGATGAACCATACTTGTTAATACAGGTGCATATTCCGTACCTCCCATGCCCATACGTGCTTTCAACATTACTTTATCTACATAGTTTTCATAATTCTTTTCAGTAATAACTTCAAGTCTTTCTTCTCCATTTGAAAATAGCCAACATTCCAGTTCTTTATTATCATCAAACCTCAAGGCAATAGGAAGAAGTCTTGTAATTACATCCTGTACTTTTCCTTCTCTAAATTCATCGCTCATACTTCCACTATAATCCATTGCAACTGCAACTCTTGCCGTATGTTTTGTCATATCAATCTTGTTATCTTTTGACATGTTAATTAAAACTTTATTCAAATTCTCTTTTGACATATCAATACATACTTTTTTAGTTTCCTGAGCTGGTGCACTATTGTGCCCAGACTCAGTTTCATTTTTATTTCCATTTAAAAAACTGAAAAATCCCATTATTTATTTCTCCTTTTCTTCATTGTTTTTCTAATAAAATCTGCTAACAGAACGATTGTGGATAATGCTGTTACTGCTAACCACTGAGTTAAGTTCAATGAAGCTGTATGTAATACGCTTCCCCCAAACTGTACAAGAGCAATAGTTCCTACGAAAATCCCAATAGCAATTCGATAGAATAATTTATTCTTGCTTAATCCTTTAAACAGGTTTCTACTATCTGTTCTAAGAGTAAAGCCATTTAATACCGCCATAAAGCAAAGTAAAGCAAATCTCGCTGATAATCCAGCGGCTTCAGTTGCAAATAAATGCTTAATTGGACTAAAAATCATTAAACCAAACGCTAAAGAGAAGATACATGCGTTAATAGCAATATGTTTTTTACTTCCATTTACAAATAATCCTTCACCTTTCTTTAAAGGTTGTTCTTTCATATATTCATCTTTTGGAGGTTCACCACCAAATGATAAGGAGTTCAAAGAGTCCATAATAATGTTGATAATAAGAATAAGAGCTGATGTTAAGAAAGAGCCTGTTAAAAAGACTGGATATAAGAAGTTCATAGCAAGAAGTGAATAATTGATTGGCAACTGGAAATTCAAGAACATAAGAATATTGTGCATAAATGTTCTTCCAAGTTTTACTCCTTTTACAATAGAAGCAAAGTTATCGTCTACAAGGATAATATCACCAGCTTCTTTTGCCACATCAGTGCCACTATTCATGGCGAAACCAACGTCAGATTTTGTTAATGCTGGTGCATCATTTGTACCGTCACCTGTCATTGCTGTGGAATATCCAAGCTCCTGAGCTAATGTAATAAGTCTCAATTTTGTTGTAGGAGAACATCTAGCAATAACTCTTAAACGTGGAATAATGTCTTTAATTTCTTCATCTGTCATTCCAGAAAACTCTGCATCAGTTAAAGCCATATCACCTTTTTCATAAATACCAGCTTCTTGAGCTACTGCAACTGCTGTTTCAATACAGTCTCCTGTAATTTCTACTACTGTAATTCCAGCCTCTTTTGCTGTCTTAACAGCATCAGGAACTTCTTTACGAACTGGATCTTGTACTCCAATTACTGCTGTGAATACTAAATCTTCTGGTATTACATTTTCCTCTAAAGCTTCCATATTGTATGCAAATGCAATACATCTCATTGCTTTCGTGGTAAGGTCATAGATTTCACTCAAGATATTTATTCTATCCTCATCTGTCATTTCGACAATTTTCCCATTTTCTAGTCTGTATTTACAATTGGATAAAATCTTTTCAGGAGCACCCTTATAATAGGAAGTATCTCCAAACTCACAGCTTGTAGAAAACGCTGAATACTTAAATTGACTATTGAAAGGCTGTTTTTTAGATTTTGGGTTTTGAGTCAAAATAGAATTGAATTCAGATTGATTAAGAAGACTAAGCATTGCTCTATCTATTGAATTGCCACCAGTAATTTTTCCTTTTTCATCAAATAAGCTTCCGCTTGTTAAAGCTATATTTTCTTTAAGAATTTCTGGTAGATTATCTTTATTTATTTTTTGAGATTTCATGTCACCAGTAATAATTTCTTTTGGTGTCATAACACCTGTTGTCAATGTTCCTGTTTTATCTGTACATACGTAATTCACATAAGCCAATTCTGGTATCTTTGAAGGATTTTTTGTAAGAATATTTGCCTTTTCCATTGTCTTAACATTCATTTTAGTAACAAATTTTACAATCATTGGTAATCCTTCTGGTACAGCAGCTACAATAATTGTCAGGGCTACTGAAATGTTTTCAGCGATTGTTCTTATTATCTGTAACACATCTCCTGAAAAGTATTCTCTAAATCCAACTTCTAAGATACCTGTTGCTGTTGCGATTAAAAATCCTCCAAAGGCTGCCACTGTTCCCCATTTAGAAATAAAATCAGCTAACTTATCTAATGCAATATCTAAAGCAGTTTTAGTAGGCTCTAATGTTTGCATTTTTACCAGTGTGTCTCCATTGACAGTGTTAATACCAACTGTCTGTACTAACATTTTTGCTTCACCAGACATAACAGTTGTTCCGGCAAATACGCACGTTTCATCTGTATAATGGTCTGTAGTTATTTCTTCTGGATATTTAAATCCTGAAATGTAATGTTTTTTACATTCTTTTGTTTCACCATTAATTGCAGCGTTACTTACAGCAATTTCACCTTCAACAATGTAACCATCTGCAAAGATTTCCTGTCCCATTTCAAGACATATAATATCGCCAACTACAATATCATCTTTATTGATTTTTACAACAGAACCATTTCTAATTACATTACAATATCTAACCGCCGTTTTTGCTCTTAGACTATTATTTGATTTCTGTATTGATAGATTTGTTCTAACATTAATTCCACTCACAATTGCTAACACTGCTAAAATAATAACAGGCTCACTAAAACTTTCTACTCCTAGAAATGCAAGAGCAAAGAAAACTCCAGCCATCATGATTAGAATAATTGTGATTTTATCCTTTAATCCGTCTGTAAAAAAATTAAACCACGTCTTTTGCTTTGGTTCTGGCAGCTTATTGCTACCATATTTTTGTCTGCTTTTTTCTACTTGCTGGTCATTTAAACCATTCAAATTCATTTGCTTTTTCCCTCCAGTTCTTTAAATCTATCTTCAATAATCTGATACCTTTCTGTATTAAGCTGTTTTAATAGGCATTTGTACGGGTCTAATTCATTACTTAATACCATATTCATTATGTTTACAGAATATCCTGATACAAGTGCTACTCCATTCGCATTTTCTCTAACAGGGATTGTTCCTGTTCTTGAACAAATATTCCAAAACACCAGTCTTGGTAATTTATATCCGTATCGTTCATATTCTTTAGCAAATTCATCAAACATTGCTTTATCTGTTCTTCCTGAAGTCATACAGTCAAATTCCATATCCGAAATCATCAATAGCGTGTTTGGCAAATCAGATTGTTTCATGTTGTTTTTTACAGCCGTGTCTAATAATAACTGGAATACTCTTTCAATATTCGTATTACTGCAATCTGTATTTTTTAAAGTAATCTGAATTTTTTCTTTAAGATTTTGACAGTTGCTAATATCAACAAACCTTGGTCTATTTCCAAATGTCATAAACTTATTATTGAATTGACCAGAACATCTCTCAGCAAAGTAAATAGAAAGTGCTGTTGCAACTTCTTCTGCTTGCACTGAAGAATTTCTATCTATTGGTTGATACATACTTCCAGAACCATCTTGAATAACCATAATATTTTCTGCTGACTGAATAGTATCTTTTTGATTTTTCCAAAGTTGTTCTAATGTCTCATCATATTTTTTTAATTTATAACTCCAACCATATCCATCTACAGTAACATACTGATGCACAATATCGTGAGGAAAGTTAGTAGAAGCATTGATTTTTACTCCTTCTTTTCCGTTAGCCAAATCTTCAAGATACTGTTGTCTTCTTTCTGGATCGTGTTTAAGAAAAGCGTTTCGATATAATAGATTTGCTTTAGAAGGTACTGAATTGTAGTCAATTGCTGACCATTGATTTGCACACATAAAAGTTTCTACCAAATTGAGTTTCTTACGCAATTTCACCAACATACGATTGTATGTCTTATCATCGAGTTCTAACCCTTCAATAATAAGTCTTGCATAATGTCTTGATATATGACTTTCTGCATTACGTTTTGGTAGCCACTTCGCAAGCAATGATATTGGTTTATCTTCAGTATAATTTTTAATATCTTCTTGAAGCTGTGCGTTTATCATTTTAATTACTATACTGTTAAGTTGTGTATCAAGCAATACCCATGTATCATCATATCGTCCATATTCTGCTATATATGGAATAAATAGTGTCATCTCATGTGGTCTAAAGTCAGCCATATACTTGATAATTCTGTGAAAAGTATCTCTTTCACCCATCCCACCTCTAATATCACGTAAGAAGAATAGCCATTTCCATGCATACATTGGGTTTTCATAATAAGCAGCTTGGAACAAGTTGATTAATTCTTTGTCTGTTTTCTTTCGTAGCGAACTTGTCATATAGTTAATATCTACCAAAACATGACCTGAAGACTTATATCCAATTGCACCGTTTTCACTTATGGACACATTATATGGCAATTCATTTAGTGTTTCTTTTACAGCTTCTGCAAAATTTAATCCTTTTGGTTTCAAATATAATTCGCCATCTGCTACAAAATCTTTTATAAAATTGTTTTGCATTTTTAATTTCCCTTTCTTTGTATTTTAGATTTTACACCTATCAGAACACTAGGACTCGAACCTAGAACGAAAGCTTCCAACACTAACCGAGTTACCCATTACTCTCATATTCTGTTGTGCGGAGAAGCAAGACTCGAACCTGCGACATCTGGCTCCCTAAGCAATATGTATGTTGCTGCATGTAACGAATATTTTACATCGCTACAATTTTAACAGTGCTCTATCCATCTGAGCTATTCTCCGCATATTTTGCAGGACAACCGGACTCGAACCGATAACCACGGCGTTAAAAGCGCATTAGAAATAATTGCTGTATGTAACATATTTATAACAATACTACAAAGTTTACGTGCTCTAGCCAATTGAGCTATGTCCTGCATATTAAATTTTCTCAGCTACATTTAATTGTGATGGATTTGAACCATCTCGAAATATTTTGTCATAATACTTTCTTTAACCATTTGTTTTATATTTTGCTGTATGTAACTGATTTGAATTTTTCATTCACAATAAATCGTTACTTTATTGCAGTTCTCTTATGAACTTCTGCATTTCACAATGCAGTTTTACCCTATTCTCTTTACCTCTACTTAGAGTGCTACGAATTAGAAATATTGTTTCCTTTTACGATTGGGGCATGTCCTTGAGTAAATTTATTTGGAAGTGATTTATATGTTTGAAAATATATTTCAAAATTTTAAAGTTATAGCTCAAGGAATTGCGGAGAGTGGATTTGAACCACTGATCTTTAGCTGATGAGGCTAACGAGCTTCCAGACTGCTCTACTCCGCATCAGAATTGCAGTTATTCCTGCAACTCATTTAAAAGTAAATAAAAAAGATAACCTCTCCAACAAAGGAGCTTGCAATGAGCAAGAGTCGAACTTGCGACCTGCTGGTTTGTTTTGCTGTCTACAATGTATTTTTAACAACATTGTTTTTGCCAGCCGTTCTCCCAACTGAACTATCATTGCATTTATTTTTACCTTTACCCTGTAGAGTATTGCATTTTTGGGGGTGTGTTAGGGGTGTTTAAAAATACAGAGTAAAGATAAAACTGGGATAGCTGGATTCGAACCAGCGAATACAGGAGTCAAAGTCCTGTGCCTTACCGCTTGGCGATACCCCAAGAAAGGAGTCTACTATTTGAAAAAAATCATAAAGCAAATAGTAGAGAGATAAGCAATGGATTTGAACCATCTCTATAATGTAAAGTCTGTTTCATGTGCACATTCCACATTCATCGCATCATATTTTACTCGTTCCATATCATACTTTCCTTAGTTCGTGCACGTTCCAAAGATTTCTGTTGAGTATGCTTATCAAAATTAGTAGACTCAAAGGCTCATTACCTCTCATGAGTAAGGGATAAAACCTTAGTAAAAACTGTTACTTGTACAGGTACGCATTACAGTAAAAACTATATCTACTCTGTTTTTATGGCAATTGATTTAATCTATCAGCCTAATGGGGCTTATAGGACTCGAACCTATGACTTCTCGGTTATGAGCCGAGCGTTCTAACCAACTGAACTAAAGCCCCTTACATCGCAGCTTATGCTACGATGGTTTTATTTTACAAAAGTGTTAGAAATTCTTCTTCGCTTATAATTGGAATACCAAGCTCTTTTGCTTTTTTATTTTTAGAAGAATTTGACGTTGTATCATTGTTAATCAGATAATGTGTCTTTGAAGTCACACTCCCTGTTACTTTGCCTCCGTGAGTTTCAATTGTAGATTTTAAATCATTTCTATTTGAGAACTTATTCAAACTTCCTGTAATCACAAATGTTTTGTTGGTTAATGAAAGGAGTTCCTCCGTTTTTATTTTTTCTTCAAACACAAGAATTTTAACAAGTTGCTCAATTTCTTCTGATTTATAATCTTCTTTAAACCAATCGTATATAGATTTATTTAATACATCTCCAAAACCGTCTAATTTACTAAAATCAAATTTCTCTTTCATGGATTTTATCAAATCATCCCATGTATCAAAATGATTAAATATCTCTCTTGATTGACTTCTTCCAATTTTAGGTATTCCTAATGCATACAACAATCTTTCAGGACTTACTTGTTTACTTTTCTCTATTGACAGGAATAATTTTTCAACAGATTTTTTACCAAATCCCGGTATTGACATCCAAGTTGCCTTATACTGAGATAAATTGTAAAAATCTTTAAATGTCTTTAACCATCCTTTTTTCACGAGAAAATCAACAGTAGCCTCTGACATTCCCTCAATATTCATTGCGTCTCTTTCACAAAAATGTACAAATTTTCCAATAAGCTTTTCTGGACAGTGTGTATTCATGCACATTAGAACCTCTGTATCATTAGAGCAAATTATATTAGTGTCTCCTCCACATATAGGACATTGTTTTGGGATATCTAAATTGTTGCTCTTTGTGCTGTTTTCAACAATTTGGGGGATTATCATATTAGACTTGATAACTTTGATTGTATCTCCTATGCCGAGTTTCAATTCTTTAATAATACTGATATTATGCACACTGGCACGACTTACCGTAGTCCCTTCCAGCTCTACCGGCTCAAAAATTGCTACCGGATTAAGTAAGCCTGTTCGTGAAGGACTCCATTCAATCTTTTTTAAAGTAGTTTCCGCAACTTCATCTTTCCATTTGAAAGCAAACGAATGTCTTTCAAATTTCGAAGTATTGCCAAGAGAATTGCCATAATCAGTATTGTTATATGAAACTACAAGACCGTCTGTCGGAATGTCATTATTTTCGATTTTTCTTTTAAAAAATTTTACACATTCTTCTATATTGTCTTTATTTACAGGATAATGTTCTACAACATTAAATCCTATTTCAGAAAGCCAATTAAATTGTTTGTCCATTGTCTTAAATTTACTACCAGAGATTAGTCTAAATATAATGACTTGGACATTTCTTTTTTGACTTTCGGATGCATCAAGTAAGCGAATACTTCCTGAAGCAAGATTTCTTGGGTTTTTATATCTTGCTCCAACATCTTCTATCTGAGAATTAATTCTGTCAAAATCAGTATATGAAATAACTGCTTCACCTCTAAGAATTAGTTTCTCTTTATATGGAATTTTCAATGGTACTCCTTTACATCTTGATACATTTTGAGTGATAATTTCACCTGTTGTACCGTTTCCTCTTGTCACGGCTTTTTGCAGCTCGCCATTGTCGTAAGTAAGAACAACAGTTAGTCCATCTAATTTCCATGACAAAATTCCATCTTTATCGCTTATCCAGCTTTTTAAAGTTTCAACACTTTTTGTTTTGTCTAAAGAAAGCATCTTCTTTTCATGCTTTTCTTTTGGCAAGAAGTCTAAAAAATCGTTTGCTACAGATTGTGTTGGAGAATCGGAATAAATAACTCCTGTTTCTTTCTCCATATCTACCAGCTTATCGTAGAGTTTGTCATAATCATAGTTAGACATGATTTCTCTACTTTCCTGATAGTAAGCAACGTTAGCTGCTTTTAATTGTTCTATGATAGCTCTCATTTCATTCATTTTCTAATGTCCTCCGTTGCTATGGGTATAATTTATCACACTCTCGCCGAAATGTCAACACTTTTTTAAAATTATTTTTTCATTTGTATTTGATACTATGTTTATACAGTCGTTCTCATAAGTAACATCCTCGATTTTCTCTTTATCCAATATCACGCCTGCTCCTGAAATTACTAGTGCAATATTAGTTTCATTGTCAAATACATCAATCAAGCAACTATCTTTACAATATTTTATCCAATTTCCAATAAATTCTACATTTACGCAAGACATTTTGTGTTCTTTTAATAAAGTTATCAATTTAAACATGGTTATCTCCTTTAATCGAATATATGTTCTGTTTAATTATTGTACCATAACACTTTTAGAATATCAACCTGATATATAACCTTTTTGTCAAACTTGTGATATGGTAAAAAAATATAGCCTATTGGCTATATTTTAAAATATGTGTACTAATTATACTACGCATATAAGTCATGTCAATATTAAATTTGTCCAGTATCGGTTTGATAACAAAATTACTATCATCTTCTTCAAGTTTGCTTAACGGAACGCCTAAAGCGTTTGCTACATCTATTGTTACAGAAGCTATACCGGAACGCCTTATGCTTTCAAAATTAAGGTTTGGAAAATAAAAATCATCACTATTTCTCAACCTCATCAATCTATCTTGGATATTTTTTCTTCTTCTTTCGATAAATAATCTCAAATCTTTAGTTTCGCTGGTATCTAAATTTCTGCTTGTAATCCTTGTTTTAATAACATATTCGCTATTTTCGTATATACCTATTGCTCTACCAATATTATCTATGTACTCTATCTCTTTATCAGCCAACTCAGCTACTTTAATAAATAAGTCAGAGACTACTGTCGTTCTGGTAAAAATGATTTTATCGCTCACGGGGTCGTATTCGTATATTTTCAACTTTTTATTGCTAAAATCTATATTAGACAATTTGACAAGAGTAATTTCCGAAAGTCCATAGCCAGACAATCCAGACCATGCAGCTACGAGCGCAAATGCTCCTTGAGCATTGTTATTTTTAAGCATTTTATCTACAAGCATTTCAAACATTTCCTTACTAATTACTGCCAATTTGCTATTTCCGCTATTTGCTATTTCTCTTATTTTATCTTGGCTTATGGTCGTTTTTTTGATTGATTTGTCATATTCTTCTGAACAATATACAACATAACGGTTTATTCTTCTTTGGATTTCCCTCACCCTATAAATAGATGTAAAGTTGAACATTTTTATCAACTCTATTAACTGTTCTCTATTAAAGTACGCTAAATCACAATTGTATTTTTCTTCCAATATAGAAGATTTTTGGAACAATGTAAGTACATCCATCATTTCTTTCGTATCGACCTTATATTTTAATTTTTTTACATAGCTATTTTTCACATCCTCATTATACATAGGCTTTCCTCAACTTTCTGTTATGTACAGTAGTATATTATCATCTTTTGGAAATTTTTTCCAGTAAATGTAAATAAACTTATTTTAGCAGGTTATTGATTATCGCTCCTCTTACTTCTTTCATTTCTTGTTTGTTTACCGATGCGTACCTTTTCGTGGTTGTAGGACTACTGTGTCCGAGCAATTCTGATGTCAAATATATATCTCCCTTCATTCGATATACATTTGTACCAAATGTTCTACGCAACTCATGTGGGCTTATTTTTCTATCTATCCCCTCAGAATATTTTGCAATAATTTTTTGAATTGCGCCAACTCCGAGCCTTTTACATCCATCAGATTTTTTAGAAACAAATAAAGCATCTGTTGCTTCTATTCCCGGAATTAGTTTCCTCCTATCGCACCATCTACGAATGATATCCATAAGTTCTTTTGTGACCTCGTACTCAAATTCTTTATCTCTCTTATCAATTGTATGTATTAAACAATTTTCGAAATCAATATCACTCACATTGATTTCACTCAATGCTGATACTCTACATCCAGTTGATAGAGGAATAAGGAACAGCAACCTATCTCTATCCTGATATTTCTTTTGAGACGTTCTGGCGTGTTTTGACCCAACTCCCTCATTGAGATTTTTTATAATAATCGAAATCTCATCTTCTGTCAAATATGAAATTTCGTCTTTAAGCTTTACAGAAGGTCTTTTAATCGCTTTTTCCATTGGATTTTCTGATATATACTCAAATCTATAAAGAAAATCAAAGAAATTATGTAAGCTGCTGATTTGAGTTGCGATTGTTGCGTTAGATATTGGTTTTCCAGAAATTAACTCCTGATTTCTTTTAGTAAAATAGCGGTTAATTACAGATGTAGTGATGTTTTCTAATTTAAGCTCTGCAATTTCAACTCCCATTCCATCAGCAATACTATTCAAAAACATTTCTACATCTCCAAGGTATTTCCTTTTTGTCGCAGCAGTGTTATTCGCCATACTATAATAATAATCTCTTAACCATATCGGTTTCTCTTTTATATGGTTTTCAAGCTTTTCTTCTATGGCAAGCTTATGCTCAAATCTTCCGGTCATTCAAATCAACTCCTTTGTTCTTTAAATATTCCAAAAGTATTTCATTTTCTTTTTGAAGCTGGTCAATTTTTTCTGCGCCAGCAGTGCAATATATATGAATTGCATTTGATATTTTATCAGTCTCATCTAACGGAACATTGGTAAGCGGAAACATATTTGCTAACCACCTAAGACTTTTTGCTTCTTTACTCATATTATATCACCATCCTCTACTCATGAAAACTGATAGCTCCAGCAATTGCAAATAATCCAGCAGCCACTAAAGCAACATCACTTGTTCCTCTGCTGAATACCCAACCGATTAAAAGAAATAGCATTATTACATACCCCATATCTATTCAACCTCCTCTGCGTTATTTAAATAGCTGAGGATTGTAAGAAAATTATCAATCCTTCCCATTGCCTTATATAAATTTTTATCTTCAATCCTATTACATGCTTGACTGATATCAGCTCTTACATCTTTCAAGCACTCTATAAGCATATCTTTTGGCTCTTTTTTCGGTTCAGAAATTCCCTGATAACTTATATGCATGTTTTTATTCCTCATCTTTCTTCATCTGCTCTAGTGCTTTTTCTGCTTCTTCTTTTGTTGTGTAAAATCTATCACACTTCAACAAATCAGGTCTAATCCATGTTTCTGACACTGCACTTCGCGAATGTCCACATTCTGAACATAAAACTGTAGTTTCGATGGTAAAAGCGTGTATCAGCAATTCTTCTCGTTCATCGTAGTCTTCATAAAATCTCAGTCTATCTAGCACTTCTTTAATCGTAACATCTGTTCTTGCTTCACCAGTTCCACTAATTGTCAGTCTTTTCATTTCTCAATACCACCCTTTCGTACAATTTCAATTGCTTCATCAATACTTATTCTATCGTCTGCAATATTGTTTAACCGATAACACGACATTCTGGTTTTTGCTTTCTGTAACTGCTCTATAACCTTATCTACATCATAAGCAGTCGGCTCTTTTTGTACTTCGTCAATCATTTCCATGAGAGAATATTGTCCAAATTGTGTATCATATTCTTTAACAATTGATCGAATTAACGCCTGTCTACTAATTAAATCACTACTCATAATCTTATTTTCCTTTATATCTTTTTGGAAGCGGCTGCCATGCAATTACCCCTTTTACTTTGTCATCACTTACATCTGTCCATTCTTCTCCATCCCAAAAAGCAGAGAATGGGGTTATTATATTATTTGTTTGAACAATATACGAATCTTCTCCAAATACAGGTTTTTCAGGCAACCTCTCACTGCATGGTATCCAATCACTTTTGCTACCATCATCCATGTGAGAACGAATGATCTCTTCTATCCTGCTTGCTCGCACATATCCATCCACTTCCATATCACCCATATAAATAGGCGCATCTTCTTGAAATGTTGCTTCTTTTATCTCTTCCAAAATCTTCTCTAGTACGTTCATGTTATCCCTCTTTTCTTGATATCCTGTTAAATTCCTCTCTAAATCTTTCAACAACCCACGTTTTTTCATAGTCATGTTCATCTGCAAATTCTTGAATATCTTGCATCACATGTTCTGCAAGGCTTCTCATTTCCTTTACAGCTTGGTTATAAATTGCATCACCCATCACTCTACCTCCATGAACTCAAAATACTCTACTAAATGCTCTTTTGTGATTTCTAACCATGAGCCATCATCTACAGCGTCAAGATGAACATGGTCTTTCCCACCAATTATCATGTACTCACTTTCATTTAATTCGTAAATTTTCCCTTCTTCAATTACCATTCCATCGTTTATCAAAAATCCATCATTGTCGTATTTATCTACATAAAAAGACTTCTTGCATTTATATTTTTTCATTTACTCAACCGTTTCCTTTCTTCTTCCCAGTCAAAAGCAGCGCACGCAATACAGTGTTTGCATTGTTCACCAATCCCCAAGCAAGCACCGTTCTTGTCTTTTTCTACGCATCCATACCTCTTTTGTAGATTGCATTTTTCTATACGTTTCTTTATTCGACACTGTTTGCACACTACCTTTTTTCCTACTGTGCAACCCATTAATCTTGCATAATATCCCGCCCATATTTTACTCACTCCATCATTTCTTGTGCTATTCCATCCTATAACTTTTTCTCCGCATACATCACAGTAAACTTCTGTTATTACTTCTCTATAAATAGACATTTATTTCACTCTCCTATTCCATACTTCGATTGCTTCTTCTGATTTGTTGTAATTTGGTGAACACATCTCGCATTTTGCACATTACACTCTGTATTTGCTAATGTAATTAAACGATTTGTATATTTTAGCTTCCCCACCGCAAAACGGGTATTTCTTTGGTTCGTCTATATTTCTTTCACCTTTCTAAGTCTAATTCAACTCATTTATTCCGACCAATCAAGTTTCTGTCCGCACTGCGGGCAATAAACGTAATCATCATAGTCAACTTCATAGTATCCCTCACAACTCGGACATATCCACGTGTCATACACAAATGTTCCATTAGGAGCGTATCCATCTCCTTCAAAGTTAGGTTTCCTCGGCAACTGCTTTTCAAGTGCTTCGATTATTAAATCACACTGTCCAGAAGTAATATCAAATCCCATTGCAGAAGACATTAAAACTATTTCCTTAAAATCTTCTATCACTTCTCTAACTTTCTTTTCGTCCATCTTCCATCACCTTCTCATACGCTTTCTTTACTTCGTCTTTGCTATAGTTAGCAAAATTACAACTCATTCCACTTGGTATAACACACGTATTGCATTTAGCTTTTCTACAATATTTGCAAATAACTCCAATCATTTCTTCCACACTCGGCTCAAACTCAACCCTCTCTCCAGTCAGCTCTTCCAACTTCTTTTGCATTTCATCAACAGTCATGTGTTTGACTTCAATACGTTCCCAGATGAGTTTAAGGTTATCATCATCAAGAATATAATTAAATGTCATAGCTTCTTTTATTTTGAAA
The DNA here is from genome assembly GCF_002222595.2 of Blautia hansenii DSM 20583. NCBI lineage: Bacteria > Bacillati > Bacillota > Clostridia > Lachnospirales > Lachnospiraceae > Blautia > Blautia hansenii. Next base: position 1,887,258 of record NZ_CP022413.2, read on the forward strand.
ATTTTTACAATTGTATGGTCCATAAATTTAATATTTTCTAAATTTTCCCGGAATGAGTCTAACGTTAAAAATCCGTCTTCACCTATCAACATATTTGCAATAACAAGCCTTCTTTTTCCATTTTTGTATTCAACAACCATACCGTCTTTTAAATCTGCCTTTGTAAATTCTTTATTTCCAACTCCCATGTAATCACTCCACTCTAAAATTCTATAACCTATTTGTTCATAAAAATCATATCCGCCATACAAACAACTATTGCTGTAGCACGTTTTACCAAGATATTTATTATAGTTTATATTTTCCAAATAACTATCACCATCACCCCACTTCATCCCATGCTCATGCATCTGATTACAGAAATCTTTTGCTTCCTCCTCTGTTTTACAATGCACTGCAATCTTGTTATTTTTATATTTAAATTCTTCCCAGTTAAATTTTTTCATTTACATATTCCTCCTTCTCAATCATTGCATCAATACAATCAACCAATTCCTTCCATGTGTACTTTTTCTCAATGCCAAAATCTGTATCATTGTTGTATCTCAACGTGATTCCTTTAGCATTTGTATCTCCTCTTGTTAGCAAATTTGCTTCTGTTGAAGAAAAACTAAATCCTCCTACTCCAAATTCATTTTTCAGAAAATCCACCCTATCTTTTTTATTTTTGTTTTCCTGAAAGAATTTTAGAATTCTCTTTTCTCCGTTTACAAAACCTGTTCCTCTTTTTGCAAATTCTTCCAAAGGATTAAAATTATTCTGACACATATTTTCCTCCATAAAAAATAGCAGCCTAAGCTGCGTTAATTACATTTCAATGTTTTCAATTTTGTCGAAAAACTCTTCAAAGTTTTTCTCTAAAGCTCTATGTCTTTTCTGGATATTTTCATTTTTTGCCGAACCAGCTTGAGATGCAAGATTATATTCATCTGAAATACTAGCTCCGTCAGTTGAAGAAAAGAACTTCATTATCCAATCCGTAAATATGTCTGCATTTAGATTTTCTTCTACTGCCTTTTTCACAAATGGTATAAGTGATACTAAATGTGTTTCTTTATATATCTTCTTAGCAATCTTTGCACTAGCCTTATCCGTATCACTGGCAATAGAATCGTGTACATATTCTATTAAATCAAATACATCTATCAATTTCTTTTTCTCTTCCTCAGTAATTCTAAGCTTTTCAATTACTGGATTAAAATGTTTTCCTTCAAAAGAAACTTCATCTAATGGCTCGTAAATCATTAAATACATTTTCACGATAATTGGAACATACTTCTTTGCATGATAAGCTTTCTTATTCATCATTTCATGAAAAATTTCGTGTTCACCAATTTCCATAATATTCTCAATATCTTCACAATTAGCAATATTTCTTTCTTTAGTTGACAATGGTTTTCCGTTATTTAAACGCTTGAACATTTCTCTCACTTCTTCCGGCGTAATATCATCGAAATAATAAATTGTAAAGTTAAATGTATTTATTATCTCTTGAATTTCTTCAGGCAATTCTGAAAATCGAAGACCATTCAATTGATAAGTTTTCATTTCTCCTGTTACTTCATCAATGATAACAATATCATTTAATCCAGTAAGAGCAAATTCATCATGAAGAAGCTTATTGATAGTCAATAATCTTTGTTGTCCTTCCAGAATATCATAGATTTTTTCATCTCCTCTCTTGGCGTAAATTGGAGGTACAGGATATCCCGTAATCATAGAGTCGATAAGATAAGACCTCCTTGCTGTTTCCCATACATCTCCTCTTTGCACAACATTGTCAAAAGTAACTTTTTCATTATCAATCATCTTTGATATTTGTTTACTGTTCCATGTAATATTTGCTTTTCTTAAACTCATAATATATCCTCCTAAATTCTATTTACTATGTATTTTCACTCTTTGTTCCACTGTAAGTATTAAATTTAAATATTGTATCCTGCATGTTCTAAAAGAATATTAATTATATTCTCTGCTTCTGTTTGAAGCTGCTGGAAATGAGCGACAACATCCATAGGATATCTCGGAGCAGAACCAGTCTCATTGATATATGCCATCACTGCATAATCCCAACTGTATTTTCCTTGTACTTGAGTAAGGATTAAGTGATATAACTGTTTTCTGCTTGTATCATATATCTCACATAAAGCATCAATACGAAGTTTCATTTTATCGTACCAGTTACCAAGAGGAGGAATTTGGGTTACACTACCGACTACAGTTGGAATAATAGTGTTATTTTTATTAGCTTCGTATTTTCCTGTTTTGTGGACTGATGGAAGTACCTCGCTCGTTACCCAGTGTTTAAACTCTTTAGCAGATTTTAGCTTGCTGCCGAAGATAAGAGCATATAGACCTGACTCGTTAATAATAGTCATATTTTGTTTTCCACCGGGAGTCATCATTTCAGTGACACCTTTATCTTCATCATCTACATGATTCGCAATCGCATTGTTAAGGGATTTTCCTTCACCATATCCAAGTGCTCTTGCTACATCCTTTCCAACAAACCAAGGTTCTCCATCAATCATCACTATTCTCACTTGTCCAAATTCTTTGTTTTCAAAAATTTTTAATTCACTCATGTTCATTTCTCCTTTTTAATGTTTTTATTTAAACGCTCACATAGGAACGCTTTTTACTGACTTAATAACTTCCTCTCTAAGTTCTGCATTTCGTCAGAAGAATATCCTCTCCCTTTGAAGTTGTTAAATTTGTTCTTCTTTTCAGCATTTCCCCCTTTAAAATCAAAGCTTTTGTCGTATTTCCCTTCCAGTACCGCACTCATGTTATCTTCCTGAATGATCCAGTCAAACGTTGGTTTCCATTGACCGTCTTTCAGACTGTTAAAATATTCAGACTCATCAACTCTACGGAAAGCTTTTTCAAAATCTGATATTATAAACCCATTATCTAACAATGTATTGATAAAACGCTTTCTCTTGTTTGTCATCCTCTCTACTGGCTGAAGTTTTATACAAATATTGTTATATAAATTTTGTATCTCAACGTATATTCCAGATGGAGGTATATATGTATGCTGTTGTTTAACAGTTTCTATTGTTGCTGTTGCTATAGGTGGAGGCAAAGCCTCACCCTTATTTTCCTTATTTGGTAACAACAACTCTTTACTACTCTCTACTACACTACACTGTACTGTACTCGACTGTGGAAACATTTTGGAAACATTTTGGTTCCACTTATTTTCTAATCTAGTAACAGCTTGCTCTGCATCAAAAGTATATGCTCCATTCTTTTTCAAATACAGCATACTTCCTTCTTCCTGATAAGCCGTCTCTACATATCTATCACCTTTCAATGTATTGTGCATTCTCCAATGTTTTACGACCACAACACCAGAGTCAAATTTAATCAAAAACCCTTTATATATAAGCAAATTCAGGTCATCATCCGAAGCACCTACAAATCTCTGTACTCCTTTTGGATTACCAATAAATCCATCATCATCAGCTTCTAAATTCAAATGAAAATATAAAGCTTGAGTGCTTAATGGCATAGATGTAAACGCATCAGATTTTATCAATTTAATATTGAACATCCTTTTTGCTGCCATTATCTTTATCTCCTTATTTTTCTTATTTCTCTTATTTGAGCAAAATAAAAATAAGCTAATTAGCTTATTTAAGAAATGCTAATTAGCTTATTTAAAATCCTTATTTTTCTTATTTAAGGTCTTATTTTCCCTTATCTCTATTTCTTAGTACACTTATAAATTAAATAAATCACCAATATAAATGGAGTCAAAAAACCTAACTCATAAGGTAAGCCTAAAACTACCGGATAAAATGACATAACTTTCTCCTCCTTTAAAATATAATTTTTTCTTTACTTAAAATAGCGGTAATACCTAATGTACCTAAAATAAATACCCAAAATAATAATTCAGGTATTATTTTACTTAACTTCATTATACCATAAGAAATGAACAAAAGCATTATTCCATAGCGTTTTTGCTCTCGCAAATCAATTTTCTTATGTTTCCTCATATTCTCTCTTATTTCTAAAAATTCTACATCTTCTATAACACCTCCACTCTTTATATATTCATCTGGATCAAAGATTACATTATTCATTCTTTTCACCTTTTTGACAATTATAACCAGAATCAGAAGTTGTTATATAGGTATCCTCTTCAAATGGATAATTAAATGCAGCATTAGCACACAATCTAAACTTAGGATAATCCCTACTTTGTATATATTCACAGTCGTCTATAACAACAATGTCGTAAACTTCTGTTTGAATAACAACTTCCAACGTATCTTCTGAAATCCATTTTTCTCTGACTCTCGCTTCTTTTCCGTTAATGGATATAACTTTAATATCATGACCGTCAACGCCCCACCATAGTCCAACCTGTAATTTATATTTTGCTTCTTTACACATATTTAAAACCCCTTTTTCATTTGTAATAAAAAAAGATGATACCTAAGTATCACCTTTCTGTTTCGTTTTATTTTATCATCTTTTACATTAACCGATCTGCACTAACAATGTACGGAGCATTAAAATATTTCCCTTTAGCAGCTTGTATAAGCACCTTGTCCCTAAGAGACTCTGGAACAATTACTGTACCGCATTTTCCGCATTTGCACATAATGTCTACTTCCAGACCATCTTTTTCATTTGTGAATAGACTTAATCTATCACCTGTGCCAATAATTTTGTATCTATGCCGATGAAATATATTCCTCATAATTGCACACTCCTATTCTTTCATACGTGCATTATCAATTTTTTCTTTTATATCTTCGATACTATTGTACCAATCGCCACATTCAAGATATGGTAAATATACACCATATACACAATAGATTTTATTTCCCTTGTATTCCTCTACAAAATATTTATCCTCGTTTCTTTTCTTACATTCTTCAGAACACACTGGTTTATTTATCAATCTATTAACTATTTGAAATTCTCCATCCACTGTTTTTTTCTTAAAATTTCCAAACAATGTTGTTTTAGGACACTGTGAAAATTCTTTAAATCCAAAATTCTCAAACTCTTTACCACAAACAGGGCATTTCCATCTCACTTTTTTAAGCCTCCTTATAAACAGTAGTTAGTTTAACCTGATATCTACAATATTACTATATTAAAATATCCAATTTAATGATTTTTCTTTCACTTCCATTCTTCCCAATATAATACGTTCATCCTTCTTAGGTAAATATTCTAACAACGCAAGCTCATTGCTTGTTTCATTGTCTATTACAATAATTTCCCTTGAAATAATTTTGTATCCTAATAAACCTATATTTCTTCAGCATATTCACATTGCTTTAATATCTTCTGTCACTTTTATCGTATCATCATTCATCTGGTTTATTAAATTTTGTACTTTACTGGATAAGTCCGTTATTCGTTGCAAGGTATTTCTAGCTTCTTCCAACTCTTCATCTGAACAACTATACCATTTGAAATTCTTATAACTTTCAATTTTATCTTCTATAATTTGTAGTGCATTGTCAATTTTTCTGTCATTTATTCGATAAAGGCTTCTATTACATATGACTATCCCATCTTGTTTAAACCTATATAACTGATTATATAAGTTGTTTTTCTCTTTTTTATCATCAAAATTAAGCCCATAATCTTCTTTGCATATTTCCTCTAATTCGCTTATTGAATACCATTTTTCTTCTCGTTCTTTAAAAATTTCCATTAATGCTTTTTTTGTTTCATTATGCTTTGCCATTGCTTGCCTCCCTATAAAATTTACAGCATCAACTTTTGCTTCATCTGGATAAATATCTTTGCAATGTAACATTGCAGAAATACGTATTGCATCCAAGTATTCTGCTATTTATGCTGGATCAATTCCAGCCTTTCTTCCTATTCTCATAATACCATTTATTATTTTCATGTAGAATTTCTTTTCTTGCCACCTTTCTGCACTCATCTGGGCAGTATTTTTCTCTTAAACTTTGAAACTCTTTTCTGCATACCGGACAAGTGTATGTAATAGGAACACAAGATAATCCTTTTCGTCTCCTGTAATATATAGTATACCATGTCCCTATGTTTCTTGCCAGATTATTTCCATTTAATATTTTCAATTATTTTATCATAATAGTTGTCTGACAATTCTACAAATACTATAACACCATTTTCATCAGGACAATGAACAATGCATTTCACTTTGTATTCTAATCTTTTCCAGCTTCTTGTAATAATCATTCTATCTTCTCTTTTAGGAATAAAATCAATATTACCTAAATTTTCTTTTGTATCCTTGTCAATTAAAAAAATATTCTTATTCATAACTATTATTCCTCTCCTTTATAATCTGGTCTATAATGAAGACATTTCCTACAATCGCTGTATTCACATTTTCCTCTGTAATATATCCATATACATTTTCCGTCTGGTTTCATGGTTTGTTTCCTCCTAATTACACTCTATATTAAACGCTTCTTCTAATTCTTCGTATTCCTTAGAAAGATATCTTAATAATTCCTTGTAAATATCAAGTTGCGCTGCCTGCAAAAATTCACACAGTTCTATTTCTGTTGTAAAAAATTTTTCAAACCCTGTTGAATTAGCCCATCTATCAAAAGCTACTCTTGTCGTAATTCTAAGCATCCATCTATTATTTGTTCCACTATGCGGCTCTACAATCAAATAATGCACTATATCTGTTCTAGCATCTAAAAACCCATTTCCTTCTGATATTTCATAAGCCTCATTATCATTCTCAAACCACCGTTTAACATTTTTCATAATAAATTCCCTTTCTATGAAATGTGACTTTCATTATACTCAATAGGTTCAAGTTTAACTACATACCCTATTTTCTTTTCCTTATCGTAAATTTCCATTTTTGCAGCTTCGCCACCTGTAACCCACTCAAAAGAAAACCTTTCACTATTATTTTCTACAATTTTTATTAAGTGGTCTAATAGCTCATTTGTATTTTTAGCTATTTCAATTTTTTCTTTCACTGCCATAACAACGCCTTTCTTCTATAATTTTATTTTTTTAATATCAAAAAAGCACTCAGATATATATTCTCTGAATGCTTTTCGTATGTTTTCTATTTTGTTTTATACTCTACGTGAAACACCTAAAACACTAATAAGTGCTTCTTGTAATACTCTTGACACATTAATTCCTGCTTTATCTGCTTCATAATTCAACCAACTAGGTAATGAAACATTTTTTCTTACAACTTTTGTGTCAATCTTTCTTCTATATTCTACTAAATCCACATCAACTATTGAAATTATATTCTTTCCTTCTCCTGCAAAAGTAGACTGTGTAATGTCAATATTTTCTAGCAAAGAAGGTTCTTTTATCTCATCTCCTTTATCTTCCTTTTCAATACAAGCAATTCCAATGGCATCTCTTGCCATCATAATTGCATCTGCCAGTGTACCTTTTGGTTTTCCTTCCTCATTTGCTTCCGTTAATATTTCCAAATCTGGCACTTCAATTAAAATATTCGTATCAACATCTGTAAATATTACTGGATATGCTACTTTCATTTTATTGCCTCCTTATATATAAAGATGGGTAGGGGATTATAATAATCCCCATTTTCTTAATATTGCTTTTGCCAACCGTTCATTGACTTCTCGATGACGTGGTATCTTCTCTTCATCATTGCCTCGTTTGTATATATCGTGATTTCCACCATGTCTTTCAAAAACAAACCCACCATCTTCTAATCTCTTTATCAACTCACGTTGCTTCAAATATAATTGCACCTCCTTACAATTATATTATACACATTTATTGTGTAACGTCAATATGATTTGTACACAATTTTTACACAATATTTTATTCATTCAAAAACACCTCTCCATCACTATCAATGAATTTCTGAATAATTTCCTCTGCCCTTTTCTCAGTGACAACCCTGCTTCCATATTCCCAAGTAATCTTACTTTCAAACTCACATTCCGCAACAAGCCAGTCTAAATCCTCTAATGCTGCTTCATATTTCTGTTCCATGTTTTTAATACTATCATAATATCCATAGATGGCACATTCAATATCCTCTGTTGTCATCTTAGATACGTCTATAGTACCTGCAACTACACTATATATACCTTCATCATCTATTGCATCTAACCAAAGTGCCTGAATGAACATATACTTTCTATCTCCTATATATTTACGACATTGCATACAATCATCGTCAGTACACTCAAAACCATTTTTAACTTCTATCATATAGAACACCTTTCGTTATAAAATTTTAACTCTTCTAATTGTTTTCCTTCATACCGCTTCCAACGCATCAGCCAAACCATCAAGCATTTCTTGAATAGCTTCTGCGTCCTCAATAAGTTCTCTAATGCTTTCAGGCACTCCGTTTACCTCACCTCTTGCCTCAATCCACATTTCTGCGTGTTCATCCGCATCAAAATCATTTGCGTACTTTCTTACCGATTCTGTAAAATCTTCTACTTCTACAATGATAGAAAAATCTTCTCCTGCTGGTGAATACTTTTGAAGCTCAACTCTACCATCATCTGTATAAGAAGAAACACTCCAATCATTTTCTTCTAAAATATCTATGTATTTTTGTTTTAATTCCTTCATCATGTTCTCTCTTCTTTCTATACTTCAATAATTTTATAAAAAGCACAGTCTTGTAGCAAATATTCTCTTGTAGATACATTTTTCAAATCAAGAGTATATCCGCTTCCATAAACAAGGGTTACATCATCATCTGCAAATCTAAGAACAGAAGGTGCATATTCATTTTCTCTTTTAACTGTTTCGATTTCTTCATTCAACAGTTCATTTAACTTTTCAACTGCTTCTTCGTATGTCTTACATTTTATTGCAACAAAATCTGTATCAAAATTATATGTAATTACAACAATATATTCTTTCATCCTCGACACTCCCTTACTCACAATCTGCTAAAGCTTCATATAAATCAGAAATCCTTTCTTCAATTTCTCTAATCTGTTCTGCCTCGTCTTCATCTGAGTTTTTCAATTTTTTTAATTCCTTTTCCCAACTATCAATTTCATTTAAAATTTCAAATCTATCATCTGAGTTCATAGTATTCCTCCTAAAAATCATAATTTAATCTCTGTTACAGTAGTCTAAAAATGCTTCTATACTTTCCTCTGCTTCACATCTTGTCAAGCATCTACGACCTTTGCATTTCTTTCTATGTAATGGTAATCCAGCCATTTTGCGTTCATTATTTCTTAGCAGCATCTTATCTGTTTTTGGGCTCTTTCTTGCACTTGTATTCATATTCACTCTCACCTTATAAAAGCGTTCTTTCATTATTAAATGATTTCAATTTCCCACACATTATTACCACGAAAAGATTGTTTACAAACACCATTTTCAAACTCCCAATCTGAAGCTTTTCCATACTCAATCCAACTTCCTTTTCCATTATTTGCTAATGTCACTTCACTGTCAGGTTTTTCATTTTCAATACTATAGAATCCGTTTGTTAGTACCCAGTTAGGTTTTCTAATCTGCCCTTCATATTCTGGTTTAATATAATGTTTTCTGATAATAAATTTATGACCTTCTTTGATTGCTTTTTTCAGCTGTGATAAATTTTTAATTTCCATAATTATTTCCTCCGTTTGAAATTATCTTTTTATATCGTTATTTCTTCTATAATTCTCCCATACCACAATGGACAACATCCGTCATATTTTCTACTAAACGAGTAATAACCATCTTTATCTTCAATTATTACTTGATTATATCCATCTCTTTTCGCAACACTTTTTGCATTATTCCTTATTTCAGTTAAGTCATTTATGTATTTTATTCTCTTAAATTGTTGATATGATCTATATATTCTTTTTGTTCCAAATTGAATTTCATTTTTTCCAGTAATATCATTATAAAAAGCATGAATAATAAGTTTTGCATTACCATGAATCTGCTTTTTACATTCTAAAAACGTAGGATTTTTATTAACCCCAATCCATTCATATCCTGAACTTTTCAAATCTTTTGTAATTGTATTAAAAAACTTTTCTGTGTTTACAATATAAAAACCATCCATTTTCTTTCTCCTATACTTCACGGACTAGCTTGTGCTAGTCCTGTTTATTGGACTAGTTCTCGTTTTCTACAGATACAAAGATATCAGATTTCAAAGAGATAAACGGGCGAACAGAGAAGTCAGCCCAGCCGCAACCGCCGCAGCCCACGCAACCATTGCAGCAGACAAACTGAACATTGGAAGCATTATGACCTTCATTTGTACTATCTGGTGTATCAAGCCAAAATGGGTTGTTGTTTTTCTCTCTATATAATCCTTGCCTTCTTGCAGCTCTATAATCGTCAATTCCACCTAATCTTATCGGACATTTACAAACTCCGTATGTTGTAAGTCCATCAAGAGATGTTAAATCAACCTCCTGTATACAAAGATTTTCTTTTCCGAAACCTTCTTCTACATATTTAATATATTCGGCGTTTAAAAATTTCTGAATTTCACTCCCATAAAAATTATTACTTTCCTTATCAAACCTGCGAGTTTCTGGTAACAACTCTTTTCTCCACAGCTTTGTTGTTTCATCCTCATCATGCCTTATTACAATCCATTTGACTCCAATATTGTCAGTGACAACTTCACCGATTTTACAATCTTTTAAAAGCTTTTCAGAGGTATTTAAAATCCCTTTTAAGCTTTCCTTTAATTCATCCGTAATCTTAATTACAATGGTATTTCCTTCAATTTTTACATTTTCTTTACTGATATTTAAATTCATAATATTACCTGTCCTTTCCCTAACATTACACATATACTTCCACATCAGTACCATTTATTAAACACAGCGTATACCATATCTTTCCTATCTTACAGCCACTAAACCCGTTCTTTATACATGCTTTAACAACATACTCTTTTTCTAAGTCTCGCAAACACTCTAAAGAGATTTCGTGGTTATTGTAGGTAGTCACTCTTTCAATATTCTGTAATTCTTCAATATCAATATTGAATTCATTTAGCAACAAATCATAAAATTCACTTTGTTTCTCAAATTCTCCTGATTGAAGTTCTTCATAATATGCGACAAGAAAATGTTCATTTGAACATGGTGCTTCTTTTAAATGTACTTTTTCTCTCACTTCATCATTCATGTATGTAGCAATATTTTCCATTGTTAAATCATCAATTTTGTATTTTTTCATAGGTTATTTCCCCTTACTTTTACAATCTAATAAATGTTTCTTCTGTAATTTCGCCTGATAAATTTAACCCAATAGATACAGAGTCAATTATTCTTTCCTTAATACAATCGCTTGTGATAATATTTATTGCATTTTTCTGTCCTTGTGTCATTTTGTAGTAGGGCAACGTAAATTTGAAGCCTTCATGATAGTTTTTAATTTTTTTAAATATATCTTTATATTCCTTTGATTTTTTAAATTCCATTTTATTCATCTCTATTCTCCTACTAGAACAATTCTTACTACGCTATTTCCTTGTTTCCCCATCTGTTTGGATTATATTTTCCCCAAATTAGTTTATATTCCTTTTCTGGAACAACTGACACATTCTTGTTTTTTCCCAATTTGTACAGTACAATATTTTTCGCTTCCAATATAAAATTCATTTAATAATTCCAACATTTTTCTTCCCTCCTTAATATCTACAATAAACATCAATTTCTGTTCCATCATCCAAACCGATTGAATACCAATTAAATCCGATATACATTCCGGAAGTCCCTAAACATTCCATACTTAAAACGTGCATTGAACATTCAACTTCTTCTAGTGTTTTCAAAGATACTTTCTTTCCATTTAGCTTTTTAAGTTCTTCCATTTTTGTTTCCTCCTAATTACTTTGCTTTGCTTTACCAAGAGCTAAGAGCTTAATATAGAGCTTAAAAGAAACTCTTTGATTTTTATTTACAAATAAACTTTTGCATATTCTATGAATATTGTCCTTAGATACATTAACGAGCTTGGATAAGAAATTTATATCGTAGCTTTTAATGATAGGTACTAACTCATCCTGTATTTCCTGTGAAGTTAAATTCTCAAATCTAATAATTTCATCTAAAATCATTTCATAATCCATTATTTATCATCTCCTATTAATTACTTTTCAATATATTTACAAACTTTTTCATCCATTCTTCTGAAACATTACCTGACATAATTGACTCTATAATATCCATGATATAATCAGTTTCGGTTACATCAAACAGGTTCGCTCTTTTCAAGTCTTCCAAATGTTTTTCTATAACCTCTGAATAATTAACTGTTACACCTGTAGGATGAATAGTAGTTATTGTTAATAATTTAGATAATTCACTTATTGATTTATCCCACCACTTATCTCTTTCTTCAATGCCGCCATAAAAATACATTTCTACATAATACCCTTTATCCCATACAGTAATTTCATCATTATACTCTACTAATGATAAATATTCATATAATGTCATAGCTCTTCCCCCTTATTTCCAATTACGTCCACCAGTTGTTTTTGTTTTCCAATCTTTTCCATAGATATTCATTTTCTTGTACCTAAAGAAATCTTTTACACCCTCTACATCAAGTCTGTATTTTTCTTCTGGAAAAGGATACATTGGGGAATACTTTAATTCCATATTCCCCATTTCTTCCAGTGACTTAATGTATGGTTCTTTCGATTCATCGGAAGTAACACCTAGTTTATGTTCCCAGTATTTAATTTCGGTTTCCCAGAATTTATTTAATTCACATATTGTCTCTTCTCTACTAAAACTCATATATTTATCCTTTCTTGCAATCTCCAACTATGCAAATACTTATTACCAACTACTGCTATACATAACAACTTCGTGTTCAAAATCAGTATCTCTTAAACAGTCTTCAAGAACAGCAATAGTATGTTTAATATCTTCTAAATACCATTGGTCATACTCTGTACTTCCAAAGAAAAATCCAGAAGCTGTAGGTAATAATTTCCTTGCTATAACATTATTTTCAATAACTTGACCATCTTCATAATTATCTACCCATTCTCCATCAACATAGGTTTGACCATTCTTAACTTGTGCATCAATCAATTTTGAATTCTCCAAAACAATCTTACATAATGTAAGTAATTCTTCCAGTTGTTCTTTAGACACTTCATAAATTTCACAATCGTCATTTCCATCTTGTACATTTTCAACGAACCATCTGTGAATTTGATTTGCCTTCCTCCAGTCTGCAAGATAAGATATAATACTCTTTCTACCATATTTTTTCTCATCATCCCATGAATAATACCTTGTATTAAATTCACTTTCATATAAAGGCAGCAAGTCTTTATTTATTTTTTTCTTCTTTAACACCACACCATTCTAATAACGAATATTCGTTATCTTGTTCTTTCCATTGTAAATAACAATTTATACTAATAATTTCTTTAATATTTGCATCATTAAATCTTTTCGCTTTATTTAAATACATATCTAATCCCATAATATATTCCTCTCTTTCTACAATCCCATTAAATCTTCTGCAACACTTAAATCAAACTCTTCTTCAAACCAATGCCAGATTTCTTCTCTATGTGTTCCCGCCGGAAACCCGTTCCATTCTTCTTCAATACATTCTGTTTCTGGATTCATCGGCACATTTCCAAAATCTTTCCATAATTCCTTTGCTTTTGTAATACTTCTTTCCATTTTGTATTCTCCTAATAATTGATTCCGATTTCTCTTGTGAAATGATCAAAATCCCATGAGGTTATATACTCCTCTAAGATTTCTAAAAGCCAATCTTCTTCACAATTTAGTGCATCTTCAATAGTTCCTCTGAATGTACTCTCTTCTGCATCACAATCAAAGATGCTTATATTAACATTATCTTGCGTTGTACACATTTCTAAAAAATCTCTAATTGACATTTGATTGTTTATACCTCCACTTTAAAAATTGTCCATGTCCATCTATATTCTCCTGCACAGGACTCAACCATTCCAGTCATCTCCTCAATTACCTTGTGACAACTATCTGATTCAATCATGAATTTTTCTGTTCTGTATGTTTTATTTATATCATGTGTCATGTATTCAACAGCTTCTTTAAGAGAGTCAAACAACTTATGTTCTACAATTTCGTTGTCATGCTCTGAATAACAAATCATCATATATTTCATTTTTAACTCTCCTTTCAATGTTGAGTGAACACAACTTGTTCTCCCTTTTTCAATACCCAGCAACCACTATCCGTAATTGCACATTCAGTACAATCTCCGTCACACTCAATAGCTTCTTCCATTGCTGTTGTAGTACCATCTCTATATCTCACATGAGCTTCTGGAAGATTGTATGGATTTTTCATTTTTAAATTCTTCCAACCACTATAAATAAGATGTAAATTATTAGGTAGTTCGCCTTTTCTTTCAGATATTTCTTTATTGCACATATCAAACTTCTTAGTGAAACATAAGATTTCGCAATGCTGATGTCTGTTTGCAACGTCTATCATTCTGTGGATATAATCTTGATCTGGAATATCACCAGATACATGAAATCTAAAAAATCGAGACAACATAATCGTTGCCTCGATTTCTCTCCAGTAAGTTTCTCTATCTGATTTATATAAATTCCAATTATGTAAATAAGACTGTCTCACAGAAGGTCGTAGTTTTTCCAATTTATGAGCATAACAGATTTTATTACAATCACATTTAATACAAGTCAATAAAGATGGAAAAGATACGCTTGGTATTTTTCCCATCTTTGAATTCCCATTACTAATCTTTACATTCATTATGCAGCCTCCATATTTAACTTTGCTTCCGGATTTTCTTTAAACAAAAAGGCGTGTTTAAATTTGCTATAATAACCACCTAATTCTTTCATCCAGTGATTGACATTGACATATTCTTCCTTAGACAGTTTCTCTTTCACTTTTACCAACCAGATTTTACTTCCATCTCTTGTATCCACATCTTCGGAAATATCATATGTATATCTTCTTTTATTATTTGACTCCTCATTATTTTTAGCGTTACTAATCTTTGTTTTCACTACCTTTTTCACCTCGTAAGGGGTTTTAACTTCTCTTATTTCGCACCAAGAAATAAATCCTTCTTCAATCCATTTAAAGAATTTTTCATTAAAACAATTCCAAGAGTTAGAAGAATTTGCTCTACCTGTGCATTCTTTTGTGCATTTACCATTTAGCTTATATGCATGATAGTTTTTCTGTCCATTGTATTCTGTCTCATGTATCCTGAATACTTGTCCCTTGTTATGACCATAGTTAAATCTAGTTTTCAGAATAAAACATTGTCCTTCTTTTAAAACTCCTGTTTCTGTTTCAAAAGGTTTCATTTCCTTTTTGTACTCGGTTACAGTTTTTTCTTCATAAATATAACCATCTCCACTTCCAAGCAGTCCACCGCAAGTGGTATCAAATTTATTTATAAGAGCATCAAACTGTTGGCAAAGCTTTGCCTTTTCTGAGATTTCTTTATAGTGATATTCAAAAGCATCGTTAAGTCTTTCAGGCTTATAAGAATCTCTATGTTCAAACATAAATTTTTCTTTATATTTTTCTTTACTCAGCTTTCTATAGTCTGATAAATCTTCCATATATTGACGATATTTATAATAACTATCAATTCCATGAAATTTTAATAATCCATTTCCTTTTGCAATATATACGCCATCTTTTTCAATATGCCAGTTCATTCTAGGTGGATGTGCCATGTGTCCCGGCATCATACCAACAACTGTATATTTTTCCGTTTCAGTTTCTTTTGCAGCCTTTTGGCGAAGATTTTCAATCATTTTCTTAGCAGATTCTTCTTCCTGTTCACTCGCTCCTCTTTCAACAGTCATTTGTTCTAGTTTTTCAATTTTAGCTTGGATAGACATATTAATTGCAGTACCATTATAATTATATTCTCTGATTTCCTTTGCTTCAGAAGCACCGAATACATCTACACAAAGAACATACCCATTCTTTTCTGCAATTCCATCCCAATAAGCTGGATCAAAGTAATCTATCATAGCATCACTATTGTCTGGATGATAACCATATACTTTCCATCCGTCCATTGTCATGAGTCTTTCTGCAATTAATACTTTTACATCTCTATATTCCCAATAATTGCTCATATTCTTACCTCCACATATTCCTTACAACAGTTTCAAATACTGGTTGAGCCAGCTTTACGTCTTTAGCTAAACATCCAACAGATATATATTTTTCAATATAACCTGTTTTTGCCTTATTGCTTTTTACATTTCTTCCTGTACCTCTAAGAATTGTTTTATCAGGAAGATTAGTTACACTTCCTAATCCGCCAATTTTCTTTTTCCCTGTTTCGCAAGCTCGAATACAATCCATAATAAAACCATTTAATTCATTGATATCTTTTTCTACATTTATAATACTTAAACATGATGTAGCCCAGTTAAATTCTCCTTCGTAAAGGAATTTTGTAATTGCATTTTTTGCTTGTTTGCTAGAACATTTTCGTCTTTTAATGCTTCTTTTTTCAACTTCCTTTTGAAATTTTTTCACTCTTGTTCCACTTAGAGTTATTTGATTTCCCTTAATCAAAAATCCTAAGAATTTAAACCATTTATCAGAATACAAAGGTTCTACTTTCTTAGGATTTAAAGTGACTCCATATTTACTTATAATGTTGTTCATGTCTGTAATAACATTTTCAACATGATTATCAATGACAACTGTATCATCACTATATCTATAATAAATTTCATATTTATTTGCCATATATTCATCAAGTTCATATAAGCAAGCGTTAGCTAAAAAAGATGCTACAGCACATCCTTGCTTCAACCCTTGATACCTTGCTTCAAGTTTACCTTGCAGGTTGAAATATAAATCTTGATGATAATATCTTCTAAGAAGATTAATAACAGGTTCTGTATCTTTTTTAAATCCTAATCTTTTTTCCAATACGTCAAATATATTATCAATGACTTCAATATTTACTGTGTCAAAATATTTAGAAAAATCTGATTTATAACCAATAATTCCTTGTTTATTAAGACTTACAATTTTCTGAGACACTTCCAATACTACTTTTTGTGTTGATGTGCCTTTTTGATATGATTTACAATTTGGATGTACCATATCTTTAAACAAATCACAAAGACAGTCATTTATTAAAGTAAGTACAATTCTATCTAAAGCTTCATTTACGTATACTTCTCTAAATTCTCCCGGCTTATCTTTTGGAATTCGTGCTATATGAGGAGGAAAAATGTTGTATTGATTGCTTAAAATATCAGCAAACAATTTTTCTCTTTTCTCTTCAAAACAATACTCATGCAATACATCTAAACGTATTCCCTTTTCCGTTGCATGGTTAATTAATTCCTGCCATCTGTCAAATTCAAACATCATTTTTAATAATTTGCTTACTTTCATACCATTTTCCTTTCCGACAAACTAAATATCTGGTGCATTACTTTATTTTTTTGATTTAGCATCGCTGCAGCTTCAGTTGGCTGACAGAAGCAGCGAGACTATTAAATCATATATTCCATTTGCCTTACTCTCTGCACAGAGAGTTTGATAATTTATGTTGTATGGAGCATTTCTTTATATTTATGATGTATTACAACCAGGGATGAAGCATCTCCTCTCTAGCATGGGCTAGCTAAGGAGGCGATGGAAATACCGGGTTGTAAATAATAAAAATACAACATCTATTATCAATTCCCTTGCTCTAGGGTTGTATCTTATTTTCGCTTACAAATAGACTTTACTAAGTCAAAATCATTATAATCAATAGTTTCAAGCATCAGTGCATGTAATCTCCATAATTCTCCTATGCGTGAATATCTTGTAGTTATTCTATTTAATTCAAAATAGCTTTCTTTTTTAGCGCACAATGGCAACATGCAATCATGATACAAAATCATGTTCTGTAAGCTATAATATGCACCAGCAGCTTTATAAGCATCTTTCCATTCCTGACACTTTCTCTCTCTATTATTGATATGATTTAAAATCCCCGTCTTAATAAAGCTATCTAACAATACATACATAGAATGATAATCATTACGCTTGCGAGATATCATCAGAGAATATGTTCTTTCTGCTTCTTCTAAAATTCTATTTACTGTATCACTAAAATATCCTCTAAAATAAGCAATATTCTTTCTAAAACTTGCTAATGCATGATTACATGTTTTCAAAACAACATCTTGGGTAAAAAACAATTTTCTGATTGTATATTCTTCAGATGCGCTGTTTCTCTTTTTCATCTTATCCAACACTTTCAGTTCGTCCATAAGCACAGTAAACTGATATTTATAATCATATTTAAGTCTCATGTATCTTTCCCATCCTGCGTCAAATCTTCTGTCATTTGGATCGTATACTAACTCTGTAAGCATTTTCCAAGTTTGAGCGAGCACCCATCTTCTAAATGTTTTATGTTCCACTGTGCCCTGCTCTACATTTCTCTTTGCTAAGTCTAAGAATTCATTCAAATCCTTTCCATCAATATTAATACTAAATTTACTTGTATCAATACCCTGCTCTTCCAACTGTTTAATCATTTCGCTTAAAGATGTTTTCATAATTTCATTCTCCTTTTATTATATATAAATTTAAATTACTACCTATTTAAATAACCCACTGTTTCAATACAATACATTCTCTATCGTATTTATTTACCCAATACCAATGGTCTTCCCTTTCCCATTTCAACCAGCCTTGAAGACCTGCTAACAGGATGTAACCTTCTAAAACTGCACAAGCCATATATCTTGGATGATTTAGTACCATATCTTCCTCTGAGATTAGCTCGATTGGTAAAGCTTTGAATACACTTTTTCTATCATCCCATTTCTTATCTGGAATAGAATACTTATATAATTCATAAAGCATACGAACACAATTCCACGGTTCGCTTTTAATTTCTTCTATCTCATTTCCTTCATAAAAATAACCATCCAAATCGGATGGCTCAATAAGAATATTTTCACTGGAATATATTCCATTTTTAATTACTTCTCTTCCGTTAATGACCAGAGTTTTATCTTGCAGGGAAATTTTATAACTTCCGTTTTTGGCTGCATTTAACAATTTTTTAAAAACACTTGTCACTTTAATTTCTCCCTTCGTATATTGATTAAAATTCTAACAAGTATGCACGACTTGGAAGCTGTTCTTCTGGTTTTACTTCTGTATTGTTTACTTCTGATACCATCTCACTTAAAACGGATAAATCAAATTCTCCGTTATCCGGTATGATAATCATCTCATGTACAGATGAAGGTAAAACATAAAGTCTAGCGACACCTTTCTTCTGTGCAAATTCTTTCAATGCTTTTTCATTCAAAATCGCACTTGCACCTTTCATTTTGTCAGAATTGGAAATCACATACATCATATCGTCTTCTTCCTCTTCTACTGGTGCTCCGATTAATTCACTCATCATCTGAGACATTCCAACAATATGAGTTTCTTCGCAGATATGCTTATAAGCTATTTTCCATGCTTCTTCCTCACTAATATTCCATTGTTTTAAATGACAAGTTTCAATTTTCATAGAATAACTTTCATCTTCTTTTCCATTTTCCATTAGTAACAAGTATGCCTCCATTCCTGTAAAATTATCTAAATCATGTTTTACTAAATTTTCATCTGAAGATTTTTGAATTGCAATACTTAAATGTTTCATTACCCAGTCACGATTCATTAAATAGCGTATCCATCTCCTTCTTTGAATTTCCATTTTCATACAGTCCTTGCTATTTTCGTACACCTTAATAAATTCATCTACTACTTCTTCTAGTGTCTTTTTACGTTTATCTGCCTCTTGTATCATCTGTTCTGTATATATTAACGGATTTACGTCTTTTTCATCATGTACTAAAATGCCTTTACATATTACTCCATTTTTTACAGTATCTTTCATTTCCACATTAAATCCCTTTACTTCTAACTCTCTAATGATATCTTCTCTTGTCATGCTTCTTTTCCCCTTTACTTTTTATATTTGTTTTTTGTAGTAGTCCTATCTCGACACATTTCTATATTGTAGTGATGCTATGCTACTGCTTAGGCGTATTGATACGCCTTGCTGTAGGATAAGTTAAAATATAATAGGCTTACTATTAGATTATTAGATAAGTGTTCTGCAACAACACATTTCTTAATTCTATTGATATTTGTATGCAGGGTAGAAGCAGTGGTGCTTCTATCCTGACATGAAATTAAATCATTCAGTTTACTTATCATTTCGCTTGTGCCAACGATTGATATAGCAGTTCTGTTACAACACATTTCTTTATGGAATTGATGTAATTCATGATCCGGAGGCATGAATGGGTGATATGCCTCCGGATCATGAATGGTAAATACAACAGCTTTGCTATATACGGAATGTGCCTTCCCTTTATATTAAATAATGATGATTTTATTTGTAAGCATAATATAAAAACTTAACAATAATGGTAAAATAAAAGCTCCATCACCACATAATATTGCAATGATAGAGCATAAAGATAAACCAAATCCTATACATTTTTGCTTGATAAGTTTTTTCCTTTTATATCTGTTTTTCATTTGCCTTTTCGCTATAAATTCTGGATACAATATTTCTCTTGCCTGTTCTAATGTGTAGTAGTCATATTCTGCCACAACTTGTGATTGTTTCATTCTTCTACCTCTACTAAGCTATAGTGATATATTACATTACACATGCTTTCAATTTCGCTTATAGGAAGTTTCAAAAACTGTTCTACATCATTGGAAACTATTCCAGAAGCTTGATATGTAGTGCTATCTCTCACTTCAAGGCAATTATAAAGAATCTTTCCACGTTCACAGATTAATGTTTCTTGTCTGTAAATATCATCTATATTTGTTTCCTTTTCGCAAGCTGTGTAATGTTCTTTGCCATAAGAAGTAATATCTCTTTTAAATTCTTTAATAAAATCTTTCATATATTAATTCTCCATTATTTATGCCATTTTAGAAATACTTTTCCCTTTTGCTGCATCCAATAAATAGTTTGATAACGCTAACTCTACATCATGAGATGGATAAGCAATAAGAGCTGATGCACACAAATTCAAAGGAGTAGTTTCAGACATAGCTTTTATCATTCTTTGCTTTGTCAAATCATCTGGCTTAAAAGAATATACTCTCTTTAATGCTCTAAAAGTTCGTGAGTCAAATGCTCTTATTTGATTTTTCCATCCGGCACTTTCAATAATATCAAAAATCCATATCAAACCTTTTTCTCCATATTGATTAAGAATTCCTTTTGCAGTGGTAATACTACCTATTTGTGTATCACTTGCTTTTGCCTTTGTACCAATTCTCACTCCATATTCGTTGCAAATCTTAGTCAAAGTAACATCTTCATATTTCCCAGCAGCTAATCCAGCTTTATATCTATCGTATGGGGTAAGCTTACTTCTATTGTCATCTTGTGTCAGGAAAATATCAATTTCGCTTTCATAATCACTCTGGAATAATTCAGCTCCAATATATTCCCTATGCATCAGCATGTGAGCGTAAATCCTGTGTTGTCCTGCTGGACAATAAAAACGTCCATCTCTGTAATTCAGTTTAATTGGATCATAAGCAGCTTCGATAAAATTAGCAGCAATTTCGCTTGCTTTTGCTTTTGAAAAAGTTTCTGTTCTCTGGTAGCTGTCATCAATATAAATTAAACATAATGGAACATTTGCCATAATTTTATTGCCAACTTTATTATGGCTTGCAATATTAAAAAGTCTTTCTACATCGCCTTGAATTGTTTCTTCTGTTAAACCTAATGCTAAACGCATTTTATCTAATTCATTATTTACAATTATTCTTTTCATAACTATATCCCTTTCAATTACTTTTAATTACATTGCTACTTCCTGAGCAAAGAAATGATTATCCTTTCTGTTATAATGATAGCAAGTTACATGAATTCCATAGCTATAACATACATTCAAAAAACTAATTAACATACTTGAAAAACCTGTCATATATAAATTGATATGCACTTTGTAAGTTTCTGGTTTGAAAAAGAAATTTCGCTTTTTGAAACCTTTTGAATGCAAAATATCCAGAAGTTTGATTTCTGCTTTATTTTCCAATGCTACAATTTCAGTTATGTCAGGTGT
Organism: Blautia hansenii DSM 20583; assembly: GCF_002222595.2. NCBI lineage: Bacteria > Bacillati > Bacillota > Clostridia > Lachnospirales > Lachnospiraceae > Blautia > Blautia hansenii. The sequence goes on from NZ_CP022413.2 coordinate 1,909,336, forward strand.
ATAATCAAAAATATAACCATCAATAGCTTCTGGAATATTGTAAGTGTATTTACTTTGAGACAATGCAAGAGTTAATGTTTTCATTTTCCTTTTCCTCCTTTCTTTTATAATTCAATAAAACCCACAAACAAATTTCCGTTTATGGGTTCAATCAATTATAAAAGATATTTTATTTTTTAATAGTGTATATATTTCCATCCTTAGTAGTGATATGTATTTCTGTTTCCGTTTCTTCTACGCTTTGGATTTCATTAAATCCCACGTAGTTTTTAAATTTTGGAGCATAAATATTTTGGGTTTGCGTTGCATAAAGTTCATTTCCGTTTGCTAGAGACAATGCAATTTCTGTTCCGTCTGTGTTCCAATCTACAATATCTCTAATATCAATTATGAGATTGTCTTCTAATTTCTCTTTTGAGATATTAAGCTGCTGATTATCGACAGTCAGTATTATGCTATTTTCCGTTGTTTCAATATATTCAACATCAAATCCCCTTAATTGGTTATGACTATAATGCCTGAATGTGAAGAGTGTAAAATTCAATAATAGTAAAATAACGCCTGTTAATATTGTTAAAATAAAACAAGCCTTTTGAAATTTCTTTGTTACTATTTCATCATTATCATACATAGCTAAAATCTCCTTGTAATCCTGTAAATATAACCATTTTTCCATCATCTCTTCTGTGAACAACTCCACAGCCATGACTGTAAGAATTCCACACCAGCCAACCGGGATTTCCTATGGGCTTTTCTTCTTTATTTGGCTGATACACATAATGAGGTTCTATCCCTTGTTTCTCTTGTTCTAAAGCATTGTTAATTATTTCAGTTTCCGTTGCCACAACACACTTTCCGTTTTTTATACCAATAATATAGCTTTCCATAACATTATTCCTCTTCATAATTGTTTCCTTTTGCTTCCTCATAAGCTGCTAAAATATCACTTGTCCATGCTTCCATAGTTTTCATCTCCTTTTGTACATTAAAAAAGACGTGATAATTCACGCCTCTTTCTGTATTTCTATTTTCCCTTTAAAACAAAGCTATACAGCCTGTAATAAAAAATCCTACTTCTGCCATCTTTGCACAAAGTAAAGTTCCTTTCACGTCTGTTTTATCTATTTTTGCAAGTCCTTTTAAGAGGATTGACATAACACCTAATACGATTGATACCTGTGGCATGATTATTTATCCTTTCTGTTTCTTTTATCTTCTGCTTTCTTTTCTGATTTAGTCGTGCGTCCTGCACAATATTCAGTACGTGTATTTTCTCCGCAAGTGTGAAAATATATGCAATTTCTACAAGGGTACTGTGCTTGCTGTTTCATTCTCATTCTATTCTTTTCCCTTTCTATACAAATTCAATGTAAATAGTATCTGTCAGATTTTTTACCTGTTCACAGCCCACACTTTCTACTGCTTCCTGAATTTCGCTTTCCGTTAAAAAACTACCTTCAAATGTTCTTTCCACAGCATTAAGAATGGATTGTTGCAAACGTAAAGGTAGTTGACAGGTGTATAATTCTCTATATTTTTCTGGTATTCTCATTTTCTCTTTTCCCTTTATAATTCTCTATAAAACCTGTAAAAATCAGGATGTCGTTTGAGATAGTGTTCAAAGCTTTTATAACATTCTGCACCATATACAAAAGCTCTTTTCTTTCCTGCATTGACTGCTTCAAGAAAAATTCCCTTATTTAATTCTTTATAATAATAGCCATGATCAAGCGTATGGCATCCGCTGCCTGTTGCTTTATTTGGTACGTATTCAAGGCTAGTTGTAAAGCCGTAGGGGTAGTTTGTAATATCAACGTAAATCATGCTTATGCCATCTGTCATAAGTCCATAGGCATAATCTGGTGATTTGTTTATAAACACTCTCAGTCCTTCTGATTTCGCTTTTAACAATTCTTTCTTTAATGCTTCTTTTTCCTCTAAAATAGTCATATTTTTCCCTTTCTTTGAAATATTTTTAGGCATAAAAAAGACTAGGCAAAAGCCTAGCCTGAAATATATTTTATGAAAACTGCAATACACCTGTTTTCAAAAATCTTTTAAACACTCTTATAGCATCCTCCTCAAAAAAATTAGCTTTATTGTTGTAGTAGTTAATAATTGCGTCAATAATGCCACCTACTATATTTTCTTTTCCCGCTTTTTTCCCCATTTCCTTTAAAGTAGCAATCAATTCGATAGTGTTCATATTTTACACTTCCTTTCTTTTAATTGTATACACGTCTGAAATCGTGTATTGGTTCTTTACAACATTCATAATCTGTCACTGTACCTGAAAAGCCTAAGCGTTGCCCTCCAGAACCTCTTTTGTGCTTCCTGTCGTGTTTCATCATACGTTTATATGTATTGAAACTTTCCTTTCTTTTATACTTGATATGGTTCTTGCGGTAGCAATTCCATATTTCTTCCGTCAAGTCGTTTTTATCGTGCGTGAGCACCCATTTTCCCTGTTTTGGTAAATAGCAATACATTTCTAATTTCTTTGTTCTTTTATGCCGGAAATCATTGGATACTAAAACCATACCATTTTCAAGGTATAAAATAACAGAACCTATTGGAAAAGTTCTGTTGCGTACTGCTGTTGAGCGTAATAAATATTCTGTTTTCACTTTTAAAGTCCCCTTTCTTTATAAATGTATACTATTACGGGATTGAAATTTTTCAGTCCCGTAAACTATACACTTATTTGAAATAGTGTTTCATAACAATCTGGCATACTGTCTGATACAATCCAGAGTAGTTATATGTAATTTTACCTGTCTTTTTATCCTTTTTACCTCTTACTAAGGTGTTTACCTGTCTTCCGGCAAAGTCTACTACCCCTGTAGCTTCATTCTGACTAAATTTATTTCTAAAACCTTTAACGTAGCAATCGTTAAGCAGTTTTTTATCATCAGCGTTCATTTTTACACGAGTTTTGTCAGTGTAAGATGTGGCAAAAGGTAAGCTGAAAGTATTCTTGATAATGCTTTCTAATTCATTAGAGGCTTTCTTGTATGCCTCTTTTACTTCCTTACTCATTACAAGACAGCCGTCATCATTAGATTTGGAATTGATATGGATTGTTTCCAGAGCGTCATGCAGAGCTTCCCCTTTAAAAGTTTCTACAAGTGCGAATTTTACAAGTCTGGAGTTGTCCCATGTTGCCAGTACACGCAATACGTTGCGTACTACTTCGAGTTTGTTGCCGAAATGGTCTTCGTTCTTTTTGGTCATATCAGCAATAACTTTGTTGTATGTATCTTTTGTTTCAAATAAACTCGTGTTAAGTGTTTCTAATACCTGTTTTTCCGCTGTCAGTTTGGATTTTAAAGCTTTGATTTCTTCCTCGGTAATATCATCTTTTTTCAAAGATTTTTCAAGTTTTTCAATAGTTTCTTCACTCTGGGAAATAAGCATAGATGTTTCTTCATGTTTTACGGCTGTGAAAAACTCATTTTTCATTTCAATAGTAGCGTTTTCAGATAAAAAATTGATGTTTAAAGTTGTCATAATATCACCTTTCTGCCATCTTTACGGCGTGACGTGCCAATTATTTATAATTATAGTTACTGTGCTTTTAGCACTGGAAAACAGTCGATTTTTCAACTGCTTTCCAGCATTAAAAGGATTATATAGACAGTAGGGAAACAACGGTCATGCGAGTTAGCGTTACCCAACGTCAAGAAGTACAAGTGTTACCTTGTCACTCTGCCACTTTGTTTATACTGTCTATCTCTTATATATTGTATGCTACTTATAAGTTTACTCATTTTTGAGTTATGAATTCAGTAACAAGTACGCTTTTTTGTGATAGCGTGATTTTTAACGAAATGGTTCGCATTTCTTAATGAGCTTTTTTCGTTTATCTGTCAACGTTCACTGCCTAGAATATAAACTAGGATAAACTACTTTTCTCTGGCAAGTTTACTCTTGCCCTACCGCCGAATAAAGTCTAAAAATAGTTGTTCTATTCGCCGTGTCAAGCCATGCAATCAATTATAAAATATAATATGTTTTGCACTCTTTAGGACTTTTCTGGATAGTCCCTACATCCGTTATATTAAATTTGTATATGCACAGTCCTAATAGGATTGCATACTATCCAACTATCACGCAACCTGTTTTATACTATCTAGGATAATACAGCATTGTTGTTCCTTCATTGGAAAGGTTTTTTGTTTGGGATTATAAGTCAGACTTGACAGAATAGATAAAATACACTAGAATAAAAGTGTCTAGTTTTTATACAGGTATTATTATCTGTTTTCTGTCAGAACCGACTATCTTTAGTTGGTTCTGATTTTTTTTGTGCTTATTTTCTCCTTTCATTTTGGTGTTGGTTTACAAGTTACATATTGCAAGGGGTTTACCATTCCTAGACCTAACAAAGAGGTTCGTTTTACAAGATTTGGTATCGTTCCTTGTCATGGTTTTATAATACCACAGTTTTAAGTAGTTGTCAACCATTTTTTATTATTTTTATCATACTTTTTTTATCAATACTTCTGACACTTCATATCCTATAATATTAAGTATGCGGTTAGCGTCATCCAGGCTGAATTGCTTTTTATTTAAAAGCTTATCAAGTGCTTGTCTTGATATGCCCAGCTTTTCAGCTAGAAATACTTTGTTTATACCATTATTGATAATATAAGTATTTACAAGGTTTGACAGTTCTTTGTTTGTCATGTTTTTATACCTCTCCTATTATGTAATATAATATAAAGAGTATACCATACAGAGTAGGTATATTGCTATATGTATAGGGTTTATTTATGTGTAATGCCTATGCGGTTATAGCAGTATAAAATTAAAAAGGTGCAAGACCCTAATAATTTTATAAGACCTTACACCTTAACCAATAATGTTATTTAGTTACTTGCTCTTTACTTGCTCTTTAGGTTCATGTGTTTCAATGTATTCTATAATATCCAGAATTTCATCACTTGATAGTCCTTTTTCGCGCAGTCTACGAATTAGGTTTACTATCTCTTTTCCCGTCATGTAATCACCCATTCTTTCTCACTCCTCTATATTATAAGCGTTGTTTATGGTTACTTATAATATAATACAGTGTGTGTGGTTTGGCAAGGTGTAAAGCCTTATAAAGTTATCAAAGTGCAATGTGGATAACTCCAATAAGAATTGGAAGTTATTTAATGATTTATTGGTTTGGGGAAATGTGGATAATGTGGATAAATAAGATTTTTTCCCCGATATGCCAAACAGAAGAACTAAAAGAGGTGTCCCCCTGTCGTTGGTCTTATATTACCACACTCTTTCCAAAAAGTCAATCAAGAATTAAAATTTCTTTGCAAAATATGTATTTTACTTACTTTTTTGCGTGTCTAGGGGGTGCTTTAAAACTCAAAAAACACCATTTTTCAGGCTATAACCCCTTAGCTGGTACATCTACAAACTCTAACCCTCTAAACCCCTCTAAAACCCCCATATTCCCCCTTTTCTCCCACCATCCTTACTCTTCCTAGTCCCCTTCCAATCTCCCCAATTATCCCCTCATTCGCTCATCTCTCATGCCCCTAAATCTCCTCTCTCATTCTTCACATCAAATCCTCCAAAATATAATATTTCATTTATATATTGACTTTTCGTTTAGAGTGTGATAGCATACCAATATAATAAAGAAAGGACGTAATCATGAATAAAATAAACACTTTTAAAACGAACACCCAAAGAAAAATTCGTACCATCTCAAACGCATTTTTCAATAAACAATTAGAAACAGCCACCAACAACACATTGAGATTTTTCTCAAATTCACTTAAAGAAAATTTCTATCCAACATTAGATATTGGTGCTAATCGTCAGATATACACTACTATTTCTAACACAATAAAAAGAGCAGCAAAATCTGCTGAAAAATTCTGCAACAAAAATGGAGATTTAAATCACAATAAAACTATACTTCTAAAAATTGACAACATGAACGCTTACATGTTCATCAGAACAGCCGATGTATATAATCCATTATCCGGTTGTTATCCCCGATTTTACATTACATTCTTAGGCATCGAAGCACTTAAAGCTAAAATCAAATTTATAAACACTATGAACTATGTACAAAATTATGTTCAAAATAACAAAGTAGGTGTTAATACACTTTATTTAGATAAGAACAGAAAAACGCCTAGTTGGGCAATAAGCTATCAATCAGTAACAAATAAGGGGTTAGATGAAATCTTTTCTGATACAGATATAAGCTATATAAGCAGCTTCTTAAAAGAGTGGAAAACAAATAGAGATTTATATGAACAGCTAAATATTATTCATAAAACAGGCATCCTACTCTATGGAGCACCCGGAACAGGAAAGACTTCCATCTCAAAAGCAATTGCCAAAGAATTAAATACAGACCTGTATGTTGTAAATATGGGGGATTTCAATGAAGCTCAAATAGAACGAATAAAAATAGAAATGGACGATTGCGATGAAGATACAAGCATTATTCTACTCGAAGATATTGACTGTATATTCTCTACTCGTGATAATCTCAAAACTGAAAATCAGCAAAAAGCTGCACAGTTATTACTCCAGTTTCTTGATGGTGTATTCTCTATTCCAAATACGGTTTTCATTGCAACTACCAACCACATTGAAGATTTAGACCCTGCACTCATTCGTGATGGACGATTTGATGTTAAAATCGAAATGAAAAATCTCTCACAGGAAACCGCAAATAAAATGTGCAAACACTTCAAACTTACAGATGAAGAAATTCTTTCTATATTAGAAAATGAAACATTCCCTATAAATCCCGCTTATCTCCAAAATAAAATAGTAACTCGCATTATTGAAAGGAGTAAACCATGTCTCTCCATGATGCCCTAGTTACTGTGTGCATTGCACACTTAACGAAGTTAATCGGTAATCAGGTTTTAGCTGAGTCAATACTCGTAATGTTAGATTCAGATGATAAGTTATTTTGGTATTTAAGCAAAGAGAAGAAAATAAACAAAACCATTTATGACCACCTATCAAAAGGAAACATAAGTACGGGGGATATATTAAAACTGAAAAAAAATTTGGAGAAACAGTACAATGAAGATAATTAAAAAGAATATAGAATATAAAGGTGAAAAGTATCGTGCAGTAATTAAAACAGGAGTCTTTATTACAGTAAAGCTATACAAAACAAACAAGTTTTTTCCTGTATTTAGAGACTATGCTGATTACTCTGAGTTTACAGACTATCCTGACCTAATTAAAAAAATATTTCATACGTATGAAGATGTAATATTATGTCAAGAGAAATCAAAAAAATTGTATCAAGATTTACAAGAATGGAACGGAGTGATTGATGAAAACATTTAAAACATTAAAGAAAGAATGCATATATCGAAATGAGAAGTACAAAGTTGTTATAAGCAAATATATTGGTCAATTTATTGGACTTTGCTATAAAGTAAAAATTCGAAAAGTCAATCGCCTTCATAGTAGAAGTTACTACATAGAAAGAATTGATAATACTTATAAAACAGCAGTAGAAGAAGCTTTTGAGCGTTATGGAAAATACTTAGATAATAAAAATGAAGAAGAAAAAGATATTCAAGAATTTAATTCATGGAATGGAGTGATTGAATAATGTTCTACGTAACAGGTGATACACACGGAAACTACGATATATACAAGCTATCAACACCAAGTCTAAATAAAAATAACATCTCTCTCACCTCTAATGATTACCTTGTTATATGTGGAGATTTTGGATTAGTATGGAATAACTCACCAGATGAAAACTACTGGCTTGACTGGTTAAACGAAAAGCCATGCACTACTCTATTCGTGGATGGTAATCACGAAAATCATAACCTATTAAATCAAATGAAACCTATGCTGTGGAATGGAGGATTTGTGCATCAAATTAGACCTAAAGTAATGCATTTAATGAGAGGTCAGATATTTAATATTGACGGAACAACCTTCTTCACTATGGGAGGAGCAGCTTCGGTTGATAAGCAATTCAGGAAAGAAGGTGTCTCATGGTGGGCTGAAGAAATGCCTTCAGCAGAAGAATATAAAACTGCAAATAAGAACTTAGAAAAAGCTAATTTCAAAGTAGATTATATTCTTACCCATACTGCTCCTACCTCAATTGTTAATCAATTAATACCAGAAATTAAACCGCCTGATAAACTAACAAACTACTTAGAGAATATAAAAGAAAATGTTGATTATAAACATTGGTACTTTGGTCACTTCCATATTGATGAAGATATAGATGATGAGCACACAGTTTTATATAACAGTATTATTAAAATTGGAGAATAAAATGAAAAAGAAAATATTGATTGCACTGTTACTCGTTGCTACATTGTCAGCACTTACAGGCTGTTATCAAACCAATACAAATATCAACATTGGCTCTGATAACGAAAATGCTGTAATGCAAGTGGGAATAGGACAGCTTAAAAAAATAAATAAAGGCTATTTATACTACGATGCAACAACAAATATCGTGTATTTCTGGAATGGGAAGATATCCAGCGAATATAGCTCAACCGCTCCATCGCCCTACTACGCACCAAACGGATTGCCATATAAATATAATCCGTCAACAAATACATTGGAAGAAATAACATTGCAGGAAGAATAAAAAATAAAAAGGTATTCACATGGAGTCAAACATGAAAAGTCTACTCTCCTCTTTAGAGAAAGACTCAGAAAACATTAAAGCATATAAAATACAACTCATCCATGAGTTATCCGTTGCAGACCAGAAAATAACTGACATCTACCATTATATAGAATTTCATCCGCTTAATGCCTGTCAGGGATATAAAATGGCAAAGCTACTACAGGATACATTAAAGGAACGTAGAGAAATTAAGAATGAATTAGAAATCCTTGGTCAAATATATGGATTTAATCTAAAAAGTATTGCTAATGGTAAATTAGAAAAAGCCTCTAAAACCAAACAGAAAAAATACAAGCCAAGAATATTAAAAGAATTATTTGAATAAAAGGAGAAATGTAAAATGAAAACATTTTTATTTATAGCAGGTTTTTGCTTAGAAGTTGCATGTTTTACCACTATTATAAATCTGTACGACTGGAAAGCTTTTGCATTATCAATAGGAGCTGCTCTTGGTGCATCTATAGTTGGTATAATGAGGAATAAATTGGATAGATAATTTAAAAGGAGAGAAAATGACAATGTTTGAACGGTACGTAAAATTACCTGTATATACAATTAATTTAAGATTGTACCCAACTTCTTCTCAAAAAGAAACTATTGATACCATTATTCATGAACTTCACAAAGCATGCAACATAGCGGTATACGATATGTTTACTAATCTTACAAATACAACTGAACGTGAAGACAAGGAAAGCAAACAAAAGATACACTTTCCAAATATTAATACTATGATAAAAAAAGATTATTTAGAAAAACTCAGAGAAGAACGACCTAGTATTTCTATTATCCCTGCTTCTGCTCTATCCGGTAACAATGGAGTTTTTAAAAGAGACTTATCAAAAAGGCTAGACGCTCAAGTAAGTGAAGGCAATCAGAAAAAGAAAACAAATGGAAAAGGTGTAAAGCGACCAATCGAAAGCAGTAAAGCCCCTTATTACTCAAAGAAGCATCCAAGAAGAAGTTATACGTATCAGGAGACATTAAGCAAAATTATTTTCAATGAAACTAACGACAATGTAGTACATCTCAACCTAAATAAAGTTGGACGGATCAAAGCAAGAGGAATGAAAAATTATCTTAGAATTCTAAGATTTGATGAAACTTGCAACATGACATTCAAAGAATATTGTGAACTACATAAGCGTACAGCTCACCTCTTCACTATTAAAAAAGACAACTGCGGAGATTATTTTATACAGATTTGTTTAAAGAATGTATATAAACTTATTAAAGACAGTGATAATAAAAAAGAAATAGGAATTGATGTTGGCGTTACTGATTTAATGATTTTATCTGATGGAACAAAATATAGTAATCCAAGATTTAAAAATGGAGAACATGGCGAAGTTCAAAAGCATAGAGAACAGCTACATAGACAACTTTCAAGACGAGAAGGTTTTGCAAATATTAAATTCAGAGAAAAATATAAAGTTGACCATGATACTCTTCCATCAAAACGTTATCAGGAAACCAAACTACAAGCCGCAAAGCTTGAAAGAAAAGTAGCCAGACAGCGTAAACATCACATGGAGAACATGGTTTTAGATGTTATCAGACAGTCAAGCTTTATAGGAATCGAAAATTTATCTGTAAAGGATATGATGAAAAATGTCAAGAAAAACAAGAGTGAAACATAATAATTTATCAGACGCAGCTATGGGAGAAATTTTAGCACTGTTAAAAAGAAAAGGTGAAGAATATAATGTTCCAGTTGTTGCAATCGGAAGATACGATAAATCAACTCAACCATGTAGTAGCTGTGGATTTGTAAATACTCAGGTAAAAGATACAAAAATAAGAAAGTGGATTTGTCCCAAATGCGGTATACAACATGATAGAGATATAAATGCAGCAATAAATATTTTAAATATTTCAAAGAAAAAATATAAAAAATCTATTGCTTAATAATATATGGTTGCAGGTTCAACGCCGCCAAGTGCGAATATAAAGTACACATAAATTACATGGCAATTCGCACTAAAGTAGATAAAAGAAATTTGATAGTAGTATATATACTATGATTACTATCACTATATATACGAAACAAAATATTGCTTTTATAACCATAACATTATGTAAATTATACAAAATATGATAGTCACATTTATGTATTTTTGCTGATGTAATTTACATATATGTGTGGATTGAAATCAAGGGGGTGCTAAAATGGAATATCTCTTTTTTAGAGGTAATTTATATATATGTGCGGATTGAAATCAGAAGTTCCACCAGTATTTTTTCTGGCTGCGAGGTAATTTGCATATATGTGAGGATTGAAATAAGTTTTAGTACACTAAAGCGTTTAAAACAATAGAGATGTAATTTACATACATGCGTGTATTGAAATTACCTGTCTAGGGCGGTAGCCTATAAATTATAGATAGAACTTACATAGGTAAGATTATTATATCTCAGACAAGTAAAATAACATGACTAATATTATAAATATTATAAATATTATATATAAAATATAGGTAGGAGGTTCAACCCCACCTTGGTGCGATTAGACAGTGAACATATATTTCTTAATAGATTCGCACCAGAAGTAGATAAAAGAAATCAGTTAGTACGATAGTTAATCATAGCAATATGTTAATTATTCGAAAACAGATAATGCTTTTATAACCACAAATATGTATAAAATGCACAATGATAATAGATAAGTCTTATATATATTTGCTGATGCATTTTATATATATAAGTGGATTGAAATCTACTTTTGGCAACGGAAAGGCTTAAATCCGTAGGATGCATTTTATATATATAAGTGGATTGAAATCACATCTGCCACCAGTGTTTCTTTTCTGGCATCTGATGCATTTTATATATATAAGTGGATTGAAATCCTCAAAATCCAATGATATTTTTTTAATCATATTGATGCATTCTACATATATAAGTGGATTGAAATATTTCACAATATACACAAAAATAAAAGGAGTATAATAAAAATGACAATAGAAACACTTAGAGAACAAATGATTACTGCAATGAAAGCAGGAAATAAATTAAAAAAAGAAGTCCTCTCTTCTGTCCTTTCAACAGCTAAAAACATGGCAATTGAAAAAGGATGTAAGGATAACATTTCAGAAGAAATCGTTAATGCTGCTATTCTTAAAGAACTCAAAACAGCAACAGAAATGTTAGATACTTGTCCTTCTGACAGATTGGAACAATTAGAGGAATTCACATTAAGAATTGAAATATTAAAAGAGATTGCTCCTACAATGATGGATAAATCAGAAATTGAAAGATATGTTATCCAGCTTGTAGAAGAAAATAATATTGAACTCATTACTAAGAACAAAGGTCAGATTATGAAAGTAATTACGCCTAGCTTAAAAGGTAAGGCTGATGGAAAGTTAGTAAATACTGTTGTACAGGAGATATTGAAAAATGAGTGATTTTGGAATTATGTGGACTGTAGTATCTATTGCTGCAATTGCAGGTATGATTATAACTGGTAAGCCAGAATGTTTATGTATTTTTGCTATACCATACATACTTACTTTTTTAGACTAATTTAAAGGAGATAACTTAGATGGATAAAAACGCAATAATAGTAAACAACCTCAAAGAATTCACAGAGGTTTTAAATAACCAAATTGATTTACTTTATGAAAATCTTCCGACTTCCAAAGAAGAATGTATCCAGAAGAACTGTACAGCTCTGGCATACCAGAAAGTTTTATGGACTTTAGAAAAGATTTTACAAGGTAAAAAATATAATGAAGATATTTGAAAAGAAAGGAAACAAATTACATGAACAACAAAAGAAATCACAAATACTATCAAGAAATTTTTGAAAAATGGAATAATAGAAGAACTTCGCTGGAAATCCCCAGACTTTTGATTTACCAGCCGAAAGATGATGAGGAGTTCCGGCAGTGCTATTTGCCGGAAACAGCTAAGGGGCAACCTTTCTACAAGGCAAGACACAGTTTACCGAAATACTGGTTTGTTTCTAATTATGGGACAATACTAACGTTAGAACATGACATTCCAGAATTGCTTGTCGATATTGTTACTAATGAAGATAAAATTGCATCATCTTTTGATTACGGAGGTTTGACCTACCAAATTGACAATGATGCCCTTGTTGCTTTGGTTTTCAATACTGAATCATACATTGAAACAGCAGCAAAAGAAATTATTGAAATAAAAGGTATAAAAGCTTTTACAAAAAACATGGTTACAATTTTTTACAGGAGTTATTTCGAACCATTGGAACACTTAAATGTAATAGAAATAATAAAAGCTAATTTAAAAAATTTAAAACCTTCTAATTTAGTTATTACAAAAGAGGAAAAATTATATGAAATATAAAATTGGGGATAAAGTTAAAGTACGAAGTGATTTAGTTAAAGACAATCGGTATGGACATCATGTGTATGTTTCTGCAATGGATAATTTCAAAGGAGAGCAGACAATACGTGAAATTAGAGGTGATGGATATTTGATTTATGGTGATTGTGGTAATTATCGCTGGACGGACGAAATGTTTGAAGATACGGAGGAAAATAAAATGGATAATAACAACATTACAGTAAATATGGAGAATTTATCTCCGGAAGAACGCTCTACTCTCCTGTCTTTAATTGAGAAAGCTAATAAGCCAAAGAATAAAGTTTGGAAACCAGAAGAAAATGAAACATATTATTATAGTTACAGCGATGGTCATATCGAGAAAACCACTTGTGATAATAGAAATATGTATAAAAATAGATATGCTATCGGTAACTGCTTTAAAACAAAAAAAGAGGCTGAATTTGCATTGGAAAGACAGAAAGTGATTATGGAGTTAAAACGTTTTGCTCTGGAACACAATGAAAAAGAAATTGATTGGAGCAACGATGACGAACAAAAGTATTGTCTATATTTTAACCATGAGAGAAACCGTATAATGATTGATAATTTTGATGTATCCCAATTTCTGTCAGAACAAATCTATTTCACATCAGATACAATTGCACAGCAAGCAATTAAAGAGATTGGTGAAGAAAGACTTGAAAAATACTATTTTGAGGTGAAAGAATAATGATAAATAAAAATCAAATATATAAAGCATTTTACGAAACAGTATCTTCAGGAGAAAGCGACTTACATTACATCAAGGGTGCGTTAGATATAAGTAAGAAATTGCTTATAATGGTAGAACAAAACAATCGCTCACAGATAACCACTACTGCAACTAATTCAGATAAGAAACAGTTGACTGAGCTGTACGCATAAAAGGAGATGGTAAGAATAGATACCAGTAAACTACATCCGGGAATGATAGTAAAAAATTATAAAGAACTTTGTAAGATTTTAGGAATTGAACCTAAAACAAGCAATTCAAAAATTCGCCAATTAAAAGAAATCGAAGAATTGATTAGCTATCAAAAAAGTGGTCACGCATTTATTATTAAAGAAGTTTACGATAAGAAAACATTAAAATTCACACTATCAAAACCAAGAGATAAAAGATATAAAAATCCCAGAAATATATATACAAGATATATAAGTCAAATATTACTTCAAGTCATTAACAACTGCTCGGAGAAACAATTTAGCAATGTCACATTTAAAGATATCTGTGTTCTATTAGGTCTTGTAGAAATTGACAATAATGAAAAGTATGTTTTCAAAAATACTGATGGTACTACATTAGAAATGACACAAGAACAGCGGACATTATCCATTCAGAAGATGGAATCAATATTAAAATCTGCTATTACTAGCTTAGTAAACAAAGGATATATTACCTGTCAGCACACAGAAAGAAGATACACATTTTCATTTTCTGCTTCTATCAATGTAATCAATTTATCGGAAATGGATGTCCAAAGAGAGAAACAAATGTTGCACGAAGAATTCATATTATTTATAACAAATAATTACTTACGAAAGGAAGCAGTTAATGATACAAGTAATTGACTCCATAATGGGGTCAGGAAAATCAACATGGATGATTAACTATATCAATTCTCATCCTGAACAACAATATTTAATAGTCGTCCCCTATCTTAGTGAAGTAAACAGATACGAAGTTGCCTTAGAAAACATTAAAGGTTTTCAACCAAGGAACAAACCCGGAGGAAAAATATCAGATTTTAAAGAGTTAGTAGCTTCAGGCAGAAATATTGTAACAACTCATGCTCTATTAAAAAACATTGATAGAGAATGTTTAAATCTATTGCAAGTTCAAAATTATAATCTAATATTAGATGAAGCAATGCAGGTAATTGAAGAATATCACATACCTCAAAGCGACCTCAAAATCATTTTAAACAATGAATATATTAAAATCTCTGATGATGGATTTGTAATATGGAATAATGAGAATGAAAACGCTAAAGAATATAAAGGAAAATGGGTTAAAGAAATCAGAAAATACGCTGAATTGAATTCTCTAATGGCATATCAGGATAGTGACAAAACTCCCGTAAAGCTCATCTGGAATTATCCATCGAACTTTTTTGAATACTTCAACAATATATACATTCTCACCTATCTATGGTCAGGCGATATACAAGAAGCATATTTTAAATTACACAATATTGAATATCAACATTGTTCACTTATAAACGGAAAATTATCTCCATATTCTAAATCAAATGATATAATTGAACGTCAGAAATATAAACAGCTTATTACTGTTCTTGATGATAAGAAATTAAATCAAATAGGTGAACGAGAATACAAATCTAAAATTCCATTAAGCAGCTCTTGGTACAAATCTAATGTAAACTCTCTGCACATGAAAATATTAAAAAATCATCTTTATAATTATTTCCATAATAAAGTTAAAACACTGATGATTGATAATATGTGGGTAACATTCAAAGATTATCAATCAAAGCTTAAAGGAAAAGGATACACAGGAAGCAAGAAAAATCCATGTTTTGTTCCATTTAATACAAGAGGAACAAATGAATATGCTAACAAAAAATCATTAGCATTTATGGTAAATGTTTATTTAAATCCAGTGATTAAAAATTTCTTTGCTCAACATAATATCCAATTAAATCAAGATGAATACGCTACCTCAATATTAGTTCAATGGATATGGAGAAGCCAAATTAGAGAAGATAAACCTATAATTTTATATCTCCCATCAAAGCGAATGAGAGATTTATTAAATGAATTTTTTGCTTAAATGAATTTTACCACCAAGTATCAATCTTGACGGTGTTAAAGTAAATTCTAAAACCTTATATTTACTATATATTTAGCATACTCCTCTTTAATAAAAGATATATGTATATAAATATATAATAATAAAAAAATAAAAATACCAAATACATTGTATTTATTCGAGTAAGAACGATTGTTGCTTTGCAACATGAGTTCTACGGAGAAAAATTACCCGTCAGACCCGTAGTAAAGTTGCTTTAGCAATCTTTACGTAGGTATCAGTCTGACAGGGCAATTACACTTGCATAGCAAGTTATACATCAAATAATACATAAAAAGAAAGGATTAAAAATAATGAATGAATTTAAAAAAGGTGACATTATAAAAGGAATTAATAAGCGATATTTACATACGAATAAAGATATGAAAAAAGCAATTGTAACGGATATTCTTTCCGGTAATATGATGAAAATTAAAATATTAGACCATGAAAACAAAAACACTATTGGTCATTTTTTTACTGTAGATAATACAGACCAGTTCTTTGAATTAATTTCAAATAAAGAAATCCACATCACTCTTGACGATACTACTACTATTGCTATTCTCAAAGAGAATGGAAAAGTCGTAAAACGTTCTGAAGCTAAGCTACATCCTGATGATACTTTTGATTTTGAAACTGGAGTAAATGTTGTAATGGATAGATTATTTAATAGAGAAAATAAATCTACTGACACTTCTGCTCCTGTTGCAGATAAACATTTACATCTCAAAATCAATGGAAAAGACTTAGGAGTATTAGGATCACCTGTAAATAAAACAGATGTATTCGGAGAACAACTTCATGTAGGGGATACAGTGCAATACTTAGAAAAAGGCACTACTTCAGGTGATTTAATATCTGTTGGAAATGCTGTTGTTATCTCAAATGAAGAACTGGTTCTTTTTAATGGAGATAAAGAAAATATTAAACGTAGAAATCTCCCGTTCATGCTCAGTGAGTCTTACACAAAAAGAAAGTTAGGGCACAGATATCCTTATACTGATATACGTGTTGGATATTTAGCTTGGGAGGTGAATATATGGATAGATTAGAACAAATGAAAATTATGTCAGAAAGACTAAGCAAAAAATGCAGTGGGTATCCTTGTATCAGATGTCCATTAAAAGAAAACACATCTAACTTTTGTTACAGTTTTGATGATATAAAAGATTATGATATTCTCAAAGAACATTGTAAAATAATGGGTATTGACATATCTGATTTAATAGGATTTACAAAATTTGAAATTGAGCCGGGATATTTATTACAACTTAAAGGTGGAAAGTTTGTAATTGCTATGGGAGAAAAACGTAACCTCTTCTTCCACTACTTCGATGTTGCTAACAGTAAATTAAATGACTACGCTTTCTGCTTAGATGATATTAAAGATGACTTTACAGCCCTTGCTAGTGTAGCAATTATTACTGTTTATGGACATACTTTTTCTAAGAGTTTAGGACTAAATGATAGGCTAATTCTTTGGGAGCGCAATGGATCAGAATGTAAAATATACAATATTGAAACTGATGGACAGTCTATTAAAATTCAGCCAAATGCTAATACATATTTAACTGAAAATAATGATGGAGATATTTTCATTGAAAACACAAGTGACAACGAAGAGTATATATGTATTAAGCATGAAAATCTTCCGGGACTAATTGCAGCGTTACAGGAAATACAGGGATTATATGAGAAGGAGGTTGTATGATGGATTACATGGAATATACTCCAAGAACATTTGAAGAAATTGTAGGCAATGAAAATGGAAAATAAAAAACCTCCTCTTGGTATATTGCCAAGAAAAATACATGATTCAATGAGATTAGAAGGATTAAAAGCAGCTATTATAAGATATGTTAATGCTAGTTGCGAAATTGATCCAGAGTGGGTAAAAGAATATAACGAATTAATTAAGAAAGTAGGTGATTAAGCTGGATGGTATTAAAATTCCATCCCTAGATGCAAAAGATATTTATATTGCTAATTACTTATATCCTAAACAGGGATATAACCTGAAACGTAAAGATGGTTCATATAATATTGCCAAATTTAAAAACACCTTAGACTATAGTTTAGATTTAATAAAATTAAGAGAAGTGTATTTAAAAGAATATCGCAATAAGCGGTTCTCATGGTATGAACGCAATGAAATGGAACACACTGATAGAGTTATCAATGTTACTTTTAAATATTCTAATAAGGAATACAATAAAATAGGAAGTATAAAAGAGAATGAGGAACAAAAGAAAAAAGGTAAATGTAAATATCCAAAATATCTATATGTAAAATTTGGTTATGAAATAAGTCAAAACAGTATTACAAACTGTGTATACGTAGCAAACGGCGAACTTATTGCTATACAGACAGGTATATACGTTCCACCTGATAAAATAGTTCCTGAAACTCTTCTTAAAGACAATTTTATTTATGAAGATGGTGTTTATAAAATAAAGAAAAATGGTACATTAAACTCTGTTGCTAATCTAAGATATGAACTTTATAAAAATGGATTTTGGTGTAACGGAATACATTATGTGCGATTTAAACGTTCTTCTGGAAGCAGTCGTGTTGGTAAATGTTTATTTATTGATGAAAAGCTATACAAGCGAATGCACAAATGGGAAATGTGCGGTATTAAATTAAAAGAAGGAGATAAAGTTGATTTAGCTGCACTGGAAGCGTATATTGCTCTTACACTATCTTCTATTATTGATACTATTGAAATTAAACCAGAAAATATTTTAATCTTAGATGATTATGAGAGTACATTTACTGATACGGTAATTGCTACTGAAATGAAAGAAGAAAATGGTAAATATTCTTTACAAACAGGTGAAAAGCAAGTAAAAATATCTAACTCAATCTGGGATGGACTATCTCTTATTGACAAATCTATTATGGGTATCTATGACAAATATGGCATGATACTTCTCAGAAAAAACTTTTTCAAATCGTGTTGCTTCAACACAAACATTCAACAATTTTTTAAAGATAATAATATAAGTGATATTAGTCAACTTAATGGATTTACTCTTGCAGAAAGCATTGAGGATATAAAACTTATAACTACACCAAGTAGTATTAAGTATCTAAAATTTGGAACGATTGAACAGTGGTTAAAAAATATCGACAGTACCTTTGGTGTTGTTAAGCATGAAAAGAAAACACACTTTTTTGATGGACGAATGGTGCAAAGTCACTACCAGTTGATTAATACGCTACAGCTCACAAAAAAGCAGGTGAGAGAATTTATTCAACCTTCTCTGGATTATATGTACTTACTTAAAACTGAACCTGCCGCAGTTCGTCATTATGTAAAATATTCAGATGAGCATGAGTTTGAATCGAATAATCTCAAGACAAAGAATGAAATCATTTATCAACTCATGGGATTAAACAATAAGTTTTGTGAAACAAAATGGTATAAGGATTTTGTGAATGAGTTAATCAAATCATATAAGAGAAATTTAAAATCTGGTCATGTCCTGATTGAAGGTAACTACTCTACTTTGTTGGGTAATCCATACGAATTACTTCTTAATACGATAGGTGAATTTTATGGAGAGTCAATATTAGGGGTAGGAAATGTGCATACCACAAGATTTCCTTATGGAAAGAAAATTCTTGGTTCAAGGTCGCCTCACGTATGTGTTTCAAATATCTTATTATCTAATAATGTGGAATGTGCATTAATTGATAAGTATTTCAATTTAACAGATGAAATTATATGTATAAATAGTATTGGTGAGAATATATTGGAAAGACTCAATGGTGCGGATTGGATAAAATCGAAGTCCGCCTTACGGAGTAATCTGTAAGTAAAAAATTCGGTGAACCTAGAAATCTAGGGTGTGTTCAATAATGAATGCTAACGATGAAACTCTTTATAAAAATGAAAGGAATATATGGAAGAAATTTGGAAAGAAGTAAAAGAATATGAAGAATTGTACGAAATCAGTAATACTGGAAAACTCAGAAGTAAAGACAGAGCAATTTTAAAAAGAAATGGTGTTACACAATATCGAAATGGAATATTAATTGCACTTAACACAAATTCAGATGGTTATTTACAAGGAAAACTATGTAAAGAAGGAAAAACAAAAACTGTTAAAATACATAGGTTGGTTGCAGAGCACTTCTTGCCAAATCCCAATAACCTGCCTGAAGTAAATCATAAAGATTATGACCGCACAAATAATAATGTCAATAACCTTGAATGGTCATCGCATAAAGAAAATATCCAACATGGTGCAAAAGTTGGACATTATAAACGCTACGGTAGTAATAATTCTAATTATAAAAATACTACACTAAAAGAATTCTATAAAAATAATCCTGATGAAAAGAAAAAACTAGCCCGACATGGCAGTGCAAATGGAAGGGCGAAACAAATAAAGTTAATTTTCCCAAACAAAAGTGAAAAGATATTTCCCTGTATAAAAGATTGTGCAAAATATTGTAATAACACCATCCCAGAATTCCAAAATTTTTCGCAGAGGACCGTGATAGAATATATTTCCAAATCTGCAAATAATAAAAAATATATTAAAAATTATTTATTCGAAATTTTATAAAGACAATATCGTGTCAAGCTGGAAAAGCAATTTTCCTGAAGATGTAACGACTAAGACATACCTTCTCTCAGAGAAGATGAAGTCTGTACATGTAGAGTGAAATTCTCTATGTGGAAGCGCCGGACTCCTACTCTTCTATTATGAAGACAAGAGGAAGATGAGATAGTCTAAGCCCATTTAAATACATGGTGACATGGGGTATAAACGTTCGATTCAGACACAATTATGATTACCAATAATGAATTATTTATAAAAGCTGCCGAAAAGAATTATGAGCTATTTAAAGTTCCTACTAATATGGTAAAAGCCAAAAAAACAACTAGGTTCTACACAGCGGAGCAAAAAGCTGATTTAGATATTAAAACTTCAGTAAATAAAATCGGAGATATTATCAATCTCTCTCAGGAACTTCAAACTCACATGTGGCATCAGTTAAATCATGGAGCTAAATATAAAGACATTGAAGAAGTCTATTTTGATATCTGCCAGTTAGCCGTGTTAAGCAATCTTGCTATTGATGCTGCAAAAAAAGAATTTGATATTACAATCGCTGATGAGTTAAGAAAATTAAAGGAAAAATGGATACGGAGAGATGATACAGGGCGTGTTATTAAGCCGTTCTTCTTTGGTTTTTTAGCGAAAGAAAAGGGATATTACAATCCTGAAAAGAAAAATTATATGCATCACGATACTTCTATGGACTATTTACATATGATTAGCGCCTATTAGGAAAACACACTGTCAAAGGGGTTTGTAGCGGGGGTTAGCCCGCTACTGCGGTATCTTCCGTAGTGTTAATTTCAATGTACTCGGCAATCTTGCGGAGCTCGTCAGCAAATTTGAATTTCACGCTAATATTGCCGTTTTCATAGACCTTGATATAGTCCACAAGTTCAACCAAGATTTCACGGTTGAGGGCTTCAATGTTCTGATACTTCATAAAGGCTACCAGTGCAGGATGCTCGTTGTCCACACCGTTTGCCAGTTCTGCGCGTTCAGCGTTCAGCCGGGTAAGCACTGCGGAAATATCAGAAGTCTGCCGTTCATAATCGGCCTTCATATCCCGGTATTCCTGCTGGGTGATTTCACCGTCTTTCCAGTCCTGATAAAGAGACTGCTTGTAGCGTGTTATCTTTGTCAGTTCCCGCTCTTTTGCAGCTATCAGATCGTCCAGTCGGTAAGACTGGCTTTTTTTGATTGGAGCGGAATTGATCTGTGTGACGATTTCCGAGTAGGAAACAGCCAAATGCACCTGATGTTGTACGGCGAACAGAACAGCAGCCTCCAGCCGCTCATGCTTGATTGAGTGCATGGTGCAGGCCGTCCGGGAACGGTTCTTGTAGGTTGAGCAAGAATAATATACATTGTTGTTCTTGCCAACGCATCGGGTAATGGCCCGCCCGCAATCGGCACATTTCAGAAAGCCGCTGAATAAATGTACCTCACGGCCTTTCGGGGAAGTACGGGTATCACGCTGTAGGAGAGCCTGTACCTTGTCGAAAGTTTCATAGTCGATAATGGCCTCATGCGTTCCAGCCACTTCCACCCATTCCTCACGGGGAACGGCTTCAATCTGGTGTACCTTGTAGCTTTTCACTCGGCTCCGGCCTTGGGCTAAATCCCCGGTGTAGGTCGGATTAGTAAGAATGGAGTGGATCATGCGGGCTCCCCACATAGGATC
This sequence comes from Blautia hansenii DSM 20583, assembly GCF_002222595.2. NCBI lineage: Bacteria > Bacillati > Bacillota > Clostridia > Lachnospirales > Lachnospiraceae > Blautia > Blautia hansenii. The sequence goes on from NZ_CP022413.2 coordinate 1,931,415, forward strand.
GTCATACCCTCTTGTAGAAACAGGCAAGCCCTTTTGTACCTTGTAAGCCGAGGGGCTCGGTACGCCGTGTTCGTTCAGGTACAACGCGATAGCACGTTTTGATGACCCTTGAATAAGCATTGTGAAAATGAGTTTGACATTTTCAGCAGCATCGGGATCAACAATCAGCCTGTGCTTGTCCTTTGGGTGCTTTACATAGCCGTAAGGAGCAAATGCTCCGATATACTGGCCGTTGCGCCGTTTGTAATCAAATACCTGCCGGATCTTTTTGGAAGTCTGATAGCAGTAATTATCGTTCATCACGTTTGTAATGGGAACGATGATATTTGAAACGCTGTCGGGGTTCTTGTAGCTGTCCACATTCTCAGCAAGGCTGAGAAAGCGAACACCCATTTGAACAAACAGGTTGTCGATCAAACTTCCTGCATCGCTATAATTTCGTGCGAAGCGGGACAGGTCTTTTACTATAACGCAGTTGATTTTACCACTCATGACATCCGCCAAGAGCCGTTGAAAATCTTCACGGTTAGCGTCCGTTCCAGTATGTCCGTCATCTACATATTCCGTGATACTTTCAAACTCGTCAATGTTGCGTCGGTAAAAATCGTTCAGTAGGTCACGCTGGTTTTTTACGCTGTTGCTATCGTCTTTTCCTTTTTTCAAATCTTCCTTTGAAAGCCGGATATAAATGCCCAGCCGCCAGCGGCGGATTGTGTAAGAGGGAGAGAAACTCTGCTGATACCCTCTGTTTTTTGCTCGTGCCATTGTTCCTCCTTCCCTATCACATTACACTTATATTATAACTCTGTCCGGGGAGGACAACAAGGATGCCTCCGCTTCGGGACACTTTGTCTCGAAGAAGCAAAACGAGCTGTAACCGAAGTTACAGCCCGCTTCTTTGCCGCAGCAGGAAATCCGTCAACTTATCTTGGAGAGATGGCCCGCTTTCAGCAAATTCAATTTTCACGCCAACACCACCGATGCAAAAGCAGTATGGATTTTTGACAGTCTGCAAAAATTGAGAGATGCGCTCCTTTCGGGAAAGCGCATTGTCAAAGGTCATACCGCTCACATCAGGCAGGGACTCGGCAGCCACCGCGCCAATGTCAACGCTTCTCATTTGTTCAAGTTCCTGTGTAGTTAATTTCACGGTAAACCTCCTTCGCAGATTGATAGAACGCCTCCCTCTGTTTGGTAGGGAAACGCAACAGGCCAGCACCACTGGGATGCTGGCCTGTTGCCTTACTCCACCTTGGGACACTTTGTCTCGAGGTTTATTATAGTTTTTGAATATTAGAGAGCGCCGCACATATTTACTTGGCCTGTCCAAAGACAATCTTTATTTTCTGTGCGGCGCTCTCAACGCAAGTAAAGCGACACGCCCGGAGGAACAGGCAGCCAACCTGTTCAGCGCCGGATCATGGCCTTGGGATGGCCGGGCCCATTTACGATGTTGGTGTTGTTCGCTCAATCTCTTTTTGGAAATGTCACCGCGCACCCACCGTCTGGCTCCCCGAACTTGCTCAGGGTTGCCGTTATTCCCTTGCGTTAGGAAGAAAACCTCCTCTCATAAACCGAGACATTTTTTCATCAATTCCAAGTGGGTTAAGAAGAAAAAATCAAAAAGTTTTTTTCATGCGCTCAAGGCCACGCTTGATCGACTGGCGAATAGACTCCTCATGTACGCCCTCGGCCTCGGCAATTTCCTTAATCGACTTGCCAAGAATGATATGTGCGTCAATTCTACGGCCCTGAATCTCCGGCAGGGAATTGAGAGCGTTCCACAAACGAAGAAAGGTTTCCATCCGTTCAAGGAGTTCCTGCGGGGTCGGCTCATGCAGGCAAGCGGAATATTCAATCCCGTCATCGCAGTCCAAAGAATACTGTGCCTTGTGCCGGGAGAGCCGCCGCTGGTAGGCCATTTCATAGCGGGCATTGGCCTTGAATACCTCGGCCACCTCGTCAGAAACTTCGATAAGCTGATCCTGCGTGTACCAATAATATAAATCTTTCAAATTGATAGTAGTCATCGTAAAATCCTCCATTTCAGTTTGTTCGGGGTTGGTCGGAAACGAAATGGAGTAACGGCGGAGAACGGCACCGCGCCTCGGGACACTTTGTCTCGAAGTCTGGAAAGCAAAATGCGCCTGCGTGACACAAGGCCGCACAAGCGCACGAAAATATATTATCGGTTATGTACTGTTTAATTTCACATTCAAAGCCGGACTGCTCCGATGGAGGGGCTACGCTTTTTTTAGCTGGTGCAGATCATGGATACTGCGAAAAAGAGAAAAGGACACGGCAAAATAACCTCCCATCGGCTACCGTGTCCCTGCAAGTCGTCATTGGTTTGTGTAGACGCAAAGAAACGGCGGCTCTGAAAATCAAAGCCGCCGCTTCATAGGCGCGTGAAAATGTGTCTGCTGTACGACGGCTTTTTTTCTTTTGCCGTCGTGCGGCAGAGTATTATTCAATGTTCAATTCAATGTTTCCGGTAAAATTCTCACACTCAATGCCGATATAATTTCCACCATCGGGAAGCGTAATTGTATCGCTATAAGTTCCGGTTGCTTCAATCAACGTGACTGCTTCATCAGATCCAGAAATCCAAAATACTTTTGCAGTACCTTCCGTAATCTCCAAGGTGCAATCAATGGACAGCTCCTTACCGGCTTCTCTCTTTATGGAAGTTCCTCCGAACAAATACTCTGTACCTGAAAAGCTCGCATAATCAGCCGTATAAGTCCCTGTATAATCATCAATTCCTTTTTCTTTTTCCCCTTGCAGTGACGATTTCCCTGTCAGTTCTATGGAGCCCGCAGACTGAACAATGTTATTGTAATGATTGAGAATTTCATCTTTTGAACAGCCAGCAAGCATAAAACTTCCCAAAAGGACAAATGCCAATGCTAAAACTATTTTCTTCATAAAATCATCACCAGCCTTTCTTTGGAGCTACCTTTTTGGCCTTTTTCTTTGTTTGGGTTGCTTCTCGTTCTTTTATGCACAAAATCAAGATGGCAGAAATAACGACAGCAAGTGCAAGACTGCAAGAACAGGTTCCGATATTCCAGTTGACTGCGGTATCATAGCTACGGTAGCCTACCATTCCGAGACTTGCGGTAATCGGATAAAGGTTTGCTAATGTCATATTTCCTGCGGCAAACATCCCTCCATATCCATAGACAAAAGCAATGATTACACCGACTAAAAAGCTGCCTGCCCTCCGACAAGTAAGAGCGATAATCGGCAGAACCGCAAGATATAAAAAGAAATTAACCGCAGTAATCTGCAAGGCTGCTTTTAGAGCTAAGGAAATCTCAAAGCCGGGAAATCCCACAATCATTTCTGCTATGATTGTAAACAGACTGCATATCAGCCCGAAAATAATAGACAATACGCCGCACACAATCAATTTTCCGGTCAGCAGTTTCTTAAAAGAGATCGGCACAGTCAGAATATTTTTCAATGTATCATCCGTCTGCTCGCGAGAAATCATATATCCAGCAATTAGGCTGATACACATCGGAAAAATCATGGACATATTGTTTTTGATGACCTGTTCTGTAAGATAGGCGAAATCCCAAACGGAACCATCATTCGCCATAGAGGTAAACAAGGTCAGCAGGACGGATAGGAGCATGAGTGCAACGCCAGCCCAAAGGATATGATACCTTTTCAATTTATAAAATTCTGTTTTTACAATGCGAACCATGTTTATTCCCCCCTCTGCTTATATAATCTGTCAATTAGTAAGAACGAAACCAATGCCATGATCCCAAGAATGAATACAACTTGAAATGTTGAAGGAATTAGCCCTGTCATTTGCTCCAAATCCATTTTTATTCCATGAGCCGCCATATCTCCTGCACTCCAAAATGTAGTCAGTGGCGTGGGCAGAAGCCATAACATGGTTTTAGGCAGCGTGTCAAACAATGCCGTAGCACTCATGTTCAGAACGCTGTAAAAGACGCACAGCAAAATGGAAAAAACATAGGTCTTACTGAAAAAGACAACAAGAACAATCAACGGGAGTGTTCCTGCCGTAATGAAAATTCCTGTTTCAACCGCTAAAAACAATTTATAGCCTATTCCATAAACTTCTAATGTTCCAAATCCGCAAAGAATTGTTGCAATGGTAGAAGCCACACAAAAAACAATTCCCAAAAGAAAGAGGACAATAATCTTTGCAAGCACCATTTGCGTGCTGGTTACGGGAATTGTACGCAGATTTTTGAATGTATCGTTGTCGCGTTCCATAAAGAACAGGATAGCGGCAATCACTCCAATAATGCAGGGCAGTAAAAACTGGATACCATATCCCAACACCATGTTAAATAGTCCGTCAAAAGCATCTGCCCGATCTGTATATCGCTCCATCATAGAGGGCGTTGTCATCAGATAAGTCAGCGGGATTGGAAACAGGAAAGCAGCCAGAATAATCAGCGGAATAAATTTCTTCCGTTTCAATTTCAAAAATTCGCATTTGATTAGTTTAAGCAATTCCTTCGCCCCCTGTCACACGCTTGAAGTAATCTTCAAGACTTTCTTCACAGGTATGTGCTTCTGATACCTCCAATCCGTTTTCTACAAAGGCAGTTACAATTTTACCCACAGGCAGATCAAGGTTGTGCAGGCGCAGATTGTGGTCGTCCTGTATGGAAAAATGGTTTTCATGGAAATTGCGTTCCAAAATTCTTGCTGCCTGTGCAGTATCAGAGAGCGTAAACCGGATATGCTTACTGCTTTTTTGCTCCAGTTCAGCAAGGCTTTCTTCTTCCAGCAATGCGCCGTGGTCGATAATTCCAATATCGTCAGCCAGCAAGGAAATCTCCGAAAGAATGTGACTGGAAATCAAAATGGTTTTTCCTCGCGCGTCACAAAGCTCACGAATAAAGGAACGTACTTCTGCGATACCGATAGGGTCAAGTCCATTGATAGGCTCGTCTAAAATTAAAAGTTCCGGGTCGTGCATGACTGCAAGGGCAATCGCCAACCGCTGCTTCATACCAAGAGAGTATTGCGAAAACAGCTTTTTATCCTTGTAAGGAAGCCCGACCAAATCCAGAGCGTCCTTGATTGCATGGCTGTTCGGCACTCCCCGCAGAGTAGCAAAAATACGCAGATTTTCCGTTGCGGTCAAATTCGGATAAAAGCCGGGGGACTCAATTAGACTGCCAATGCGGGGGAGCAACTTCTTTTCATTCCCTTGCAAAGACTTTCCCCAGATTTTGACCTCCCCGGAAGTCGGCTTCGTTAAGCCCAACAGCATTTTCATGGTAGTGGTTTTTCCGGCTCCGTTTCTGCCCAGCAGACCGTAAATTCTCCCACGCTTCACATGGATATTTAAGTCAGCCACACTCTTTTGTGAGCCGTATTGCTTCGTCAGATTTTTTGTTTCAATGATATAATTTGTATCCATATTCAAAACCTCCTGTTCTGTAAGGTATTCTATCATGCCAACCTTGCATTAACCTTGCCGCAACCTTGCATTAACCTTGCAATTTGAAATTCGGCTAAAATGACAAGAGTTCCCGCCGTAAGGACGGGAACCCGCTTAAATCTCCAAAGGAAAACGCAACACAAATTCAGTTCCCTTTCCCGGAAAACTTTCAACTGTTATGCTTCCACCCATCTTTTCTACAAGCTGATGGACAATAGAAAGACCAAGTCCGCTGCCTTTTTCAGAGCGTCCTTTATCACACTTATAAAGCCGTTCAAATATGTGTTTCAAATCTTCTTTCTCAATTCCCACTCCATTATCCGCCAGCAGCAGCTCCATGTTACTTTCCTTCTTTGACAGGGCAATTTTGATTTTGTCTGCATGGCTGTGAGCGATTACATTTTGAATAAGGTTATTGATGATCCTCATATAGCTATCCATATCCAATCTTACCCGGACAGGCTGTTCAGGAATATCAATGTCATAATCAACCTGTTTATCCTCAAAAATCGGTATCCAGTCAATGAGGATATTTCTTGTCAGCTCTGCGGCCTCAACGCTCTGGATCTCCAAAGCAAACTCGTTTGAATTTAACTTGAACCAGTCAAAGAGTACATCAATATATTCTTTCAGATCATGGGCTTTCCGGCGGGCGGTTTCAATATAATCATCCCGGTCTTTTCCTGTGACCAGTCCTTTGTGTGCAGCGTCAAGATACCCAATCAGAGTAGTAAGGGGCGTTCGCACGTCATGTGAAAGGCTCGTCATAAGCTGGCGGTTGGTTTCTTCTGTCTGCCGTACAGTTGAAAGTCTGCTTTCATAGGCCACAACGATCTCGTTGATTTCATAGGCAAGAGGTGCTGTCAGTTCATTTGTTGCAGATAGAATACGCCGGTTGCCATTTCCGTTTTTCACATCAACCAGCACATCGGTCATTTCTGCTATTTGTTTTTTTACACGCCGAACGAGAACGATGGAAGTCAATACAGCCCCAACAGCAATCACAATGGACAAGAATACAATGATTTCCATACTGACTACACCTCCTTATTAAACCGGTAGCCAATCCCTTTGACCGTTTGTATATACTTTGGGCTTGAAGGATTGACTTCTAATTTTTTACGAAGCCGACTGATAATCGCCATAATGTTACTGTCATCATAGAAATATTCTTCGCCCCAAACTTCCTCATAAATCTGCTGTTTTGTCAAAATTTTCCCTTGATGCTTTGCACAGTACAGGAGCAGATCAAATTCCTTTGGTGGAAGTTCAAAAGTGCCATTTTCCGTCGTAACAGAACGATTTTCAAGGTCAATCTGCAATCCGTCAAAATTTAGCTTTTGTATGGCTCCAGCTTGCTGATTAAAGCGAGTGTAGCGGCGAATAAGAGACGCAATACGGGCAATCAGTTCATCCATATCAAACGGTTTTGTAAGATAATCGTCCGCTCCGGCCCGTAAGCCCCGTACTTTAGAAATGCTGTCATTTTTAGATGTGAACATCAAAATCGGCAGACTGTTCTCTTTGCGGATTTCTTCCAGCGTTTCAAAGCCATCCATACCAGGCATCATCACATCCAGCACTACAAGCTGGTATTCCTGCTCTTTTAATTTCTGTAAACCATCTTTTCCGGTATTACAAAAATCAGCTTCTATGTTTTCTGCTTGTACGCTGCGTTTAATCAAAGCACACAGTTCTCTGTCATCATCTATAATCAGGATTTTATTCATGGCGCAACTCCTTCCCTTGTTTTGTCCTTCCGTCAATCGGCTTTTCTGTGTTCTTTGGAATTAGCCAGATAGTTGCCATCTTTACAGCACCGGGAATACGCCCGGCAGCACAATAGTAATTTACTCTACGAGGTGTCACGCCCCATTTTTCGGCGGCCTCTTTTAGTGTCATATAATCCATTCTGCACCTCCATAGAGTACATTATAGTTCTTCGGCTCGAACAAAACAAGTTTAGGAAGAAAATATAGTGAAATTAAATAGTCAGTAGTATGAAATACACAGTCGTTCAAATAATATCACATGAAATGTAAAATCATATCAGGTGATGTTATGAAGATAGAACGAGATGAAAGACGCTTTGATTTTCACGATATAGGGCTCGCCATCAAGCGGGCAAGAGAAGCCAGCGGCATGACGCAGGAGCAACTGGCCTATATTGTTGACCGCGCTCCGCGTACCATTATGTATAACGAAAATGACGGCCAGCATCCAAGCCTCAACACCTTTTATCAGATGGTCACAATGTTTGATATATCGGTGGATCAATACTTTTACCCGTCCCAGAATAGCGGGAGCGAGTGCAGAAAGCGGATTGATGCCATGTTGAACGCCTTGGACGAAAGAGAATTGAAAATCGTTGAAGCTACAATCCAAGCGATGAAAGCATCGAAAGAAACGGAGGAAACGTAAAAGAAAGCGTAACCTCCGTTTTTTTGCGCCATGTTGCGGGTTGCGCGTTTTGGCAAGCAATTCGGGTGTGGCCACACTCCGAAATTTTTGCAGGGCGCAGGGCCCGCAAAAATGCTTGTTGGGGAGCTCCCCAAACCCGCTGTACTTTGGGACAAATTGTCCCAAAGTCCCGGTGCGCTGCACCGTAGTCTGCGGCCCGTCACTATCGTTCCTGAGCCTTATTTTCACGCTCGTCTGTTATGCCGAGCAGATGATCAATGTTCGCTTTTATTGCCACGGCCTCCCGCATTTGCCGCTGGGCCTCCCGGTATTCTGCATAAAGCTCTTTTTTCTGTCCTGCCAGCTCACGGCGGGATTTTTTTAGTGCTTCAATCTTAGGGAGCTTTGCGCCGTTCAGTATGGTGTTCATGGTATCCTTTGCCGCCCGGTAAGTGGCAAGCTCTGCTTCATGCTGGGCCAGATACTTTTTACTGTACCGCGCAGCCTTGTACCCATCGAACACCGGGCGGGTCTTAGCATAGTCCACCGTGGCAGCCATCAGCTCCGAGGTTTTGGAAAAAGCCTCCTCCGTTGTGCGGAGCTTGTCAGACAGCTTGTGAAAGTGATCCACCGCAGCCTCGGTGCGGGCCGTCAGCGCCGCATAGTCTGTCAGATGATGCTCCTGCAAATACTGGAGTGCAGCGGCCATCTGTTTTAGGTTGTAGACCTTGGCCCATCGTTCATAGGCCGGGCCCTTGCCCTGGGCCATACGCTCTTGAATGTCGATGATGAGATTAACTCGCCGTGGCGGAACCGTGGGCTCCTCTGGCAGCTCGGGGAGCGGACGTTCCCCGGCAATTACCTCCTTGATGTCCTCCGGGTCAAATCCGGCTCCCAGTGTAGAAGCTCGGAGCCGGGTCGGTTTTTCCTGTCCGGGCGCGAGAAATGAGATGACACCGCCGCGCCCCTGTTTCACCGCAAAGCCAGACTCATCCATGAGCCGAAGAAAGTCGGCAAAGTCTGTGGGCTTTTTCTCCAAAGCGGCAAGAATAGCCAGCCGTACCCTCTGCTTGGCAGAGGGCGGCTTTTCCCTGATCCACTGGCCATAGTGGAGAAAACGGCCCTTGCTGTGCTGGCGCGGATTTTGAATGACAGACAATTCATGTTCGATGCACACGCGGTCAGAAAGCCGCCGCAGGGCAAAGGACGAACCAATGAAATTATGAAATTTCCGGGAGCGATCAAAGGCCGTCGCATTGAAATAAATGTGATTGTGGATATGGGCCTTATCAGTATGCGTACAGACAAAGAATTGATGCTTTCCCTTTGTCCAGCGCATCGCCGTTTCATAACCGATACGGTTTGCTTCTTCCGCCGTAACCTCCCCGGGCAGAAACGCCTGCCGGATCTGAAAGAACAGTGCCCCGCGAGATACGGCCCGGCCTGTCTCTGCAAGGTATTGACTTTTTACCAGAAGAAACTCGGCGGGAGCCGTGTTCGGATCGCAGAGATAGGAAGATACGGCTCCCAGCTTTTCCGGGTTCAGGCCATAGGTGAAACGATCCTCCATCGTTTGAATTGCACTTTTTCCCGCCGCTGTTTTATAAGGGCGGATGTAGGTGGTCGCCGTAAAAATCCCTCCTTCCGGCAAACAGTATTTTTACTTTGGGACACTTTGTCCCGAAGTAGAAAAAGCCGGGGAGCGGTATCAACCACTCCCCGGACGGGTCAGAGCTCTACCAGCGCGGAGAGCTGTTTCAAGAGATCAGACAGCGGCCCCCACAAAGCGGCATAGTCCCGCTGCAAGGCCGCGAGTTCTTCGGGATAAATCGCGCCGTAGGTGTTGGCTTGAATTGCCACTTGGTTCAGATTGTTGGAGCAGCGCCGCTGGAGCGAAACCAGCTCACGAACAGGCGAAAGGTCAACATGAAGCACATACCCACTCAGGGCCATTTTCCGCATATAGGCTCCCATATTACGGATGCCAGCCTCCGCCATACGTTCTTGAATCAGAGCCTGCTCCGCCTCCGACACCATCACATGAAGATGGATCGGACGGCGGCGTTTCTTTGTCATCGCTCCTCACGCTCCCGGCTGCGGCAGGCGCGGGGCGGCTCCTTTACCTTATCCAGCGGCTTTTCCTGTTTGTCTGCCGGAACAGGGTGCGGCAAATGAAATTCACGGTGCAGGCGCAGCACCTCCAGTACAGACAATTCCTGTTCACGTTTCTTTTCCATATACGCACCTCCTTATCTATCGCCACGGTCAGGCTGCCTCCGTTGGGGAGCCGGAGCCTCCGAGCCGCGATCTGCCTCCGCCAACTTTGCCGCATTTTTCATCTGCTCGGCAATCGGACGGGGTCTGTCGGGATTATCAGGCGCAGGACGCAGCTCATAGTCGGATGCCTGTTTTTCCGTTAGCGGGCGGGTATAGGTAAGATAGCCCCAAGCCAAGAACGAGCCATTTTCCACCGGGATGCGCTGATCGTAATTGAAGATTTCATCCGGCTTGTTATAAGGCGGCTTCGGGAATGTCCCGATGTCCACAGGCCGCTGGGTCGAATAATACTTGTAAAGGCCGGGAGCCTCGGTCTGCCTGATCCCGACATTATAAATACGCTGATAGTCCTGCACCCGGTCTGTGAAATCCTGTTCCATCGCGGTGCGGTCATTTCCATAGTGACCCCATTCATACTGCCGCTGGCCGTCCTTGTCATCATAGCAGGCCCATGTGACATAGCGGGATGGCGCGGTGGGATGTTCGCCCAATGCAAATCCTCGTCCATTTTCCAGCATGACCGCCTTCAAAATAGCATAGCCTTGATTTTTGTCCATAGTACACCTCCCATCATCGAGACATTTCTTTATTTTCTCTTTTCACAAACGGCTGGAGCTGATAGGGGCTTGTACCGTCCTCGGGTCGCAGAAAGTCTATCCGGGCCGCAGCACGGATAGCGTTCTGGTTAAGCTGCCGCTGCCATGCCCCTTGGCTGGGAGCCCACTTAAAGCCGTTGCTTTTCAGTTCCTGCCGCTGATCGGCATCGGGCTTTTCCTCAAAAATAAGCTGCAAACGATTTTCAGCCTCGTTGATTTTTGCCTCACCTCCGGGGAATGTCCAGCCAGCAAACTCGGAGCGGCTGCTCAGTTCCTCAATGCGCTGGCGCACACGGCGGATGTTGGCGTTGTTGTTGGAAAGCAGATAGGCGGGGTATGGCTTGCTTTTGTCCAAGTGCCATGACTGCGCCATATCTGCTTTGAGCTTTTCTGCCTGCTCCGGCGTAAGCTCCGGGCAGCCGTCCAGCGTTTTGTGTTTCCGAAAATACGCATTGACCGCCTTCATGGTGGTCTGCTGGGACTCCAGCCCCTCCAGCTTTTTTGTCAGCTTTTCCACGGCCAGATCGTCATCCGCGCTGATCCCACCCATTCCAACAGAGCGGATTTTATCAAGCAGCTTTGAAATCTCCGCATACTCTCCATAGTTGCGATCCCGGGCGGCGTTCTGCTTGTGCTTTTTTGTCACAGGGAAATTGCCGCCCCCGGAGATCAGAATAGAGGGCACCCGGGCATCAATCACATTGCGTTCATTCAGATTTTCGGCAAGTTTCCGGGCATAGCGATCCACCAGTGTGTCAATCTTATCATGGTACATGGGATCGACACGCGCTTTCTGGCGTTCCGCCGCTGCATACGCTTCATCGACCATTGCCCGGTAGCCCGCCGTAGCGGAGCCCGGCTGATAGTCGGAAAAGCTGTTCATATCCTTTGCCCGCTTTGCGGCTTCTTCATTGATTGGATAATATTTCGGCATAGTACCTCCTTCCACAAAAGCCGGAACTTTGGGACAAATTGTCCCAAAGCCCCGGCAGCTAAAATGTTGACAGCATCTCACGGAAACAGGGCCGGACGTAGAAATATACGCCTCCCGCAGAAAATGGCCTTAAAAAGCCTTGTCACAGGCGGGTTTTGGATGTCCTAATTGTCAACACATCAGCCCCGTTTTTTCCGCATATATTCCCGCTGCTGTCTGCGGTGTGCCGCCTTTGCACAGGCCACCGAACAATAGGTTTGCCGTCCATCAGGAGCCACGGCTCTGCCACATACCGGGCAAGCCTTGAAATCCGGCCTTGGCCCCTCTGTCAGCAACGCAGCCTCCAGCGCCGGATCAAGGGGCAGAACAGCCTCGCGGAAGTAGCGGCAATAAGCCCCCGTCCAGCATTTCCCAAACATATAGCACTCGCAATCCAGCGGCAGGCAGCCGCAGTCCCGGTCATAGTTGGCACACCATTTTGACACCAGCCTGCGGATTGCCGCTTTTTCTGTCCGGGTCAGTTCTCGGCCCACAGTATCACCTCCCGTTGCCCGGTGGTTTGAGCTGCTCCCGGTAGCAGAACACGCAGCCGATCCCGCGCCAGTAAGGGCAGCCGTCACAACGGGAGCCCTTCGGCGGCAGGCTTGGCGGCACACCCTTAAAGTAGCTTTTTTCTTTCATAAATCCCTCATAGGGGTTGTTGGTAAATCTCATTCATTATCCTCGCTTTCTGTATTGTCCTCGTCCCAAGGCGGCCCATCGTCCTCGGGATCGTCATAATCAGCCAGTTCCTCACTGTAATCCTCTTCGGGTACAGCAGCTTTTTCATGCTTCGGGCGATAGATTTTGAAGTACCAGCCTGCACCGCCGCCCAGAACAGCCACTGCCAAAATCAGCAGAAGTGTCCCGGTATTGCTTTTCTGCTGGGGCTCGGGTTCCGGCTCCTCCGCAGGTTCCGTCACCGGGGCGGGTTCGGGAGCTGTACCAGCACACTCGGTCATGTTGACCGCGCAGACCTCGCAATCCGTATTGATGGCTCCGGGCGCACATTTTTCTGTGCAGGAGCAGGCCGGAAGCTCTCCGCCAGCGGCCTCCAGTGCCGCCAGCAGATCGGCTTCATCCACCATGTTCAGAAAGTAGGTGTGATACTGTTCGCCGTCCTCGTCCACAGGCTTGTCATAATCAATGACAATGTAAAAGGTGTTGCCGCCGCTGGTTTCCACCGTGATAAACTGTTTGTTGGTTGCAGCATCATAGAGCAGATCGCGGGTCACAAGGTTTCCATCCTCCGAAAAGCCCGCGCCCGGGGTAATGGTAGGTGCAGGCTCCGGGGCCGGAGTTTCTTCCACAACAGGCGGTTCCTCATTCCCACTGTCCGAATAGGCGTAGGCTGGGATCGCAAAGCCGCATAAAAGAACGGCGAAGCAAAGCCCCGCCGCCAACATACGAAAGTGTTTCATATTCAGTTCTCCTCCTTCTTTTCTTCTTCGGACTTCGGGACACTTTGTCCCAAAGTGCCACCGTCCTTCAGCTTTTCAAACAGCAGCGGGAGCTCCGTAAGGGAGATGCTCATACCGCGCACAATGTCCACGATCTCGCTGTTTTCTGCCTCCAGCTTTTTCTGCTCCAGCTCCTTGAGCCGGGCCTGCTGTTCACTGATTTTAGCCTTGACCTTATCAATCTCGGCCTGAATTTTCATGCTTTTGGTAGTTGCCATTTCAAAACCTCCTGTCACGGTAAACGCCCGTAGGCGTAAAAATGAGATTGCCAGTAGCTTGTATTCAAATTTGCGTAGCCGATGGGATCTCCGCAATGCAGCATTTTTCCGTCACCGACATAAATCCCGCAATGACTCACGCCCGGCGTGTCATAGGTGCCTTTGAAGAACACCAGATCACCGGGTTTGGGAGAGCTGGTCGGCGTACAGATGTTATAGAGCCCCTGGGCTCCCAGCCTGCCAACATTCCAGCCGGAGTGATTGATGACCCATGAAACATAGCCCGAGCAATCAAAGGAAGTAGCCGGAGAACTGCCGCCCCACACATAGGGATAGCCGATGTATTTCTGCGCCTCGGCAAGCATCGCGGCAAAGGTTTCATCGTCCAGATATTCTCCGGGTACTTCGTAATCACCGGGTTTCCCGGTAATGTACTTGTTCACATAGGGAGAATCCGGGAACAGATCGGGGCGGTTTCCCAGCGTTGCCATATAGATGGCATACCGGGAAAGCTGATCCTCGCCCATGACATACACGGGTACATGGGATAAATCAAAGTTCTCCAGCGTGACCGTACAGATGTAATAGTCGTAAGGCACCTGATAGGTGTCTGTATGGGAGTTGCCGTCCTCGTCCGTCCATGTGTCGGTTTCTGTGCGATACCGGGTTTCCACCACCACATCCTCCGTGAGAATGTATTGGCGGTCAAACAGCATTTGCAGCGTTCCCTGTACCTCGTCTATTGTCCATTGTCCCTCATGGAGCGCACACAAAAGAGAAAGCAGCACATAGGGGTCATGTTCGATTTCGTCCAGATCGAAGTGGTATTCGTCATAGTCATGGGTGCTTTCATAGGTATCCAGATAATGCTGCAAATCATCTTCCAGCGCACAGTAGGCAGCTTCGGCGGCCAGCATATCCCGATCCTCGCAAGGATAGGTGCTGGCCCCTAATGCACCGGCCCCGGCGTTCCCCAGCATAAGCATGGTAGAGGAACAGGACTGCATAGCAAACAGGAGTAACACACAGAGCACCGCAACCACGGCACCTGCGGGATGACTTTTGACAAATTCCACTGCCCGGGCGGTCAGGCGTTCTGTGGCTGTGGCAGTTTTCCCAGCCGCAGCCGCGCCCTGCTTTGCAGCCTCCTTTGCCTGCTTGCGGTATTGCCTGCGAAGCCGTTGCTTTTGCCAGTAGCGGGTAAGGGCATTTTTCGTCAGCTCCGGGTGCTCCTGTGCGGCGGTGTGAAAATGGTAGTCCGCCGTGTACTTGGTATAGCGGGCTTCGGCCTTGCGTACCACTTTTGCCGGATGTTCCCGGACTTTACGGCGCACAAAGCGGGAGCCGTGCCGCAGCGCGGTTTCTCCCACAAGCTCAGAACGGTGTGCGCCTTCTGTGCCGACATTTTCCTGTTCCACTTCAAAAATCTTGCCATGCACGAAGCTGTGAACGGAACCACTGGCAACACGGCCTATGCGTTTTACCGGGCCGGGCTTTTTCGGCGGCTTTTGTTTTGCCAGCTTCTCCCGGGCCTGTTCCAGCTTTTCGCCTTGGGACTCCATACGGAGCTTTGCCGCCGCAGCCTGTTCCTGCTGGCTCTTTTTGCGGAACTTGGACTTCGGGACACTTTGTCCCGAAGTGTCGGAAGCCTCCGGCCCGGGCTGTTCCCCGTCAGGGGCGTGGGCGGTCTGCGACCAAGCCTCCTCCTTGGTCTTATTCGTTTTTCGTTTCATTCTTCATATCCTCCGGGCGGGTAGTCAGCAGGTCATAGATTTCTCCGCGAGGGAACCGATCCACAAACGGAATGGTTACATTTCCATAGAACAACAGCCCCTCACCGGAATTGCTGTGTGTGATATAGGAAAGCTGATGCTCGGAAATGCCGAGCTGTTTTGCCAGAATGGTACGGTCACTCTGCGCCTGCGAAAGCAGAATCATAAAATCCGTGTTGTCCAGAATGTTCTCGATTTCCCGGCTGGCCAAAAGGTCTTTGACGTTCTGCGTCAAAGCAGACGGCACACATCCTTTTTTACGCAGCATTTTCCAGACTGCCACAAAGTAGCTGGCTGTCAGCGGATCGCGGAGCAGGATATGAAACTCGTCAAAGTAGCACCAAGTCGCCGCGCCCTCGTGGAAGTTCTGATCCACCGCCTGCGAAACAAACTCATTTGTGATGTGCATTGCAATCTTTCTAAGGTTTTCGCCCATGTTTTTCAGAACGATGCACACCACACGGCTGTCCGTCTTGACGTTGGTAGGATGGTTAAAGAGATTGAGGGAGCCTGTGCAATAAAGCTCTAAGGCAGTTGCCACGCGCCGGGCTTCGGGCTCCGGCTGGCGTAAGAGCTCTTCGTACAAATCCTGCAACAGCGGTGTTTTTGCGGTTTCCAGTCCGAGCGCCTGCTCCCGATACACCAAACGCACACAGCGGTCAATGACCGTCTTTTCAATGGGCTGCAAACCTTCCTTGCCGCCAACCACCAGCTCGCACAGGGACAAAAGAAAATCCGCCTTCATGGAAAGCGGGCTTTCTCCGGCAGCCATATTGAGCTCCACATCCATCGGATTGAGGTGGTGCGGGCTGTCCGGGGCAATCTCGATCACCTGGCCGCCCAGCCTTCGCACCAGCGGAGCGTATTCGCCCATCGGGTCAACCACGATGATCCGATCCTGCGGGATGGTGAGAAACACATTCAAGAGCTCGCGCTTTGCGGCAAAGCTCTTTCCGGAGCCCGTAGAGCCCAAATACATCCCGTTTGCTGATTTCAGCTTTTTGCGGTCAGCCATGATGACATTGTGAGAAAGTGCGTTCATGCCATAGTAGAGGGCCTGCCCAGCCATGCGGAGCTCCCTTGTCATAAAAGGAATAAAGATGGCTGTGGAGCTGGTGGTCATACCGCGCTGGATTTCTACCTCGTTGTAACCAAGGGCCAACGAGGAAACAAAGCCCTGTTCCTGTTGCCAGTCCAGACGGCGCAGAGCGCAGTTGTATTTCTGCGCGATACCGCCCACGGTAAACACATCGTTTTCCAGCCGCTGGCGGTTAGGAGCAAGGTTTACCACCGTAAAGGTCAGCAGAAACATTCGCTCATTGCGGGATTGCAAATCAGCCAGAAGCTCCGCCGCGTCCTTGCTGAATGTGATCAGGTCAGGGGGAAGAATATCCGGGTCATAGCCGGAGCGCACAGCCTTTCTCTGTTCCTCCACCTTCATTTTTCCGATGTCAGAGATTTTCCCCTTGATGGTCTTGATTGCCTTGAGCTGATCCACGGTCTGAATGTGCATGGTCACGGTCATTTCCGCATCCAGCTCCAAGATTTCCGCCAACAACTTATCCGAAAGCTCCGATGCCATAATCTGTAAGTAGGACACCGCGCCCCAATACTGGCCGATGCGGAATGTGCGGGACTGGCGGAAGTCGAGACTGTCCGGGGCAATAAAGTCTTTTGTGCCGAGCCCGGTCTGCGGGATGTCTTTCCACGAAAAACGGAACGCCTCACGGCTCCCCGGGTGCATCTGGCTATGAAGCAGCGCAAGGCGGGCCCGTCCGTCCATCGGCTCCGAGGGAACGCCCAGTCGCTTAAAGTTTCCCATGACATCGGCCTCCACACGCTCCAGACGGGGCCGTGCCTCCGCAATCCCCTCGGCGGGTATGCCAAAGGTGATGTATTTTGAGCGTTCAATGCCGTTATTGCTTTTGGCAATCTGATTTTTCAGCATCCCGGTAAACTCATCCCGGACGCTGTTATAGTTGTCATCCGCTTTCGGGATATTGACTTGATAGCGGCTGCGGGAATGGGAACGACGGTTGATAAAGGAAAGCTGGAACGGCAGCGAACTGTCAAAGTAGTTGAGGAATGAGCTCCATCCGCTGAATATGGCGGTCTGATCCTCGGTGGATGCCACGGAGTAATTGATGTCCTCATATTCCACGGTTTTTGTATAGAGCCCGCCCGGGAGCTTGCACACACCGTCCGGGTGCATGGACAGATACGGGATTGTCTGTTGGGCAGACAGGGTCGCCCGGCCTTTACCCTTGGCGGCGGCTACGTTTTTCTTCTTTGTGTTTTTCAATCACATCCTCCTTTCCAGCGCCCGGCCCGGCAAAGGGCGCATAAATGTTTTCGGTTTGGTAGGCCCTGATCCCCGGCCTTAGAAACTTGGCCCGGATGATATTCCGCACCACCTTTTCAAAGGGTAAGCCGTCCTTTTCATACATCGCCAGAAGGAACGCCGGGAGCATAATTCCCAGCATGAGAAACATCGCCCCGGTATTGCCGAGGGTGCCACGGGTCAGCAGATAGGCCGGAATCCCCACTGCGCCCGCGCTGCCGAAGCAGACAAGCTGGCGTTTGGTGAGGTTGAAAGCCATCTTTGTTTTGATTTTGGATAAATCGTTTGGTACGTTTACATAGGGCATAGATCACACTCCTTTCTGCACTTCGGGACAATGTGTCCCAAAGTCCGGGATGGTTGGTGTTACTTCATTTCCCCATACAGCCCAGCCGGGCGGGGTCTGCCTGGCAAAGAGCTCCACGCGGGGCAGATCTCCCATCAGGGAAATGATTTTGGCGCGGGCCTCGTCCGGCTTTTTGCTATGGGCTTCAATCGGGGAAATGATGAATTGATGAATGTTGGCAGCCTGCCGCTTCGGGTGGCCCTTGGTTGCCAGCAGGCAGATTTCTGCATTGCCCCTTGTCCAGAAGCCAAGGCCGTAAAACCAGCTATCCGCCTTCTTGTTCTTTTTCAGCCAGACGAAAGCAACGCTTTTGTAGGTGAAGCCCCAAGCCTCGATCAGCCGGAGCGCCTCCGGGAGCTGCGGGAAAGTGGCCCATAAAAAGAGTGCGCTGTCCGGGGCTGCAAGATCAGCCACAGGCAACGCACATAAATCCTCAATGCTCATAGTGGGATAATGATTTTCCGCCGCGCCCTGTACTTTCTTAGCCGAGTAGCGCCAAGGGGGATCGGCGTAAATGATAGAATACTGCTGGATAATTACACTCCTTTCTCGCCGGAGCTTTTTACTGCCTGCGCCGCACGGATGCGCTCACTGGCGGCGGCATAAAAGGACGGGGCCGTTTCAAAGCATACAAAGCGACGTTCTGTGTTGATAGCTGCAATCGCGGTTGTGCCGGAGCCCGCGCAAATGTCCGCGACCAATTCGCCGGGGCGGGTATAGGTGCGGATCAGATACTCACAAAGCTCCACGGGCTTCTGTGTGGGATGGATGCCGCCGGACACCGTAGGCACAAAAAGCACATTTCCGGGATAGCGGCGGCCATCGTTGGACTCTGAGCCCTGCCGTTCAAATTTCCCATAGTTAGAGCTTGTACCGCTTCGGGAATGAACACGGGTATATGGCTTGCCGTAAGTAAACTGTGGATTGTAGACCGGGGACTTTTGGTAAAACACCAAGATGTTCTCGGACTTTTTCAGCGGAGCCCGGTTTGCATTGAGAAAGCCCGTTCCGCGCTCTTTATACCAAATCCACTCATAGCGGAGCATGGCGAGGTTGGATGCGCCCAGCACCTTGTCAAAGGGGCACTGTGCGAAAAACAGCACTGCGCCATTCGGCTTGACCGCCCATTTCACCGCCTCCCACAACTCCGGGAGCGGCAGGGGCACATCCCAATAATTCCGGGTTGTGCCGTAAGGCGGATCAGTCAACAGCATATCCACGCTATGTTTGGGCAGGGAGCGCAGGCCCTCAATGCCATCCATGAGAAACAAGCCCTCCTTCGGGACACTTTGTCCCAAAGTGCGGCTATCGGTCATTACGGGCCTCCTTTGCCTTGGCAGGCGCAGGCCGGGCAGCGTTTTCTTTTCCTGCTTGCTTTGCAGCCTCGGCCATCTGCTCCTTGATCGGGGCAGGCCGTACCGCCTGGGCCCGTGCAACAAGCTGTTCCACCGCCGCATGATACGCCTCCACACCAGCCGCATTGATCCGTTCCTGTGTGGCTCGGTCAGGAATCCGAACCGTAGCCCGGTATCCCGTCCGGCTGGCAGGATCAGGTTTAGAGGGAGCGCCGAGGAAAATCCCGTTTTTCCCGTCCACAACCTTAAAATCGTCGATGACCACACCGCCAAAATTAACGCTGGCGAAGCCGATCAGTTTTCCCTGCGGCTCAATCGGGCGGACAGATACCGTGATTGGAACAACCGCCTCCTGCAAGACAGCATCTGTCCGCATTTTTACTGCCTCATCAATGCTAACGCCCTTGACTTCTGCAAGCTCCGCGATGGGAGCATCAAACAGCCAGCGCCGTTCCTCCGCAGCAATCTGCTCCGGGGTCAGCAATACATCGTCTTTCTTACTCAGATAAAATTCCTCCTTTCCGCTTGCCGGAGCAGGCTGGGCGGGGTCGTCCATCAATTCTTTTCTTTGCAGGACGGCCTCTGTTTCCGCCATAAAGCGGTAAGCATCCGCCTCAGTAAACTCCTCCGGCGTTTTTCCATTCCATAAGCGCGTTCCATCCGCCCCGTATCTTCGCGGCATAAGCACCACCTCCTGTTAATGAGCGCCAAAGATACGCTGGGCAATGCTCCCGGTCTTAAAGAGCATGAAGCAAAGCAGAACCGTGTAGCCCACAGTTCCCCAAATCGCCCCGATGGGATCGCCGCTTGTTGCGATGCCTTGAATGAGCACCGCGTAAATTGCAACACATACAAGGATCAGCAGCCCTTGAAAGCCTACGGCAAACAGGGACTTGATGTAGTTCTGCCCGGTGCCGCCAAGCTCCCGGTTGGAAAGCGTAGCAACGGGGATGGGGGCCAGACTGGTCAGCAGATAGATTTCCAGCATCCTGCCATACACCAAAACGAAAATGATAATCCCCATTGCTTTCATCGTGAAGCCAATGAGTGCAGACTGCAGCCACAGCCCCAAAAGCGGCCCCAAGTCCATCGCCTCCAGCGAGGTTTCCAATTCGGCAAGCATATCCGCCGAAACATCGGTGGAGCCTTGAATGAGCCCGCCTGCCTGCGCGATGACGCTCTGCGATACATCGAACACGGCCATGACGATATTGAATGTGTTTGACAGGATTAAGATTGCACAGGCCGTTTTGAACATCCATTTATAGAGGTTCGCAACGTCAACCTCGTGCATATTGTTCTTTTCCAAAAGCATCTGTATGAGCTCATAAGTGGCAACAAAGGTCAGCACCATTCCGGCAATCGGCAGGATCACCGTTTCGGAAAGCTGTCGGATCAGGGAGAAAACCCCGGCGTGCCACGCCGCCGGGGTAGTCCCTACCTGTGCCGCAATCTCTCCGACTTGGGCATTGACGGTATCAAAAAGCCCTTCGAGGTTTCCCATAATCCCGCCAATCAGAAGCTCTTTGAGCCAGTTTGTGAGCCAGTCGGTGAGAAAATCCATAAGCGCCTACCTTAAAACAGGCCAGACAGCAGAGGGATCAGTGTGGTGCCAATGACGATGATGCCGCCGCCCGCCATGAGCTGTTTTATCCCCAATTAGGTGTAAAACTCTGCTCGATGGCGGGCGGCGGCGTACAAAAAATCTATATGGTGTTGTTAAGAGAACCGTCCCGGCGGGACAGGTCAGGCAGTGACCTGTTCCACCTCTGGGATGGGTTTGAGATTAAAATGAATTTCGATAGAAATGTGTCTTGTTTTATCTTCGTCAATGCGCTCATGCACGACGATTTCTTTGATTAAGCGGTTGAGGGTGGCTACGTCCAGCTCTGTGATATTGGCGTATTCCTGAATGGCTTCCACCCATTGTTTTGCGTCATTGGCAAGCTGGACTTCATCGGACAGCCGCTTTCTGCCCTCGGACACTTTTGCTTTAAGCTCCGTCTGCTCGGTCTGTGTCTTTTCCAGCATGGTGTTGAAATTCTGCTCACTGATACGCCCTGCAATCATATCCTCATAAAGCCGCATGACCATTTTGTCCAGAACCTCAATCCGTTCCTCGTCCCTTGTAAGGGAGCGTTCCATTGCTTCCCGCTGTTCCCGCTGCTCGGCTTCACAGGTATTGGTCAGGCGGTCAGCAACCGCTTCCCCGTCCATCAGGGCAGCTCTGGCACATTCCCGGATTTTCCGCAGCACATGGCTGTAAAGGGTGTCATAGTCAATCCGGTGCTGGGTGCAGTGGTTCTTTCCAAAGGCATTGTAGGTCTTGCAGGAATAAATCTGCTGGGGATGTTTTGCGTTTGTGTAGCGTACTGTCAGCGACTTCCCACACTCGCCGCATTTTAACAGTCCGGCAAACAGGCTGATTTCATTAGTCTGCCCCGGACGCTGGCGGGATTTCAGCTTGTTCTGCACAATGTCAAAGCTCATGCGATCAATCAGCGGTTCATGCTGCCCCTCCACCACAATCCAGTCCTCCGGCTTCTTTTCCCCAATCGTGCCGATTTTGAAACGGTAGTCCTTTTTCTGGGAAGCAATCGCCCCGGTGTAGACGGGATTCATCAAAAGGTCTTTGATAACGGAGAAGTCCCACATATACCGCCCGTTTTCCGGGTCTTTCTTTTCCCATTTGGTGCGGGTATTGCGAAGCCCCCGTTCCCGGTTCCACCATGTGGGGCAGGGGATTTTTTCTTCCTCCAGCCGTCTGCGGATATAGTTCGGACCATGACCGTTCAGGGCATATCCGAAAATCAGCCGCACAATCGGGGCGGTTTCCTCGTCAATGAGCAGATGGTTTTTGTCCTCCGGGTCTTTCCGATATCCAAACGGGGCAAGACACCCGGTAAACTGTCCTTTCTGCGCTTTCAGAAGATAAGAGGAATGGACTTTCTTGGAAATATCCTTGCTGTACATCTCGTTCAGGATATTTTTGAACGGGGCAATGTCGTTGTTATCCCGCAGGGTGTCGATTCCGTCATTCATGGCGATATAGCGGACACCGTTTCTTGGGAAAAAGTCCTCAATCAAATGCCCGGTTTGCAGATAGTTACGCCCCAGTCGGCTGAGGTCTTTCGTGATGACAAGGTTGATTTGCCTGCGCTCAATGGCTCTCAACATTCTCTGTAAATCAGGACGCTCCATATTAAGACCTGTGAAGCCATCGTCCTGATAGACTGCCACAACCTCCCATCCCTGCTTTTCGCAGTATTTTTCCAGCATATCACGCTGGTTTGCGATACTGGCACTTTCGCCTTGCAGGTCATCGTCCTTTGACAGCCTGCAATAGACCGCTGCACGATACCCTCCGGCAAGTGCCGAACCGATTGTTCTGTATTCCATTTCGTTCATCATAGCCATTTACCCACACAATCCAGACGGTATCTGGCTCTTTTGAACCTCATCTTCATTATAGCTCATATCTTTCCTTTTAGCAAGATATTCTTTCGTATTTGTCTTACCGTATTTCTGGGAAATCAGGCTGACGAACACATCGGTTGCGTCCAGTTCCCCGTCAAATACCGTTGTAACATGAATCTCTGTTTTGTTTTTTGCCATAGGCAGTTATCCTCCATACATGAAAATAGCCAGACAGAGGGTGTCGGCAACGAAGTCCGGCAACGGGCTTCAAAAGACCTTGCAAACAATCTCAATCTGGCGATGGTTACTATTTATACTTTTCTTTTATTTTTCTGTTGTTTTGGTTGTTATAAGGGAGAAAAGCCCGCAGTTATGGGGTTTTCCCCGGCAACCGGCTCGGCAACGGGATAGCAACAGGGGATGCAACGGGCTGTCATTTTCAGAATGGAAGCTCCATCTGTTCTGTGACCTCCACAAAACCGTCCATCGTTTTTTCAGACGGGTTGCCGGAGTCCGTTGCCGGGTTTTCACGCTCCCAGCCCTTTTGTCTGCCATATTCGGAAAACATTCTTGGGTTTGGGAAGTACCGCCAGCCGGAAATGCACTGGTTCATAATCTCGTTGATTTCCCGGATTTCCCATTGCTTCGGCTCGTCAAAGACATGGTTCAAGGCTTCCTTGTAGAGCTGCTTGGAGCAGACCATGCTCCCGGTGTACTTATCAAGATACGCCTGTATCATCCCGGCTTTGGTGTCCTCCGGCATAAAATCCCTCTGGTGTTCTTTGAGATACCGCTGCATGGCGGGGCTGAAAGCCAGCTTGAACCTGCCGCTTCGGTAAATCTCCATCGCTTCCGCCCACATCTGCTCGATATAGGCTCTGGAAGCAGCTTCGTCCTCTAAAATGTGAACCTCGGCTTGCTCCGGGTACACCATGACGGGGATAAAGCGGCGGTTGCCGGAACGGTCAAGGGGCAGGAAGTCAAGGGCATTGGAAGTGCCGCCAAACACGCACTGACGGGGGCGGTCTGCCGGGTGGGTTTCATAGGGTATCTTGTAAACCTCTTTCTGCCGGCTTAAAAATGACTTGATTTCCTCAATGCTCTTGGCGTTTGCGGTTGCCATCATTTCCGACATTTCGATAATCCAGTGACCTTGCAGCTTGCGGTACACATTGTCATCGTCCAACTTCCGCAAATCATCGGAGAACCACTCGTCCCGGACTGCCAGCAGACGGAAGAAGGTGGACTTGCCAGCCCCCTGACCGCCTACCAGACAGAGCATGATTTCAAACTTGCATCCGGGCTGAAAGGCTCGTGAGATTGCACCCAGCAGGAATAGCTTCAACGCTTCATAGGTGTAATCGTCTGCGTCAGCCCCCAAAAAGTGCCGCAGGCAGAAGCGGATTCGCTCTGTCCCATCCCACACAAGGGTATTGAGATAATCCCGGATGGGATGGTACTTGTTTTCATTCGCCACAATCCCGATGGCGTTATCAATCTTTTTCTCATTGGTAAGCCCGTAGGTTTCTTCCAGATAGAGAAGCAGATACTTCATGTCCGTATCGTTTAAGGCGGTGCTTTCCCTGTGGAAACCGATGGGCTTTATGATGTCTTTGCGGTCGGTCAGGATGTTGTAGGCGATAGCCCCGGAAAGCAGCGGGTCACGCTGGAATACAGTCAGGCAGTTTCGTATGCTCTGACGGACACCGCCTTTCTCGGTAGTTTCCAGCCCCGCCTTGATTTCCTCAATGCTCTGGGGCGGCTGCATGGCGTTTATGGTGTTTTTTAGTTCTTGCTGCGTCTGCGGCTGCAAGCTCTGCCATTCGCTGTTCAAGCTGTATCACATCCTTTCCGTAGTCCGTAATCAAAGCCGCTTTTTCCTCGGTTTCCCCGAACAGCAGCACATCCAGCAGATATTCCACATGGGCTTGCTTCTGTAAGGCTTCCACAAACCGGGGATGAAAGGCTTCCTCCGGGGAGTGTGGGGCATAATCTTTTCTCCATTCCCGGAGTAGGTGGAGATAATCGGCAAGGATACGGAAGCAGCGGTTCTTTGCTTCCTGAAACTGTTCCTCCGGGGATTTCTGCCGGGGCTTGGGCTTTTTTGCCTTTCCCGGCGGTTTCCAGTCCTCATAGGAAAGCCCGAAGTCCTGTGCCAGCTGTACGGCGGCTTCTTTCTTTCCCAGCCCATACAGGGCGGCGGCAAAATCAATCACATCCCCATCTGCACCGCAGCCGAAGCAGTGATAACGCCGATCCAGCTTCATGCTTGGGGTTTTATCGTTATGGAACGGGCAGCAAGCCATCCCGTTCCGACCTATATGGATTCCATAATGCTCCGCAGCCTGTCTTGTTGTGACGGACTGCTTCACAGTTTCAAATACATTCAAATCTATCCCTCCTTGAAAAAAAGAAAAGCACCTGACATTCTCAATCTGAAAATGGCAAGTGCCTGTTAAAGTTCCATATCCTGTTGTTTGTGTTTTGTCTGCACCGGGGCAGTTCTTTGTGCTTTTTTCTCGTCAGCCTTATCCTGCAAGACTTCTTTGATAGGCTGTTTCTTGGGCGGCTCTTTGCTTTCTTCTGTGCCGGGGGTGGCTTTCCGTACCCAGTAGCGAATGTCCCGCAGCTTCTTCAAATCCTCCTGTACCTCGGTCAGCGGTGTTTTCAGGGCTGCAATTTCTTCCAGAAGCGTTTCCTGCTCCTCTTGCAGCTCCTTTTGGGTACTGTCCTTATCGTCCGGGTGCTTGGCAAGGTAGGCGGCGGCTTTCTCATACCGGGCAACCTCCGGGTGTTCCTGTTTGAATTTTTCCTTTGTTTTCTTAAAAAATATCTTCTGGTACTTCTCATAGACAGCCTTACATTCTTTGCAGTCTGTCCGGCTGGCAAGAATCCCGTCAATCACTTTGCTTCGGGCTTCCTTTGGCTTCATCTGATTGCGGTAATCTGCGGCTGATTTCCCGGAGGATTCCAGAAATGCTTCTAAGTCCTCCACAGTGGAAAGCCCCTTTTGCCGGAGATAGGACAGGGCTTCGCTGACTGCCTTTAAGTCCTGTGAAGTCCCCCGGTTCTGTCCAGCCCTCGTCCAGTCCTTCCGTTCTTCCTTTCGTATCTCCATGTACTTCATCAGCAGATTGGGAAGAAGTGTCGCTTCCTCCGCCGCCTTTTGTGCAAGCAGTTCTTTTCGTTTTTCTCCCAGCTCGGTAATCCAGCCTTTGAGGTTTTGGATAAGCTGTCGGATGGACTTCATCAGATTGTTGGCAGCTCTGATTTCCCGGTTCAGGTTGCCGATGTTCGTCTGGATACCCCGCTTTTCCATCTGCCGGACAGCAGCTCCCTCATGGACAGTAGGGATAATATCAAGCCCCTGTCTGGCATAAGAACGCAAGTCCACACGCTCTGGGCGGTCATTGGCTTCCAGATAGCGGTTCTGGATGACCTCCCATTCATGCCGCCAGATTTCGCAATACTTCTGGTCGTTCCAATCCACCGTATCCTCCTTGTGGCTTTTCCATCTGCCGGACGGAAGTTTTATCCGTTCCCCGTTTTCGTCAAGGTCATAAACCTTGCGGCTCTTGGGAAGCCATTTTCCATGTTCGTCCATTGCCCTCATAGTGAGCATGACATGGGCGTGGGGATTGTGTCCCGGCGGATGGGGGTCGTGGATGGCAAAGTCAACGATCATGCCTTTGGAAACAAACTGCTGTTCACAAAACTCCCGGACAAGGACAGCGTACTGGTCAGGCGGTATCTCTCTGGGGATGGTAAGCACCCACCGCCTTGCAAGCTGGGAGTTCCATTGCTTCTCCACCGCTTCGGCGGCGTTCCATAAGGTATTGCGGTCTGCATACTCCGGCGGAGCATTTGCCGGGAGCAGGATTTCATTGTGGACGATACCACGCTTTTCCGAGTAGTGCTTCACTTGCTGGTCGTATTCACAGAACAGCTTTTCGCCACTCTGGTAAGCAGCGGCGGCAACCGCAGACTGTCGCTGGCTGCGCTGCACAATCGTGATTTCGTTGTGTGGACAGGGCATTTCGTGTCCCTCCTTTCGGTAATTGGTGGATGGGGTGGCGTTTTACCACTTCATTTTGTGCAGAAAAAAAGCAGGAGATCTTTTTCAGATTTCCTGCTTAATGTGCCGCTGTGTGGGCGGCGAGTATTTAGTTGTAGTAATATATCAGCTTGAAAAATCAAAACTGAAAACGAGTATCTTCTTTGAATTTGTGTCGTCCGGGATTCCCTTCGCTTCGATAAATTTTGTGTCGTTTCATATCATAGATGACTGACCAGACAGTATCTTTACCAGTACTTCTGTCATACTGGCAGAGAAAACCATAATCCCCAGACAACAATTTTTCTGCAAATGGAAGATTGAAACCTCCATTTTTTCTGATAAAAGCTGAATACAATGTTTGATACCGTTCTTCTGCAAACCAATTATCAATTTTATCGTTGTTATAGCCTATCATTTCTGGAAAATGGAAAGTGTTTGTTGCGCAGACAAAAGAAAGATTGTTATTCAATGTCTTTTCTACTTTTATCTGTTCCGCATTACATTCTATAACTGTTATCGTCCCCATTGCATCAGCTAAGGTTAAAGTTTGCGCTGAAGCAATCGGTAGTTGATATAAACAGGAGACAGCTTCCGATACATTTTTACATTTCTCCAGCAGGTATCTGACAATCATACCTGCGTTAAATCCCGGTTTGCATTGGTTAGGATAGACGGATGTTAGACCAACCGCTAAACCATGTTCATTAACGCCATCTTCAATCTCAACAAAAGCAGTTGTATTTCCTGTGAAAGAATAAACTCCATCTGTCAATTTATAAACTACATTCTGATTTAGTCTTTCGATTTCTGTCAGAAAATCACTGTTTCGTCCCAGAAGAATTTCATGCTCCGTTGTAAAAGCAAAACAAGAGCAATTACAAGATGGCGGCATAGAGTACATACTAAATAATACAGCTTGCAGAATACGGACATCACATTGTTGTCCATCTGCCAGACCTTGAATTTCTTCCATAATCTCATGGTAATACTTTTCATAAATCGGAAGGCAGGACAAAGCATAGTCAATCCGCTCCTGTGTGATTTCAAATGGTATGTTCTCCAAAATTATATTTTTGTGTTTTAACAGTAAGGAACCCCACCGAAAACCAGCTTCGTAGTGTGTTCCCCTAAAATGTGCATGATACATTTTTACACGCTCCTTATTGATTAGGTAAAGAGCTACCGGTAACTCTTATCTAAGGGTAACTGAATAAAAATTTTAAGTCAAGCCATATTTTACTTGTCGGCTGGGAACAGCTTGCAGCGCAAGGTGTCCCCAGAGGGCAGGTCCACAAAAGGGTAGCTGGCGGCAGCCAGCGCAGGGGAAGCGTAGCGTCTCCTGTTTGATTTGAAGCAGACCATGACTGCGGAAAATCACAGCCCTCCGGCGAGGAGCCTTCGGAGAACGCAATGCACCAACCTCTGGGTGGTGTATAATTGCGCCCTTAGTAAACTAAGGGGTTTCCGGCTTCTCCCGTTCCAGCAGTTTTTTCAATAGTTCCTGCGTGTCCTGCCTGTGAAAAATGAGTTTCAACAACATCATGACATCATCATCTGTCAGGCGTTCCGGCTCTTGCAGAAAACTTTCCAGCATACCGCCACGGGTACAGAGCCGGTGCGTCCGTTCCTTTCGGGTAAGCTGCTTTAACTGGTGCTGCAATGCCTTTTCATCATTGATGGCTTTCCGCAGTTTCTTTTCGCTTTTCTCCATCTCCCGGTTGAGCCTTTCCAGCTTTGAGGTATCAGGCAAGGGCAGCGTCCTCCTTTCCCGGTATCAGCACATAAATCCTGTTTGGTTCTCCAACGCCCTGACGCACCCGCATGATAAGTCCGGCGGTTTCCAGTTCATTCAAAGAACGCTTGACCGTCATGGGGCTGCGGGACAGGACTGCGGCAATGGCTGTGACAGGGAAGCAGACAAACAGGATTCC